>NZ_JBBUTG010000001.1:0-810966 GCF_038066555.1 Ideonella lacteola | reverse complement strand
GGCGCGCCGCGGCGTTGCGACCCTTGCCCAGGCGTACAGCCTGGGCTGCGCGCCGCGCCTTGCTGCGCGCCCTGCCAAACACCGGCGAACATCCGATTTCTCCGTTTCACTGGACTAGGTTTGCCTTTCATCTCCAACTGCCCCACTACCGATGCGCCGAGCGCCCCGAGACAACGCCCCCCAGCCCGAGCCAGGCGACGACGACACGCCGCTCAGCCGGGCCGAACGGCCCAGCAAATCGGCCTTGAAGCGCCAGATGCACGACCTGCAGTCGCTCGGCGTTGAGTTGACGCAGTTGCCCGAGTCGCGTGTGGCCAAGCTGGATCTGCCGGATGCCTTGCGAGACGCACTGGCCGAATTCCGCCGCACCCGGTCTCATGAAGGCCGCCGCCGGCACCTTCAGTTCATCGGCAAGCTGATGCGCAACACCGATGAAGCGCCGATTCGCGAGGCGATCGCCGCCTTCAAGCTGGGCAGCGCCAAGGAGACACTCGCCTTGCACGAGGCCGAGCGCTGGCGAGAAGAAATGTTGGCCAGCGACGATGCGATCACCCGCTGGCTCGACCGCTTTGCCGACACGGATGCCCAGCAGCTGCGCAGCCTGGTCCGGTCGGCTCGCAAGGATGCCAAGACCGCCGATGCGGCCGCCCAGCCCGACCAGCGCCACGGCCGCAGCTACCGAGACCTGTTCCAGCTGATCAAGGCGGCGCTGGCCGGCGATGCACCGTCAGCGACCGGCGACGACGCAGAGGGCGAAGACGACGATGAGTGACACCGCGAGCCCCTTCGAGGCGGTGCACATCGGCCTGGTGTCGATCAGCGACCGTGCCTCCACCGGCGTCTACGAAGACAAGGGCATCCCGGCCCTGCAAGAGTGGCTGACACGCGCCATTCGCAACCCCATTTCGTGGGAGACCCGGTTGATCCCCGACGAGCGGCCCGGCATCAGCGCCACGCTGATCGAGCTGGTCGACCAGACCCGTTGCCACCTCGTGTTGACCACCGGCGGCACCGGCCCCGCTCCGCGCGATGTCACGCCTGAGGCCACGCTTGACGTGGCCGACAAGGTGATGCCCGGGTTCGGTGAGCAGATGCGGGCGATCAGCTTGCGCTTCGTGCCGACGGCGATCCTGTCGCGGCAGGTGGCGGTCATCCGGGGCCAGGCGCTGATCATCAACCTGCCGGGCCAGCCGAAATCGATCGCCGAAACGCTGGAGGGTCTGCCACGTGCCGACCCTCCGGCACCGGGCATCTTTGCCGCGGTGCCCTACTGCGTCGACCTGATCGGTGGCCCCTACATCGAGACCCGCGCCGAGGTGTGCGACGCGTTCCGGCCCAAGGCCGCGCGCCGCAGCTTCTCTACTTGACCAGGCGGTTCAACCGCTCGGCGTCGAAGCTTTCGACCGTCCGCGCGTCTTGCGGCACGCACTCTTCGCTCGGTAGTTCACGCGCCCGTGCGGACAGCTTTTCGATCGCCTGCCACAGCAGCGCGATCTGGTGCTCGTGCGATCCGGCGTTGTCGATCAGGCCCTTCATCGCCTGCGCGACCGGGTCATCGCCATTGGTCACGCCGTAGGCCGAAAAACCCATCTTGGCCGCCGTGGCCTCGCGGGCTTGATCCTGCTCGTGAATGATGATGCGTGCGGGGTTGCCCACCGCCGTGGCCCCGGGGGGCACCGGCTTCGTCACGACCGCGCCAGAGCCCACCCGCGCACCATCGCCCACGGTGAAGCCGCCCAGCACCGCGGCGTTGGCGCCGACGATCACGCCCACGCCCAGCGTCGGGTGGCGTTTGGCCCCTTTCACGAGCGAGGTGCCGCCCAGCGTCACGCCTTGATAGATCGTGCACTCGTCACCGATCTCGGCCATCTCGCCGATGACGATGCCCATGCCATGGTCGATGAAGACCCGTCGGCCAATGGTGGCGCCGGGGTGGATCTCGATGCCCGTCAACCACCGGGCGACGTGCGAGATAAAGCGGCCGAGCCACTTGAACCCGTGGTGCCAGCACCAGTGCGCACCCCGGTGCATGAACAAGGCATGCAGGCCCGGATAACAGGTGAGCACCTCCCACGTCGAGCGCGCCGCGGGGTCGCGCTCCAGGATGCAGGCGATGTCTTCGCGCAGGCGTCCGAACATGGGTTTCCCATCGAAAGGGTTGTTGGCAGGGCGATCGAGTTTAGCCGCGGCTCACCGCGCGCGCTCGCCACCCTGGGCTTTGGCCACACGCTGCATGGCGGTCGCCACGCCACGCAGGATGTGAATTTCCTCGGCGGTCAGTTGCGCGCGATTGGCCAACTGGTTCAACCGAGGTACGAGTTTCTTCGGCGCCGCGGGGTCCAGAAACCCGATGTCGACCAGCGCTTGCTGCCAGTGCCCCAGCAGCCCCTGAACCGCAGCTCCATCGGCCCACTGCACCGGCGCGGTGCGGGCCTCGACCGCGAAACCACCCAACGCTTGCCGCCAGTCGTAGGCCAGCACCTGCACCGCCTGGGCGAGGTTGAGCGAGCCATAGGCCGGATCCGTCGGGATGCTCAGACAGGCATGGCAGCGGTACACATCGTCGTTGGCCAGGCCGAATCGTTCACCGCCGAAGACGAAGGCCACCCGGTGGCCCTCGCCCGCCAGGCTGGCGAAACGCGCCCGTGGCGCAAAGGTGGGCGGGCCGAAGTCGCGTGGCGTCATCGCCGTGGCACAGGCGTAAGTGATGCCATCCAGCGCTTCAGACAGGCTGCCGACGATTCGGGCGCGCTCCAACACGTCGGTAGCGCCGCTGGCCATCGCCAGTGTCTCTTCGCGGGCCAACACGTCGTCGAATCTCGGCGCCACCAGCACCAGATCATGGAAGCCCATCACCTTCATGGCCCTCGCGGCCGAGCCCACGTTGCCAGGGTGGCTCGTGTGCATCAGCACGAAACGTGTGGTGTCCGTGCAGGTTGTGGGTGGCGAATCGGGCATGGGCGGCTAAAATCATGGGCTTATTGCGTGGATTGTCCATTCAACGGTCACCGCGCCCGCTCTTTTCCGCCGTCAGCCCGCATCCCCCTGCTCGTCCAGCTCATTCAGGTCGCCCATGTCTCAAGCCATCCATCCCATGCTGAACATCGCCGTCAAGGCGGCCCGCAACGCGGGGGCGATCATCAACCGGGCCTCTCTCGACGTCGACCTCCTCAAGGTCACGGCCAAGAGCACCAACGACTTCGTCACCGAAGTCGACCACGCGGCCGAGGCCGCGATCATCGACACGATTCTCACCGCCTACCCTGGCCATGGCATCCTGGCCGAAGAGTCAGGTCGGCAGCGCGGCGCGCGCCACAGCGATTACGTCTGGATCATCGATCCGCTCGACGGCACCACCAACTTCATCCACGGCCTGCCGGTCTACTGCATCTCGATCGCCCTCGAATACCGCGGCAAGATCGAGCAGGCGGTGGTCTACGACCCGACGCGCAACGACCTGTTCATGGCGTCCAAGGGCCGCGGCGCCTTCCTCAACGACAAGCGCCTGCGCGTGTCCAAGCGCACCCGTCTGTCTGATTCGCTGATCGGCACCGGCTTTCCCTTCCGCAAGGGCGACAACTTCCAGCGCTACCTGAAGATGTTCGAGGCCGTGGCGCCGCATTGCGCGGGCCTGCGCCGCCCTGGCTCGGCCGCGCTCGACCTGTGCTACGTGGCTGCCGGCTGGTACGACGGCTTCTTCGAAACCGGCCTGAATCCCTGGGACATCGCGGCCGGCTCGCTGATGATCACCGAGGCGGGCGGCCTGATCGGCAACTTCACTGGCGAGGCCGACTTCCTGCACCAGCGCGAGGTGGTCGCCGGCACGCCCAAGGTCTACGGCCAACTCGTGCAGCTGCTGTCGCCCTTCACCCGGGTGATCAAGGAAGACGAACCCGCCGCGCCCCCGGCACCGGCCCCCGCCGCCACGCCCGAGCGCAAGCCGGTGCGCCTGCGCAAGAAGGATGTGCAGCCCGAGGGCGACGAAGAGGCGGATTGAGCAGCCCCTCGGCGGCGGTAGCCGACAGCCGAGCGTCCAGAGCCGCTCGGCGCGTGTCGGCTCCTGTCTAATACGCGTCCCGCGCCGAACGAGCGGCGCTTTCGACCCGTCCACCGCCGCCCTGCTCGCCCATGTCCCACGACGCCAAGTCTTCGCCCGACGCTTCCACCGGATCCCTGCAGTCCAAGCTGGACAACTTGGCCCAACACACGCCGATGATGCAGCAGTACCTGCGCATCAAGGCCGAGCATCCGGACACGCTCGTCTTCTACCGGATGGGCGATTTCTACGAGCTGTTCTATGACGATGCGCGCAAGGCGCATCGCCTGATGGACATCACCCTCACCACGCGGGGCCAGAGCGGCGGCGAGCCGGTGGTGATGGCCGGCGTGCCGGTGCACTCGGTGGAAAGCTACCTCGCCCGATTGCTGAAGCTGGGCGAATCGGTGGCCGTGGCCGAGCAGGTGGGCGATGTGGCTACCGCCAAGGGGCCGGTCGAGCGCAAGGTGACGCGGG
Source organism: Ideonella lacteola (assembly GCF_038066555.1). Taxonomy (NCBI): domain Bacteria; kingdom Pseudomonadati; phylum Pseudomonadota; class Betaproteobacteria; order Burkholderiales; family Sphaerotilaceae; genus Ideonella; species Ideonella lacteola. Next base: position 806,453 of record NZ_JBBUTG010000001.1, on the reverse strand, counting down.
TGGTCACGCCGGGCACGGTGACCGACAGCGAACTGCTGGACGACCGTGCAGACACGCTGCTGCTGGCCGTGCATAGGCACCGAGGCGTCTACGGGCTCGCCTGGCTGGGCTTGTCCAGCGGGCAACTCGGGCTCGCCGAGTGCGCCGAACGGGAACTGGCCGGCTGGCTGGCCCGCCTGGCACCGGCCGAGACCCTGGTGGATCGCGACGACGTCGAGAAAAACGCCTTCCCCGCGCTTCGATCGTCCAAAGGCACGCTGACGCCCCGCCCCGCCTGGCAATTCGACACCGGCCTTGGCCATCGCAAACTGTGCGAGCAGTTGAAAGTGGCCAGCCTGGCGGGTTTCAACGCCCAGGACCTGGGCACCGCCCACGCGGCCGCCGCCGCGCTGCTTGCCTACGCTGAACACACCCAGGGCCGGGCGCTGGCCCATGTCAGCACGCTCACCGTGCAACGCGCCAGCGAACTGCTGGAGTTGCCGCCCGCCACGCACCGCAACCTCGAGCTGACAGAGACGCTGCGCGGCGAACGCTCGCCGACCTTGTTGTCGCTGCTGGACACCTGCCGCACCGGCATGGGAAGCCGCGCCTTGCGGCATTGGCTCACGCATCCGCTGCGTGACCGTCGAGCAGCCCAGATGCGACACGCGGCGATCGAGCAATTGCTGGCCGAGGGGTACGAGCCCCTGCGCGAGGCGCTGCGGGCGGTGAGCGATGTGGAGCGCATCGTCTCGCGCATCGCGCTGCGCCAGGTGCGCCCGCGCGAGCTGTCGGGCCTGCGGATGACGCTCACCTGCCTGCCCGCCTTGCGCCACGTCGCGCCACACGGCAGCGCCTTGCTCGACGAATGCCACGCCGCGCTGTCGCCCGACCCGACGGTGGCCGATCTGCTGGTGCGCGCCATCGCCGAAGAGCCTGCCGTGCTGCTGCGCGATGGCGGCGTGATCGCCACCGGCTTCGACCCCGAGCTGGATGAGCTGCGCGCCATCGGCCAGAACTGCGACGCCTTCCTGATCGATCTCGAAGCCCGCGAGCGGGCCCGCACCGGCATCGCCAATCTGCGGGTGCAGTTCAATCGCGTGCACGGCTTCTACATCGAGGTGACCAGCTCCGGCCTCGACAAGGTGCCGGCCGACTACCAACGGCGCCAGACGATGAAGAACGCCGAGCGCTTCATCACCCCGGAGTTGAAGGCGTTCGAAGACAAGGCGCTGTCGGCGCAAGACCGTGCCCTGGCCCGCGAAAAGTGGCTGTACGAGCAACTGCTGGAACAGCTGCAGCTCTGGCTGGCACCGTTGGCTGCGCTGGGCCGCGCGCTGGCCACGCTCGATGCGCTGGCCGCGCTGGCCGAACGCGCGGCGACGCTGGATTGGTGCCGCCCCGAATTCGTCAATCACCCGTGCATCGAGATCCAGGCTGGCCGCCACCCGGTGGTGCAGGCCAGGCTGCAGGAGACGGGCGGTGTCGAGTTCATCCCGAACGACTGCCGCCTCGACAGCCGCACTCGCCTGCTGGTGATCACCGGCCCCAACATGGGCGGCAAGAGCACCTTCATGCGCCAGGTGGCGCTGATTGCCTTGCTGGCCGCCATGGGCTCGTATGTGCCGGCGCGGGCCTGCCGCCTCGGGCCCATCGATGCCATTCACACCCGCATCGGCGCCGCCGACGATCTGGCCAATGCGCAGTCCACCTTCATGATGGAGATGACCGAGGCCGCCGCCATCATCCATGGCGCCACCGAGCAGTCGCTGGTGCTGATGGACGAGATCGGACGCGGCACCTCCACCTTCGACGGCCTGGCGCTCGCCTCGGCCATCGCCACCCAGCTGCATGACCGCAACAAGGCGTTCACGCTGTTCGCGACCCACTATTTCGAGCTGACGGAGTTTCCGCGCCGCCACGAGCGGGCGCTGAACTTCCATGTGAGCGCCACCGAAAGCGGTGATGACATCGTCTTCCTGCATGCCATCGAGCCGGGCCCGGCCAGCCGCAGCTACGGCGTGCAGGTGGCGCGCCTGGCCGGCATGCCGCCGGTCTTGATCCGCCAGGCCCGCGCGGCGCTGGAAGCCCTGGAGGCCCAATCGCGCGAGCGTGATGCGCAGGTCGACCTGTTCGCCGCGCCTGCCGCGGCACCGGTGCGCGAAACCTCGCCGGTCGAGCGCGCGGTGGCCGACTTGAACCCGGATGCCATGTCACCGAAGGAAGCGCTGGATGCGCTCTACCGCCTGAAGCAGTTGCATCGCGACGGCGACGCCTGACGCACTGAACCTCAGCGCTGCGTCTCGCGCACCTGGCTGAGTTGCAACAGCGTGGGCACCGTCTTGGTGGTCTTGTCGCTCAGCGCGGCGTAGCGGTCGTACAGCGCATTCAACTCATCGGCCAAGCGGGTCGCCTCGTCGTCCGTCAGCCACAGCCGGGCCCAGTACTGGATGAAGTCATCGGGCGGCGCCTGTCGGCCGGGCCGGGGCAGGATCGTCGAGCTCATGCCCGCGGCGGCCCCGGTGTGCGACAGGCACAGCTCCAGATCCGGAGCCTGCCGCGCGAGCGAGCGCGCCATCGCGGCGCGGGCCTGGATCTGCCAGCGCTGGGTGAAGTCGTCGAGCACGCCCTCGTAGCTGGACAGGGGCGCCTCCAGCAGGCTCACGCGCAGGCGATCGGCCACACAGCGGTAGTGGCGGATACGGTGCCGGCCGCGCTTTTCCACCCGCACCAGACGAATGAGGCCGACATCGGACAGCCGCCCCATCCAGTAGCTCATCGCCGTCTTGCTGATGCGCAATTGCCCGGCCGCGGTGGCCAGATCGGCGGTGCGGCCCATGAAGGGCTGCAGGTGAACCCGCTTTTCGACATGCCAGAGGATCTCGACCGCCGCGGGGTCGGTGACCTCCATCTCGGCGGCAGGCTCCCAGGCCGGGGTGTCGTCAGCGTGCTCGGGGTCCAACGGTTCAGGCTTCACGGTTCAGTTTCAAGCATGTTATTTGAACCGTCACCTCTCTAGCCTTCGAGCCCTCGCTGTCATCGAGGCAGCTCGACCACTTGGAGGTGTATGAACACAAATCGTCACGACTCGGCCGCACCAACGGCCACCCCATCACCGATGGACCGCCTGGCTCGCCTTCGGGCCCTGGCCACCGCCGTCGTGTGCGCTGCCGCCCTCGGGGCCTGCGGCGGAGGCGGCGGTGGCGATGGTGAGCCCACGGGCAACACGCCGCCGCCGGCACCATCGCCCTCACCGTCCCCCTCACCGTCGCCTTCCCCCTCGCCGTCTCCTTCGCCCTCACCATCGCCGGCACCGTCGCCGGCACCGTCGCCGTCCCCCTCACCCTCGCCCCCGCCGCCCCCAGCGCTCTCTGGCAGCCTGTGGCATGACAACTACGCGCTCGACTTCCGCGATGGCATGCAGATCGCCTACCCCGACGGCCGCCTGCCCATGCAGGTCACGGCCGACGGCTGGGCCATGCCGTGGATGGATGGCAAGCAATACGCGATGACCGACTGGGACGTCTACGCCGACCAAAGCACGTTGAAGGTGCTGGACATGGCCGGCAACGTGCTCTACAGCGCGACAGCCAACGGCTACCTTCGCGGCGAGATTCCGTCGCCGGCGGACAAGACGATGTTGGTCGCCCGGCTGGGCGAAGACAGCATCACGCCATCGGACTGGATCTTCATCGACCTGAAGACCATGAACATCGTGCGCTCGTTCACCGGTGAGGACATCGTCAGCTGGCTGCCGGACGGCCGCTACCTGCGCATGACGATCAACGGGGCGATCAGCATCGGCTCGTTGACCGGTGACGAGACCCCCGCCGGCCAGGTGGCGCTGCCCGCGCACCACACCGTGGCCAGCGCATGGGTGAACCGCCAGGGCAACCGCCTGGCGTTGCAGATCGTCAACGACGTGGAGCCGTCGCCGGACAGCGACATTTGGGTGGCCAACCTCGATGGCAGCCAGCTCGAACGGGTCACCACGACGAAGATGAGCTACTACGCCCACTGGTCGCCGAACGGCCGATACCTCGCCTTTGACGTCGACACCGGCCACTTCTGCAACGGCATAGGCTGCATGGGCAGCTGCGAGCTCTGGTACGTGCCCGCCGAAGCCCGCAACGTGACGGCGCTGCCCGCCGCGCACGACGCCTTCAGCTTCGAGGTGAGCAACCGCGACGGCGAAAAGCGCACGCTCGGCTGCGACATGTACGCCTGGACCGACTGACAGGACTGACAGGCCTGACACGACCGACCAGTGGGGGGCAACAGGCCGCGCGCGGGCCCTGGCCGGCGCGCGGCCCACAAAGGCAACAGGCGGGTCGGGTCACGCCCGAAAAACAACGCCCAAGTGTGGACAATCGTTCGATCGACGATTCCCGAACCTGGGCAGAGTTTCATGACGTACTGTGTCGGCATCCGGCTCAACGCGGGCCTGGTCTTTCTCTCGGACTCACGCACCAACGCGGGCCTGGACGCGATCAGCACCTTCCGCAAGATGATCATCTATGAGAAGCCGGGCGACCGCTTCATGGTGCTGCTGTCGGCCGGCAACCTCAGCATCTCGCAATCGGTGCGCGAGATTCTGCAGGTCGAAAAGCTGCCCCAACCCGACGGAGAGCCGCTGACGATCTGGAACGCCAAGAGCATGTTCGACGCCACCCGGGTGCTGGGCAGCGCCGTGCGGCGGGTCTTCGAGCACGATGCCGCGGCCCTGCACAACGCCGGCGTCGACTTCAACGCCAACATGATCTTCGGTGGGCAGATCAAGGGCGAAGCGATGCGGCTGTTCCACATCTACTCGGCCGGCAATTTCATCGAGGCCACCCGGGAAACCTGCTTCTTCCAGATCGGCGAAAGCAAGTACGGCAAACCGATCCTCGATCGTGTTCTGACGCCCACCACGCCGCTGGAAGAGGCCGCCAAATGCGCGCTCGTGTCGATGGATTCGACCTTGAAGTCGAACCTGTCGGTGGGGCTGCCGCTCGATCTGCTGGTCTACGAAGAAGGCAAGCTGCGCAGCGACAACATCGCGGTGATCGACGACCAGAACCCTTACTTCCGCATGATCCGCGGCACCTGGGGTCAAAGGCTGCGCGAGGTGTTCGAAGCCATCGACGATCCGCACTGGGACGGCAGCGACACCACCCATCCGCTGCTGGCTCCCTCCGAACGTTACGAGCCGATGCGCAAAATCAGCCGGCCTGACGAAAAGATCGTCTAGGGCCCCTCGTCGGCGCCTCGCCCTTGTCTCATCGCCAGCCGGCCGTGCAGCTTCCCATCGTCTTTTCGCATGCCAACGGGTTTCCCGCGGGCACCTACCGTCTCCTGTTCGAGCACTGGCAACGCGCCGGCCACGCGGTGCACGCGCTGCCCCGCTTCGGCCACGACCCGCGCTACCCGGTCACCAGCAATTGGCGTGGCCTGCGCGATCAATTGATCGACTTCATCGACGCCGAGGTCGGCGGCCCCGCCATCCTGGTCGGGCACTCGCTGGGTGGGCTGTTGAGCCTGCTGGCGGCCTGCAAACGGCCCGATCTCGCCGCGCGACTGGTGATGCTCGATTCGCCCGTGGTCACCGGCTGGCGGGCCCACAGCATTCACGCCCTAAAGCGCACCGGCCTGATGCCCCGGGTGTCGCCCGGGAAGGTGTCGCGGCGGCGCAGAGACCAATGGCCCGACCGGACCGCCGTGCTGGCCCACTTCAAGGCCAAGACGGCCTTTGCTCGCTGGGATGACCGGGTGCTGGCCGACTACGTGGCCTGTGGTTTCGAAGAAAGGCAGGGCCATGTCGAGCTGGCGTTCCACCGCATGGTCGAAACGCGCATCTACGACACCCTGCCCCACCACCTGGGCGGCCTGCTCAAGCGCCACCCGCCGCGCTGCCCCGTGGCGTTTCTGGCCGGCACCGAGTCGGTCGAGGCACGCCAAGGCGGGCTCGCCGCGGCGCAATCGCTGGCAAAGGAGCGTTTTCGCTGGATGGAGGGCAGCCATCTCTATCCAATGGAGCGTCCGGACGACACGGCCGCGGCCGTGCTCGAACTGCTGCGCTGAGCCGGGTGGGGGCGGCCCCGGCTTCACCCCCGGGAGGAGGCCCGGTCGGCGCCGGACAGGCCGACCCGTATAATCACGCTTTACCACCACGGCACTCCTGAGCCCGGCCGATCCCCCGGCCCGCCGGAGTGCTTTTTGACATGACCAAGTTCGTCTTCGTCACCGGCGGTGTGGTGTCCTCACTTGGCAAGGGCATCGCGTCAGCATCTCTCGCCGCGATCCTCGAATCGCGGGGCCTCAAAGTCACCCTCCTCAAGCTCGACCCGTATCTCAATGTGGATCCGGGCACGATGAGCCCGTTCCAGCACGGTGAGGTGTTCGTGACCGATGACGGTGCCGAAACCGACCTCGACCTCGGCCACTACGAGCGCTTCATCACCACCCGGATGAAGCGGACCAACAACTTCACCACCGGCCAAATTTACAAGTCGGTGCTGGAGAAAGAGCGCCGCGGCGACTACCTCGGCAAGACGGTCCAGGTCATCCCGCACGTCACCAACGAGATCCAGGAATACGTCAAGCGCGGCGCCAGCTTTGGCATGTCCGATGCGGTGGACGTGGCCATCGTCGAGATCGGTGGCACGGTGGGTGACATCGAATCGCTGCCCTTCCTCGAAGCGGCGCGCCAGCTGAGCCTGAAGCACGGCCCGGCCAACACCGCCTTCGTCCACCTCACCTATGTGCCGTGGATCGCCACCGCGGGCGAGCTGAAGACCAAGCCCACCCAGCACACCGTGCAGAAACTGCGCGAAATCGGTATCCAGCCCGACGTGCTGCTGTGCCGCGCCGACCGCAAGATCCCCGATGAAGAGCGCGAGAAGATCTCGCTGTTCACCAACGTGCAACAGCACGGCGTGATCTCGATGTGGGACGTGGACACCATCTACAAGGTGCCCCGCATGCTGCATGAGCAGGGCCTGGATGAGCTGATCTGCATGAAGCTGCAGCTGTTCACCCGCCCGGCCGACCTGAAGCGCTGGGACACGCTGGTGCACGAAGTCGAGCACCCGCGCGGTGAAGTCACGATCGGCATGTGCGGCAAGTACACCGACTTGTCGGACTCCTACAAGTCGCTGAACGAGGCCCTGCGCCACGCCGGCCTGCACAACCATGTGCGCGTCAAGATCGAATACATCGATGCCGAGACGCTGACCGATGGCCAGGCCGCCCAGCAATTGGCCAAGGTCGACGCGGTGCTGGTGCCGGGCGGCTTTGGCAAGCGGGGCGTGGAAGGCAAGATCCTCGCCGCGCAATACGCCCGCGAGCACGGCGTGCCGTACCTGGGCATCTGCCTGGGCATGCAGGTGGCCACCATCGAGTACGCCCGCCATCTGGCCGGCCTCGAAGGCGCCAACTCCACCGAGTTCGACCCCGACAGCCCGCACCCAGTGATCGCGCTGATCGACGAATGGCAAGACCGCGATGGCTCGATCCAGAAGCGTGATGCCAACTCCGACCTCGGCGGCACGATGCGCCTGGGCGCGCAAAGCTCGGACGTCAAGCCCGGCACGCTCGCCCACGAAATCTACGGCCCGGTGGTCACTGAGCGCCACCGCCACCGCTACGAGGCCAACGAGCGCTACCTCGATCGCCTGCAGCAGGCGGGCCTGGTGATCTCGGCCATCACGCAACGCGAGAAGCTCACCGAGATGGTCGAGCTGCCGCGCGACAAGCATCCCTGGTTCGTCGGCGTGCAATTCCACCCGGAGTTCAAGTCGACCCCCTGGGACGGACACCCGCTGTTCATCAGCTACATCAAGGCTGCGCTGGCCCACCAGGCCGGCCGGCAGAAACAAAAGGCGGCGGCGTAAGCCGGCGGAAGTTCCCATGAAGCTCTGTGGCTTTGATGTCGGTCTCGACAAGCCGTTCTTCCTGATCGCCGGGCCCTGCGTCGTCGAGAGCGAACAGCTCCAGATGGACGTGGCCGGCCGCCTGAAGGAGATGACCGCCAAACTGGGCATCCCGTTCATCTTCAAGTCCAGCTACGACAAGGCCAACCGCTCCAGCGGCACTTCGTTCCGCGGTCCGGGCATGCAAAAGGGCCTGGAGATCCTGGCCAAGGTGAAGCGCGAGCTGAACGTGCCGGTACTCACCGATGTGCACAGCGAAGCCGAGATCCAGGAAGTGGCCGCCGTCGTCGACGTGCTGCAAACCCCCGCCTTCCTCTGCCGCCAGACCGATTTCATCCACGCCGTGGCCAAGAGCGGCAAGCCGGTGAACATCAAGAAGGGCCAGTTCCTGGCCCCCGGCGACATGAAGAACGTGATCGACAAGGCCCGTGCCGCCGCTCAGGAAGCCGGCCTTGAGACCGACGCCTTCATGGCCTGCGAACGCGGCGCCAGCTTCGGCTACAACAACCTCGTCTCCGACATGCGCAGCCTGGCCATCATGCGCAACACCGGCGCCCCGGTGGTGTTCGACGTGACCCACTCGGTGCAGTTGCCGGGCGGCCAGGGCACCAGCTCGGGTGGCCAGCGCGAATTCGTGCCGGTGCTGGCTCGGGCCGGCGTGGCGGTCGGCGTGGCGGGCCTGTTCATGGAAACGCACCCGGACCCGGCGAACGCCTTGTCCGACGGGCCCAACGCGGTGCCAATGAAGCACATGGCCGCCCTGTTGGAGCAACTCGTCGCACTGGACCGCGTGATCAAGAGCCAGCCGCTCCTCGAAAACGACTTCACGTGTTGAAGTCGCTTCGGCCAACAAGCATGCTTTCTTTGGTCTTTGGCCAAAACGACTTCAGCTGCTGAATGAATCCCTTTTCAACCAGGCGCTCCGCAGGGGCCGCCGCACATCAGGTGGCGTGCGTGGATCCGGCTTTACCGGCCCACTGCGCGAGCCCTCATGGGCGGCAGCGACCGGCAGGAAGCGTGGGGGTCCTATGACTTACGGCTACCTGCTCGTCACGATGAATGTCAGCGACCCCGAGCGCTACAAGCAGTACATGGCCGAGGCGCCGAACGCCGTGAAGGCCTTCGGGGGCGAATACCTGGTTCGTGGCGGCCAGCACGAAACGTTGGAAGGCGAATGGAACCCGCACCGGATCGCCGTGCTGCGTTTCCCGAGCTACGACAAGGCGAAAGCCTTCTACCACGACGAACAGTACCAACAGATCCGCCAGAAGCGCCTGGGCGCCACCGACTACTTCCACATGGTGGTGGTCGAGGGTTACGAGGCCTGAGCGGCCCATCTTGATGCGCGCAGGTAACGGATTTCCGGCATCCTGCCGCCGCGAATTTGCTACTGAACCTGGAGTGAGACCTTAAATGAGTGCCATCGTTGACATCGTCGGCCGCGAGATCCTCGACAGCCGCGGCAACCCCACCGTGGAATGCGACGTGCTGCTGGAAAGCGGCACCCTGGGCCGCGCGGCCGTTCCGTCGGGCGCCTCCACCGGCTCGCGCGAAGCGATCGAGCTGCGTGACGGCGACAAGAGCCGCTACCTCGGCAAGGGCGTGCTGAAGGCTGTCCAAAACATCAACAACGACATCAGCGAAGCCGTGCTCGGCCTGGATGCCTCCGAGCAGGCTTTCCTCGACAAGACGCTGATCGACCTGGACGGCACCGACAACAAGAGCCGCCTGGGCGCCAACGCGATGCTGGCCGTGTCGATGGCCGTGGCCCGCGCCGCCGCCGAAGAATCCGGCCTGCCGCTGTACCGCTATTTCGGTGGCATGGGTGGCGTGCAACTGCCGGTGCCGATGATGAACGTCATCAACGGCGGCGCCCACGCGAACAACAGCCTGGACCTGCAAGAGTTCATGATCATCCCGGTCGGTGCCCCCACCTTCCGCGAGTCGCTGCGCTACGGCGCCGAGGTCTTCCACGCGCTGAAGAAGATCATCGACGCCAAGGGCATGAGCACCACCGTCGGCGACGAAGGCGGCTTTGCGCCCAGCCTGCCCAGCCATGAAGCTGCCATCCAGCTGATCCTCGAAGCGATCGACAAGGCGGGCTACACCGCCGGTTCGCAGATCGCCATCGGCCTGGACTGCGCCGCCAGCGAGTTCTACAAGGACGGCAAGTACCACCTCGAAGGTGAAGGCCTCACGCTGACGGCCCCGGAGTGGACCGACATCCTGGCGACCTGGGTCGACAAGTACCCGATCGTGTCGATCGAAGACGGCATGCACGAAGGCGACTGGGATGGCTGGAAGCACCTGACCGAACGCCTGGGCAAGAAGGTGCAGCTGGTGGGCGACGACCTGTTCGTCACCAACACCAAGATCCTGAAGGAAGGCATCGAGAAGGGCATTGCCAACTCGATCCTGATCAAGATCAACCAGATCGGCACGCTGACGGAAACCTTCGCCGCGATCGAAATGGCCAAGCGCGCGGGCTACACCGCCGTGATCAGCCACCGCTCGGGCGAGACCGAAGACTCGACCATCGCCGACATCGCCGTGGGCCTGAACGCCGGTCAAATCAAGACGGGTTCGCTGAGCCGCTCGGATCGCATGGCCAAGTACAACCAGCTGCTCCGCATCGAAGAAGACCTGGGCGATGTGGCCGTCTATCCGGGCCGCGCCGCCTTCTACAACCTGAAGTGATGGCAGCCCGCGACCAGGGGCCATCCCTGGCCGCGTGGGCCCGGCGGAGCGGCTGAGTTCGCTCTCACCCGCTCCGCCTGACGTCCTGCACAATCTCCCCGATGCGTCTGCTGCCCCTTGCCCTCGCCGCCCTGCTGCTGCTCGTGCATGCCGAGCTGTGGTTTGGCAAGGGCGGCATTCCGCATGAAATGTCGCTGCGCGCCGAACTGAAGCGCCAGCTCGCCGACAACGCCGAGGCCCGCGCCCACAACGACCAGTTGGCCGCCGAGGTGGCCGACCTGCGCGAGGGCACCGAGATGGTCGAGGAAAAGGCCCGACGCGAACTCGGCATGGTGCGCCCGGACGAACTGCTGGTCGTGGTGAGCAACCAGGCCCGCTGAGCCGTCCCCCCTTAGGCCAGCCGCCATCCCCCGAGCAGCGGCGCTCGCCGCGCCGCACTCCAGCCCCGACGCACGCCCTGCCGCCGCCAGAGCCCTTCGCGCCACAGCCCCATGGACACCCTCTTTCAGCTGGCTGCACCACTCATGGCCGAGGCCTTCACGCTGTGGGGCAGCCCGACGACCTGGCTGGAGGTCGTGGCGTTCGTCCTCTCGCTGTGGATGGTGGGTTGCAACATGCGGGTGCACTCGCTCGGCTGGCCGCTCGCGATGATCAGCTCGCTGCTCTACGCCCTGCTGTTCGCCCAGAGCAAGCTCTTTGGCGAGGCGAGTCTGCAACTGTTCTTTGTGGCCGTCTCCGCCTGGGGATGGTGGCAGTGGCTCAAGGGCCGCGGCGACGATGGCGGCGCGCTGAAGGTGCATCGCCTGAGCCGACGCCAGCAAATCCTCACCGCCGCCGGCACCTTGGCCGCCTGGCCGTTGCTGGGGCTGGCCCTCGCACGTTTCACCAGCTCGGACGTGCCGTATTTCGACGCGCTGCCCACCGTCGCCAGCATCACTGGGCAGGTCCTGCTTGGCCGCAAGCTCATCGACAACTGGCCGGTGTGGCTGGCGGTCAATCTCGTCAGCATCGCCCTGTTCGCCCACAAGGCCCTGTGGCTGACGGTCGTGCTGTACGCGATCTTCGCCGTGCTGTCGGTGGCGGGCTGGCGCACGTGGAACCGGCTCGAAGGCCATGTCGATGCGCGGCACTGAACGCCCGCCCTGGATCTTTGCCATCGTCGGCGCCGAAAGCACCGGCAAGAGCACCCTCGCCGAGCGCCTGGCCGCGCAGCTTCATGAAGCCACCGGTTGGCGCTGCGCCTGGGTGCCCGAATACCTGCGCGAGTGGTGCGAGCGCGAAGGCCGCACACCCGCGCATCACGAGCAGCCGGACATCGCCGCTGAGCAAGCCCGCCGCATCGACGATGCCGGCGCCCGCGCCGACATCGTGATCGCCGACACCACGCCGTTGATGACGGCCATCTACCACCGGCAGGTCTTCGGCGATGGCTCGATGGAGCCCGCCGCCCTGCAGTGGCAACGACGCTGCCGTTTGACGCTGCTGACGGCGCTGGATCTGCCCTGGCAGGCCGATGGCTTCATTCGAGACGGTGCGCATGTGCGCGAGCCGGTCGACAGCCTGCTGCGCCACGCCCTCATAGGCGCCGGCCTGCCCTTCGTGGTGATCGGGGGCGCCGGGCCGGCCCGCGTGAATGCGGCAATGGACGCCGTAGCCCCCTGCCTGCGCCGGCGCGACGCCCCGGCGCCTGGCCTTTTCACTCGATTGGCCGAGCGCGATGCCGCGCAGCCGGCCTGGCGCTGGGTCTGCGAGAGCTGCGACGTGCCCGATTGCGAGCACGCCAGCCTCCGCCTTCGGCGGGCGGCGGCGCGCTGACGGCGCGCCGCCGCGGCGCGCCACACGCCCTACTGCAGTGCGCCCGAGCTCGGCGGCTGATCTCGCCCCGGCGTGAACAGCTCGCCCACATCCACCGCGTCGAAGCGGTACTGCTGCCCACAGAAATCGCAGCCGATCTCGATGTCGCCGCGCTCGGCGAGGATCGACTCGGCCTCTTCGCGGCCCAGGCCGGTGAGCATCGAACGCACACGCGGCCGCGAGCATGAGCAGGCAAAGGTGGGTGTCAGCGGCTCGAACCGGAGCACCTGCTCTTCCCAGAACAGGCGACGAAGGATCGTCTCCACATTCAGCGTCAGCAGCTCTTCCCGAGTCAGCGTCGCGGCCAGGTGAGCGATGCGGTTGAAGCCTTCGGACTGGCCAATCAGGTCTTCGTTGGCCACATTCACGCCGGAGAGGTTCTTCTCCCCCTCCACCGGCAGGCGCTGGATCAGCAGGCCCGCGGCCACCTCGTCGTTGGCGGCCAGCACCAGCCGGGTGTCGAGCTGCTCGGACTGCAGCATGTAGTGCTCCAGCACCTGGGACAGCTGCTGCAACGGCTCGCGCCGATCGCCATGCAGCGGCACGACGCCCTGGTAAGGCTGCTGGCCCGGCAGACGGTCTTGCGGGTCGAGCGTGATCGCACAGCGGCCCTGGCCACGCACGTTCAGCAGCGCCGCCAGGCCGGCATCGTCCGCCACCTCGCCCACCACCTTGGCCGTGGCGCGAAAACTCAGGTCAGAGCGCGCCTCGGCCACCGCCAGCTTCACCGGGCCATCGCCGAACACCTGCAGGATCAGCGAGCCGTTGAACTTGATGTTGGCCTGCATCAACGTCGACGCGGCCGCCATTTCGCCCAACAGCGCACGCACCGGCGCCGGAAACGGCCCCGATCCCTCGCGGCGCGCCAGCACCTCGCGCCATGCGCCCGTCAGGCGGACCAGCATGCCGCGCACCGGCAGGCCTTCGAAAATAAACTTGTGCAACTCGTCCATGGCGGTCTTCAGCCGATCTTTTTCAGGTGCTGGCGATGCCGCCGAGCGTTTTGTACATAGTGGGCGGCGCTGAGCTTCAGCCGCGTGATCTGCTCCGGCGTCAGCTCGCGCACCACCTTGGCCGGGCTGCCGACAATCAGCACGCCGTCAGGGAACTCCTTCCCCTCGGTGACCAGCGCGCCGGCCCCGACGATGCTGTTCTTGCCGATGCGGGCGCCATTGAGGATCACCGATTGGATGCCGATCAGCGAGCCGTCGCCGATGGTGCAGCTGTGCAGCATCACCTGGTGGCCCACCGTCACGTCGGCACCCACCGTCAGTGGCATGCCAGCGTCGGTGTGCATGACGCTCAGGTCCTGAATGTTGCTGCGCTCACCGATGGTGATCCATTCGTTGTCGCCACGCAGCACCGCGCCGTACCAGACGCTGGCGTCCTCGGCCAGCGCCACGCGGCCCATCACCTGGGCCGATTCGGCCACCCAGGCGCTGTCGTGGATGCGGGGCACATGCTCGTCGCCCAATTGGTAGATGGCCATCGTGTTCTCTTCGTCGGCCCTCTTGGGCGAGGCGATAATTTTAGAGATGGAAGTTCGAGCCCAGGCGTTGAAGGTCTTGTGCGTCGCCGAGCCCGAATCGAAGGCGCGGCAGGCGCGAGAGCTGCTCGATGCAGCCCGTGCCGCCGCTGGTGATGCCAATCCGGGCATCACCCTCGACTGCGCTGCGCAATTCATTCCACCGGCCGCGCTGCCCGGCCGACCGCCGACGCCCCTGCTGGTGCCCCCCGAGCAGGTGCCCCGACGAACCCCGTTCACCCCGGAAGGCCGCGCCGCGCTGCTGCATGCCGTCTGCCACATCGAGTTCAACGCCATCAACCTGGCCCTCGATGCCATCTGGCGCTTTGCCGACATGCCCGAGCGCTTCTATCGCGACTGGCTCCAGGTCGCCGGCGAAGAGGCCCTGCACTTCCAGTTGCTGCGCACCCACCTTAAGGGCATGGGCCACGACTACGGCGACTTCGAAGCCCACGACGGCCTGTGGTCGATGGCCGAGAAGACCCGCGACGACATCACCGCCCGCATGGCGCTGGTGCCGCGCACCCTGGAAGCCCGCGGCCTGGACGCGACGCCACCCATGCAGGCCAAGCTGCGCAAGGCGGGCGACCTGCGAGCCGTCGAGATCCTCGATGTGATCCTGCGCGACGAGATCGGCCACGTCGCCATCGGCAATCACTGGTACCGCTGGCTGTGCGAACGCGAGGGGCTCGACCCGATCGCCAGCTACCCCGTGTTCGCGCAGCGTTACGGCGCACCGCGGCTGAAGGGCCCGTTCAACCTCGATGCCCGGCGCGCGGCCGGGTTCGATGCCGACGAGATCGCACGCATGCAGGATTGACGGGCACGCCCGTCAAGCGTCGAAAAAGTAGCGCTTCAGGCCCGCCAGGATCATCTCCACCGCGATCGCGGTCAGCACGAGGCCCATCAGCTTTTCCAGGGCCGACACCATTGGCGTGCCCAGCAGCTTGCGGATGCGCTCGGCCGCCAGCAGCACGATGCCGCTGATCGCCATCGCCAGCGTCAGCGCGCCGATCCAGTGGACGATGCGCTCAGGCTGCCGAGAGGCCAGCAGCAGCACCGTGGCCATGGCAGAAGGGCCGGCCAGCAAAGGCACCGCGAGCGGGAAGATCATCGGCTCGCGCTTGCCGTCGCTGGCGTAGATCTCGCCGCCCGAAGCGAAGATCATGCGGATGGCGATGATCAGCAGGATCACGCCGCCAGCCACCTCGAGCGAACGCTCTGAAAGGTGCATCAGGTTCAGAAAGCCCTGGCCGGTGAACATGAACGCCAGCAGCACGCCAAAGGCGATCAGCACCTCGCGGATCGCGACGACCTTGCGCCGCTCCGGGGCCACGCCGCGCAACACCGAGATGAAGATCGGCAGGCTGCCGAACGGGTCCAGCACCAACAGCAGAAGAACGAATGCGGAGACGAAGGTGTGGTCCATGGGCGGCGATTGTGCCCCCGCGGGCCATGCCGTCAGCCCATGTCAGCGCGCTGATTTACCCGCGTGGGTGATCTGATTCACCCGCGTGGGTGATGTTTGGCATGCAGCGACTTCAGGCGCTCACGGGCCACGTGGGTGTAGATGGTGGTGGTGGAAATATCGGAGTGGCCCAGCAGCATCTGCACCGCACGCAGGTCTGCGCCATGGTTGAGCAGGTGGGTGGCAAAGGCGTGGCGCAAGGTGTGGGGTGACAAGGGCGCGGTGATGCCCGCCTGGCGGGCGTATTTCTTCACCAGCATCCAGAACATCTGCCGCGTCATGGGCCCACCCCGCACGGTGACGAACAGCGCCGGGCTTTGCTGGCCGGAAAGAATGGCACCCCGGGCCTCACGCACATAGCGCTCGATCCAGCTCGCCGCCTCTTCGCCAAAGGGCACGAGCCGCTCTTTCGCGCCCTTGCCGGTGACGCGGAGCACCCCATCGCTCAGGCTCAGCTGCACACTGGGCAGATCGACCAGCTCGCTCACCCGCAGGCCGCTGGCGTACATGAGCTCGAGCATGCACCGGTCGCGCAGGCCCAGTGGCGTGGCCACCTCGGGCGCGGCCAGCAAGGCTTCGACCTGCGCCTCGGTGAGCGTCTTGGGTACACGCAGCGGTTGGCGCGCGCTGCCCAGCTTCAGCGTGGGGTCGGCGGCGATGAAACGCTCACGCAAAGCCCATCGATAGAAGCGCCGAAACACTGCGAGGCGCCGATTGGCGGTGGTGGCGCGGGTGGCGTCGTGCCGAGCCACGGCATAGCGCCGCAACTGTTCTTCGCTCGCCTGGACGATCGGGGTGCCGTCGGTGGCTCGCAGCCACTGGGCCAACAGGCTGAGATCGCGGCGGTAGGCCGCCAAGGTGTTTTCGGACAGGCCATCTTCCACCCACAGGGCGGAGGCGAAGGCATCGATCAGCGGGTCGGCCGAGGGCGTGCGCGGCGCAGCCTTCGCACGCGGCTGGCGCGGCTTGGTCTTCTTCGCCGGCACGGCCGCCGATGCAGCCGTGCCAGGGGTTTTCTTGCCGGAGGGCTCGGTCATGCGGTGGTCGGTGATTGGGCCAGGGCCCAGTCGATGTGCTCGCGCAGCAGCGGTGAACTGGCCTGCCAATGGTCGGCCAGCGCGATGCGGATGTCGTTGGCTTCGCCCTCCTCCACCCCGGCCGCCAGGGCATTGCCCAGCGCCACGGCGAGGTTGCGGCGCCAGCGCTCGTGGCCGATGCGGCGGATGGCGCTGCCCTCGGTGCGGCGCAGGAACTCGGCTTCGTCCCAGGCCCACAGCGGCAGCAGGCGGGCATCGCCCAGTGGCGCGCGTTCGTCGAAATCGGGCAGGCTGGACCGCCCGGCGTATTTGTTCCAGGGGCAGGCCAGTTGGCAATCATCGCAGCCGTAGATGCGGTTGCCCATCGGCCGGCGGAACTCCAACGGAATCGGCCCGGCCTGCTCGATCGTCAGGTACGAGATGCAGCGCCGTGCATCCAGCCGGTAAGGGGCCACGATGGCGCCGGTGGGGCACGCGTCGATGCACGCACTACAGCGGCCGCAGTGTGGTGTCACGGGCTCGGTGATCGGCAATGGCAGGTCGACGAAGATCTCGCCAAGAAAGAACATCGAGCCGCCGTCTCGCGACAACGCCAGCGTGTGCTTGCCCCGCCAGCCGATGCCGCTGCGCGATGCCAGCTCCACCTCCATGACCGGTGCCGAATCGGTGAACACGCGGTGGCCGAAGGGCCCCGCCACTTCGGCGATCCGATCGGCCAGTGACTGCAGGCGTTGGCGCAGCACCTTGTGATAGTCGCGGCCTCGGGCATAGACCGACACCACCGCCTCGCCTGGCGACAGCTGACGCTGCCATTCCCGATCGATCCAGCGCTCTTCCGTGCCGCGAGGCAGGTAGTCCATGCGGGCGGTGATCACGCGCACCGTGCCGGGCACCAGCTCTGCGGGCCGAGCACGCTTCAACCCGTGGGCCTGCATGTAGGCCATCTCCCCGTGAAAGCCGGCCGCCAGCCAGTCCAGCAGGGCCTGCTCGGCGCTGTGGAGGTTCACATCGGCCACCCCTATCTGGGAGAATCCGAGTGCGCGCGCCCAACCTTGCAGTTGCTGCGCGACCATCGCGACCACGTCCAAGCCTTGACTCATTCGCCGATTCTAGAAACCCGCACCCTGCATTGGCCCGATGAAGAGGCCTGTGGCCGCTTCGCCTCCGCGCTCGCGCACACCCCCGCGCTGCGCAACGCCAACATCGAATTGGATGGGCCGCTGGGGGCCGGCAAGACGACCTTCGTGCGCCATCTGCTGCGTGCGCTTGGCGTCACCGGCCGGATCAAGAGCCCCACTTACGCCGTGGTCGAACCGTATTCGTTGTCTTTGGGCAACGGAGAAACGCTGGCCGTGTCTCATTTCGATTTCTATCGATTCGACGATCCGCGCGAGTGGCTCGACGCCGGCTTTCGTGAGATCTACGCCACCCCAGGCTTGAAGCTGGCCGAGTGGGCCAGCAAGGCGGCACCGCAATTGCCCACCCCCGACCTCGTGCTCATCCTCGCCCCCCTCGCCGACGACACCCGGCAAGTGCGCGCCCAGGCCTTCACACCCCGGGGCATTGAGCTGCTTGCCGCCACCACGGAGGCCGCCTGATGAGACGCCGTCACCTGCTCACCGGAGGCCTGGGCACCGTGGTGCTGAGCTTCGGGCCGGCGCAACTGGCCTGGGGCTCGGCGATCGTCGCGGTGCGCGTCTGGCCGGCGGCCGACTACACGCGGGTCACGATCGAGTCGGACCAGGCCTTGGCCGCCACCCACTTCATGGCCGACAACCCCTACCGGCTGGTGGTGGACATCGAGAACCTCGAACTCAGCCCCGCGCTGCGCGAGCTGGTGGGCAAGGTGCGGCCCGATGACCCCTTCATCGCCGGGGTGCGGGTGGGCCAGAACCAGCCACGTGTCGTGCGCCTGGTGATCGATCTGAAGCAGGCGGTGAAGCCGCAGCAATTCGCACTCACCCCGGTGGCGGCCTATCAGCACCGCCTGGTGTTCGACATGTACCCCACCGAGGCGCCAGATCCCCTGCTGGGGCTGATCCGCGACAAGGACACCGCCGAGCGCGAGGCCGCCAAGGAAGTGCAGGACGCGCTGGGCGAGTTCATCGGCCGGGTCGACAAGCCCTTCCCCCCGGCCCCGCCACCCAACGTGGCCGTGGCGCCGGCCTCGCCACCGCCGGGCATGACGCCCGCTCCACCACCGCCACCCACCGCGGCGCAGAAAGACCGCATCAACCGGTTGATCGTGGTCGCCATCGACCCGGGCCATGGCGGCGAAGACCCGGGGGCCATCGGCCCCTCGGGCTTGAAAGAAAAAGACGTGGTGCTGCAGGTGGCCTTGCAGTTGCGCGACAGGCTCAACGCCAAGCCCGGCATGCGCGCCATGCTCACGCGCGACGCCGACTTTTTCGTGCCCTTGCATGAGCGAGTGGCGAAGGCCCGCCGCGTGCAGGCCGACTTGTTTGTCTCGATCCACGCCGATGCCTTTTTCACCCCCGAGGCCCGCGGTGCCAGCGTGTTCGCGCTCAGCCAGAACGGCGCCACCAGCAGCGCCGCGCGGTGGATGGCGCAAAAGGAAAACGCGGCCGACGTCGTTGGCGGTGTGAATGCCGCCACCAAGGACACACAGGTGCTGCGCGCCCTGCTCGACATGAGCACCACCGCCCAGATCAAGGACAGCCTGCGCGTGGGCCACGAGGTGCTCAGCCGCATCGGCACCGTGGGTCGGCTGCACAAGGCCAAGGTCGAGCAGGCCGGCTTCGCCGTGCTGAAGGCACCGGACATTCCGTCGATCCTCGTCGAGACCGCCTTCATCTCGAACCCCGACGAGGAAGACAAGCTGCGCGACCCCGACTACCAGCAGCGCCTGGTCCAGGCCCTGTTCAGCGGCATCGAACGCTACTTCGCGAAGAACCCCCCGCTGTCGCGCAACCGGGCCACCTGATCGCCCTTCGGCCGGGCCCTCTTGGAGGGCGCGTTCGAAAGCCTGGTGATCCAGCCTTCAGACTTCGGGCGCAAAAAGGCGGTCGAGCCGCGCCTCGAGCGCGCCGCGCAACGCATTGCACACCACCAGGGCTTCGGCCTGTTCGACGTCCGCCCGGGTGAGGCGCCGCTCAGCCGCGTTCCACGCCGCATCGGCCAGCAGCTGGCCGCGCATCACGCCGGCCAGCACGCCGTCGCCCAAGGGCGGTGTCCACCAACGGCCATCAAGCCGGACGAACAAGCTGGTGCGCCCGCCCTCCAGCACCACGCCGTCCTCGCGCAGGAAGAGGCTGTCGAAGGCGCCCTCTGCCTGCGCAGCCTGAACGCCGCGGTCGTAGGCAGCGCGATCGCTGGTCTTGTGGGCGGCCAATGGCCGGCGGATGGGCAACCGCTCGTCCGCCCAGCGCAGGCGCACCGGTGCATCCAGCGACGCCCCGATGGCGCCGGTCAGGGATTCGCCGGGCAATGGCTCCAGCGGCGCGTGCCGCCATTCGGCGCGGCCATCGTGTGACAAGGCCAGCCGCACCCGCGAATCACCCACCGGCGCGAGCGAGGGGCGCAGCGCCTCGAAGCCCGTTCGCAGCGCGGCCTCGTCGAAGGCGAAGCCCAATGCCCGCGCACTGTGGGCCAGGCGGGCCATGTGCTGCGGCCACAGCGGCACACCGGCCCCCGGCGCAAAGCGCATGGTCTCGATCAACGCGAAGCCCGGGTCCAGGCCGGTCAGAAATCGGGCTTTCAACTGGCACTCGGCCCGCTCGCCGGCCGCCTCGCTGTCCAGCACGATGCCGGCCCCCACGCCCAGTTGCAGCGGAGCCAATCCGCCCTCCGGCTCGCCGAGCGTGAGCGTCCGGATGGCAACCGACAGACAGAAATCGCCCACCGTCTCGCCCTGGGGCGCATCGACCCAACCAATGGCACCGCAGTACAGCCCGCGCGCGGTCGATTCCAGCGACTGGATCAGCTCGATGGTGTGGTGCTTGGGCGCCCCGGTGATTGAGCCGCACGGGAAAGTGGCCCGCAGCAACGCGGGCATGTCCACACCGGCGCGCAACCGCGCCTGCACGGTGGAGGTCATCTGCCACACGGTGGCATAGGGTTCAACCGCGAACAGCGCCGGCACCCGCACCGACCCCAACTCGGCCACCCGGCCCAGGTCGTTGCGCAGCAGGTCGACGATCATCAGGTTCTCGGCGCGGTTTTTCGTGTCGGCCTGAAGCCACTGGGCCTCGGCACGGTCGGCGTCAGGGTCGACCGGGTGGCGTGGCGCGGTACCTTTCATCGGCCGCGCCGTCAACACACCCGCCTCGTGGCGCAAGAACAGCTCGGGCGACAGCGACAGCACGTGCCGCACCGCCACGTCGCCACCGTCTGCCGGCGGCAAGGCGATCAGGGCGCCATAGCCCACCGGCTGGCGAGCCCGCAGGCGGCGGTAGAGCGCGACCGGTGAGCCATGCGCCTGGCCATGCAACCGGTAGGTGAAGTTCACCTGGTAGGTCTCACCCGCCACGATGGCCTCGCGGATGCGGGCGATGGCGTCGTCGAACGAATCGTCGTGGATCGATGAACGCAGGTCCACCGCCCCGGCCGGGCTGGGCTCTTCGTTGCCGTTGTCCAGGTCACGCAGCCAGGCGTCTGCTTCGTCGGCGCTCAGCCAATCGAGCTGCCTGAACATCAGCACCCGCAGGCCACCGATGTCCCCCCGCCCGCCAAACTCGTGCGGCGTCGAAGCGGCGGGATGCGGCCGGGGCAATCCCAGCAGCGCCGTGCCCCATTCATAGTCCGCCAGCACCACCGCATGCAAGCCCGCGCGCTGGTCTGCTTCCACGCTCACCCAGACCTGGTCGAGCGTCTCGGGCGTGGGGGCACGGTGCTCTCGCACCAGGCCGGTGTAGCGGCGGCTTCGCCGCGGGGCGGGGTCGGGCGCACTGGCGACGCCCGCCGGCGGCGGGCCCAGGTCGTCCAGCAGCGCGAAAGCCAGCTCGGGCGACCGCTCCAGCATGCTCACGCCGCCGGGTCGGCCGCAGGGGTGTCGGCCTGCTTGCGTCGCGCGCGGATGGCACCAACGAGGATCACCAGGCCCGGGATCAGGATCATCGCCCAGATGATCTTCTCCAGGTTGTGCTGCACCCACGGCACGTTGCCGAACCAATAGCCCATCAGCGTGACGCTGCCCACCCAGAGCGCGCCGCCCGTCACGTCAAAGAAGGTGAAGCGGCGGCGCGTCATCTGCGCCACACCGGCCACGAAGGGCGCAAAGGTGCGCAAAAAGGGCATGAAACGCCCGATCACCAGCGTGACACCCCCATAGCGCTCGTAGAAATCGTGCGCTTTGAGAAAGGCCTGCTTGTTGAACCAGCGCGAGTTCTCCCACTGGAAGACTTTCGGCCCCACGATCTTCCCGATCGTGTAGTTGCTCTGGTTGCCTGCCACCGCGGCGGTGAACATCAGGGCCAGCGACAGGGTCAGGTCCATCGAACCGACGCCGCACAGCGCGCCCACCACGAACAGCAATGAATCTCCAGGCAGAAAGGGCATCACCACCACGCCGGTCTCGACGAAGATGATGAGGAACAAAACGGCATAGACCCAGGCGCCATAGTTGGCGACAAAGTCCTTCAGGTGCTGATCGACGTGGATGATCAGGTCGAACAGAAATGCGAGCAACTCCATGCGGCGATTATCCCCAGCCGCTGGACCGGGTCCCGGCTTCCTACAATCCGACCATGACAGCCCTGGCTCCCGACACCGACACGCAGGCCGCGCCTGCGCGCCGCCCGATCCGCGAACTCCCCGACGAACTGGTCAGCCAGATCGCTGCCGGCGAGGTCGTCGAGCGGCCGGCGTCGGTGGTGCGCGAGCTGGTCGACAACGCGCTCGATGCCGGCGCACGCCAGATCACCGTGAAGCTGGTGGCGGGTGGCATCCGGGCCATCATCATCGAAGACGATGGTTCGGGCATCCCCGCCGACGAGTTGCCGCTGGCCATCAAGCGCCACGCCACGAGCAAGATCCGCTCGCTGGCCGAGCTGGAGGGCGTGTCCACCATGGGTTTTCGTGGTGAGGCGCTGGCGGCCATCGCCTCGGTCAGCGAGATGGCGATCATCAGCCGCACCGCCGATGCGCCCCATGCCCAGCGGCTGGACGCACGCAGCGGTGAGCTGCAGCCGGCCGCGCGCGCCGTGGGCACCAGCATCGAGGTGCGCGAGCTGTTCTTCAGCACACCGGCTCGCCGCAAGTTCCTGAAGAGCGAATCCACCGAATTGGCGCACGCCACCGAGGCGGTACGCCGCCACGCGCTGGCCCGCCCGGACGTGGGCTTCGCCATCTGGCATGAAGGCAAGCTGGTCGAGCAGTGGCGCCGCGCCACCCACGAGCAGCGCATGGCCGATGTGCTGGGCGCCGACTTCGTCACCGAAAGCCGGGCTGTCGACCTCGCCGCCGGGCCCATGCGCGTGCTGGGCCGGGCCGGCCTGCCCGAAGCCTCGCGTGCGCGCGCCGACCACCAGTACGCCTATGTGAACGGCCGCTACGTGCGCGACAAGCTGGTTGCCCACGCGCTGCGCAGCGCCTATGAAGACGTGCTTCACGGCCAGCGACAGCCAGCCTATGTGCTCTTCATCGACATCGACCCCACGCGCGTCGACGTGAACGTGCACCCCACCAAGATCGAAGTGCGCTTCCGCGAATCCGGCGAGGTGTACTCGGCGGTGCGGCGTGCGGTGGAAAGCGTGCTGGCGGCAACGGGCGGCAGCCCGATGGGCCGCGGTGTCACCGATGCCCAGGGCAGCGCCGACACGCCAACCGCGCGGGCGGACACGCAACCCGGAGCCCGCCCCTACCCGTCGTCCCCCGCGTCATCGCCTTCAGCGCCGCCACCCTTCGGGGGCGGCGGACTGCCCTGGACGGCCCAGCAGCAGCGCCTGAGCCTGGCCGATCTGGGCATGCTCTACGCCCGCGAGGCCCCCGCCCCCTGGTCCGCGGCGCCGGCGGCCTCGGCGGCCTCTGCCCCCGCGGCCTGGGGTTCTGGCGCCGTGGCGAGCCCAGCCAGCGCCACGCCGACGGCCACCCTCGAGACAGCTGCCCCCACGGAGACAGCCTCGGGAGCAGATTGGCCGCTCGGGCGCGCGCTGGCCCAGTTGTCGGGCGTCTACGTGCTGGC
This sequence comes from Ideonella lacteola, assembly GCF_038066555.1. Lineage (NCBI taxonomy): Bacteria > Pseudomonadati > Pseudomonadota > Betaproteobacteria > Burkholderiales > Sphaerotilaceae > Ideonella > Ideonella lacteola. The sequence continues at coordinate 782,839 of NZ_JBBUTG010000001.1, read as the reverse complement.
CGAGAACGCTCACGGTCTGGTGGTGGTCGACATGCATGCGGCACACGAGCGGATCGTCTACGAGCGCTTGAAGGCCGCCGCCCGCCAGGCACCACTGGCAGCGCAGCCCCTGCTCATTCCCAGCACCTTTGCCGCCACGCCCGAAGAGGTGGCGGTGGCAGAAGCCCGGGCCGACGATCTCGCCGCGCTGGGGCTCGACATCTCGGCCCTCGGCCCGACCACACTCGCCGTGCGGGCCCGCCCGGCCGCCCTGCCCGATGCCGACCCGGTGGTGCTGGCCCGCTCGGTGCTGCGCGAATTGGCCGAGCTGGCCGAGGCTGATGCGGGCCGGCTGATCGAACGTGCGCAGGACGAGATCCTCGCGACAATGGCCTGCCACGGCGCCGTGCGCGCGAACCGGCGTCTGACGATCGAAGAAATGAACGCGCTGCTGCGGCAAATGGAAGCCACCGAGCGTGCCGATCAATGCAACCACGGCCGGCCCACCTGGCGCCAGGTCACGATGAAAGAACTGGACGCGCTGTTCCTGCGCGGCCGCTGACCCCCATGCGTTCCGACCGTCATATCCAGCGCACGCCCAAGCGGCCGGTGCGCTCTGCTTCATCGCCCGATGCCCCGGCGCCTGCCACCGCACCGACGCCGGCGCCGTCCGCGGCAGCCTCCGTCCCGGTGACCATCAAGCCGCCAAGTGCCCCGGCGCATCGCGGATCCGGCCGGCCACCCCGTGAGGGCGGGGGCCGCGAAGGCGGTGGGCGTGAAGGCGGCGGGCGCGACGCAGGCCGCAACGACCGCAGTCGTCACGAAGGCGGCCGTGACGGGCGCGACCGAGACAGCAGAGACAACCGGGGCTACGAGGCGCGCTCAGGCGCGAATCCGGCCCGGCCCGGCCAGAAGCCCGATCGTCGGCCCCCCTCGGGTCGCGACGGCGGCGGCTTCGGCTCGCGCAGCCCCGATCGGGCCGACCGCCCCTCTCGCCCCGAGCGCCCAGAGCGCCCGGAGCGCGCAGCCCGCCCCGAGCGTTCGCACACCCACGACCGCCCGGAACGCCAGCCGGCACCACCGGCCGCCGGCCCCCGCCGCGTACCGCGCGACGAAGCACCGCCACCGATGCGCCCGGCGCCGAAGCCGCCGACGCCGCGCACCTCGGATGCGGAAGGCGTTCGCCTGTCCAAGCTGCTGGGCGACCGGGGCCTCGCCTCGCGCCGCGAGGCCGACGACTGGATCGCCGCCGGATGGGTGAAGGTCGACGGGCAGATGGCGGTTCTCGGCCAGCGGGTGCTGCCTGACGCCAAGATCGAGATCGACCCGGCCGCCCATCAGCAGCAAGCCCAGCGCGTGACCATCCTGCTGCACAAGCCCATCGGCTATGTGTCGGGCCAGGCCGAGGACGGCTACGAGCCCGCCAGCGTGCTGGTCACCGCGGCGAACCGCTGGACGGACGATCCCCACAAGCGCCCTTTCCATCCTGGCCATGCGCGACACCTCGCACCCGCCGGACGCCTGGACATCGACTCCACCGGGCTGCTGGTGTTGACCCAGGACGGCCGCATCGCCAAGCACTTGATCGGTGAAGACTCGGACGTCGAGAAGGAATACCTCGTCCGCGTGGAATACCAGGGCCAAGCCCAAGCCCAAGGCACCTTCCCCGAAACCGACTTGAAACGGCTGCAGCACGGCCTGGAGCTGGACGGCAAAAAGCTGCAGCCTGCCAAGGTCAGCTGGGCCAATGAAGACCAACTGCGCTTCGTGCTGCGCGAAGGGCGCAAGCGCCAGATTCGCCGCATGTGCGAGCTGGTGGGCCTGAAGGTCGTCGGCCTGAAGCGGGTGCGCATCGGCAGCGTCGTGCTGGGGAAGCTGCCGGTGGGCCAGTGGCGCTACCTGGGCCAGCACGAGCGCTTCTGAGCAAGGCGCGGCTTCTCGAGCCAGGCCAGTGCCTCCGGTCTGGCTCGCAAAAGTGCAGCGCCCGTTGGCCCTACTCTCCGATGGCCAACTGCGACAGGTAGCCGCAAACTACTCGGGTGATGTTCTCTGCCTCCACCGCATCGTCGTGCGGCTCGCTTGAGTCCAGCACCGCATCGTGAACCAGGCTCTCGACCAGGGTCAACAAGGTCTGTGTCGCCCGCATGACCGCGGCTGGATCCGCTGCGGGCAGTTGCGCCTCAAGCCACTGGCAGACCTGTCGCCGAACGGCCACTTTCGCCGGGCTCGACTTGTCCGGGTATGACAGCTGGGGCCCGTGCAAGTGCAGTAGGCGCTGCAAGCCGGGTCGCTCCCGATGCACGGACACGCAACCGGCAACCGCTCGCCGTACCACTTCGACCATCGCTCGCGTTGCCGCTTCGTCCATGGCGCAAGCCAGTTGTTCAGCCACCAGTGCGCGATGGCGCTCATGCAGCTCGGTGATGAGGGCCTGCTTGTCCGGAAAGTACTGGTAAAGCGAACCGACGCTCACGCCGGCCACTTCGGCGATCTGGTTGGTCGTGGCCTTCATGCCATGCTGATCAAAAACGCGAGCTGCCGCCTCCAGGATCACGTGGACCGTGTGCCGCGATCGGGACTGTGCTGGCTTCTTACGAGAGGCACGCGGAACCATCCCAACTATGGCCGCGGGCCGGGGCGTCGAATGCGAGTTGGCACCAGTGCCGGCCCTGCCTACAGTTTCTGCATCGCCACGACCCGATGACCGCCTTTTCACAATGAAGAAACTCCTACCGCCATTTCTGTTCGCGGCGTGCGCCGCACTCATGCTTGCCCTGAGTCGCTGGACGGGTAGTGGACCCTGGCCCGCCGACACCGGCGTTGCCGGCGCGGCCACCGTGTCAGCCGGCCTGTGCCTGCTCGTGGTGGCCAGGCTTCAGTTTGCCCTCGCCCGCACCAACATCTTCACCTTCGACGAACCCGGGCAGTTGGTGACCTCCGGGGCCTTTCGTGTCAGCCGTCATCCGATGTACCTCGGGTTCGCCTTGGCACTGCTGGGATGGGCACTGTTGCTGCAGTCGTGGCCTTCGCTGTGCGTGGCTGGGACCTTTGTGTTGATCACCGACCGCTGGTACATCGCCTTTGAAGAGCGATGGCTTCGCGCCAAGTTCGGCCAAGCCTACTCAGCCTATGCCGCACGGACACGCCGTTGGGTGTGAACTCCGGAGGGTGTGTCCCGCGCGACCTCAGGCCGCGAGCAGTTCCACCTCGAAGACCAACGTGGCGTTCGGCGGGATGACCCCGCCTGCGCCGCGGCGGCCGTAGCCCAGGTGCGGCGGAATGACCAGCATCCGCTTGCCGCCGACCTTCATGCCCTGGACGCCCTCGTCCCAGCCGCGGATCACCATGCCGGCGCCCAGGTCGAACTCGAAGGGGTCGTTGCGGTCCTTGCTCGAATCGAACTTCAGTCCGCGGCCATCGGCCTTGGAGGCGTCGTGCAGCCAGCCGGTGTAGTGCACGGTGACGCTTTGGCCTTCCTGCGCCTCGGCGCCGCTGCCCACCACCACATCGGTGATGCCCAGCTTCGGCCGCTCAGGCGTCGGCAGCAGCTCGACCTCGAACACCAGCGTGGCATTCGGCGGGATCACGCCACCGGCACCGCGCGCGCCGTAGCCCATCTCCGGCGCGATGGTGAGCACGCGTGTGCCGCCGACCTTCATGCCCCGGACGCCCTCGTCCCAGCCACGGATCACCTGGCCGGCCCCGAGCGCGAACTCGAAGGGCTCGCCGCGGTCCTTGCTCGAATCGAACTTGCGGCCACGGCCTTCCGGCGCGGTGGGATCGTGCAGCCAGCCGGTGTAGTGCACGGTCACCGTCTGCCCGGCCTGGGCCAGATCGCCTTCGCCAGTGACGCGGTCGTCGATCTGCAGGCCGTTGGGGGTGCTCATGGGAAATCCTTTCTCGGTCGATGGGCTGCAGACCTCACTGCAGCGAAGGGGGCGATCATGCCATCGCAACCCGCCCGTCCCGCGGCGCCACCCGCCGGCGTTCAGGGATGCAGCCGGCGCCAGGCGGCCACTGCGGCGGCCAGCCAGTCGGCCAGGGCCGCTTGCGCCGGCAGAGGTGGCAGGCCCAGGCTTTCTCCGGCCCGGCGCAACGCCGCCAGCGGATCAGCCAGATCCAGCGGTTCGGCGCCGTTCTGCTTGGACAGCTTCTGCCCGTCGGCGGCGAGCACGAGGGGGGTGTGCAGGTAGGCCGGCGTGGGCAGATCCAGCAGCCGCTGCAGGTGGATCTGACGCGGGGTGTTGTCGGCCAGGTCTTCGCCGCGCACGACATGGGTGACACCCTGCGCCGCGTCGTCGACGACGACGGCCAGTTGGTAGGCCCACAGGCCGTCGGCGCGCCGCAGCACGAAATCGCCCACCTCCGCGCTCACGTTCTGGCGCTGGGCTCCGAGGCGTCGGTCGTGCCAGTCGATGAGCGTGTCGGTGCCGCCGGCTGCGTCGGTGCGCACGCGCCAGGCGCGTGCCGCGCGGCCCCGCAGTCCACCACGGCAGGTGCCCGGGTAGACCCGCTCGCCGTGCCGCTCATGCTGCACGCCCAGGGCCGCCAACGCTTCATCGATTTCTTTGCGGCTGCAAGCACAGGGGTAGGCCTGGCCCTCATTCCACAGCTGATCGAGTGCGGACTGGTACAGGTTCGACCGGGCCGACTGCCAGATCGGGTCGCCATCTGGCAGCAAGCCGCAGGTGGCCAGTTGCCGGAGGATCTCGCGGTCGGCACCTGGCACGCAACGCGGGGTGTCGACATCTTCGATGCGCACCAGCCAACGGCCGCCGTGGGCGCGGGCATCCAGCCAACTCGCCAGCGCCGCCACCAGCGAGCCCGCGTGCAGCAACCCGGTGGGTGATGGAGCGAAGCGGCCGACGTAGCCGGCCGCGCCGGGCGCGGGCAGGCTCATTCGCAGCCGCGCAGGCCGTGCTGGGGGTGATGCCGGTCCAGCAGCGCCTGGCGCGTGGCCGGGCTGGCCAGTTGCTCCACCCACCACTGCAAGGCCAGCCCCTGCGGCGCCTTCTTCGGCTGGGGCACGGCGGCGCTGCGCCAGGCGTAGGCCATGCCACCGACCCGCCGCTGCCGCTTGACCTGCTTGACCACGAGCCGGCCATGGCGAACGTGCTCACGCACCAGCACCTCGGGCACGAAGCCGCAGCCCAGGCAGCGCAATTGGGCCTCGATCTTGGCCTGCATGCTCGACACGGTCAGCACGTCCTGCCCCGGCAGCAGGTTCACCGTGATGCGTGTCAAACGAGTGGCGGAATCGGCCACCGCCACCGCCCTGTGTCGCACGATCTCGTCGTCACCGATCGGTTCAGGCAGCGAGGCCAGCGGATGGTGCGGCGCCACCGCGAACACGAAGGGCATCGCCCCCAAGGGCTTCATCTCGATGCCCGGCGGCGCCGGCATGTCCGCCGGCACGCCGAGCGCGAGGTCGGCCTGGCCGGAGACCAAGGCCTCCCAGGTGCCGGCGAGCACCTCGGTGCGCAATCGCAGCCGCGTGCCCGGGCCGGGCTCGTTCGGCCCGCTCGGGCGCAAGGCGTAGAACGCTTCGCACAGCTCCAGCATGGTCAAGCGCGACAGCACATCGTCGACCGCGATCGTCAGCTCGGCCTCCCAGCCGGTCGACACGCGGCGCACACGCTGCGCCACCGCGTCCATCTCGGCCAACAGGCGCCGGCCTTCGTTGAGCAGCTCTTCGCCGGCGGCGGTCAATTGCGCCTGGCGCGAGCGCCGGTCGAACAGCAACACATCGAGCGCGTCTTCGAGCTGGCGCACGCTGTAGGTCAGCGCCGAAGGCACCTTGCCCAGCTCGCGGGCGGCGGCGGCAAAGCTGCCGGTACGGGCGATGGTGTCCATCATCGCCAGGGCGTCGGGGGTCAAAGCGCTGCGTCGGTCCATCGACTTCATCTTATTTGAAAGGTCGATTCGAGCCAGCGCGGCCCGAAAACCAGGGCCGATGCCTACATTGGCGACATACCCCAACACTGGAGGCCACAGATGATCACCGTACGAAAGGCCGAAGACCGCGGCGTTGCCGACCATGGCTGGCTCAAGAGCTTTCACACCTTCTCGTTCGCCGACTACTACGACCCCGCCCACATGGGCGTGGGCAACTTGCGCGTGATCAACGATGACCGCATCGCGCCGGGCACCGGATTCGGCACCCATGGCCATCGCGACATGGAGATCGTGAGCTATGTGCTGGAAGGCGAGCTGGCCCACAAAGACAGCATGGGCAACGGCGCCGCCATCCGCCCGGGTGAAGTGCAGCGGATGACCGCAGGCACAGGCGTGCGGCACAGCGAGTTCAACCACGCGCAGGGCCAGAGCACCCACTTCCTGCAGATCTGGCTGCTGCCGGCGAGCGCCGGTCTGCAGCCGGGCTACGAGCAGAAGGCATTCGCCGACGCCGACAAGCGTGGCCAATTGCGCCTGGTGGCCTCGCCCGACGGCCGGGACGGCGCAGTGACGCTGAACGCCGATGCGGCCATCCGCGCCGGGCTGTTCGATGGCGACGAATCCGCCGAGTTGGCCCTCGACCCCCGCCGGCTGGCCTACGTGCACGTGGCGCAAGGCGAGATCACACTCAATGGCGACCAGCCGCTGCGTGCCGGCGACGGTGTGGTGCTGGATGGCGAGACGCGGCTCACGCTGTCGCATGGCCGGCAGGCCGACGTGCTGGTGTTCGACCTCGCCCGCATGGGCTGAGCGCGTGAGAGTCGCTCGGGCACGCCCGAACGACTCTCAAGCTCTGATCGGCCGATGATGGCGGCGCTTCGGCGCCGCCTGCCGTGACCGGCCCGCTACAGTCGAGCCCATGAGACTGACCCTGGACGCGCTGAGCGTGTTGCCGCTGATCGACTGGCTGGCCGTGATCGGCTTTTTCACCGCGTGGATCGGCTATGCCCAATTCGCTCGGCGGCACGGCCAGAAATATCCCTCTGTGCTGGCAGCCACCAACCAGGTCCGTCGCCAGTGGATGCGGCAGACCACCGCGCGCGAGAACCGTGTGGTCGACGGGGTGACGGTGCAGAACCTCTCCACCAGCCCCTCGTTCTTCGCCTCGACCACCATCCTGATCATCGGCGGCTTGCTGGCGGTGCTGGGCACCACCGACAAGGCAAACGACTTCGTGCGCGAGATTCCTTTCGCGGCACGCACCTCCGTGCTGGTGTTCGACCTGAAAGTGGCGATGCTGACGGCGATCTTCGTCTACGCGTTCTTCCGCTTCACCTGGAGCATGCGCCAATACACCTTCGGCGCGTTGCTGGTCGCCTCAGCGCCCGAATTCGACGCACCGTGGACCGACGAAGAGCGCGATGCGTTTGCGCAGCGCGCAGGCGGGGTGATGGGCCTGGCGGCCGAGACCTTCAACGACGGCCTTCGCGCCTACTACATGGCCTTTGCGGCCATCGCCTGGTTCTTTTCTCCACTGGCCTGCATGGCAGCCACCGCGATGGTGATCTTCGTGCTCTACCAGCGCGAGTTCCACTCCGAAGTGCTGGCCTTGCTGACGGGCCAGAAGCCCGTCTGATTCGCCGGCGCGCCGATCAGGCCAGCGCCTCGTCCAGTCGGAACACCGACACGCTGCTCACCAACGAGTCGGCTTGGTGGCGCAGGCTCTCGGCCGCGGCGGCCGACTCTTCCACCAGCGCTGCGTTCTGCTGCGTGACCTGATCAAGCTGGGCCACGGCCTGGCTGACCTGATCGATGCCCTGGCTTTGCTCGTTGCTGGCGGCGTCGATGTCGCCCATCAGGTCGTTCACCCGGCGGACGCTTTCCATGATCTCTTCCATGGTGCGCGATGCCGAGACGACATGCTCGCCGCCGGCGGCCACCTTCTCGCCACTGTCGACGATCAAGGTCTTCACCTGACGCGCTGCCTCGGCGCTGCGCTGCGCCAGGCTGCGCACCTCGCCGGCCACCACCGCGAAACCACGGCCCTCTTCGCCCGCCCTCGCCGCTTCCACGGCCGCATTCAAGGCCAGGATGTTCGTCTGGAAGGCGATGCCGTCGATGACGCCGATGATGTCGCCGATCTTGGTGGCCGCCGCTTCGATGCCCTGCATCGCGCCGCGCACCTGCTGCACCGCCTCGTTGCCCTGCTGGGCGCGGGCGCTGGCATGCGCGGCGAGTTGTGCCGCCTGCCGCGCGGTGTCGGCGTTGTTCTTCACCGTCGAGGTCAGTTGTTCCATCGACGCCGCCGTCTGCTGCAGGTTGCTGGCCTGCTCTTCGGTGCGCTGTGACAGGTCGGCATTGCCCGTGGCAATCTGGTTCGAGCCGGTCGCGATCGAATCAGCACCGCTGCGGATCGAGGCCACCACCTGAACAAGTGCGGTCTGCATGCGGCTCATGGCGTACAACAGGCTCCGCTGATCCCCGGGCTTCACTTCAACCCGGATGGCCAGGTTGCCGGCGGCAATCTGGTTGGCCATCTCGGCGGCATAGGCGGGCTCACCACCCAGCTGGCGGAGAAGGTCGCGAACCATGACCGCGGCGAATCCCGAGGCCACGAACAGGGCCACGCCCGCCAGCACCAGCATCTGCAGACGCACCGCCGCGTAAGAGGCCTCGGCCGCCTCGGCGGTCTGGTCGGTCAGCTTGTCCTGCAGGTCGGCCATCTCGCCCAACGCGGCCAGCCACTCACTCTGCGCAGCAGCCACCTGGTTCACCAGGATGCTCGTGGCGTCGACGGTCTCGTTCTTGGTGGCCAGTTCCACCACCCGGCTGTTGAGAGGGCGCACCTTTTCTCTGAGCTTCACGATCCGATCGAACAGCACGCGCTCGGCGTCACTGGCAATCGCAGCCCCCAGCTCCTTCTCGACCTGGTCGTAGCGATCGCGCGACGTCTTGAGCTTGTCCACCTCCTGCTGCATCTTCTCGGGGTTCTCGTTCAGCAGCACGATGTTGCGCGTCTGGGTCGACACCTGGTTCACGGCGATGCGCATCGCCACCGCCGAGCGGGCCTTCTTGTTGTTGACCTCGACGATCTCGGTCAGCCCGCTGTTGATCGACCACATGCCGTACAAACCGAAAGCGGCCACAGCCATCAGAAATGAGAGAGTGACGCCGAAGCCGAGGGCGAGCTTGCGGCCCACGGTCCAGCGTATTTGACGAGAGGGGTTCATGGGGCTCCTTGCCATGCAGCGACGTGCCGCTGACATTCGGCACCCTGCGCTTATCGGCGCATGTTCACTCGGCGTGAAGACGGGCGATGGGCGAAGTCGAGGGGAAATCGCCCCTCTCATGCTGCCTATTTGCTGCTGATCAAACGGGCGCTTTCTCGGGGCGCTTTTGCGGGGCGATTCGGCAGGGCGCGTCCGGGTCAGTCGCGAGGCACCAGCTCGGCCACCTCGTCTTCGGCTACGTGCCTGCGCGCCATGCGCGCCAGCGTGCCGTCGCGCACGATCTCGCGCACCAGGCCGCGCCAATAGGCCAACTCCGTGTCGCTGAATCGCGACCGAGACAGCACCATCCCCTCCGGCACCACCGATTGCTGCGGCGCCCAGTCGAGCGCCACGAGTTGCGGCTTGCGTGGATGTTCGGCCGCGTAGCGTCGCATCACCACCGAGTGGCCGATCACCGCATCGACGGTGCCCTCGGCCAGCAAGCGCAGCAGCCCGACATCGTCCGTCGCTTCCACCACCCTGCCCCGGCTGCGCGCCTGGTCGAGCGCGGCGTCGTAGGCCGGGGTGTGCTTGTAGCCGCGAACCGCACCCCAGCGCCAGGCGGCGTTCGCCTGGAACTCGGCCAGGCCACCACGGACCAGCGGGTGGTCCTTGAGCATCCACACATGGTGCTTGAGCTGGATGTACGGGGCGAAGACGTAGAGCTTCTCGCGCTCGGGGGTCGCGATGCCGGAGGTGGTCATGTCCAAGCGCCCACCCTCCATTTCGGACCAGATGCGCGCCCGCGTCATCGTCACGCCTTCAAAGCGGCAGCCGCTGCGTCGCTGCATCTCGCGCACCAGATCGATGTCGATGCCCGAGCCAGCCAAGCCACCCGAACGGTCGCTGCTCTGTGCCGTGTAGAGCGCCCCGAATTCATAAAACGCCACCAGCACCGGACGATCCGGGCACGGCGCGGCGGCCGGGCTTGGCCCCCTGGCCTGCGCCAAGCTGGCCACACACCAGCCCGCCGCCACGGATCCCAAGACCCGCACGGCACGGTAGCGCCAGCCCACCGCTGCGCAGGAGATCACGCTGAACCACATGGGGCCCATGCTGCGTCGGCCGGCGCGCGCTGGCAACGGGGTTCCCGCGGGGGTCTGCCCGCGGCCGGGGCACTCACTTCTGGCCGATGAAATCCTTTACAACCTCGACGGTGCGGGCCGGGTCTTCTTCCTGGGGCACATGGCCCAGCTCCGGGAAAACCACAAGCCGGCTCCCGGCAATGTCGCGGCCGAACCGCTGCCCGTTGGCGGGTGGGATGAGGCGATCACGGCCGCCCCACAGGATCAAGGTGGGCATCTTCAGCCCGGCAATGCGACCGGCATCCTTTCCGGGCTCGAGCTGTTGCATGCGCACGCGAAGAGCGTGACGGTTGCCCTCGCGCAGCGTCAGCTCGAAATAGCGGTCGACCAGGGCCGGCGTTACCTTCGAAGGATCACCATAGACGCTCTGCACGCTGGCCTCGATGAGACCGCGCGGCAGGAACCATTCGCTCAGTGCACTGAAGACCGGCAAGCGGGCGATGCGAAAGCCCACAGGCATGTCTTCGGGCACGAAGTCGTAGCCCGCCGCATCGACCAGCACCAGCTTGTCCACCCGCGCCGGGGCCAGCGCGGCCACCCGCCAGGCGATCTCACCGCCCAGGGAGTTGCCCGCCAGCACGGCCCGCTGCACATGCAACTGATCGAGCAGGTCCAGGGTGAAGCGCGCCAAGGTGTCGCCGCGGTAGTCGTCCGGCGAGTAGGCGCCTTTGGCCACGAAGGGGCCGGTCAGGCCGAAGCCCGGCAGGTCGAAGCTGATGACGCGGCGTTGAGGCCGCAGCGCCGTGGCCCAGCCCTCCCAGGTGTGCAGACTGGCAGACGTGCCGTGGATCAGCACGAGCGGCGCCGGATCGTCGCGCGGGCCCTCGTCGCGCAGGTGCACCATCTGCCCCTTGACCTCGATGAAGTCCGACGGAGCTGGCGCCCAGCGGGCGACCAGGGTTTCGACCTGTCGATCCGGGGCACGCGCCAAAGGCACCGCCAGTGCGGTGAGCATCAACAGAACGCCGAAGGCGCGCCAAAGCAGCATCTTCATGCGGTGGCCCGATCGGGGGCGATGGATGCCTCGGGGCACAGATCGGCGGCCAGCTCTTCGCGCTCATCGAACACGAAGCAGCGCCCCTGCCAATGAGGGGCTCCTTCGGTCAACTCGAAGTAGCGCAGGATGCCGCCTTCAAGTTGATAGCTGTGCGACAACCCCATCTCCTGCATGACCAGCGCCGCCTTCTCGCAGCGGATGCCGCCGGTGCAGTAGCTGACGATCGTTTTGTCGGCCAGCTCATCGAGGTGTGCGGCCAGGGCCGCGGGAAAGTCGGAAAAGCGCTCCAGCCGCCAATCAATGGCGCCACGGAAAGCCCCTGCGTCGACCTCGAAGCCATTGCGGGTATCGAGCGTCACCACCGGCCGGCCCTCGTCGTCATGCCCGGCATCAAGCCACCGCGCCAACGTGGCGGGCGAGACGGCCGGCGCGCGCCCCGAAGAGGGCCTCACCGCCGGCATGTTCATGCGGATGATCTCGCGCTTGACCTTGACCTTCAGGCGCTGGAACGGCACCTCGGTGCTCCAGCTTTCCTTGGCATCGAGCCCGGCAAATGGAGGATCGCTGCGCAGGCGCTCGAGCCAGCCTCGCACCTCGTGAGCCTGCCCAGCCAGGAACAGGTTGATGCCCTCTTCGGCGAGCAGCACGGTGCCTTTGAGGCCCGCGGCTTGCGCGTCATCGTGAAGGCGCTGGCGCCTCGCTTCGAGCGCATCCAGGGGCACGAAGCGGTAGGCAGAGACATTGAGAATCGCAGCCGTCATCGGTGAATTCTAGAGGTGGCAGGGGCGCGGATCCTCGGGCCGATGGCACGCACGCTTCGCGCAGCCGCCGCCCTCGGCCAGCCGCCCAACCGCTCAACCGCTCAACCGCTCAACCACTCAACCGCTCAGCACCAGGGTGCCGTCGGGATAGCGCGAGCCCATGAAGTCCACAAAGGCCTTCACCTTCGGGCTCGCCAGGCGGCGCGAGGTGTGCAGCACCCACAGCTCCACGTCGCGGTCGCCCACGGCGCCCCACTGCACCAGCTCACCGGTCGTGAGTTGATTCCATACGATGGACTGAGGTACGAGCGCGACCCCCGCGCCGGCCAGCGCCGCGTCTCTGAGCATCAGCATCGACGACAGCCGAAGCACCGGTACCGGCTCGATCGTCAGCGCGCCGCCGTCGATGGCCCAGGTGTCGCCGGTGCGAAACGCACTGACGATGGCCGGCACGGGTACGGGCTCGCTGCCTTCGGGGGGCCTGGCGATCGACGGCGCTGCCACCACCACCAGCCGGTCTTTGGCAAAGCAGCGCCCGACTAGCGCGGTGTCCGCGCGCGGGTTGGGACGGATTGCCACATCGAACTGCTCTTCGACCAGGTCGACCACGCGGTCCTCGGCCACCACCTCGACCGTGACCTCCGGGTAGCGCGTTCGGAAATCGGCGCAGATCCGCCCCATGGCCAACTGCGAAAAGAGGATCGGGGCGGCGACCCGCAGCCGACCGCTGACCTTTCCGCTGCCCTCACGCGCCGAGGTGAGCGCGTCGACCACCTCGTGAAGGGGGCCCTCGGTCCGGCTGAGCAACTGCTGGCCCGCCTCGGTCAACTCAAGCCCCTTGGCGCTGCGCTCGATCAGCCGCACACCGAGCTGGTCCTCCAGCTCGGACACGCGGCGAGACAAGGTGGCCTTGGAGCGGCGGCTGGCTCGGCTCGCGCGCCCAAAGCCGCCGTGCAGCGCCACCAGGTTGAAGTCCACCAGGGCATTCAGGTCCATGCGTTCCAAATTCGAGACGGCATGTCTTCATTTTCTAGTCTTTGTTTATCCGATGCAACAGCCTATCTTTCGTCTGTGCTCACTGAATTCGAAAGGAATCGGACATGACCACCGCAGACACGAAAACCGCTCGCGCCCTGGCCGGGTAGCGCGGCGACGACAGCACCGCCTGGGCTTCAGGCCACGACAACTTTTCCCCTCACCCCACCCTTTCCCATCCTCGGAGTTTGAAATGAGCATCCTCGTCATCGGTTCAACCGGCACCATCGGTTCCCTCGTCGTCGAAGGGCTGGCCCGGCACGGCGCCAGCGTCACCGCCATGGTCCGTCAAGCGGGCAAGGCGTCCCTTCCAGACGGCGTGAACAGCGTCGTCGGCGATCTGAACAATGTCGCGACCTTGCGCCAGGCCATGGCCGGCGTGCGCACCTTGTTCTTGCTGAACGCCCTGGCGGCCGACGAACTCACCCAGTCCCTTCAAGCACTGAACGTCGCTCGCGAGGCCGGCATTGAGCGCATCGTCTACCTCTCGGTCATTCATGCGGACCTGTACCCCAACGTTCCGCACTTCGCCAGCAAGCACACGGTGGAGCGCATGATCGAGAAGCTGAAGATGCCGGCGACCATCCTGCGCCCGGCCTACTTCATGCAAAACGACATCTCCATCCAGCAGGTCATCGAAGGCTATGGTGTCTTCCCGATGCCGATCGGCCCCAAAGGGGTGGCGATGGTGGACGCACGCGACATCGCGGACATCGCCGTCGCTGAGCTTCTGCGCCGCGACCGTGCTGCCGAGCCCTTGCCCTCCGTGACGCTGGACATCGCCGGCCGCGATGTGCTCACGGGCGAATCGGCGACGGCCGTCTGGAGCAAAGCACTCGGCCGCCCGATCGCCTACTGCGGCAACGATGTGAGCGCCTTCGAAGCGCAGTTGATGCAGAACGGCGTCCCGGCGTGGATGGCGTACGACCTGCGCCTGATGATGGACGGCATCCAGCAGGTGGGCCAGATCCCCGCGGCCGGTACCGTCGAACAGTTGGAGCAGATCCTGGGCCGCCCGATGCGCACCTATGCGGCATTCGTGGCCGAGCGAGTCCAGCAGACGAACAAGCACTGAACGGAGCGTGCAGGCAGGCGCCGCCCACGGCCTCAGTGAAACCCCAGCAGCCACCAGGCTGGGGTTGCGCAGGCGGCGAATGGTGTCTTGGCGTCGCCTGCCCCCGAGACCCCGGGGCGAGAGGCGCCTGAGGACGAGGGGCTCGTCGCGAGCGATACAAAGAAACACAGCGCGGAGAGTGGACCCAGCCTATCATGAAAGCGCTTTCATTCGGCCTGCTGAGCTGTTCACGCCGTGACTGCGTCGCCCACCCGTCGCTTGGTGCGCCGGGTCTGCACGCCATCTTCCCAAGGAAACCTGTCGATGCGATTCAACGATCGAAACTTGTACACCAAGAGGTTCATGGCCCTCGCCATGGGCTTGATGATGGGCCTGATGGTGGCGCACACGCCGCTGCACGCCCAGACCATCACCGCCGCCGACCTCTCCCCGCAGGGCGTTGAAGCCGAAGCCGCCGACAAAGTGAAGCCGCCGGTGTTCTCGCTGCCCAGCGGAACGTACGGCACCCACATTCGCGTCACCATGCAAAGCGCCACTGTCGGCGCCACGCTGCACTACACACTTGATGGCAGCAAGCCCACCGAGAACTCCCCCATCTTCGGCTTCCCGCTCGAAATCTCGGGCAACACCACGGTGAAGGCCATCGCGGTCAAGAAGGGCCTGAAGAACTCGACGCCCGCGTCGGCGCAATACACGCTCACCGGCAACGGCACCAGCACCTGGAACGGCCTGACCACCTTCAACATCGTCAACGGCACCAAGGGCCGCTGGGCAGATGCCGACGTCTACTGGGCGATCATCGGCAAGGACTGGAACACCGACCAGTTCGTGCATGTGGACAACACCGGCCGCCTCGTCCCCATGGCCTTGTCCGACAACGGTGCCTTGGTGAAGAACGGCAAGGGCTATTCGAACTACTTCTACAGCCTGGCCCAGACCAAGTCGGTGACCATCCCACCGATCAACTCGGCGCGCATCATGCTCAGCGTGGGCAGCCCGATGTACATCCTGATCAACACCGACGGCAACGGCAAAGTCGCCTACGCCGGCGCGAACATCGAGAACCCGGACGATCCCAACATCGACGTGACCTTCGACTTCGGTGAGTTCGCGATCAACCGCACCAACGGTTCGCCCCCGGGCATCTTCATCAACACCACCCGTGTCGACCACTTCGGCTTCCCGCTGAACCTGAAGGTCACCGGCCTGGACGGCTTCAGCCAGACCGTGGGTGAGCCCCTGACCGAAAGCCGCGACCAGCTCATCGCCAGCTTCAAGAAAGACCTGCCCAAGTCATTCGCCGCCCTGGCCAAGCCCCCGTATGCGCCCTACCGCATCATCGCCCCGGCCCACGCCACGTTCGGCGCCGGCAAGCCGAACGGCGACTACCTCGACGACTACGTCTCGGAGGTGTGGGAGCAGTACCGCCATGAAGACCTGGTGATCGACCTGAAGAACGGCTGGAAGCCATTCACCGGCCGCGTGGTGGGCGACACGTTCCGCTTCACCGACGCCGACGGTGGCGTCTACTTCATCAACGGCAAGCCGACCACCTCGATGGTGATGCTGGGCAACGGCCTGCTTGACGACGCCAGCGGCGGCACGACCGACGTGGCCAAGCAGTTGCAGATCCAGACCCAGGTGTGCGCCGCCCTGAACCGCCGCGTGGCCCATCGTGGCTTCAGCGATTGGTGGACTTCGAAGTACTTCTACACGAAGGGTCAACGCGCCAATTGGTACGCCAAGTTCTGGCACGACCACTCGGTCAACGCGCTGGCCTATGGCTTCTCGTACGACGACGCCGGCAACTTCAGCCCGTCGATCCACACCTCACAGCCGGTCTCGGTGACCTACACCATCGGCTGGTAAGCCGCCCACGGCGGCCATCGAATCGCTTGGCACCGGCCCTTGAGCCGCGTGCCAAGCCTACGCCAGTCCTACGCTCCGCCAACCCCGCACAAGTGGCTCACAGCTGAGCCTGACTAGGTGTCGACCCGCTGGACGCGGGCCCCGCACGCCCCTACGCTGCCAGCGAAGGAGGCGTGCGGCCGATGAGCGCAGAACCATTGCCCCATCCCGAGAGACAGCCGGCGCCGCCGGGCGACGTCGCATTGACGCCGCCGCTGAACACGCTGGGTTGGTCGGCACCGTGGCGCTGGCTCGCGCGAGGCTGGCGCGATTTCACCCGGGCGCCGGCCATCGGCCTCTTCTATGGTGCAGCGTTCATGCTGATGGGCTGGGCGCTGCTCGGCGTCTTCCGGCATGCCCCGGCGTACACCTTGGCGCTGTCGGCTGGGTTCCTGCTGCTTGGCCCTTTCCTTTGCCTGGGCCTGTACCACGTGAGCCGCGCCTTGGAGCGAGGCGAGCGCCCCAGCCTGGCAGCCTCGTGCACGGCGTGGACCATCCAGACCGGCACGTTGGCGATCTTCGGCTTCGTGCTGCTGGTGCTGGAGATGCTGTGGGGCCGCGCGTCGCTGGTGGTCTTTGCGCTGAGCTTCGACGGCATGCCGGATTTTCAAGGCTCGGTGCTCGCCCTGCTGCAACCAGAGAACCTGAACTTCATCGTCGCCTACCTGGTGGTGGGTGGCGTGTTCGCCGGCTTGATCTTCGCGGTGAGCGTGGTGGCGATGCCGATGATCCTGGACCGGCCGACCGATGCGATCACCGCCGGCCTGACCAGCATGCGTCTCGTGCTCACCCAGCCGGGCGTGATGCTGAGCTGGGGTGCCCTGCTCACCGCCTTGGTGGTGCTGGGCATGCTGCCGGGCTTCGTGGGCCTGCTGGTCATCGGGCCGGTGGTGGGCCATGCGAGCTGGCATGCCTACCGGGAGGCGGTGGGCCCCAGCCCGGAGCCGCCGGCCAGCTGAGCGCCGCCGCCGAGGCCGCCGGGCTTTGCGCGGCCCATTCCAGGCACGCCGGTTGCCGGCGGTTGCGGATCGCCCCGCAAGGCCGTCGTTCCCATGCCTGTGTCCATCAACCTGCTCTCCGATGCCTGGTGGCATCTGTTGGCGGTGGCTGTCGCCATCGTCGCCGGCTCGGCCGTTGCCCACCGTCTGATCTGGCCCATCGTGTGGCGCATGGCCAGCCGATCGGTGATCACCGAGGCCGTCGCGCGCCGCTGCAAGCGGGCCGCCTCGTGGGGTGTTCCCATCGTCGCCATCCAGATCGCGCTGCAAGGCATGCCCCAGGACGAACCGGGGCTCGCGTTCGTCGAACACCTGAACGGTGTGATGGTGATCCTGATGCTCACCTGGCTTGCGGTTTCCGCCGTGCAGGGCGTGGCGGAGGGTGTGATCCAGCTGCACCCTGCCGAGGTGAGCGACAACCTGACCGCGCGGCGCATCCAGACGCAGACCCGTGTGCTGGCCCGCATCGCCAGTGGCGCCGTGCTCGTCGCCGGGCTGGCCTTCGTGTTGATGACCTTTCCGCGCGCCCGGCAGCTCGGGACGAGCGTGCTGGCCTCGGCGGGGGTGGTGGGCCTGGTGGCCGGCATCGCGGCGAAGTCGGTCTTCAGCAATCTGCTGGCGGGCCTGCACATCGCGCTGGCCCAGCCCATCCGGCTGGACGACGTGCTGATCGTCGAAGGCGAATGGGGCCGCGTCGAGGAGATCACCGCCACCTACGTGGTGCTGCGCATCTGGGACGAGCGCCGGCTGATCATCCCGCTGAGCTGGTTCATGGAACATCCCTTCCAGAACTGGACGCGCACCAGCGCCCAGATTCTGGGCACGGTGATGCTCTGGCTGGACTTCAGCCTGCCGGTCGAGGCCATCCGACAAGAGGCCATGCGGCTGTGCCGTGCCTCCAGCCACTGGGATGGTCGGGTCTGCGTCGTGCAGGTCACCGACACCTCCGATCGGGCGATGCAGGTGCGCATCCTCGTCAGCTCCAGTGGCTCGGGCCCCAATTTCGACCTGCGCTGCGAGCTGCGCGAAGCGCTGATCGCCTTCGTGCAACGCGAACACCCGCAGGCCTTGCCTCGACTGCGCGCGGGGCTGGAAGAGCCGGGCCCGACCAAACGGAGCCACGCCTTGGAGCCAGAGGCCCCGCAGATCGCCATCACGCCCCGCCCCTCGCCGGCGGCCTGATCACAGTGCCGCCTGTTGGAACGCGCCCGCCTCGGCAAATACCCTGGCGGAACCGGTTCCATTTTGCGCGAGAATGCGCTTTCAAAGGTGCCTGGACACGTGCCGCTGGGCCCTCCTCGCGGCCCCGAGCCGACATCGCCCACCCTCGACAGACGCTTCGATGCCCGCTCGTTCCAGCGCCCGATCAGCCTCCGTGGCCTTGGCCTTGTCCGCCAGCACGATGCTGGCCCTCGGCCCGGCATGCGCCGCCAGCAGCAGCACCCCCATGTCCCCTTCTCTGACTGCCCCGACTTCCCCCGCCGCGCCCCCTGCCGTGCAGGTCTACACCACCGCCGAAGCGGCACCGCAACGGCTGGCGCTCACCGCCACCATCGTGCCGGCGTCGGGCAGCCAACCGCCTGAAGGCGACGTCTCGGTCTTCGTCAACCCGGCCCACCGCTTCCAGACGGTGCTCGGCATCGGCGGCGCCATCACCGATGCATCGGCCGAGGTCTTCGCCCGCCTGGCACCCGCGCAGCAACAGCAGCTCTTGAAGGCCTATTTCGACCCGAAGGAGGGCCTGGGCTATTCGCTGCTGCGCACCACCATCCACAGCTCGGATTTCAGCAGCGCCAGCTACACCTACGTCAAAGAGGGTGACGCCAGCCTCGCCTCGTTCGACGTGGCACCCGACCGTCGTCACCGCATCCCACTGCTGAAGCGGGCACTTCAGACGATTGCGGACGGCGGCGGCACGGCCACGACGTTCGCCAGCCCCTGGAGCGCGCCGGCCTGGATGAAAGACAACGGCAGCATGCTGCAAGGCGGCAAGCTGCTGCCGCAGTACGCCGCAGCCTGGGCCAGCTACTTCACCCGGTTCATCCGCGCCTACGAGAAGGAAGGCATTCCGATCTGGGGCATCACGGTGCAAAACGAACCGATGGCCCGGCAAACCTGGGAGTCGATGATCTTCACCGCAGAGGAAGAGCGCGATTTCCTGAAGAACCACCTCGGGCCGACGATGCAACGCGAAGGCCTGGGCGATCGCAAGATCATCGTCTGGGACCACAACCGCGATCTCATCACCCACCGCGCCCACACCATCCTGGCCGACCCGGAAGCCGCGCCGTATGTGTGGGGCGTCGGTTTCCACTGGTACGAGACCTGGGCCGGTGGTGAGCCGATGCACCGCAACGTGGCCGCGGTGCACGAGGCCTGGCCGCAGGTCAACCTGCTGCTCACCGAAGCCACCGTCGAACGCTTCGACCCGGCCCGGCTGCAGTGGTGGCCCAACGCCGAGCGCTACGGCAGCCAGATGATCGCGGACTTCAACAGCGGCGCCGTCGGTTGGACCGACTGGAACATCCTGCTGGACGAAAGAGGCGGCCCCAACCACGTCGGCAACTTCTGCTTCGCGCCGGTGCACGCCGATGGCAAGACGGGCGAGTTGGTTTTCACCCCCAGCTTCGCTTACCTGGGCCACTTCTCGAAGTTCATTCGCCCGGGTGCACAGCGCATCAGCGCCGTCAGCAGCCGCAGCAACTTGCAGACCACGGCCTTCGTCAACCCGAACGGCCAGTTGGCGGTGGTGGTCATGAACGCCACCGATCTCGCCGTGAACTACCGCCTTCAGATCGCCGGCCAGGAAGTGGCACTCACCATCCCGGCGCACGCCATCCAGACGATCGCGGGCTGACGCGGTCCGCCGGCTCAGCGTGCGTGGCGCACCGAGCCGCTACGCATCAGCGCGGGCTCAGTGGAACTCGCGCTCGCGCAGCCACTTGGTGGCGACCCACTTCTCACCGGCGATCACCGGCGCGCCGCCGTGCAGCGTCTTCGTGCTCGGGTGGGGCGCGTGGTAGCTGAAGAAGACGGCGTTGCCTTTGATCGGCGCCACTTCCACCCCCACGTCAGGGAAGGTGGTGCCGCCGCCCTTTTCTGGCGTGTTCAGGTACATCACCAAGGTGCCCACCCGCTGGCCGCCACGCGAGAGGATGGTGGGCGTGCCGGAATGCACCGGGTCGAAGTAGTCGTGGTGGGGCTTGTACTCGGCGCCCGGGCGGTAGCGCAGCACCTGAAGGCCTTCGCCGTTTTGCATGGGCCAGTTCAACAACGCGGCGATGCGGCGCTCGATGCGCTGGCACAGCGGATTTTCGCCGCGTGTGAAGAACATACCTTCGCTCGTGCGGGCGGTGTTCACCTCGCTGCCGCCCGTCTCATTGACCACGGTCTCCGAGCGGGTCAGGCGCTGGCGCGACAGCGCGACCAGTTCGTCGCACTCGGCGTGCGTCAACACCCCACCGAACACCACCACGCGCGGCAGCGCCATCGACATCAGCACACGGATTTCGTGGCCATCGACCACGATGGTCGATGGCGAATCCGACAGCGATGGCTCCGGCATGCCTTGGCGGCCCGGAATCGGCTTGCCCTTGGCCTGCAGGTGCTCGGTCAAGGTGACCTCGAGCGCCTCGATGGCCACCTCTTCGGGCCAGCCGCTGTTGCGCATCGCGGCCAGCACCTCTTCGGGCGGAAAACCCGCCTCGGCCTGCGCCACGATCCAGTTGCGAAGTTCCGGGGTGATGGAGGGCGAAATCGTCGTCATGCGCCTATTTTGGCAGCACGTCGGGCCGACTTCGACATGCCCAAAGCCCGCAACTTGTAAACCAGCCGGCCGGCCCGGGGCCCTGCCACTCAGGCCGGCGAGACCAGCTTGAAGGCGTGAACCCAATCGTTGCGCAAGAAGCCCGGAATGCACCACAGCATGCACAACGGCTCGATGGCGCGAGAGGCCACCGCGCCACCCATGTCGGCAGCGTCCCAGCCGACTTCCGCCAGCAGGCCAGTAACCGTGGATTTAGCCGCCGCCTCATCGCCACAGATGAACATCGTCGGGCGGCCGCCTGGCAGTTGCGGATCGATCATCAGCGCGGCGCCCACCGAGTTGAACGCCTTGACGAAACGCAAGCCCGGGTAGGCACGCTGCAAGCGCTCCATCAAGCCTTCGTCGAGCGAGGTGAAGAAGCGCAGCACGCCCTGCTCGGGGGGCAGATCGGCGATCGGGTTGGTAGCGTCGATCACCACCTTTCCCGCCAGATGCCGATCGGCCTGCGCCGCTTTCAGGGCCGCTTCCGCCGCGCCCCCTTTGACCGCCAGCAACGCCAGCTCGGCGAACGCCGCCGCATCGGCAAAGCTGCCGACACGCGCCGTGGGATGCGCGGCGGCCCACTCGTCCAGCTTCGCCGGCTCGCGCGTGCCGAGCATCACGTCGTGACCATGCTCCAAGAAACCTGCCGCCAGCGTCTTTGCCACGTCACCCGAACCCAGGATGCCGATCTTCATGAGGTGCCCTTTCTGGTTGGCCGGCCCGCCCATCGGGCCTGCGATGGGGTGAACTGTAGAAACTCGATTCATCGCCAGGAAGTCACCAGCGATTGAATGATTCATGAATGCTGGTTGAGAATCGAGATCATGAAACAGCTCCAGGGATTGCTCGCCTTCGTCGAAACCGCCCAGGCCGGCAGCCTCGTGGCGGCGGCCGAGCGGCTGGAGCTGACGCCCGCTGCCGTCAGCAAGAGCTTGGCCAAGCTGGAAGCGCAACTCGGAGTGCGGCTGTTCCAGCGCAGCACACGGCGGCTGGCGCTCACGGCCGAGGGCACGCGGTTTCTCGACAAGGCGCGCCAAGCCCTGCGAATGCTGGACGAGGCCGTGGCCGACGTGACCCAGAGCGCCACCGAGGCCACGGGGCGCGTCAGGCTGTCTGTGGGCCATGCGTTCGGACGGCAGTGGGTGCTGCCGCTGCTGCCAGCCATCAGCCAGCGCCATCCCGGCCTCACGATCGAGCTCGATCTGGACAACCGCCCGGTCGATCTGGTGGCCGAGGGCTACGACATCGGCATCCGCGGTGGCCCGATCGAAGACTCGAGCCTGGTGGCCCGGCGCATCTGCCGCCTGCCGCTGGCCCTGCTGGCGAGCCCCGGCTACCTGCAGCGGGCCGGCGTGCCACGCGGCGTTGATGAACTGCGCGGCCACGATTGCCTCGCAGTCCGCTTCGCCGGCAGCGCGCCCAGCCCGTGGCGCTTTCGCACCGCCTCAGGCGGCCGCGGCGCCAAGCGCCTGGAGTTCACGCCTCAGCCGAGGCTGTCGGTGAGTGACCCGGAAGCGGTGCTCGATCTGGCGCTGGCCGGCGCCGGCATCGTGCAGGCCGGCCTGCACCATGCGCTGCCCTACTTGCGCAGCGGCAGGCTGAAGCTGCTGCTCACGGGCCTGCACGATCCGGGCGAGCGCGAGGTGGTGCTGCACTACCCGCACCGCCGCTACCTCGCGCCGCGGGTGCGGGTGGTGGTCGACACGCTGCTCGAACAGCTGGGCCCACCCGGCGACCTCCACCTCACGGTGCCCGATCTGCTGGCCCGATGCCCCCAGGCCGACGCCGGCGCCGAGGCCTCGACGGCGACGAAAGGCAGGGCGCCCGCACGATCGTGAGAAGAACTGGCTTGGCCAAGCGTCTGATCACGCCCCCTGCAGGGTGGGGCGCAGCCCGGCGCCCGGGCGCCTCTCAGGCAGCCGCAGCGCGGCGACGGAAGACAAACCGGTCGGCGTCCGACACCTCGTCGTCGAAGGCATAGCCCTCGGCGTCGAACGCACGCAATGCCTTCAAGGTCGAAGCACGCTGCTGGATGGCATGACGGGCCATCAGCCCCCGCGCCCGCTTGGCAAAAAAGCTGATCACTTTCCACTGCCCGCCGTGCCATTCCTCGAACACGCATTCGACGACCCGCGCCCTCAACGCCGGGCGCAGCGCGGCGCGTGAGTACTCCTGCGAGGCCAGGTTCACGATGATGGGCGACTTCTCGCCCGCCTGCTCATCGTTCAGCGCGTGAGCCAGCTTGTCGCCCCAGTAGGCGTACAGGTCCTTGGCCCCACCGGGCGAGGCGAGTCTGGTGCCCATTTCCAGGCGGTAGGGCTGCAGACGGTCCAAGGGGCGAAGCAGGCCATACAGGCCCGACAAGATCACCACGTGCCGCTGGGCCCAGGTCCAATCCGCGGTGCCGAGTGACGCCGCTTGCAGCCCCTCGTACACGTCGCCATTGAAGGCCAACGCCGCGGGCCGGCTGTTGCGTGCCGTGAATTCGCGCGACCAGTCGGCGTAGCGCTGGACGTTCAAGGTGGCCAGCGGGTCCGACAGGCTCATCAACTCGGCGATCTCGGGCACCGAGCGCTCGCGTAGCACATCGATCAGTGCCGCGGCCTCGTCCACATAACGCGGCAAGGTGGCCCGGCGCGCCAGGCCGGCGGGCATCGGGCTCTCGTAGTCCAGGGTCTTGGCGGGCGACAACAGGAAAAGCATGACAGAACAAGTGTTCGTACCAGACGAGATGATGCCCGTCCTCACGACAGACTCTAGTGCGTCAGGCGGTGCCGCCGCTCGGCATCATCGGGCCCGGCACGCGCCAGCGGCGTGTGAGGCCCCAGGTTTCCTTGCGCAAGACGGCGCTGGCTTCCTCGGTCAATGTCGAGGGCCGAGGCGCGCTCGCAGTGCCGATCGGACGGCCCAGCCGCTCGTCCACCCGGTCCCGCCAGGCCGCCTTCGGCGCCATCACGGCCGCGTCATAAGGCTCGCCGATGAACTCGCACAGGGCGGTCATCGCGGCTTCCGGGTCGGCTGTGAGCCAGCCGTAGGGCACCTGGAAAATCTGGCCAGGGGCCAGCTTGGCGCCCTCAGCCAGGGCACGGTCGACCCGGCGAAACTGGCCGATCAATTGCTCGTCGGTCTGGTCCAGCCAGCCCCACACCTCAGCGGGCTTGCCCAGCGCCTGTTCGCGCTGCAGGCGACGACGGTACGAATCGACCACCTCGGTCGGCTCACGCACACAGGCCAGCACCCTCGCCTTGGGGAACGCCTGGAACAGGCGAGGCAGGCAATGGACATGAGAAGGTGTCTTCTCCAAAGGCCGCTGGCCGGGATAAACCTGCTCGGCGGCGAAAGCGAAGAAGGCGCGGATGAGATCCTCGTCGCTCAGCGCGGCGGGGTCGCCCCCGTTCGGGGCTGCCAGAGCCGCCAGTCGACGGCGCAGCGCCTGCAGATTGTCTTCGCCCCGCAGGTAGGCCTGCATCATCTGCCTCGGCGGCTCAGCCAGCAGGCTGCGAGGTTCGCGGAAGATGAAGGTCTCGTAGACGTGCGGCACCGCGAACAGCGCCGGATGCTGCGACAAGGCAAGCTGCAGCGCCGACGTGCCGCTGCGCTCTTGCCCGCAAATGAAAACGGGCCGGGCTTCGGCTGCCCAGGCGCGCAGGGCGCCCAAATCTTGGAACCAGGAGGTCACGTTGTCAGTCAGTCAATCTTCGGCGTCAGGTTCCGATTCTGCACGCGCCGCCAGGCGTTCGGACAGGCTGGGCACGGCGCCCAGCGCCGCGGCCCAGGTGCGATGCGGAATGTGGGTGCGCAACCGGTCGATCGCGCACTGCAGCAAGGCCGCCGGCAGCTCGTGCCCCACGCCCTGGGCGATGTCGATGGTCGCGTCACCCTGCAGGTCAGCCACGCGCTGCATGGCTGCCCGCGCATGGTCAGCGGGGATGACGGCATCGTCTGCACCGTGGAAGAAGTGCAGGGTCGTGTGCTGCAAGGCCCGCTCTGGCAGGCTGGCGTAGCGGCCGGCAAATGCCAGCACCCGGCCGGCCAGGCCGTCCTCCGCCTGCGCCAACTCCAGCACGCAGATCGCGCCCTGGGAGAACCCGACCAGCGCGGTGGCGGCCGGCCCCACGCCCGTGGCCTGCTGGGCGCCCCGAACCCAGGCCCCCAGCTTTGGCAACACTTGTCTCACCCTTTGCGCGCGGTTACCGTCATCCACGCCGTTGCGAGAGAACCACTGGCGCCCGCCGAGGGCGCCGCTGGGGTCGCCATCAAAGGGCTCGAACCCATCAGCGGCCATCACCGCCGCCTGCGGAAAGGCGCGGCGCAGCCCACTGGCCAGACCTGCCATGCCCTGGGCGCTGTCGCCCACGCCATGGAACAAAAGCATCAACTGCTCGGGGCGCCCTTGGGCCGGCAGCCACTGCAGCACGCGAGTTTCTTCAGAAGACATACCCCCACATTGTCGCCGTGAGGCCCTGGCGACGTGTGTGCGGAAGACACAGGGAATCGGTCGGCATCTCTCAGGCCAACCGCTTCCTTACGCGATCCATATGTGATCGGATGCAGGAACCTGAGCAAGGCAGAGGGTCGGGACCCGGTCACTGCATCCGAGACCGCCCTGCGGCGCGTAAGCACCACCACGCCGGCCATGTGGAGCCGGCGAAGCACCGCAGGAGACCTCATCCCATGAACCGCATTGCCCTCATCGGCCGCCTGGCCCCGATCGCTGCCGCCGCTGCGCTGGCCGCCACCACCTTGCCCGCCTTGGCGTCCAGCCACCGCGAGGCGCCTTTCATCACCGGCGCACCCAAGGTCGATGGCACCGATTTCTACATGTTCCGCAGCTATGAGACGGGCCGATCCAACTACGTGACCCTGATCGCCAACTACCAGCCGCTGCAAGCCCCCTATGGCGGCCCGAACTACTTCAACCTGGACCAGAACGCGCTGTACGAGATCCACCTCGACAACAACGGCGACGCCAAGGAAGACCTGACCTTCCAGTTCCGCTTCACCAACACCCTGGCCAACGGCGGCCGCGGGCTGGAACTGCCTGCCGGCAAGAAGAATGTGGCGATCCCGCTGATCCAGGCCGGGCCCGTGGCGAACGTGGCCGATGCCAACCTGAACGTGGCGCAGACCTACAGCGTGATCATGATGAAGGGCGACCGCCGCCGCGGCGAACCCTGGACGATCACGAACGCCGACAACGGCTCGGCGACCTTCGACAAGCCGGCCGACAACATCGGCACCAAGACCATCCCCGACTACCCGGGCTACGCGGCCAAGCACATCTACAACATCAACATCCCGAACTGCTCTGCGCCGGGCAAGATGTTCGTCGGCCAGCGGGCCGAAGGCTTTGCAGTGAACCTGGGCGTCGTGTTCGACCTGGTGCACGCCCCGATCGAGGTCATCACCGACCCCACCAAGATCGGCCTGTTCCCCAACACCATCGCCGACAGCAACGTGACGACGCTGGCCTTGGAGATCCCGATCAGCTGCCTCACGCAAGGCAGCGAGCCCGTGATCGGCGGCTGGACGACCGCCAGCGTGCGCCAGACGCACAACATCGACGCCACGCCGAAGTCCGGCCTGAACAAGGTCGACAAGGACGCGGGCGACTGGGTACAGGTTTCTCGCCTGGGCATGCCACTGGTCAACGAGGTGGTCATCGGCCTGAAGGACAAGGACAAGTTCAACGCCTCACAGCCCGCCGGTGATGGCCAGTTCCTCACCTACGTGAGCAACCCCACGCTGCCCAAGCTGCTGGAGATCGCGCTGCCGCTGCCCAACAGCGCACCGACGAACTACCCCCGAAGCGACCTGACCACCACCTTCCTCACCGGCCTGCCCGGCGTGAACCAGCCGATGAACGTGGTCGCCTCGGAGATGCTGCGCCTGAACACCAGCATCATGCCGGTGCCGTACGCGCAGCAGAACCGACTGGGCGTGCTGGGCAACATCCTCGCCGGCGGTACGGATCTGGCGGGTTACCCGAACGGACGCCGCCCGAAGGACGACGTGGTCGACATCTCGCTGGTGGCGATGATGGGCGGCCTGTGCATGGCCAATGGCAACACCAACGCGCTGGGCCTGGGCGAAAAGTGCAAGCCGAAGTACGTGCCGCTGGGCACCACGTCGTACAACCTGCATGACGCCGTCGACCAGGCCGCGACGCCGTTCCTGTCGACCTTCCCGTACCTGAACACGCCGACGCCCGGCGCGCAGTGAACGGGTGGCCGGCGCCTGACTGTGTCCTCGACCCGGCGGGCTCGCCTGCCGGGTTCAGTCTCATCTAACGCGGCTGGAATTGACATGCGTACCGCCCTCCTCGCCTCGGCCGCTGTAGCCGTGCTCTGGTTGATGCCCTCCCAGGCCTCGATCGCAGCCCCCCGCGTGCCCTCCGACGACCACGAAGTCATCGAGCGGCTGCCCACCCGCCTGCCGGGCGCTGCCCCTGCGCGCACCGGGGCGGGCCAGCGCGCGGCGCTGCGCCAGCAAGCCGCACAGGCCCAGCCGAATCTTTCGCTGGCATTGGCCGCAGCGCGCGAGGCCATCGACCAGGCCCGGCGCAGCGGAGACCCCCGAGACTGGGGGCAAGCCCAGGCGGTGCTGGCGCCGTGGTGGAAGGACGCCGAGCCGCCCGGCCCGGTGCGCCTGCTGCGCGCCACGATCCGCCAGGGCCTGCACGACTTCGTCGGCGCGTTGGCCGATCTGGATGCACTGCTGGCGTCGCCTCTGGCCGTCGGCGGCCCGCCCGCCCTGCGCCGCGCCGCCTTCAGCCAGTCGGCCTCGCCAGCCCTGGCGCTGCATGCCCAGGCCGAGCTGACGCGATCTTCGATTCACCAAGTGCAGGGGCGCTACGCCGAAGCACGCCTGGGCTGCGAACGGCTGGCCGGCGATGCCTACGCGGCGCTCGGCGACGGGGTGCGAACGGCAGCACAGGCCTGCCTCGTCGAACTCGGCCAGTTGCAAGGCCGCCTCAGTGCGCGGCAGGCCGACGCGGCCCTGTCCAAGCTCGGTGCGGCCGACGATCCCTGGCTCGCCTTGCTGCGAGCCGAGCTGGCCCAGCGCACTGGCGATCGTCGAGCGGACGGGCTCTTTCGCGCGGCTTCAGCCGGCGAAGCCCCCAGCCTCTACGCGCTCGCTACCTACGCGGACTGGTTGCTCGATCAGCATCGCCCGGCCGACGTCGTGCGTCTGCTGCGCGGCTACGAGGCGGCAGACGCCTTGTTGCTGCGGATCGCGATCGCCCGCCACCAGCTGAAGGATGAATCGGCCAGTGAGCTGGCGACGCAGTTGCAAGCCCGCTTCGACGCCGCGCTGGCCCGCGGCGACCGCAGCCACGCCCGCGAACAAGCGCGCTTCATGCTGGACCTGCGCCATGACGCGCCGCAAGCCCTGGTGCTGGCGCAACAGAACTGGAGCTGGCAGCGCGAGCCTGCCGACGCGCTGTTGCTGCTTCGCGCCGCCGCAGCGGCTGGCGAGCCGCAAGCCGCCGAGCCCGTGCGCCGCTGGGCGCGCGAGCAAGGCTTCGTCGATGTCCGCTGGCCCTCCATCTCCGCCGCCCCCGTGCGGGCCGCCACCCCAACCCACTCTGGGAGTGCCTCGTGAGCTCATCCGTTCTGAGCGATCGCCACCTGCGCCGGGCCCGCTTGATACTCGCCGGCCTGGCGGCTTTGACGGCGATGGCGCTGTCCCCTGCGCCAGCACGGGCGCATGCGCCGAGCAACGCCACGTTGAGCCTGACGGCCGACGGCCCGAGCGTGCAGCAACGCTGGGACATCGCCCTGCGCGACCTGGACCGCGTCATGCCGCTGGACGCAGACGACGACGGGCAGATCACCTGGGGTGAGCTGCGCACCGCGTGGCCGCAGATCTCGGCGCTCGCCGACGATGGCCTGCACCTGTCGCAGCCTTCGGGTGGGGCTGCGCCCCCGGCAGCGTGCCGAGCCGGGCTCTTGTCCGAACCGAGCATCGAAGCCCATGCCGACGGCACCTACGCCGTGCTGGAACGGCGTTGGCTGTGCCCCGCGGACGCGGCAGCATCCGGCTTGCTGGTCGACTATCGCCTGTTCGCCGACAGCGATGCTTCGCACCGCGGGTTGTTGCAGTGGCGCGCCGGCGCGCAGGCTGCCGCGGTCACCGCGGTGCTCGCGCCGAGCTCCGGTGCCTTGGCGCTCACTGGAACGTCCCCGGCCGCGGCAGCGCCTGCCGCCGACGGTGCGCCCAGCAGCTTCACCGGTTTCGTGGCGGAAGGCGTGCACCACATCCTGATCGGCACCGACCACGTGCTGTTCCTGCTGGCGCTGATGCTGCCCGCCGTCCTGCTCGCGGGCCGTGCAGACGACACCGTTCGTTCCGCGTCGACACCGAAGATCGAGACTCGCCCGGCCCGGTGGACCGATGCCCTGTGGCAGGTGGCCCAGGTCGTCACCGCCTTCACCGTGGCCCACTCCATCACCCTGGCGCTGGCCGTGCTCGGCTACGCCGACCCACCATCGCGCATCGTCGAATCCCTGATCGCCGCCAGTGTGGTGCTCGCCGCGCTCGACAACCTCAAGCGCTTCCTGCCCGGCGCGCGCTGGAAAAGCGCGACACCCGGCAACGGAGTGCCACCGCCGCCCTCCGAGAGGGGCATCGGCCGCTTCGGAGCGGCCGTGCGCTGGCCGATGGCCTTCGTCTTCGGCCTCGTGCACGGCTTCGGCTTTGCAGGCGCGCTGAAAGAGCTGGGGCTGGATTCAGCGGCGCTGGCCCAATCGCTGATCGGCTTCAACCTCGGCGTCGAGCTCGGCCAACTGGGCATCGTCGCGGTCGCGCTTCCGCTGGCCTGGTGGATCAGGGACACCCGCTTCTACCGCCATGTGGTGCTGGCCGGCGGCTCACTCGCGATCGCCGCGGTCGCGGCGGTGTGGTTTGCGGAACGTGCGTTCGATGTGGTGGTGATCGGCTGAACTGCCGAACGGACATCGCACAAGTTGCCGCGAGACATCCCCTATGCGGGGGATGTGCCCACCGGACCGACTTCACGAAAGTAGCGCCTCCCATTTCGCCTGGTGCCAGGTTGAGCGAGTCACTTTTTGGATGCGCTGCGCATGAGTCTGCCGGATCGTGAACGCTGGCTGCGGCTGAGTCCGCTCCTTGACGAGCTACTGGACCTTCCTGACGAGCAGCGGCCAGCGCACTTGAGCCGATTGCAGGCCCAGCATCCCACGCTGGCGACCGAACTGGCGGATCTGCTCGGCTCACATGGCGACGCCAGCTCGGCGCAGTTCCTGAACGGTACGGCCGCCACAGCGGCCAAGCCTTCGCTGGCCGGGCAGCGCCTGGGCCCCTATGTGCTGATATCGCCCATCGCCCAGGGGGGTGCAGGCAGTGTCTGGCGTGCCCGGCGCGATGATGGGCGATTCGAAGGCGAAGTGGCGATCAAGCTGCTTCACATGTCTTTGGTGGGCCAAGCAGCTGCCCAACGCTTTCGTCGAGAAGGCTCGATCCTTGCCCGTCTCACCCACCCGCATATCGCCCGTCTCCTCGACGCGGGGGTCAGCGACGGGGGGCAGCCCTATCTGGTTCTGGAGTGGGTGGACGGAGAGCGGATCGATGATCACTGTGACCGGCTCAAACTCGGGGTGGAGCAACGACTCTCCCTGCTTACAGACGTCATGTCTGCGGTATCACACGCACACAGCCACCTGGTGATCCATCGGGACATCAAGCCACCGAACATCCTGGTTGACCGGTCCGGCCAAGTCAAGTTGCTCGACTTCGGCATCGCCAAGATTCTGCAAGGGGAAAGTTGGAGTGCCGCGGCGACCTCCATCACTCGCGATAACGGTGGCCAGTCCCTCACCCCGGAATACGCCGCACCGGAGCAGTGGCTTGGAGAGACCGTGACCACCGCGACGGACGTCTACGCCCTGGGCGTACTCATGTTCTGTTTGCTCAGCGGGCGGCATCCCACGGCGCCTGCCGGCGCGACCGTGGAACGCGTGATGCGCGCGACGCTGGACTGTGAGCCATCACCGCTCGGCGGGGCATGCGCACCGGAAGTGGCCGCGATGCGCGGAACGACTGCAAGGGTGTTGCAGAGGCGTCTGCGGGGCGACTTGTCGAACATCGCCGCCCGTGCGTTGGCCAAGCCACCCAAGCTGCGCTACCCCACCGTAGACGCGCTGGCCGAAGACCTGCGGCGCTACCGTGCTCACGAGCCCGTCGAAGCACATGCCCGATCATGGGCCTATCACTGGAGCAAGTTTGCGCGTCGGCATCGCGTCGCCGTTGGCGCTGGCGTTCTCAGCGCAGTGGCGATCACCGCCGGCATGATCGGAACGGTGTCTCAGGCCCGCCGGGCAGAGCAGCAGGCTGCCCGCGCCGAACGCGAGCGCGACCGGGCACTGCGCGAGGTGGCCTACACCCAGTCGAGCGGCGAGTTCGTGAGCTTCCTTCTGCAAGAGGGCGACGAAAAGCCCTTCACGGCCGAAGACCTGTTGGCCCGCGCCGAGACCGTGGTGGACCAGCAATTTGCCGGCGAGCCGGCGCAACACGCGCATCTGCTGCTGTTGGTCGCCAATCTCTACGGTCAAGCAGGTCTCCCGGCCAAGAGTCGCCCGCTGCTTCAGCGGGCCCTACAGAGTGCGGCCCATGTGCGGGACGCGGGCCTGACAGCGGGCATCGAATGCCAGTTGGCTCAGGATCATGCTGCTGAGGGCGACTTCACACAGGCGCGTGCGCTGCTCGAATCGGCCTTGGCTCGACTCCAGGTCGAGGGCGATGGCGACCCCAGCAAGCGGGCCATCTGCCTTCAGGCGCGCAGTGAAGTGGCCACCCGCAGCGGAGACGCTCAAGCCGCATTGGCAGACGCTCGGGCGGCCATCGAAACGATGCCGAAGGAGCAGTTGGGCCCGACCGGTCGTTACGGCGAGATGGCCGTTGTCCTGCAGGCCACATTGGCCAGTGCACTGAACAAGGCCGGGCAACCGGCTGAAGCTGTGCAGGCATCGCGCCGCGCGATAGATGCCCTCCTCGCGATGGGGCGAGGCCGAACGCGCCAAGCCGTTGGTCTGTACAACAACCTGGGGGTGCAGTTGTCGCGTGGCGGCCAGACCGCGGAGGCAGAAAAGGCGATCCAGCAAGCGCTCGCCATTTCGCGAGGTTTTGGCAATGTCGAGCCTAGGTTGGAAGGCAACTACGCCATCCGTTTGGTGGATCTGGGCAGGGGCCATGAAGCGGTGCCCCTGCTCCAGCACGCCATCCGAGAGATTGAGTCTCAGGGCGACAAGCGATCAGGCGCCGTACTGATGATCCAGGGGGCCCAAGCCTGGTGTCAGAGCGGCGATCTGACGGGCTGTGAGCGTGAGCTTGACTGGACGGAATCCCGGCTCAAGGCCATCGCACCATCGACAAGCGCGACCTTCTCCGGGTTGGCCATGTCGCGAGCTCAACTGGCGCTGCGGCGCCACCGGCCTGGATTGGCCGCAGACCTCCTGAAGCAGGCAGTTGACGGATTTGATGCCGCCCGCGATCAAAGCCGTATGGGGATTCGCGCGCTCAGCCTACTTGCACGCACGCAGGTCCAACTGGGCGATCTGAACGCTGCCCGGTCCACCGCCGACCGTGCCGTCAACGAAGCACAAGCCTCGCTCGCAGGCTTCGGCCACAGCGAATGGCTGGGCAGTGCCTTGGCCGCCAAGGCACTGGTGCACCAGGCCCGAGGCGAAAGGCTCGAGGCTCAGCAAACACGCCAGCAGGCGCTGGAACACCTGCAGGCCACGCTGAACGAATCGTCGCCAGCGCTCGTCGAGTTGCGCGAGCAAATCGCGCAGGACGCTGGCGCAAGCTGAATCCGACCGGTGATCCCCACGCGGTCATCGACACCGCCGTCCGCATTTCCAGACTTCTGCCCTCCGGTCTGGCGCCTGGCTTCAATCCTCTTCTGCAGGGGCTGCTTTCTGCGGCACGGCGAAAGATGCCTTTGCCGCGCCTCGCGTGCGTGCGCCCTCTCCGCTTGGGTGAGTAAAAGAATGTAAGCGCTGGCAGAAACGTCCGCCGCTCTGCGATTCCCATGGTGAGCCGACCGCGGCAGCACCTGAGGCGGCAGGAACGACCCAGGAGCGCCAAGTGTCAGGTGCACACCAGAAGGACTCACGCGGACGTACTCGCGGTGGGTTGATCTGAGCGCAGCCGGCCCCAACAGGGCCCTGTCGCGAAGTGCCCATTCAGCCATGGCGGTCGAACCGCTGGCCACGGGCCAGCTTCTCACAGCCTCAAACAAGGTATGCCAACGATGAATCAGTCCGGCACCCACCAAACCGGTCCGTCCGCCATCAGCCTGCCCAAAGGCGGTGGTGCGGTGAAAGGCATTGGCGAGACCTTCTCGGCCAATCTCTTCAGCGGTACCGCGAACTACAGCGTGCCGTTGGCACTGTCACCCGGACGCCATGGCTTCGGCCCGAAACTGGCGCTGCAATACAGCTCCGGACACGGCAATGGACTCTTTGGCCTGGGTTGGAGCCTGGACGTGGCCCGCATCTCCCGCAAGACGGAAAAGGGATTGCCGCACTACGACGACGACCAAGACCGCTTCGTACTTTCGGGCGCCGAGGACCTGGTGCGCACAGCCCACCCGGAGACCGACAACGACAGCGGTCAAGTTCGCTGGGTACGCGATGCACCCGTTGAGCGTGACGGTTTCAGCATCACCTTTTTTCGCCCGCGCACCGAAGGCATGTTCGCCCGCATCGAATGCTGGGTGCGCAACGGCAGCGGTGAGACGCACTGGCGCACCATCACCAAAGACAACATCACCCATCTTTTCGGTGTGAGCGCGCAAGCCCGTCTGTCCGACCCAGCGGATGCACGGCACGTAGCCGAGTGGTTGCTGCAAGAAAGCTTCGACGCCTTTGGCAACCATTGCCTCTACGAGTACGCAGCCGACGATCCGGTGCTGTATGACGCTGACGCACCGCAACGCCTGAACGACATCTACGAACAGCGACGATCAGCAACCCAACGCTACCTGCGCCGCATCTACTACGGGAACCTGCCGGAGCACCTGCTCGACGAGCGGGGCCAGCCGATCACCTACGCCGACGGCACCACCGTCGGTGTGCTGCGCGGCGGTCAGCGCTATGCCTTCGAAGCCGTGTTCGACTACGGCGACTGGGCCAGCCCTACCAGCCAGCCCCATCCCGAGGCCCCACCCGAGGGAACGCAGGAACTGTTCGGCCCCAACCTCGCCCTGGTCACCACACACCGCGAGGTGCCGCTGCGGCCGGACAGGTTCTCCAGCTTCCGTACGGGCTTCGACGTTCGCACGCTGCGAACCTGTTCCCGGGTACTGATGTTCCACCACTTTGCAGAGCTGGGCGGGCCGACCCTGGTGCGCTCCACCGATTTCGCCTACGGCACCGACCCCGACACGCAGATGTCGATGCTGCAGGCCGTCACCGTCACGAGCTATGAGCGAGCGGGCGATGGCAACTACCGCCAGGCCAGCATGCCACCCGTTGCCTTCGGCTATAGCGCATTCCGGCCGCATGAGCAGCGTTACCAAACTCTCAAGGCCCATGGTGGCCAGATGCCGACCTTGACCTTGAGCGATCGTTCCATGGCTGTGGTCGACCTGCTGGGTGACGGCCTGCCGGACATCGTGCAATCGGGGCCCGCTGGCTTCCAGGTCTGGCGCAACCTGGGAAATGGCACATTCGACCGGCCCGTGGCGTTGGATCATGGCCCCGCCGGCGTCGCACTCGGGCAACCCGGCGTCGGATTTGGCGACATGAGCGGCAACGGCGTGGTGGATCTGCTGGTCAACAGCGGCGACCTGCCCGGCTTCTACGAGACGACCACCGACGGGGGCTGGCGGCGCTTCAAGCCCTTTGCCGCGAAGCCGGGCTTCGACCCCGCCGACCACAACGTGCGCCTGCTCGACCTGACAGGCGACGGCCGCGCCGATGCTCTGCTGACCACCGACGACCAGTTCCTCTGGTTCGCCTGCCTCGGCGAAGAAGGTTTCGCGGCGCCACGCGCTGTGCCGCGCCTGCACGACCTCGATGTCTTCCCGGATGTGTTCTTCGACGACCCACAAGGCCGTGTCCGTCTGGCCGACATGACCGGCGACGGGCTGAGCGACATCGTGCTCGTGCACAACGGCGGGATCGACTACTGGCCCAATCTGGGCTACGGCCGCTTCGGCCGACGGGTGCGCATGTCCAACGCGCCCCGACTCGATGACGAATTCGACCCGCGACGCCTTTTCCTGGCCGACTTGAACGGCACTGGTTGTGCCGATGCCGTCTATGTCGGCCTGGGCCAGGTGCACTTCTGGTTCAACCGGTCGGGCAATGGCTTCAGTGAGCGCCGGACCCTGACGGGCACCCCGCGCACGGCCGACCCGAGCGGCCTGCAGTTCGCCGACGTCTTCGGCACCGGCACCGCCACGTTGTTGTGGAGCCAGAGCTTCGGTGGCTCGACGGACGGCGTCTACAAGGCGCTGGACTTCTGTGGCGGCGTCAAGCCCTATGTGCTGACCACCATGGACAACCACATGGGTGCGGTCACCCGAGTGAGCTACGGCTCGTCGACGCAGCACTACTTGCGCGACCGCACTGACATGCAGCCTTGGATCACGACGCTGCCCTTCCCGACCCAGGTGGTCGACAAGGTCGAGACCTTCGACCTCGTGGGCCGCACCAAGCATGTGGTCGCCTACCGCTACCACCATGGCCACTACGACGGGCGCGAGCGCGAGTTCCGCGGCTTTGCGCGCGTCGACCAGTTGGACACCGACTTCTTCGACGACTTTGCGCAAGGCGACGGCGACCTCGGGCTCGGCGACTTCCTGAACGCCGACCCCGCCCACCACCTGCCGCCCGTGGAAACGCGCACCTGGTACCACACCGGGGTCTACGTCGACGCGCGCGCCGGCAAGCTGCTCGACCAGCGCAGCTTCGAGCAAAAGCTGCGCACCGAGTTCTATGCGCAAGACACCGAGGCCTTGCCGCTGCCCGATCACTTGCTGCCGGCCGGTGGCACGCCCTGGCAAGCGGCCCGTGCACTGCGCGGCGCCGTGCTGCGCACCGAGGTGTACGCCCTGGACGGCAGCACGCGCGCGGCCCACCCCTACCAGGCCAGCGAAAGCCGCTACCAGGTCAGCGAGCTGCAGCCGGCCATCGACGCCGTGCCGACGACACCCGACAGCGCCCAGCCCGGCGTCTACTTCAGCCACACGCTCGAGAGCCTAAGCTACCACTACGAGCGCCGGCCCGCCGACCCGCGCATCGCGCACGAGCTGACCCTGGGGGTGGACGCATTTGGCCAGCGGCTACGCAGCCTGGCCATCGGCTACGGCCGCCGCCGGCCGGACCCCACTCTGCCTACCGACGAAGATCGCGCGCGCCAGACCCAGGCACTGCTCACCTACACCGAAACTCGATACACCAACGCGATCGACGACATCGCCAGGTGGCCGGATTCGTACCGGGCGCCAGCGCCGAGCGAATCGTTGGTACACGAACTCACAGGCTTCGTGCCCACCGGCGGCGCGGGCAGTCGTTTCACGTGGGAAGAGTGGGCGGCCGACCACTTCGCCCGCATAGACGGCGCCGAGCCTCTACGCTACGAGCAAGCCGGTGACGGGCACGCGCCGCAGAGGAGGCTGCTCAAGCACACGCGCACCCTCTACCGCAGCGACGACCTGAGCTCCCTTTTGACGCCAGGCGAATTGCAGCCGCTGGCCTTGCCGGGGCAGACGCTGCAGCTTGCCCTTACCGACAGCCTGATCGACAGCGTCTACGGCGACCGGGTTGGGCCCGAGCTGCTGGTCGCCAATGCCTACGCCCGCGGCGACGACGGCCGGAGCTGGTGGCTGCCTTCGGCCCAGGTCTTCTACTCTCCAGACGAGGCCGATACGCCGGCCGACGAGCTGGCCTTTGCGCGCTCACACTTCTTCACCGCGCTGCGCAGCCGCGACCCCTTCGGCAACTCGGCCGCCAGCCGGCAAGACCCCTATGCGTTGACTGTGCTCGAAACCCGCGACGCGCTGGGCAACACCGCGCTGGCCGAGTTCGACTACCGCGTGCTCCAGTCCACCCAGCTCACCGACGCCAACGGCAACCGCAGCCGGGTGGTGTTCGACACCCTTGGCCTGGTGGCTGCCAGCGCTGTGATGGGCAAGGCCACCGAGACCGTGGGTGACTCGCTGGACGAAGTCGAGCCCAACCTGAGCGCCGAGCAACGCGCCGCCTTCTTTGCCGACCCGCTCGGCCAGGCCGCCGCGCTGCTGGGCTCGGCCACCACGCGCGTCGTCTACGACCTGGAGCGCTTCATGCGCGAGGGCCAGCCGGTGTGCGCAGCCACACTGGCGCGCGAGGTGCACGCCAGCGACCAGCCGCAGGGCGAAGAGGTCAAGGTCCAGCTCGACATCAGCTACAGCGACGGTGCGGGGCGCGAGATCCAGAAGAAGGCGCCGGCCGAACCCGGCCCCTTGGTGGAAGGGGGCTCCATCGTCGACCCGCGCTGGGTCGGCAGCGGCTGGACCCTGTTCAACAACAAGGGCCAGCCGGTGCGGCAGTTCGAGCCCTTCTTCGACGACAGCCACGCCTTCCGCTTCGACGAGCGCGTGGGCGTCAGCGCCACGCTGTTCCATGACCCGGTGGGGCGCGTGGTCGCCACGCTGCACCCCGACCACAGCTGGGAAAAGGTGGTCTTCGACGCCTGGCGGCAGACCCGCTGGGACGTGAACGACACCGCGCTCATCGACGACCCCGCGGCTGACGAAGACGTGGGCGGCTTCTTCGCGCGGCTGGACGCTGCCGACTACCTGCCCACGTGGTACGCCCAGCGCCACGGCGGAGCAATGGGCCCCCAAGAGCAAGATGCCGCGGCCAAGACGGCGGCGCACGCGGCAACACCCGCCGTCGCGCACGCCGACGCCTTGGGCCGTGCCTTCCTGACCATCGGCCACAACCGCTTCCAGCACGACGGAAACGAGGTCGAAGAGTTCCAGGCCAGCCGCGTGCTGCTGGACGTGGAAGGTCAGCAACGCGCCATCGTCGACGCCCTGGACCGCACCATCCAGCGCACCGACTTCGGCATGCAAGGCGCGGCCATCCACCAGGCTAGCATGGAAGCGGGCGCGCGCTGGCTGCTCAACGACGCAGGCGGCCAGCTCGCCTACGGGTGGGACAGCCGCGGTCAGCGCCAGCGCCGCAGCTACGACGCCCTGCGCCGGCCGCTGGGCACCTTCATGCTCGGCAGCGACGGCGTCGAGCGCCAGCTTGTCCATCTGGTCTACGGCGAGAGCGCCGACAAGGCCGAGGCGTCGAACCTGCGCGGCCGCCTGCTGCGGCAGTTCGACACCGCGGGGCTGGTCGTGCACCATGCCTACGACTTCAAGGGCAACCCGGTCATCACGCACCGGCAGGTGCTGGCCGACCACCGCAGCGTCGTCGACTGGCAGGCCAACCCAGCGCTGGATGCCGAGGTCTTCACCCACCAGGCCAGCTACGACGCGCTGAACCGCCCGGTGGCCACCCAGATGCCAGACGGCAGCATCGTGCGGCCTCGGTTCAACCGCGCACGGCTGCTGGAACGGGTCGATGCACAACTGCGCGGCCGCCAGACGCTCACGCCCTTCGTGACCGGCGTCGAGTACGACGCCAAAGGCCAGCGCACGGCCATCACCTACGGCAACGGCGTGCGCACCCTGTGCAGCCACGACCCGCTCACCTACCGACTCACCCGCTGCCGGACGCTGCGCGACACCACAGCCCTGCAAGACCTGAGCTACACCTACGACGCCGCGGGCCACGTCACCCACATCACCGACGCGGCGCAGCAGACCGTCTACTTCAAGAACCAGGTCGTCACGCCCGACAGCGACTACACCTACGACGCGCTGTACCGCCTCATTGGCGCCGCCGGCCGCGAGCACATCGGCCAGGTCTCGCAGCCGCAGACCACCTGGGACGACGCCGTCCGCACCCATCTGCCGCACCCCAACGACGGCCAGGCGATGCGGCGCTACACCGAGGCCTACGACTACGACCTGGCAGGCAACATCCTGAGCCTGGTGCACCAGGCCGCCAACGGCAACTGGCGCCGCGACCACAGCTACGCCGAGGCCAGCCTGCTGGAGGCAGGGCAGACCAGCAACCGGCTCAGTAGCGTGACAGCCGGCGGCCAGGACGGCACCGAAACCTTCCCCTACGACGCGCACGGCAACATCGTTGCGATGTCTCACCTGCCCACCATGGCGTGGGACCCGCTGGACAGGTTGCAGAGCGCTGCACTGCCCGGCGACGGCATGGCCTACTACCAGTACGACGCAGCCGGCCAGCGGGTGCGCAAGGTGATCGAGCGGAATTCCGGCAACCTGGTCGAAGAGCGCATCACCCTTGGCGGCTACGAAATCTTCCGCCGCCGCAATGCCGCCGACGAAGTCGTCATCGAGCACGAGACCCTGCACCTGATGGACGACCGCCGCCGCATCGCCCTGGTCGAAACCCGCACCATCGGCAGCGAGAAAGATCTTGTCTCTCCACTGACCCGTTACCAGCACGACAACCACCTCGGCTCGGCCGCACTGGAGCTGGACGACAGCGGCCAGGTCATCACCTACGAGGAGTACTACCCCTATGGCTGCACGGCCTACCAGGCCGGCCGCAGCTCGGTTGAAGTCAGCCTCAAACGCTACCGCTTCACCGGCATGGAGCGCGACGAGGAAACCGGGCTGAACTACCACGGCGCGAGGTACTACGCGCCTTGGTTGGGGAGGTGGGTGAGTTGCGATCCGATTGGGGTACTTGGCGGTATCAACCTGTACGCCTATGGCGCGGGCGATCCGGTCAATCGCGTCGATCCATCGGGCCTGGAAGACGAGAAGAGCAACCCGTGGGAGTCAAGCGAAAAGGACAACAGCGAGCGTCACGAACGCTTGATGGAGTTCACAGGCCTGCTGGGTCAACATGGCGCTCGCAAAAGCCTCATCACGGATATTCTCAGCCTCAATGGCGACGACAAGGTGCTCACACACCACGGCTACAAGCCGCCTGGCACGTTCGAGAAAGGTGAGGCGTTTCAGGCTCGTGTACGGGAGGCCATTCTCCACTATCACCTTGCCTGGGAAGCCAATCACGGTCGCGGTCAAGCCGCTGCAGGACCGGTATCTGCAAGCCAAGATGCTTATGAGGCCCAAAAGGCATTCATTTCTTCGTGGTTGGAGGGTCTTTCCAGTGTGACTTCCTCCATTGGCGGGGCGATTGGTGCAGGCGTTGCCATGCAATTCACCGATGACCAGAAGAAGATCACCGCCGCGGCGAAATTTGGCGAGTCCGTCTCCAACGCGCTCCTGGCGCACGCCGATGCGAAGAGTAGCGGAGCACGCAGACCAGGCAACGAGGGCGAGCCGAGCGGTAAGCAAAAACCATCTGCCGCCGGGGCAGCACCCCCTCGACAAATTGCAGATGCAAATCTGGTCATCAAAGCACAACAGGGCAACCAGAACGCCCTGACAACTGTCCGAGCGGCCGAAACCTTTGTCACGACCGCGCAGCGGTCCGAAGTCCTCAACGCAGGCACTCGCGCTCAGGCAAGCGCTCGCGAGCAGTTCCTGGCGCAAGAGGGCATCAGGGCACTTCGGCCGGCGGGTAAGTTTTCTCTGACTGAAGCTGGCCCACAGGTCTGGGACCTCATCGACACCACGATGAATGCCGGACATGGGCCCAACGACGCCATGCTGGCGGCTGTATCCAAAGTCACCGGCATACCTATCGTCACGATGGAGAAACGGCTGGTGAACTTCTTCCAGCTAAGCGCCGGCAAACGATTCAACGTCGACATTCGTCGGGTCACCCCTTGATCGACTCGATTCTCTCTGTTTGGTTTCCAGGTTTCCTGACCAGCTAGCTTCCTCCGAAAGGAATTCTGAAATGCAACCCTCTCAAGCCAAACCGACCCTTTCATCTCCTCGCCAAGCAAAGGCCCGATCGAGCCAGGACCGTTCTGCCCGCCCGCTGGCGGCGCACCCTTCAGCTCGCCGCACCGTCGCCAACGCGAGGGGTGACGGCCCCGGGGGGCAACTGGCCGACCGGCTCTTCTTCACCGGCATCAGGATCGACAGGCCCTGCCCCGGCCAGGTCCTTGCCGGCAGTTTCACGGTCGGTGGTACAACTTCTTGCGAACAATGGAAAGACGACGGCACCGAACAGACCCGAATCGGTGACGCACCAGAAGCCATTGCCAGCGTGACAGTGACCGTGCCAGGCGTCGGCAAATTGGGTGCAGCGCCAACGGGCTCCGACGGCGCGCCATGGGCTTCGTAGACGCTCACGGTCCAGGGTGTCCCCGAAGGCGCACTCACCATTAGGCCGTGGTCTTTGCCGCTTCGGTCATCAGCAACGGGAGAATCATCGTAGAAGGCGACTCCGATAGCCCCGGTGTCGGCGCCGTCATCGACCGCACGGCCCCTCACTCGGCATCACCCCCCGGCCGACGTGGTGCAGCGCGCGCCGTCTTACTTGGCCGCCTTCACCAGCACCGCAGCGTACAACGCTGGTGGTGGCTTCCAGCCGGCCAGCGGCACCCCCAGTTGGTCGGCCACGGTCACCCTGCCGGGACGGGGCTTGAACGACGCAGGCTTCCCCCCACCCCGCGATCTGCGATGTGGGCGATGAGCAAGCGTTGGCGAACGATGCTGAGTCGACTCGATTTACGGGCCAGCATTGCCGGAGCGGCAGACTGTTGCCCGTCGGGCCGCCTGCCGATACTGTCGGCCTCACTGTGCATGCATGCGGGGTAGACGTCGAGACCAGAGTTCGCTCGAGAGTCAAGCGCCACGCTACCGAAAATCCCGGCTGCTCGTCTTCAGGCCCGGCGAGTCGCTGTCCAGTTCGCGCAGCAGCACGCTGTGGTCGACCAGGCGTTTGGCCACGAGGTGGCGCACCTCGCCTTGGCGTTGCCAGATGCCGTAGACCGTGAGCAGGCGCGAAGCAAGCAGCGCCGTGCGCTGCGCCTCGGCCACCTGGGGCCAGACGATCACGTTGACCTGGCCAGTGTCGTCTTCCAGGGTCACGAAGATCACGCCTTTGGCGGTCTGTGGCCGCTGGCGGTGGGTGACGAGCCCGCTGGCCCGTGCGAGCTGGCCGTTGCGAAACGCCTGCAGTTCGGCGGCCGTGCTGATGCGAAAGCCAGCCAGGCGGTGTCGCAGCAAGGCCAGGGGATGATGGGCCAGCGACAGGCCCGTGCGCCGGTAATCGGCCAGCAAGGCCGCCCCTTCGCTCGGCGGCTCGAGCAAGGGTGCGTCGTGCTCTTCGGTGCGTGAGGCATGCAGCACCGGGGCGTGGCCGACCCGGGTGTCCACCCCCGCCACCGCCCAGGCCGCCTCGCGCCGGTGGCCGGCCAGGGCCACCAG
The DNA here is from genome assembly GCF_038066555.1 of Ideonella lacteola. Classification (NCBI taxonomy): domain Bacteria; kingdom Pseudomonadati; phylum Pseudomonadota; class Betaproteobacteria; order Burkholderiales; family Sphaerotilaceae; genus Ideonella; species Ideonella lacteola. The sequence goes on along the minus strand of NZ_JBBUTG010000001.1, from coordinate 740,629 downwards.
GGCATTCGCATCGGCCAACAGACGAAGGGCGTGGCCATCCAGCCCGGCACGCCGCGCCAGGTCTTCCACACTGACGAACGGCGCCTCGGCCCGGGCCTCGACGATGCGCTGCGCCGCATCTTCGCGAAAGCCGCTCAGCCGGCTGAAACCCAACCGAACCGGCCGCAGGCGCTGCGGCGGCGGGCTGTGGCGCTGGCAGACCGAAGCGGATGGCATGGCATCGGCCTCGCCTGCACCATCGCCACGCCCGTTACCCACATGAGGGGGCGCCGGGCCGCCCCCCGTGGCCTTATCCCCCTCGGGGGGCCTGACGGGCGAGACCCGGCATGTGGGGGTGCACTCTCCAGCCAGGGCGGTCGGCGCCGCAGGCAGCACCTGCCCACCCTCACCTGGGCTGGCTGGGGGCGGCGGGAGGCCCAGGTCTTCCAGCGTCGAATCCCACTCGCTGCAGGTCACGTCAACGGGCCGCACCACCACGCCATGCGCCCGTGCGTCGCGCACCAACTGTGCCGGCGCGTAAAAACCCATCGGTTGGCTGTTGAGCAGGCCGGCGAGGAAGGCATCGGGATGGTGGCGCTTGATCCACGCGCTCACATACACCAGCAGCGCGAAGCTGGCGGCGTGGCTTTCTGGGAAGCCGTATTCGCCGAACCCTTCGATCTGGCGAAAGATCGATTCGGCATAGTCGGCCGCATACCCCTTGGCCACCATCCGATGGACGAGCTTGTCGTGGAAGGGCCCGAGGCCGCCCTTGCGCTTCCACGCGGCCATCGCGCGGCGCAGTTGGTCGGCTTCGCCGGCCGTGAAATCGGCGGCCACCATCGCCAGCTGCATCACCTGCTCCTGGAAGATCGGCACGCCCAGCGTGCGGCCCAGCGCCTGCATCAACTCTGGCTTGGGAAACTCCACGGGCTCTTCGCCGTTGCGGCGCCGCAGGTAGGGGTGCACCATGCCACCTTGGATGGGGCCGGGCCGCACGATGGCCACCTCGATCACCAGGTCGTAAAACTTCTTCGGCCGCAAGCGCGGCAGCATGCTGAGCTGTGCACGGCTTTCCACCTGGAACACGCCGATCGCATCGGCATCGCCCAGCATCTCGTAGACCGCCGGGTCTTCCTTGGGCAGATCGTCCATCTCGATGCGGCGGCCCTGGATGCGGGCGAATTCGGGGCACGATTTGCGGCCGATCCACTCGAGCGCCCGCCGGATTGCGCTGAGCATGCCGAGCGCCAGCACATCGACCTTGATCAGTTTCAGCGTGTCGAGATCGTCCTTGTCCCACTGGATGACGGTGCGGTCTTCCATCGTGGCGTTTTCCACTGGCACCAGGCTGGAGACGTCGTCACAGGCGATCAGAAAACCACCCGGATGCTGGCTGAGGTGTCGCGGGAAGTTGCGCAGCTGCGAGGCCAGCTCGGCCCACAGCTTGACCAGCGGCGCCTCGGGGTCGAAGCCATGCTCGCGCAGCCGTGCGGGGTCGAAGCGGCCGGGGTGATCCGTCCACCACGGTTGCTGCTTGGTGACGGCTTCGATCCGGTCGAGATCGAAGCCGAGCGCGCGGCCCACATCGCGCAGACACGACCGGCTGCGGTAGCTGATCACCACCCCGGTCATCGCCGCGCGGTGCCGGCTGTATTTGGCGTAGATGTACTGGATGACCTCTTCGCGCCGCTGGTGCTCGAAATCGATGTCGATGTCCGGCGGCTCGTTGCGCTCGGCGCTGATGAACCGCTCGAACAGCAGGTTGCCCAGCTCGGGATCGACCTCGGTGACCTGCAGTGCATAGCAGACCACCGAATTCGCCGCACTGCCACGCCCCTGGCACAAGATGCCCTGGGCCCGCGCCCAATGCACCAGATCGGCCACGGTGAGGAAATACGCCTCGAAGCGCAGTTGCTGGATCAGCGCCAGTTCGTGTTCGACCTGCTGGCGTACATGCGCGGGCTCAGTGCGACCCTTGTCGCGATAGCGTTTGAGCAGGCCCTGCTCGGTGAGCTCGCGCAGCCAGGTGGTGGCCGTGTGACCGGCAGGCACCAGCTCTTGCGGGTATTGGTACTCCAGCTCGCTGAGCGAGAACACGCAGCGGCTGGCGAAGCCGACCGCCGCTTGCAGCCAGGCGGGCTCGTACAGCTCGGCCAACCGGGCCCGCGAGCGCAGGTGCGCCTCGCCATTCGATTCGAGCCGCCAGCCCGATTCAGCCACGGTGCAGCGGTGCCGGGTGGCCGCGAGCACGTCCTGCAAGGGCTTGCGCGAGCGGCTGTGCATGAGCACATCACCCGTGGCCACGATGGGCAGGCCGCTCAGCTCGGACACCCGGCGCGCCACCGCCAGCCGCTCGTCGTCGAACCGGCGATGCTGCAGCGCGAGCGCCAGGCCGCAGCGATCGGCACCGAGGCATGTTTTCAACCACATGGCCTGGGCGAACACCGTTTCGAACTCGGGCGGCGATGGCGTGCCGTCGTCGCCCTCGGGTCCATCGACCACCAGCAGCGCCAGACACTCACCCAGCCCGGCGAGCCAGGGCGCCTTGGGGGCCCTGCCTTCAAGATCGGAGGCGTGGGCGAGGTAGTGGCCCTTGGGCGCCCGCCGCCGCGCCAGGCTGACCCAGCGCGACAGGTTGGCGTAACCCCGAAGGCTGGTGGCCAACAGCACCAACCGAGCCCCGTCACCGGTGGGCCGATGGGGGTGAGGCACCACGGCCGCCCCGCCCGGCATGCCCTGGCCGCGAAGCCCCTGCAGCGGCGGCCCATTCAGCGACCGCCCATTCGGCGACGCCCCCTGCACGCCACCGAACCCGGCCTTGCGTTTCTTGGCGGGTGCAGGCGCCGCCCCCTTCTCCGCTCCCTTCTCCGCCCCCAACCACGATGTCGCCGCGTGGGCTTCGGCCCCGGCCGGCTCGGGAGACAGGCGCATCTCGGCCCCGATGATCAGGCGAAACGGCAACAGCTGGCCTGGGTGCTTTGCCTCGAACTCGGCTGCCAGCTCCTTCGCCGCCTCATGCGCGCGCACGACACCGGCGAGCGAACACTCGTCGGTGATCGCCAAGGCCTGGTAGCCGAGCTGGCACGCGCGCAGCACCAGCTCGGCCGGCTGCGATGCGCCGGTCAGGAAGCTGAAGTTGCTGCGACAGTGAAGCTCGGCGACCTCGGGCAGGCCGGCGGCCCACTCGTCGCTGCTGGCAGCATCTGGCGTCGACATGACAAAGCGAGCCGAAGGGCCACCACCCAGCTCACCACGGCTGCGGCAGGCCGGACGACCCGCCGCCCCTGCCCCACCTGGCCGGTGCGGTGAGTGGGTAGGGCGTGGGCGGTGTGGTGTGCCGGGTGGTGGGCCGGGTGGTGGGCCGTATGGTGGGTGCCGGTGGCGAAGCGGGCGCGGCGCCACGCTGCCGGCCCCACACGGCCCGGCGCACCCAGCCGATGGCCATCAGGCCGGCACGCCTGAGCCCCGCCCGGCGTGCGCCGCTGCGCCCTGCCCGCCGCCAGCCCCACCGCCACCCCAGGGCCGGTCTCGTCAGCGCTGCGCCCTTCGGGGCGAGCACGGCATCCACCGCCAACGTGGCGTCCACTCGGATTGCATCCACTCGGGTTGCATCCACTCGGGTTGCGTCCACTCGGTAAAGGGCCGCAGGCTCTTCGGCCACAAACTTTCGCGGTAGCACCGCCGTGCGCGGCAGCTCTGACGCGTCCGAAGGGCCTTCGTGCTCGGCGGCGCGATCGTAAGCCTCGCGCTCGGCGGTGCGAGTGTGGTCTTCGCGCTCGGCAACGCGATGTTGGGGCCGGCCACTGTCGGCAAAACTGGCCATCAAATCGTCCAGCGGGCTGCGAACGCCGCTGCTGCCCAGGCGCAGCACATGGGTGTAGATCATCGTGGTGCTGACATCCGAGTGGCCCAGCAGCTCTTGCACCGTGCGGATGTCGGTGCCGGCCTGCAGCAGGTGGGTGGCGAACGAATGGCGCAGCGTGTGCGGCGTGGCAGGCCGGACGATCTGCGCCTGCTGCACCGCCCGCTTGAACGCGCGCTGAAACCCTTGCTCGGTCATGTGGTGCCGCCGGCGCAAGCCCTCGGCCCGCGGATCGGCCGACAAGCCGCCCTGCGGAAACACCCAGAACCAGCTCCACGATTCGGCCGCGCGCGCGTACTTGCGCGCCAGCGCGTGGGGCAGGTAGACACCCGCCACCTGCGCGGCACGATCTGCCCGGTACAGATCGCGGGCCGCCTGCATCTGCGCTTTCAGCGCCCCTTCCAGCGCCGCGGGCAACATCACCACCCGGTCTTTGCCGCCCTTGCCATCGCGAACGATGATCACGCGGCGGGCGAAATCCACGTCTTTCACCCGCAGCCGCAAACCTTCGAGCAGGCGCATGCCAGTGCCGTAGAGCAAGCGGCCGAGCAGGTGGTGCTCGTCGGGCAGCACGCCCAGCAGCCGAGAGACCTCGGCCTGCGTCAACACCACCGGCAGGCGCACCTGCCGCTTGGGGCGGCCCAGCTCGGCCATCCACGGCAGCTCATGGCCGAACACGTGTTGGTAGAGAAACAGCAGCGCCGACAAGGCCTGTTTGTGGGTGGACGGAGAGACCTGTCGCTCGGCCGCCAACCAGGTGAGAAAGGCTTCGATCTCCTCTCGCCCCATCTCGCGCGGATGCCGCGACGCCCCATGAAAACGAACGAAGGCACGCACCCAATGCACGTAGGCCTCTTCGGTGCGCAGGCTGTAGTGGCGATAGCGGATCTGCTCACGCAGTTGATCCAGCAGGCGCGGGGCCTCGGCGGGCTCAAGGGGATGAGGCATGGCGTGAAACCCGACAGCGCGGCAGCAACAAAACGACAGACGACAACAAAGGGGCCAGGGGACAGAGCAGCGAAGGCCTGGGGCCACCACGGCTGGGTGGTCCATGCCTTGGTGGCCTATAGGTACTGTATTTTTATACAGTATCGCGCTAGCATCTCGCCATGGCAAGCCCTCCTCGCACCAAGCGCCCCCTCACCCGCCCGCGGCGACCGGCGGCAGACAGCTGGGCGCTGATCCCGCTGGGCGCGTCCAACCCGGTGGGTGACGACGCCGCCACCGAGGCCGTCCTCATGCCGCTGGCGGCCATCTGCCCCGCCGAAGGCACCGAGGTCGTCAAGCGGCTGAAGCCAGGGCAGCCGGGCACCCTGTCACTGCATCGCCGCTACGGCCCGGCACTGGTGTGCGTACGCTACCGAAAAGACGTGGCCACCGGCAACACCCGGTTCACCACGGTCGAACTCGTCATCGACCAAGGCCCTCAACGCCGGCAGCCCCTGATCCGCGTCGACATCCGGTTCGACGACATCGAGACCCGGCGCCAGGCCATCGCCCTGGGCGCCGAATGGGACGCCGATGAAAAAACCTGGCGCATGCCGCGGCGCGCGGCCATCCAGCTGGGGCTGGTCCGCCAGGGCAAGCGAGGCCGGAAGAACCCGGCCGAGCCCGCGTGATGGCGCGTCATCTCGCTCCCACAGGCGCATGAATACACCCATTGATGGCCCCTTGCGCCACTTGGCCCAGGCCGAGGGCAGCGCCCATACTCACCGTCCATCTTTGTCGGCCCACCCGTGTCAACAAGAAGCCACCACCATCCACCGGAGCCTGCGCACGTCGCATGCTTCATTCCCCCACCGCCAACTCCGAAAGCGCAGGCACACCATGGGACATCGCATCGTCTGGGTCGACATTCCGGTCACCGATCTTGACCGGGCCATCGCCTTCTATTCCGCCGTACTCGGCAGCCAGGTCACCAAAGAAGGCGGGCCTGGTTTCAGCTTCGGCCTGCTGCCCCACACGGGCGATGAAGTGGGCGGCTGCCTCTACCTCGGCGGCGCCGACAACGCGCCTTCGGCGACCGGCCCCCTCATCTACTTGAACGCCGAGGGGCGCCTGGCCCAGGCGGTCGACGCTGTGACATCACAAGGTGGCCGGGTAGTCCAACCGGTGCACCCCATCGGCCCGCACGGCTTTCGCGCCATCGTGGTCGACAGCGAGGGCAACCGCGTCGCGCTGCATTCGCCGGTGGGCTGAAGGCTCCATGGGCCGGGGGATGCCGTGGGCAGGCCCGCGCTGCGCACCTTGGCCTAACATGCAGCGGTTGTCGCTTCGGCCTCGCCGTGACGCACCACGCCGGCCCGCTGTACCGCAGTGGCCTGAGAAGCTTTGAACGGGTCGTCACCGGGGCGCTGCGTCACACCTCACGAAGTTGCCCCACTGCCCATGGCCATCCGCGAAATCGACCCCAGCTCCGACGCCGAAATCAGCCTCGTGGCCGAACGCATGCTCGACACCTTGATCGAGGTCGAAGGGCCAGAGCGAGGAATCGGGATCCATTCGCTGCCATGGCTGAAAGAGCGGGTGCAGTGGCACCTCGACCCTTCGCAAAGCCAAGGCCAGGTGTTCGTCGCCACCGCGACTGACGGCCACATCGTGGGCCACAGCCTGCTGCGAATCGAAGGCAGAGCGTCGGACCCGTTCGGCCTTGTCGCCACCACTTACATCATCCCCTCTGCTCGCCGGTCCGGGTGGGCCGGGCAGTTTCTCGAACGCGCGCACGGCTGGTTCCGCGAGCAAGGCGTGAACCGCAGCTGCACCTGGACATCCGGCACCAATACGGCGTTGATCTCGCTGTATCGAAAGTTCGGCTACGACATGGTCGACCACGGGCCCCACGGCTCCACCGGCACGCCGATGGTCAAACTGGGCCGGTACATCGACGATCAACAAGGCGCCCCATGACCGTCATCCGCATGGACAACGTGGGCATCGTGGTGGAAGACCTCGATGCGGCGATCCACTTCTTCACCGAACTCGGCCTGAACCTGGAGGGCCGCATGCCCGTCGAGGGAGAATGGGCGGGGCGGGTCACCGGCGTGCGGGGCCAGCGCGTGGAAATCGCGATGATGCGCACGCCAGACGGCCACAGCCGCCTCGAACTCTCGCGCTTCGACGCGCCGGCCATCGCCGCCGACCACCGCACAGCACCGGTGAATTCGCTCGGCTACCTGCGCGTGATGTTCGCGGTGGCCGACCTCGACGACACCCTCGTCCGGCTGGCCCCGTTGGGCGCCACCGTGGTCGACGAGGTGGTCAACTTCCAGAACATCTACCGGCTTTGCTACATCCGCGGCCCCGAGGGCATCCTCATCGGGCTGGCGCAGCCGCTGGACGGGAACCCGTCACCGTGAGCAGCCCTGCCGGCGAGGCCCCGCTGATGCACGTCATGCACGAGCTGGTCGTCCAGAGCCGCATTGCCGTCCACCCCGAAGCGCTCTGGAACGAGCAGTCCATCGCCACCGTCAACTTCGAGCTGGGCCCATGGATCTGGATGTCCGCGCCCGCCACATGGCAGGGCGTGAAGCTGAAGGATTGGGACGGGCAGCGCCGGCTGTTCACGAGCTGGGTGCTGCTGCTGCGAATCCTCCCGCTCGACCGCCACGCCTTCGGCACGCTGGATCTGAGCCAGCCGCTGAGCTTCGTCGAGCACTCGTCATCGTGGATGAATCACCGGTGGCGACACGAGCGCCATGCACGCGCGGTGCCCGGCGGCTGCGAGGTCACCGACAGAGTCAGCTTCACACCGCGCATCCCCCTGCTGGCCCCCTTGCTCAAGGCCATCTACCTCGCGGTGTTCCGCCACCGACACGCCAGGCTCAGGGCACGCCATGGCGCCCTGGTGGAGCCATCGTCGAAGCATCAGGGCTGAGGGCCGCGAGGCACCACGCCATCACACCCCCCCGATCCGAACGCCAAACCGTGCTGAGATCATCCGCCAGCAAGCAGCGCCACGGGACATGAGCCGCCAGAGCAACCGACACCTCCGACGCATGTCACTGGACGACCGGGTGGACATGGCACTGTCAGAGCTCGTACCGCCGACGGCGTCTGTACGGGTCGAGGTGATCAGCCACGACAGCACGCACGATGTCTTGTCCTTCATCGAGCTGAAGGAAGACCTCTCGCCGACGGGGCTGCAGGCCCTGTTGCAGGATATCCGGCGTTGCTTTAGCGATCTGCGACAGCTGCAACCCGAAGAGCCTTGTTTGAAAAGTTGGTCCGCCTACATCGAATGGCGCGGAACCCGCGTTGCCTCGACGTCTGCACTGGACCGAGCACGCTGATGATCCGGGCGGCCGCGATGAGGCCGGCCGTCAGTGCACGCGGCCACCAGCTCGGTCGCAGCGAAACCGCGAGGCCAAGACTGAAGCCAAGTCAAAGACGCGACGGCCTGGCGCCCGCGGCGGAGGACAGGAGCGGACGTGTTCGCCTCGCGCCTCGGCCTGCCCGTTGGTCCGAAACACACGCCAGACGGCGTGCAGCCGGCCGCCCCAAGGTTCATGACGCGCTCACCGATCCCGGATACGGCTGCTTTCAATGCCCAGCGCGCGGAGCGGGGCCACGTCCCCTACGATCTGTTGGATGAAAACGTCCACCATCGCCTTGACCCTGTCGGCCACCCTGCTGGCAGCGCCGGCCTTCGCTGGAACCGCCTCCGGGTGTATCCCCCAACACCCGCTGGAGCCGGCGTCCAGCTTCCCTTCGCTGCCCGGCCGGCTCGTGTTTCACTCCTACGTCAGCTATGGCGATGGCGGTTCCCGCCTGTTCTTGTATGACTTCGCCGCCAAGACGCTGACGCGGCTGGACAGTGCGGCCTGGAACATCACCGATCCCATGAATGCGCACTTCTCGCCCGATGGCAAGCGCCTGGTGTTCATGGGCCGCCAGCTCGGCAACTGGCACGTCTTCGTCTGGACGCCCGGATCGCCGCAGGCGCCCGTCAACCTGACATCGTCGCTGGGTGGCCGCAACGAAGACCCGAAGTACTCGTTCGATGGCACCCAGTTGGTCATCAAGCATGAGGGCGACCTGTACCTCGGCCAATGGGCCACCGATGGTCAAAGCGTCGTCTCCTGGCAGGCGATCACCACCGACGGATGGGCCACCGAAGAATCCATGCCCTACCTCACCCCTTCGGGCAAGTACCTCTTCTTCGTGGCCGGCACCGGCGCTTCGATGCGAATCCGGCGCATGGACATGGCCACCAAGAAGACCACCACCTTCTCGACGCCACCCGATGGCGCCCACGAGTACTACCCGGTCGTTCGCGACTACTCCACCTACTTCTACACCCGCACCCTCGCCAACACCGGCAACGACCAGATCCTTCGTCACCCCATTGGCCAGGCCACCGGCAAACCCGAGGTGTTGGCCCTCAACGACTGCGACCGCGACAACTCTGACGCCGCACCGGTCGACGAAGACCTGCTCGCGTTCTCGAGCGACGCCTACGACAGCACCTATGAGCTGGTCATCGGTGACCTGCGCAACGGCAAGGTCTGGCGCATCGCCCCGGGGCTGATCAGCGGCAGCGACGGCCGCAACAAGCTGGGCGCGAACTACACGGCACGCCGGTAGAAGCGGCCTTCATGCACCGGCGCGTGGCCCGAGACCGTAGCGCCCCGGGCCGCGCCAAGGTGTGCGTCCACGCCCACACGAGCCGATGACTCGTTCTTCGGCACGCGGCTGGCTGGTCGACGGTGCCACCCAATTGCCTGACACCGGCATCGCTCATAGACTCCAAAGATGTCACGCCGATCCAATCGCCTGAGCGCCGAACTTGCTGCCTTTGCACAGCAGTATCAACGCAAGGCTCAACGCGGCGTCGACCCCAATGACCGTGGGTACTCGCGCGAGACGGAGGAACTCATGAAGCGTATGCGGCCAGAGGAACTGTCGGCGTTACTGAATGCGGATGCTGACGAGACTATGCCGCCAGCAAAGGCCAAGAAGCGGCCGCCCAATGATGGCCTTCCGAAGAGGATTGGCCGAGGTCCGTGACCGACGTTTCCCGGCCAGGGAGGGTCGAACGTAAGGGTCGGCTACGCTCACCGGCGATGACGTGTGGAATCTGCGGGCGAATGCTCGATCAGCTTGACGTCCCCTTGTCCACCGACTGCGGTGGCGATTGCTGGGGCTGCGTTGGAGAGATGCAGGCTGACTTGGGCGATCTCGAATCATTGAAGAAGGTGCGCGAGGAGTTCGCCCAGGGGCTTCGCCCCGATTGGATCGATCCGGCGACAAACGGCTAGCGGCCAGGAGCGGTCAATCGGAGACGACACCCAATCGATCTTTGGAGCCGGCGTTTGAGGGAGGGAGCGTCAAGCAAAACGCGCGTCTACTGCGTTTCCGGCGGGGTGGGGTGCTGGTCCGCCAGTTAGGCCCCGGCGCCGGGACGCGCGCGTCGCTACGTCCTATCGACTGGCCCAACCTCCCATGCGGTCAAGTACACCCGCGCGGTCGCCAATGTCGTGTGCGGCTCAGCATGCACATGCAAGCTCAGACTCCTCGATGAAGGTAGTCGAATTCCACCTCGCGGCAAATGCTGAGGTGTGTCGAACCTCATCGGGAGAATCCCATTGCCCCATCCCACCTGAACTCGAACAAGCTGGTCTTTCCGGTCCAATTCGACCATGTAGGACACGAAGCTCTCTGCGGCGACGTCTGGCACGTCGAAAACGATGTGCTGCCCATTGTCTCGCTCGTCCACCAATACGGTAAGAAGTCGTTTGGGCTCATTGAGTACATAGCGCGGACCAAACCAACGCCCCTGGGCCCGGTCCGCCTTCACGGCGCGGAAGGGTGCGCAGATAACGTTGATCAAGAAGAATGCGGGTAACGCGTAGAGCAGGGTCTGAAGCGCTTCGGACGCTGCAGAAATGGAAGCTTCTTGCCTCCCCGGCCCCCAGGTGGGTGAGAGCAGTAGGACGGCGATCCATACCACCACCAAGTTGAGCCGCGCCGCGTTGTCCGTAATCGGGGCTGCCGTTTGAACAACTGCATCTTCAAATGAAAGCCGGACTAGTCTGTGCAGCCGTGCATAAACGGCTGAGCCAGTGAGCGACCTAAGCATCAGGTATTCCCTTCGATCAGAAGTGGAGTTGCCCCCGGCGGCGCCACCAGACAGACACGTGAGGGCAATAAAAAAGCCGCGACACGTAAAACGTGGTCGCGGCTGGTGACGGGAAGCATTACGCCATGACGGCGGGCAGGATGTCAACGGGGCGGGACGCCAGCGCCGCCGCAATCGTTTCATCAGGTCGGTGAGATACCTCTGTCTCAGCGCTTCTCGATGGCGACTCAAAGAATGCGATCCAACCATCGCGCTGCGGCGGGGCCACTTCAGGTGCGCGGGCGGATAGACATACAGGCGGCCCGACGCAGGCCGGCCGATCATGCGGATAGAGATGGTCGTGCTGCGCCATGGCGGCGCGAAGCTTTCGCGCGAGGAGCTACGCGCCAGCGCACCGGTTCGTGGTGAGTCTCTCGACATTCGAACGCCGACAGATCCGTATGGCCTCGGTGCTGCCGGAGGGCAACCGCCTGCCCGACACGATCCCAACGCTCGAGGAACCTCGCCTGACCCCGCATCCGCGATGAGTGGTTCGTGCTGGTGGGCTTCGAGTCGTTCAACATCCGCGGTGAGACCAAGCGTAACGCGCAGGCTTGTGGTGCCGGCTGCCGGGGGCGTGGGTGCCCGAAGACCTCATGCCGCTGGCGCCAGTGTCGCTGGTGGAGTCGGCGGGTTGTAGGGCGGGCGCTTATGCCCGCACCCTCCTGCCAGAGTATGCCCAGCGACCACCTGTGAACATGACGTTCTCAAGCTGTCGCGCTTGGTCCAATCACCACGCCCAAAGGAGGCGCGCATGCTACCGACTCGAATTGAGCATCATCTCCATCAGACCACCGATGGGCTGTTCTACGGCATCCGACGAGCGTTCTACGCATGGGGCGGCCAATCCCGTCTCGTGCCTGGCTCCACGGGCAACCAGACCCACGCCATGTACGCCATCGAGCGGGACCGCAGCCGCGGTCCTGGAGCAAGGCCGCAAAGCACATCGATCTAGACGACAAATTTAAGGCGAGGTAGGTAGTCAGTCGAGGCTGACTGCGCGGCGGACCGGCCTGCGGAATCGGGCTGCCGCTCACCCGGGCGCCGGGCTTGGCGGAGACCCACTCCGCCACGGAGACTCTGGCGAATGACTGCAGTTGCGAGTACCGCCCTGGCTGCTCCGGGTCGGGTGCCGCCAACCAGCACGGGCAGCTGGAGCCATCGCGTGTCATTCGTTGGCCGCAAGCGGCGAGTGACCAGCAATCCAGCTGCAGCCGGCGCACACCGCTCCGGTCGACAAATGACGGGTGACCACCCCGCGGACACTCTGTCCGTCAACATCGAACAACCGCCCCCAGTCTTAGGCCGAGAGCGATCTGATCGCCGACTCCTGTGCCGCGGGAGGGATCGGTCGATACCCGATGAGGTAGTCACGGTCTGGGGCACCTTCAGTCATCGACCGGCCCGCGCAATCGCCACGCAACTGACCGACCGGCGAGGACTGAGTGGCCAACTGGCTCATAGAGTGCGGCCGTGCACCTTGCAGCTAGGTGTTTATGTTGAGCGTTGGATACAGCATGATGCCTATCAATTGACTTGCTTAGTTAGCTTACTAACTCATATATATCATGCATACCACCAATACAACCTTTGCCGGCGGGTACGTAAGTCTGGGCGATGTTGCGGGAAGCAATCCCGATGGCGTGACATTGAATGACCTCCCCATTCAGAACTGCATTGACGATCTCAGCAGCAATGGCGGTGGGACTCTATGGATCCCCAAAGGCCGTTGGGCTTTCTCCTCTTTCGCGCCAAAGTCGAACGTCACGATCTCTGGAATGCGTGGGGCGTCCTGGTTGGTTCAAGTGCAACCGAAGAAGGACATCACGACCGGTATCTACAAAGCATGGGGATCCGGCGCGCTGAAGAACTTCCACTTGAAGGAGCTTAGCTTCGATGGTGGCCGCGTGCAGCAGCCTCTGAATCCAAACAATGACCTGATCCGATTCGCCTTGGACCGCGGCGACCTGATAGAGAACATCTCGATCACGGACTGTGATTTCCAGAACGCTCAGAACAACTTCATCCAAGTCCTCGGAGGACATCCCTCCGCTCAACTTCGACGGTTCAACGTCATGCGCTGCTCGTTTGTCACTACGCCTGAAAAGGTGTTCTCTGGCAGCAACGCCTACAAAACTTCGATGGACGCTGTGCGTATCGAGCAGACCTACGACTATTCCCACTCGGGAGACGCGTATGGGACGGTGCTGTTCAGGCACATCAACATCGCGGACAACTACGCGGAGACAATTAGGACGCTGGCGGACTTGAAGCGCGGCTGTGCCTTCTTCACCATCTCCCGAAATTCGACTCGCAACATGTCCGACTGTCACCATTCGGTAGATGGCAGCTTCAACGGCAGCATTTGTGGGAATACGGCTGACGTCGAGGTCGACTTCGCAGGCCCGTCGAGCTTTACAAACTTCATTGAGGTGCAGGGGGAGCAAATTCTGGTCACGGGAAACCAGATGGACGGTGGACACCGTGTCGTCGACGGCATATTCATTACTGATTACGGACGCCCAGAAGAGAACGGCGAAGGGCACCGATCCATCGGCGTCCAGGTGAGCAACAACCACGTTTCCAACGTGACAAGGCACGGCATTCGCGTTCTAAATAACAGCGCCTGCACAGTTACCGACAACACCATCACTAACGCTGCCAAGTATGGCGTGAGCATCGAGAGCGGAACTGGCCGCACGGGTCCCGACGGGGTCCCACTGGTCTCTTCTGGCTGCGCGGTGGGCGACAACCAAATGTCTGGTTGCCTCGACGGCGTCTCCTTGGCTGGCACATCACATGTACTGGGCGAGAACACGTTGGATGGTCGAGATGCTTTGCTGCTCCCCAGCACGCTGCTGCAGGCTTCGAAATATGGCAACTTCCGAAGAGCGCACGCCCACACCGAGCTGAACCCCAATCCGCATTTCAGGGTGAGCATCACGAACATGGACAATGCAGAGTTCTACGAGACCAGCTACCCGGCCATCACCGCTGCCAAAACGAAGCCTGACGGCGTTCCTCAGGCAGTGGTCCTCACTGACTCTGACGACAAAGCACTGACCGCCCTTCGCTGCAGTACGCGAATCGCAGTTGCCGTTGGGGACTACGTCTACGGTCGCGTGTGGATCCGCACCGGCACCGCAACCTCGCTGTCGGTGTTCATTCAGGAGCAGGATGCTAGTGGCGCATTCATCAGCAACACTTTTTACGCTCCGGCGTCGGTACCCAGTACTTGGACGGAGTACGTGTTTCGCCACAAGATAGTCAACGGCTCGTGCGCAAAGGTGGCGGTTCACGTTGCTCCGGCAAGCGGCTCCAATGTATCAGCCAACACGGGCACCTCAGAGTGGGCCAACCTGCGCTTATCCAGGACTCCTATCGGATTCTCGTGATTCGGCGAGCGCCGTCGGACGGAAATGTTTGCTCGCCGCAGGTCAACCGGCACAAGATTGTCACTTTGACGGAATGGGCAAGGCCATTGATCTTGGTTTGGCCTGGATCGATTGGTGGTTCGCCTTCTGAAAACGAACGAAGATTCGCAGCGCGTTCGGGCTGGCTAGATGCCGCGCGACTCCTTTTCGGCGACGCGTTGGTTCACGGGGCCGCAACGGGTCAATAGCCGCAGTTCCGCGTCCCGAACTGCCTGCTCACACCCACTGATATCAGCCCCCTCTCAACGCCCATGCCTTGGACCTTCGCGCACCCCGCCGCCGTACTGCCACTGAGCCGGTTGTGCCCGCGCTGGCTGTCATTCCCAGGATTGGTCGTGGGCAGCCTGTCGCCAGATTTCGCCTACTACGTGGGTGCGGGCTCGTTCGCCAGCGCGGCTCACTCTGGCTGGGGCCTGCTGTACGCCTGCTTGCCGCCGTCGCTGGTGCTGTTGTGGCTGCTGTTCCGCTTCAGCGGCCCGCTCACCGATCCATTGCCGCTACCTCACCGTGAGCTGGCGAGAAGCGCGCTCTCGCGCTCGGGCCTACGGGGCAGCTGGCGAGCCCTGACGCTCGCCGCATCGGTGCTGATCGGCGCCGCCACGCACATCGGCTGGGATGCTTTCACGCACGATGCCCGCACTGGCGTCCAGTGGCTGCCCTTCCTGGGCACCTTTCTGTTCAGCGTGGCCGGCTGGAAGGTTCACGTCTACACCGTGCTCCAGCACCTCAGCACGCTGGCTGGCCTCTCCGCGTTGGTCATCGTGTACCGGCGTGCTGCACGCAGCATCGCGCCCATCTCGCTCATCTCGCCCGTCGCACCCGCAGAGCCGGCCCGTGAACAGGCCAGGCGCCGCAGCCTCGTGCGCCTGGGTGCCGCCAGCGTGGCCATGGGTATGCTGGTGACGACGGTGCGAACAGCGGCCACTGGCTCGCCCTTCATTCCGCACCAGTTCGTCTTCGGCACCGTCATCAGCACCACCAGCGCGTTGGCACTCTTCTACCTTCTGGCCGCCTTGCGGTTCGGCCAGAAGCAGGCCGGCGCGGCATAGCTCGCGCGCCGGAGCAGCCCCTGGCCACGAGCATGAAGGCGGCATTCCGCGCCATCGACGTGCGCCTCACGCCCGCAGCGGGCGCTCGATGCACAGCCTCTACACTGGTCGTTTTGCCCGAAGCAGGAACCAGGCGATGCGATTCGACACCAGTGCGGCCGTGACATGGACGCTGACCCGCCCCCGCCCATTCGCGGCCATGGCCGTCTTGAGCTGCTGGCTGGCCCACGCGCCGCTCGCCCAAGCACAACAGCAAGTGCCCCCCATCCCGCCGGTGCTGAAGGTAGAGAGCCTGGGGCTGGTGCAGCAGAACGAACACGTCAAGTGCCGAGACGGCAGCTACAGCGCGCTGGTCAACGGCCGCGCGGTCTGGACCTTCAACGACACCTGCATGGACGACGGTGGTGTGCTGGGCGACCAGTTCATCGACAACACGCTGGCCTGGAGCAAGAAGCTCAAGGCCTCGAATGGCATCAACCTGACGCGGGATCTGGAAGACGTGGAAGGCGTGCCGGTGCGTTTCGTGCCCTTCACCCAGGGCGAGATCGACTTCACCAACAGCCACCAGCCCAATGAGCTGGCCATCTGGCCCGGGCACATCGTGCCGGACCCGGCGCGCCACCGCGCACTCATCTTCTTCGGCACCGTCTACCGTGGCAGCCAGATCGGCTTCCAGGGCGTCGGCGGCGGCATCGCGGTGATGGACGACAAGACCTTCGCCGTGACCCGCCCGGTGCAAAACCCCGATCCGAATGCGCAAGAACCCACCTACATGTGGAATCGCTTCGATCAGGCCTACACCGGCGGCTATGTGCTCGAAGGCGACATGCTCTACAACTACGGCGGCAAGGGCAAAGGCCTGGCCACGCAGGTGCGGGTGGCGCGCGTGCCGCTGGCGGATGCGCTGGACATTTCGAAGTGGCAGTACTTCGATGGCAGCGGCTGGTCCTCTGATCCGAAGGCGGCCAAGCCGGTGTACGACGGCGGCGCCGCGGGCGACACCGTCTTCTGGAACGACTACCTCGGCATGTACATGACCGTCTACCAGACGTTCCTGAACAACACCGTGTACTACCGCGTGGCCTATCGTCCAGAAGGCCCGTGGTCGGCCCAGGCGGAAATGTTCGTGGCCGAGCAAGGCACCGACCCGAGCTACGCCGCCCGAGTGCACACCGAATACGCCGAAAAGGGCGGCAAGGTGCAGTACGTCACCTACGTCAAGAACACCGGTTTCCTCGCCCAGGAATTGCCGCTGACCAAGGTGGTGTTCGGTCAACCGGCGAAGGCGGACTGACGCCGTCATCGCAGGGCCCGGCCAGGCATTGTTCCAGCCCAGGAAACACTGCCTTGGCCGTGGTGCGGATTCTCCAGCGCGGCGGGCTGCGCGACAGTGAGGGCCTCGCCGCGCGGTTGACGCGGCGCCCGATCCGGAGCCCGCCATGTCGCACGCGTTCGCCCACATTGCCTTCACCCCGTCGGTCAAGTCTGCGCAGCAGCGCGACGGCAGCCGCGCCGGCTACGCGCGCAGTTTCGAAGGCGATGACATGGCCTTCAACGATCGCCTGGGCCCGTCCGAGATCGAGTTCATCTCGGCGCAACGCAGCTTTTACCTGGCCACCGTGTCAGAGACGGGTTGGCCCTATGTGCAGCACCGTGGCGGGCCCCGAGGGTTCCTGAAGGCGCTGGACGACAAGACCCTCGCCTTTGCCGACTATGCCGGCAACCGGCAGTTCATCAGTGTGGGCAACCTGTCGCGCAACGATCGCGTCGCGATGATCCTGATGGACTACGCCCAACGCGTGCGCTTGAAGCTGCTGGGCCGGCTGCACGTTCGGGACCTGAGCCCTTCGGATGACCTGGCCGACACGCTGGTCGATCCCACCTACCGCGCGCGGCCCCAGCGTGCCATGGTCATCACCGTCGAAGGCTTCGACTGGAACTGCCCCCAGCACATCCCGGTCCGCTTCGACGCCGAGGACGTTCAAGCCGCCCTCGATGCGCGCGACCAACGCATCGCTTCACTGGAAGCAGAGCTCGCCGTGCTGCGCCCCGCGGCCACCAGCCGGCCGCCTTCGTCCTGATTCCGGCGGCGCGCCGCCGTCATCCCCGCATCGCCTCACCCCATCCCGGGGCAGGCCTTTCGTCCCAGTTCCGTTCGTGCAAGGGGGTGGCCATGTCACGCCCGCGAACGCCCCCCCACTCGTCAACCTCAGCCTGGAAAGCTCATGTCCATCAAGCTCTATCGTCATCCCTTGTCGGGCCACTCACACCGCGCGCAGCTCGCGCTGTCCTTGATGGGCCTGGCGCACGAGCTGGTCGATGTCGACCTGATGAAGGGCGCGCACAAGACGCCAGAGTTCCTCAAGCTGCACCCGTTCGGCCAGGTGCCGGTGCTCGATGACCACGGCACGATCGTGTTCGATTCGAATGCCATCCTGGTCTACCTGGCCACCCGATACGACAAGGCACGCCGCTGGCTGCCCGAAGATCCTCGGGGTCAGGCCGACGTACAGGCCTGGCTGTCGGTGGCAGCAGGCCAGATCGCCTTCGGCCCCGCGGCCGCTCGCCTCATCACGGTCTTCGGCGCCAAGTACAACCCCGACGATGTCATCGGCCGGGCGCATGCCCTGCTCAAGGTGATGGAGGGGCAGTTGTCCACGCGCGCCTTCCTGGTGGGCGCCAACGCGACGCTGGCCGACATCGCAGCCTACAGCTACATCTCGGCCGCCCCCGAGGGCAACGTCGATCTCTCGGCCTATCCGCAGGTGCGGGCCTGGCTGGCGCGGGTCGAGGCGCTGCCGGGCTTCGTCTCTTTCCAGAAAACGCCTGTCGGCCTCGCGGCCTGAGCCCATGAACACCCCACTCTCGCGCCAGGACGATCCCTTCCATGCCGGTGAGCGCGCCGTGCACGACAGGCTGGGCATTCGCGAGCGGGTGTTGGCGGTCGGTCAGCGCGTCATTCGCACGGCGATGCCCGAGCAGCATCAGCGCTTCTTCGAGCAGTTGCCCTTCATGCTGGTGGGCTCGGTCGACCCGGCCGGGCGGACTTGGGCGTCGGTGCTGGTCGGCCCGCCGGGGTTCGTGCAGGCGCCAACGGCCCAGCGGCTGGACTTTCGCGCCCGCGCGATACCGGGCGACCCGCTGGCCGACGGCCTGGTGGAGGGGGCCTCGTTGGGCTTTCTCGGCATCGAGTTGCACACCCGCCGACGCAACCGCGTCAACGGCCGCGTCGTGGCCAGCGATGCCCAGGGCTTCAGCCTGGCGGTCGAGCAATCGGTGGGCAACTGTCCACAGTACATCCAGGGCCGCGAGATGCAGTGGGTGCGCGATGCGGCCGATCTGCGCCCCCGAAGCATCGAGGCCGTGAGCCGCCTGGATGGCGACGCGCGTCGGCTCATCGACCAAGCCGACACGCTGTTCATCGCCACCCAGGCGCCGGGCGGCGGCGCGGACGTCTCACACCGCGGCGGCCGTCCGGGCTTCGTCAAGATGGAAGACGACGGCAGCCTGCTGGTGCCGGATTTCGCCGGCAACTCCTTCTTCATGACGCTGGGCAACCTGCAACTCAACCCGCGCGCCGGCCTCTTGTTCATCGACTTCGAGCACGGGAGCCTGCTGACCTTGACCGGCACCGCGGAGGTGGTCTGGGATGGCGATGCGCTGAAAACCTTCGACGGCGCGGAGCGGGCGTGGCGGTTCAGGCTGGAAACCGGGTGGTGGCTTCGCGGTGCGCTGCCCTTGCGCTGGGCCTATCGCGACGAGTCGCCCCACAGCGCGATCACCGGCACCTGGGCCGAGTCTGAGGCCCGGCTCGCCGCGCAGCGCCTGTCGGCGACCTGGCGCCCTTACCGCGTGACCCGCATCGTTGACGAGAGCGCACTCATTCGCTCATTCCACCTCGCCCCGGCCGATGGCGGTGCCGTACCGCCCTTTCTCGCGGGCCAGCATTTGCCGATTCGCCTCGTCACCCCGGCCGGCACCGAGCTTCGGCGCACGTACACCCTCTCACAGGCGCCCAGCGATGCCGGCCTGCGGCTGAGCGTCAAGCGTGAAGGCGCCGCCTCCCGCCATCTGCACGACCAGGTGCGCGAGGGCGACACCATCCACGCGCTGGGCCCGCGCGGCGCATTCACCATCGATGCCTCGCTGAGGCGGCCCGCCGTGCTGATAGGCGCTGGCGTCGGCATCACGCCGATGGTGGCGTTCGCGCGCCACCTGGTCACCGAAGGGTTTCGCGCACGCCGCACCCGGCCGATGCACCTGATCCAGGTGGCCCACAGTGAAGCACACCGTGCCTTCGGCGCCGAGCTGCAGGCGCTCGCCGAGCGCGCCGGCGGCGCGATGCGCCTGCACCTGGTGCTGGGCGATCTCGCCGGCGCGCCCGCCCACGCGCACCCGGGCCCGCTGACGGTGGAGCAGCTCAAGCAGTGGCTGCCCTTCGACGATCACGAGTTCTTCCTGTGCGGCCCGGCGGGCTTCATGCAAGCGATCTACGACGGCCTGCGCGATCTGGGTGTGCGCGATGAGCGCATTCGGGCTGAATCGTTCGGCCCCTCGTCTCTGAAGCGGCGGCTCGATGGGGCGCCCATCGCGCCTGCGGCACCGCCGCCGCCGGCGCCGCCGGCGCCCCCGGCCGGTCGGGCGGATCGGGCAGATCCCGCAGATCGGGCCACCATCAGCTTCATGCGCACCGGCGCGGTGGTGCCTTGGGCACCTGAAGATGGCACCTTGCTGGAGCTGGCCGAAAGCAGCGGTCTGAATCCGCCCTTCTCCTGCCGGGCAGGACATTGCGGTTCGTGCACCACCCGGCTGGCCGCTGGACGCGTGACCTATGCCGAGCCGATAGCGTGGCCCGTGGGCGACGGCGAGGTGCTGCTGTGCTGCGCCCGGCCAGCGGCCGGAAGCGAAACCATCGCGCTGGACCTGTAGGACGTGCGGGGCGCCCGGCCCGGCGCGCTCACTGCAACGCCGGATCTGCGCGCAGCCCCTGCACCGCCATGTCGATGAACGCGCGCACCTTCTGCGTGGCGTGCCGCCCCTCGTGGTGAACCACGTGGATCGGCAAGGGCGCGGATTCGAAGTCTTCCAGCAGCACCTGCAGCGCACCGCTTTGCAGATGCGCGGCCGCCTGGTAGCTCATCAAACGGGTGATGCCCAGCCCGGCCACCGCGGCGGTGATGGCCGAATCGTTGGTCACGGTGCGCATGCGGGGCTGCATGCGTTGCACCAGGGGCTTGCCCGCGTCGTTGAAGCGCCATTCGGCCACCGGCGTGACACCGGCCGCCGAGATGATGGTGTGGGCGGCCAGTTCCTCCGGTCGCTGCGGGCGTCCGTGCGCCTCCAGATACGACGGCGCCGCCACCAGCACCCGCCGCACGCGGCCCACGCGTATCGCCTGCAGCGAAGAATCCGGCAGCTCGCCAATGCGCACCGCCACGTCAACACCTTCTTCGACGACATTGACCACGCGGTCGAGGAAAAGGCACTGGGCATCCACCTCCGGAAATCGCTGCAGATACCGCACGAGGATCGGCGTGACGTAGAGCTGCCCGAACAGCACCGGCGCAGTCAGCGTCAGGGTGCCCCGGGGTTCGGTGTGGACCCCCGCGGCGGCCGTTTCCGCCTCGTCGATGGCCGCGATGATCCGGCGGCAATCTTCGGCGAAACGCGCGCCCGCATCGGTGACTCGAACCACCCGTGTGGTGCGCGTCAGCAGCCGCAGGCCGAGCCGCTCTTCCAGCTCGGCCACGGCACGCGTGACCACCGGCGGCGACAGGTTGAGCTTGCGGGCCGCGCTGGCGAAGCCACCGCAGTCGACCACGGCCACAAAGGTGGTCATGGCTTGAAGACGGTCCATGTTGTTTCCTCTTCCGAAAGGCGGCCCCGGCGAGGTGGGCGTTGCAGAGATTCTCGCCCCTCGACACTTAGTGCTCATCACTCGTCAGCGATGGCCTCAACGGCACACGACCGCCGGCCGGTTGGTCCCGACCGGGCCTGTGGGGCCCCGGTGATCAGCGCTCGGCCTGCTGCGCCAGCCAGGCGGTCGGCGTCTGCCCCAGCCGCTGGGTGAAGGCGCGTGTCAAGGCATTCGGGCTGCTGTAGCCCACCTCGTCGGCAATCGTCTTGACTTGGCGGCCCTGCACCAGCAGCGTCTGCGCCATGCCCAGGCGCAGGCCGGCGAGGTAGTCGATCGCCGGCTGGCCCACCACGTCAGTGAAGCGCGCGGCGAACCGGGCGCGCGACATGCCCGCCAGACTGGCCAGGTCATGCAGGGTCCAGGCGCGG
This sequence comes from Ideonella lacteola, assembly GCF_038066555.1. NCBI lineage: Bacteria > Pseudomonadati > Pseudomonadota > Betaproteobacteria > Burkholderiales > Sphaerotilaceae > Ideonella > Ideonella lacteola. Next base: position 718,900 of record NZ_JBBUTG010000001.1, on the reverse strand, counting down.
GCCGGCGCGGCATGCATCGCGTTCATGGCCTTTGCCAGGCGGGCGTCCGCCAGCCCAGCCACGGCGCCAGAGCGCAACAAGCCACCGTCGATGGCGTGCCGCAGCAGGTAGATCAACACCACCTCGCTCAACCGGCTCAGCGCGGCCTCCCGGCCACTGCCCTCGGCAAAGGCCTCCAGGAAGAGCGCCTGCAACACACCGCCGAGAGACGGCACCTCGCGCAGCGGCAACACCAACGGCGAAGGCAGCCCCTGGACGAGCGGGTTGCCCAACGAAGTACCGAGTTCAACCGAGGCGCACACGAGATCGGCCCCATCGCCTTGGTTGGCGTGCAGCCGATGGCTGGTGGCGCGCGGAAAGAAGATCAGGCTGGGTTCGTCAAAGTCGTGCACGCGGCCGTCGGGGGCCGTGAGTTGCAGGTGGCCGCCGCGCAAAAGGTGAAGATGGCCGACGCCTTCGACCGCATCGAAATTGACGAGGCTGCACAGGTTGCCGGCGTAGAAGACGCGCGACTTGAGCTCGAAACGTTGCAGCAGTGGGGCGAGTCGGTCATCCATGGCGCCATCTTCGCCGTCGCGCGGCAGGCCGTGAATCGTCACCACGAGAAAGAGTCCGTTTCCGGCGCGGCAACGGCGCCTCGCCAATCCGGCAGTGGCAGGCACGCGGCGCCGCTTCAGGCAGCGAGCACCGCGCGCCCCGTGGGGCCTCGTCAGCCCAGGGACTTGGGCGTCTTGTGGCGAATCTGCGGCCAGTTCGCATCTGCCTTTCGGTTGTTGCCGGCCACGTCCTCGAGGTACTTCTTCTGGACGTCCTTGTTCACGTTCAGATAGAGCTTGCCGTCGAAGATCGTCCATGCGGTCGGGTCGCCGTCGAGCTTCTTGTCCAACGCCACACCCATGGCGCAGAAGCCACCGTACTGCGGCTCGTACTTCGCCGGCGCGGCCTTGAACGCATCACGGTGGGCGGCACTGGCGAACAGGTAGGTCACGCCGCCATGCTGGGCGCTGAACTCGGACTGGCCCGCTGTCGGGGCGCCGAGGGTGAAGTAGGCCACCGGGTCGTAGCCCTTCAGGCCGATGCCTTTGGTGTCCACGTTGACGGCGGCCGAAGAGTTTTCGTCGTAGGCGTGGCTGGCCAGCGGGACGACGGCGGCCAGAAGTGCGAAGGTGGTCGTCAGCGCGAAGAGGCCGGTGCGCAGGGTGCGGGTGTTCATGGCAGTGTGCTGGTGAGAGGTGTCAAGAGTTGTCAGGCAACAGGGTCGTTCAAGCCGGCGTGTGCGAGCTGACGCGGGGAAAGTCGACATCGGTGCGCGCCACGTTGTTGACGTAGTTCGTCAGCACGTTCAGGGCCACGTGCAGCACGATCTCGATCGTCTCGGCGTCGTTGAAGCCGGCACTGCGAAGGGCGGCGATGTCGCTGTCTTGCACACGGCCGCGCTCACTGGCCACGCGCTGGGCGAAACGCAAGGCAGCAGCGCGGCGCACATCCAGGGCGCGCGCATCGCGGGCCTGCGCGATCTCGTCGTCGGTGAGCTTGACCAGGTTCTTGCCGATGTAGCTGTGCGCGGCCAGGCAGTAATCACAGCCGTTGAACTCGGCCACGGCCAGGGCCAGCGATTCGCGCAGCTTGACATCGAGCGTGCCCTTGTCGAGCGCACCGCTCAGCGAAAGGTAGCCCTCCAAGGCCGCGGGCGATTGGCCCAACAGCTTCATCAGGTTCGGAACGACACCGAGCTTCTGGTGCACAGCCTCCAGCAGGGGCTTGGACGCAGCGGGAGCATCGGAGACGGCGGGGATCGACAGGCGGGACATGATGAGACCTTTCAGGGTGGGCACCGCGGTGTGTTGCGGCATGTCCATCACTGTAGAAATCCGTCCTCAGCCACGGGTGACTTGGCGTCTCGCAAAAGTGGCCCAGCGTCCCGGTGCGGGCGTTTCGTGTCGCTGTCGACCAGGCAAGCGGTGCTCCGTGGGCCACCCGGGTGGCCCCAGGTGACCCCAGGCGGCCCCAGGTGGCTTGGGGCTCGACAGACGCTGGCGCCAGACTGAAGAATCGCGTGAGAACGGCCCCCCCGCCCGCCTCCAGCCACCTTGCGACCCGCCGCCCATGAACCGACTCTTCCTGCTCGACACCGCACCCCGGCCCGCACCCGGAGATCGACGCCTGGCTGCAGCGACAACGCCCCGAGCTGGCGGCGATGGCGTCGCGCTGGTTCACCGTGCTGCGCCACTGCGGCCCCGACGTGCGCGAGGTGCTGCACGATGGGCACCCCACCGCCTGCGTCGGGCAGGCAGCGTTCGCGTACGTCAACGCGTTCTCCGCGCATGTGAACCTGGGCTTCTTCCATGGCGCCGATCTCGCTGACCCGTCCGGCCTGCTTGAAGGCACCGGCAAGTTCATGCGCCACGTGAAGCTACGCCCTGGACACCCTGTGGACGACCACGCCGTCGACAGCCTCATTCAACGGGCCTATCAAGACATCCACGCTCGGCTGGCGGCTGCCTGAATGCAAGCCGGCTGACACCGCGCACCTCCCGCCTCTGAGGCCCGACATCTGCGCCGCGTGTCGTGGACTCGCCCGATCGGACGAACGGGATGGACAATGCCCCGTCGCCGAGCCCTCCGGAAGCCACGGCGCACTCGCATGAAGATCGCCCTCATTCACGCCTTGCGGCATTCGCCCCCGCCGATCGAGGCAGCCTTCGCCAGGCTGTGGCCCCAGGCACGCCTGATGAACCTGCTGGACGACAGCCTGTCCGCCGATCTGGCCCGCGACGGGGTGTTGACCGACCGGATGACCGAACGTTTCCTCACCCTGGCGCGCTACGCCGCGGATGCCGGAGCCGACGGCATCCTCTTCACCTGCTCCGCGTTCGGCCCCTGCATCGAGGCCTGCCGCACACGGCTGCACCCGCTGCCGGTCCTGAAGCCCAACGAGGCCATGATCGACGAGGCCGCGGCGATCGGCGGTGTCGTCGGCCTGTTGGCGAGCTTCGCGCCGACGCTGGAATCGATGCCGCGCGAGTTTCCCGCCGGCATCACCGTGCGGCCGAAGTGGGCGCCCGGTGCACTGGCCGCGCTCGATGCGGATGACGCGCTCGCGCACGACCGCCTGGCCGCGCAGGCGGCCCGCGACCTCGCGTCGTGCGATGTCATCGCCCTGGCACAGTTCAGCCTGGCGCGCGCGGCCGAAGCGGTGCAGCGTGCCACCGGGTTGCCGGTCCTGACGACGCCCGACTGTGCCGTCCGGCGCATGCGTGCCCTGCTCGAACCCTGAGGTCAGTCGCACGGTGGCGCAGCACAGCGGGCCAAGTTATTGCAACCGAAGGCCCCGAGTTGGGCGGTCGCGCGCCGAACGCTAGCCCTGCTTTTCCACAGGCAGGGTCGACTGGCGCTCACTCAAGAGGAAGACGATCGCCCCGATCGGGACCATGATCGACATCGTCCACGGCCCCAGCCAACCCACCCGCGACAGCCCCGCCCCCAGGAATCCCACGTAAAGCAGCTGGAACGAGACGCTGCCCTGCTCCCAGCTCAGCGAGATCGAGCACACGCCCACCAGCGTCAGCAGACACCAGAGCCACTTCCGCTTCAGGCCCCGGGTTCGCAGGCACCGGATGAACGCGAACAAGCACAGGGCCGCCGACGCGATGGCGAGGACCGCGAAGACATAGTGGATGGCACCCTTGTCCTTCAGGCTCAGGGCATTGAGCTCCGACAGCGGCGCAGGCAGGGGCTCGACATGCAGGCCCAGGATCCGGAATGCCCCAGCTTCTCCAGACAGCGTGACCGTCGCCACCACCCACCGGGCGGCCGGCGCGGTGGGTGGGCCCGAGGCAAAGGTGTACTCGATGGCGACGCGCGTCGTCCGTGTGGACGACCCACCCTCGGACAGCGAGGCTTGCTGGAAGAAGCGCCAGTCGACCGGCTCGACGTGCGTGGGTTCGGTGGTCGGGAGCATGGCCGCCACTCGCCGAATCTCGTCACCCACCTGCGACTGACGGATGCGATCGTCGAGCAATGCCTCCACGGCCGCGACATCTCCCGAGGCCAATTGGCGCACCGCCGACTGCGCGAATTGCGCTTCGGGCGTGCTGAAGAATTGATCCGTCGAACGAGGCACACCGCAGCCGGAAAGCAGCAGCATCCACAGAAAGGTCACGATCCATCGAAACATGTCAGCACCATCATCAGATCCATCACAGAGCGCGCACGCTGGCGGCTCCCCCTCCCCCGTGGGACGCGCTTCAGCCAGGGGCCGAGCCCGCCACCCCTGGCAGCGACTCGGCATCCATTCTCACCACCGCCCGGCGCAGCAACTCGCGCAGCCATGACAGGCCGGGGTCGTGGGTGCGGTACTTGTGCCACTGCATCGCCTGCTGCATGTGCTCCAGCGGGAAGGGCGGCGGGCGCAAGGCCAACGGCCAGGCCCTGGCGAACAGACGCGCGAGCCGAGAGTGCACCGTGGCGACGTATTCAGTGCCTTGCACCAAGGCCGGCAGCGAGGCGAAGCCGTAAGTGGTCACCGCGACACGCCGGCTGATGCCGTAGCGCTTGACGAACCAGGCCTCGAAAGACTCGCCGCTGCCCCCCTGCGGCTGCATCACCACGTGCGCGGCGCCCGCGTACTGGTCGAAGCCGAAGTCGCCGCGGGCCAGCGCGCTGTGACGCCACAGGACGCAGTCGAAGCCCTCGTCGTAGAGCACCTCGTCCGGGTGATCGGGTGAGAGAAACCCCCGCGGGATGATGAGCAGGTCGGCCTCGCCCCGTTCCAGGTTGCGTTGCGGGTTCGTCACCTGCGGCAGCAACTCGAAACGGGCGGTGCAGCGCTGGGCCGCGGCCAGCGCGAGCACATGCGGCATCAACACCATCTGGGTGTAGTCCGACATGAAGATCCGAAAGGTGCGGTCGGTGGCCGCCGGATCGAACTCGGGCTGAATGGCGATCGCGCTGTCGATGCGCACCAGCACATCCCGCACGGCATCGTGCAGCCCCTCGGCACGTGGCGTGGGCTCCATCTTCCGGCCCACCTGCACCAGCAACTCGTCTTCGAAATAGTCACGCAGCCGAGACAGCGCGCTGCTGACGGCCGAGGGCGTGAGGTTCAGGCGTTCGGCGGCGCGCGTGATGCTGCGTTCTGTGAGCAGCGCGTCCAGCGCGATCAGCAGGTTGAGGTCGAGTCGGTTGAAGCGCATGAGCAGCCGATAGGCGGGGTTAACCCTCGATCGTTAGATGGCATCGAATCGTCGTGTCGATCGAAGTCGATTTTCATGTGGCTCTGGCGTCCCTAACCTCTCGCTAACCCGATTCCATACCTACACAGGAGACAACGAATGGCCTTCGGCCAGGCGATGGGCGAACTCGCGCCTTCGATCCATGCGGCACGCTGCCTCAGGGGCTGGGCGTGGCACTGAATATCGCCATCGTCGGGGCGGGCCTGGCCGGCCTCGCTGCAGCCGTCGCCGTGACCTCAGCGGGCGCGCAGGCCGACGTGTTCGACTGCCAGGCGGCGCTGGCAGCACCGCCGGTGCATCTGGACGTGGTGCCCGCGCTGTTTCGCGATCTGGTGCTGCTGGGGCTGGGCGAGCCGTGTGTTCGACAGGGCTTCCCCTACTACGGCACCGCCGTCGTGGACGCTGAAGGACGCCCCCGCTTCGAGATGCCCACCCCGCAGTTGGCTGGCACGCGCTGGCCTGCTGCCGTCGGGATGGGCTACGCGACGCTGTTGCGTGTGCTGCACGATGCCGCCGTCGCCCAGGGCGCCCGCGTGCATTGGCGGTCGACGATCACCGCCGTCGATGCGGCAGCCCGCCACTGCCGGCTCGTCACGCAAGAAGGCAGCACTTGGCAATGCGATTTCGCCTTGCTGGCCGGCGCACGCGGCGTCGACGGCATCGCGCTGCCTCTGGCCACGCCGGCCGCCCCATTGACGCAACGCTGGGACCACGTGCTGCTGCCCCGCCCCCAGGGGCTCGATCGCTCGACGTGGATCGTCGGCCCGGGCCGGCACAAGGCGCTGGTCGTGCCCACAGGCCCCGCCGAAGCGGGCATCGCCGTGCTGCGCGAAGCCCAAGCTGAGCGGACGCCGGAGGCGCTGCGGGCCCACCTGAGCGCGCAAGGGCCGTGGCTGGCCGCCGCAGCCGCCCACATCCGAAACGAGGCCCCTGTCGTCGCACGACCGGTGCACAGCGGCCTGCTGGCCGGCGACTGGTACCAAGGCACGGTGCTGCGCATTGGAAGCAGCGCGCACCTGCTGCCCCCCCATTTCGGCCAGGCCGCCGCGCAAGCGGTGGAAGACGCCACGGTACTGCAACAACTGCTTTGCCTTGGCCTGGCCCCCGACGCGTTGTTCGAGCAGTTCATGCAACGGCGCGCCGCGCGTGCTGCGCGGGTGCACGCCGTCTGCACCCAGGCTGCGCGTTGGGACCTGCACCCGGAACCATCGACCGACCTGGCCGCGCTGGCGCGCGAGCTGGCCCCGATCGTCGAACAGCGGGCCTGAGTTGACGGCCCACACCACCACGAGGAGACCATGACAACAACACCCCGACACCTGCTGCGGCTCAGCGCCATCGCGCTGGCCGTGGGCATCGTCTCGCAGGCACACGCCTTCGAGATCGACACCGGCACCCCGGACTTCAAACTGCGCTGGGACAACACCCTCAAGTACAGCGCAGCGTCACGCCTCGATCGCCGATCGGCGGGCCTGTCGGAAACCCGTTTCGGCCCGGGCGGCATCGAAGGGCCCAACAACCTGAACCAGGACGACGGCGACAACAACTTCGATCGCGGGCTGGTGTCGAACCGCGTTGATGTGCTGAGCGAGCTGGATGCGAGCTACGGATCGTTCGGTGCCCGCATCAGCGCAGCGGCCTGGTACGACGCTGTCTACAACCGGCGCAACCAGAACCGCACCTCCACCGCCAACCACGATCCTGCGAACGATTTCCCCGACGAAACGCGCCGCATCATGGGCCGCGAGGCCGAAGTGCTGGATGCCTTCGTCTTCGGCAAGTTCCAACTCGGCGAGCATGCGGCCAGCGTGCGCCTGGGCCGCCACACACTGCTGTGGGGCGAAAGCCTGTTCTTCGGTGCCAACGGCATCGCCGGCGGCATGGCGCCGCTCGATCTGCCGAAGCTGCTGGCCGTGCCGAACGCTCAGTTCAAGGAGATCGCGCGGCCGACCGGCAAGCTCTCAGGGCAGGTGCAGCTGACTGATGCGCTCACCCTCGGTGCCTACATCGGCTACGAGTGGGAGAAGACACGTCTGATCCCGGTCGGTGCGTACCTGTCCACCAGCGATTCGCTCGGCCCGGGCGCCGAGCGCATCAACGCCGGCCCGACCGGTGTGTTCGTCAACGCAGGTGACCTCGATGCCCGCGACAGCGGCCAGGGCGGAGTGCAGCTGCGGTGGCGTGTCGATGCCATCGACACCGACATCGGCTTCTACGCCATCCGCTTCCACGCCAACAGCCCCAGCAACATCTGGACGACGCTGGACGGCGCCCCCCCCGCGCTCACCGCCGCGAGCTACCGGTGGGCCTACCACGAGGGCATCCAGGCCTATGGCTTCAGCGTCGCGAAAACGATCGACGAATGGAGCCTGGCCGGCGAGGTTTCTTACCGCACCAACACGCCACTGGCCAGCGCCGGCCAGGCAGTGATCCCGGCCATCGGTGTGGGGGTCGATTTCGACAACCGCGGCAACCCGGGCTACGCGGTGGGCAAGACGGCGCATGCCCAGTTCTCTTGGTTGGCCAGCCTGGGCCCGAGTGTCATCGCCAGCGAGGCCAGCTTCCTGGGCGAGATCGCCTGGAACCAGCGCGTTTCGGTGACGAAGAACGAATCGATGCTGAACCCGAATGCGGACAAGTCGGCCACGGCCATGCGCATGGTCTATGCGCCCGCCTACCGCCAGGTGCTGCCCGGCCTGGACCTCAATCCGAGCGTGGGCGTGGGCTACACCTGGGGTCGCTCATCGGCGCTGGGCCCGGCCTTCGGGCCCGACCACGGCGGCGATCTCAACCTCGGCCTGGGCGCCGTCTACCTCGGCAACTGGTACGCCAACGTGGCCTACGTGCACTACCTGGGCGCCGAGGGGTCGACGCTCGACAACGCGAGCAACGCGCAGTTCAAGCAGGCGCTGAAGGACCGCGACTTCGTGTCCATCTCGCTGCGCACCACCTTCTGACAAAAGCCTTCCGGAGACACCCCCATGCGACACCTCACCCGCGCGCTGCTGTGCGCCTCGGCGCTGGCCGCCGCGGCCGCGCAAGCGGCCGTCACCGCCGACGAAGCCGCGAAGCTGAAGACCACCCTCACCCCCTTTGGCGCCGAGCGCGCCGGCAATGCCGACGGCAGCATCCCCGCGTGGACCGGTGGCTACACCACGCCCGTCGCGGGCTTCAAGAACGGCGGCCGCCGCGGCGACCCGTTCGCTGGCGACAAGCCGCTCTACTCCATCACCGCCGACAACCTGGCCACCCACGCGGCCAAGCTGAGCGAAGGCACCCAGGCGCTGCTGAAGAAATACCCGAAGACGTTCCGGGTCGACGTCTACAAGACGCACCGCACCGCGGCCGCGCCGGCCTGGGTGTACGACGCGACCTTCAAGAACGCCACCAGCGCCCGGCTGGAAGGCGAGACCGTCCGCGGTGCCTTCGGCGGCATTCCGTTCCCGGTGCCGAAGTCGGCCCGCGAGATCGTCGCCAACAACGAGTTGCACTGGCGCGGCGACGCCTGGCAGAGCGACTTCCGCGGCTACCTGGGCACGGCGAACGGTCAGCGCGTGCTGTCGGTCGAAGGCCTGGGCGACTTCCAGATGCCCTACTACGCCGAAGGCCAGGCCGACAAGTTCAATGGCGACTACTGGTTGATCCGTCTCGTCAACAGCGGGCCGCCGGTGCGTGCCGGCGAGGCCATCACCGGCCGCCAGAACCTCGATCAGGACAAGACCCAGGTGTGGGTGTACCTGACCGGCCAACGCCGCGTGCGCAAGCTGCCCAACGCCTGCTGCGACACGCCGACGCCCGCCACCAGCGGCGTGGCCAGCTTCGACGAGGTGGACGTGCTCTCCGGCCGCACCGATCGCTTCGAGTGGAAGATCGTCGGCAAGCAGGAGATGCTGATCCCCTACAACAGCAACCGCCTGCACGTGCCCACCAAGGACAGCGACGTGCTGCTGGCCAACCACCTGAACCCCGATCACGTGCGCTGGGAACTGCACCGGGTGTGGGTGATCGAGGCCACCCTCAAGCCCGGCCAGCGGCACCAGGCGCCCAGGAGCCGCTACTACATCGACGAGGACACCTGGGTCGCCGTGCTCGGCGATCGGTGGGACGCCAACGGCCAGCTGTGGAAGACGCTGTGGGCGCACCCGGTGGTGATGCCCGATCTGCCCGCCACCACGCCGCAGCAGCAATGGGGCTTCAACGACCTGATCTCCGGCGCCTGGTACGCCAGCGGCGTGGTCAACGAGAAAACGGTGCACTACAAGACCGTGCCGCGTCGGCCCGATGGCTTCTTCACCGGCGACGCGCTCGCCGGTGAAGGCGTGCGTTGAGTGGGGTGCGTCGCATGAAGGCCTGTTCCAGGCGGCTCGCCGCCCTCGCATCCACCCTGGTCGTGCTCACTCTGCCGGCCGCTGCCGCCCCGGTCGGCGAAGCGCTGCAGCGCCCGGCCCTGCAGGTGCGGGCGCCTGAACGCAGCGTGCTGTTGTCGATCGCGAAAGCCGGGGATCGCTGGGTCGCCGTGGGTGAACGCGGCATCGTGGTGATCAGCGACGATGGCGGCACGCACTGGCGCCAAGCGCCCTGCCCCGTGAGCGTGACGCTCACCACCGTCCGCTTTGCCGATGCCCGGCGCGGCGTGGCGGTAGGCCATGGCGGCGCCGTGCTCACCACCGCCGATGCGGGTGAGACCTGGCAGTTGCGGCTGGATGGGCGCCGCGTGGCACAACTGGCGCGGGCCGCGGCCACCACCCCCGAGGCGCAGAAGGAGGCCGAACGCCTGCTGGCCGACGGGCCGGACAAACCCTTCCTCGATGTGCTGGTCTGGGATGCCCAGCGCCTGCTCGCGGTGGGTGCGTATGGCCTGGCCGTCTACTCGCCCGATGGCGGCGCCACCTGGTCGTCGTGGTCGGCGCGCGTGCCCAACCCGAAGGGCCTGCATTGGTACGTAGCCCGGCGCCAAGGCGACACGCTCGTGCTCGCCGGCGAGCAAGGTCAGATCGTTCGCTCGGACGACGGCGGCGCCAGCTTCCACGCCGTGGCCTCGCCCTACAAAGGCAGTTGGTTCGCCGGCGAGTTGCTGCCCGATGGCCGGCTGCTGATGGCCGGGCTGCGCGGCAATGTCTGGCGATCTGCCGACGCCAGCGGCGCGGGGTGGTATCAGTTGATCTCGCCCGTGCCGGCCACGGTCACCGGGATGCTGGCGATGCCCGGCGACGGGTGGCTGCTGGCCAACCAGGCGGGCATGTTGCTGCGCCTGCAGGGCGACACGCTGGCGCCGGTACCGGGCGAGCCGCTGCCGATGCCGGCGGCCCTGGCCTCGCGCCCGGACGGCCGCCTGCTGGTGGCGGGCATGGCAGGGGTGATCGCACGATGATCGACACCACGCTCACCACGATCACCACGAGTTCGGCACCGGCCGGGTCGCTGGCCGGCTTCGATACCCACTCGGGCTCGGCCGTCGAACGCCTGTTGTTCAACCACCGGCTCGTGGTGGTCGCCCTGTGTCTGCTGGCCACGCTGCTGCTGGGCTGGCAGGCCACGAAGCTGCAGCTGCACGCCAGCTTCGAAAAGACCATTCCGGGCAGCCACCCGTTCATCCAGAACTTCCTGCGCCATCAGGCCGATCTGAGTGGCCTGGGCAACGCCGTGCGCATCGCGGTGGCGCGGCCCACCGGCACGATCTACGACGCGGCCTACCTCGACACGCTGCGCCGCCTGTCGGACGAGGTGTTCCTGCTGCCGGGAGTCGACCGCGCCCGGATGAAATCGCTGTGGACCCCATCGACCCGCTGGGTCGGCGTCACCGAAGACGGGCTGGAGGGTGGGCCAGTCATCCCGGATGGCTACGATGGATCGGCGGGCAGCCTGCAGCAACTCGCCTCCAACGTAGCCCGCTCGAACGAGATCGGCCAACTGGTGGCTCGAGATGCCCGCTCCAGCGTCATCTTCGTCCCGCTGCTGGCGCATGACGCTGACGGCGGCGCGCTGGACTACGCACGGCTGTCGCAACGGCTCGACAGCCTGCGCGCCCAGTACGAAGCTGAAGGCGTCACCCTGCACATCACCGGCTTCGCCAAGATCGTCGGTGACCTGATCGAGGGGGTGCGCGCCGTGCTCGTCTTCTTCGCGATCGCGGTGGCCATCGCGACGGCGATGGTGTTCGCCTACACCCGCTGCGTGCGTTCCACGGCCTTGGTCGTGCTGGCCTCGCTGGTGGCGGTGGTGTGGCAGTTGGGGCTGCTGCCGACGCTGGGCTACGCGCTCGATCCCTATTCCATCCTCGTGCCCTTCCTCGTGTTCGCCATCGGCATGAGCCACGGCGCACAGAAGATGAACGGCATCATGCAGGACGTGGGCCGCGGCATGCACAAGCTGGTGGCCGCGCGATTCACCTTCCGGCGCCTGTTCCTGGCCGGCCTCACCGCCCTGCTGGCCGATGCGGTGGGCTTCGCCGTGCTGCTCGTGATCGACATCCAGGCGATCCGTGAGCTGGCGATCGCCGCGTCGCTCGGTGTGGGTGTGTTGATCTTCACCAACCTGATCCTGCTGCCCATCCTGCTGAGCTACACCGGCGTGAGCCAGCGGGCGGCCGAGCGCAGCCTCAGAGCCGAGCAGGCCGACGCCGCCGGCGCGAGCAAGCACCGCCTGTGGGCCTGGCTCGATCGCTTCACCCAGCGCCGCTGGGCCGCGGTGGCGATCGCCATCGCCGCGCTGCTCGGTGCGGCAGGCTTCTCGACCAGCCTGCACCTGCAGATCGGCGACCTCGACCCCGGCGCCCCGGAGCTTCGCGCCGACAGCCGCTACAACCAGGACGTGGCCTTCATGAATGCGGCCTACGGCGCTTCCAGCGACGTGGTCGCGGTGATGGTGAAGACACCCGAGGGCCAGTGCTCGAACTACGAGACGCTGAACAAGATCGACGCGCTCGAATGGCAGCTGAGACAGATCGACGGCGTGGAATCCACCAACACGCTGGCGCTGCTGAATCGGCGCGTGCTCACCGGCCTGAACGAGGGGAACCCGCGCTGGTATGAGTTCCTGCCCAACCAGGACATGCTCAACACCGTGACGGCCGGCGCGCCCCGCGGCCTGTACAACGACGCCTGCAGCCTGCTCACGCTCTATGTCTACCTGCGCGACCACAAGGCGGCCACGCTCAGCCGCGTGGTCGACCACGTGCAGGCCTTCGCACGCGACAACGACACCGCCGACACGCACTTCCTGCTCGCCGCCGGGTCCGCCGGCATCGAGGCCGCCACCAACATCGTCGTCAAGGACGCCTGGCGCCTGATGCTGGTGTTGGTCTACGGCGCGGTGGTGCTGCTGTGCTTCGCCACCTTCCGCTCGTGGCGCGCCGTGATGGTCGCCGTGCTGCCGCTGGTGCTGACCTCGTTCCTGGCCGAGGCGCTGATGGTGGCGCTTGGCATGGGGGTGAAGGTGGCCACGCTGCCCGTGATCGCGCTTGGCGTGGGCATCGGCGTGGACTACGCGCTGTACATCCTGTCTGTAGTGCTGGCCCAGTTGCGCGAGGGCAAGAGCCTGTCCGAGAGCTACTACCGGGCGCTGATGTTCACCGGCAAGGTGGTGCTCTTGACCGGTGTGACCCTGGCAGCCGGCGTGATCACCTGGGTGCTGAGCCCCATCAAGTTCCAGGCGGACATGGGGCTGCTGCTGGCCTTCATGTTCCTCTGGAACATGCTCGGCGCGCTGGTGCTGCTGCCGGCTCTCGCGCACTTCCTTCTGAAACGAACGGCCCGCACCGCCGAGGACTCGGCGGCCTTCGCAGGCCACCTTCAAGCGAGGCACTCCTCATGAACCTGATCGCCCGACTTTGCCTGCTGGCCTGCCTGCCGGCGGCACACGCCGCCGACACCACGCTGACGCCCGACGCGGTGTTCGATCGGTATGTGGCGGCCGTGCACGCCGGCGACATGCCGGCCGTCCGCGCGCTGATCTCTCCGGCCGTCGAGCGTTCGGACTTCGCCGGCTGCCGACCCGACATGGACAACGCCAGCTGCCTGGCGCACTACATCGAAGCGACCGTCGTGGGCCCGAAGGCTCGGCTGACCACGGTGCGCCGCCACACCGATGGCGACACCGTCACCGCCGAGCTGGAGGTGCGCAGCGCGCTGTACACGAAGACCGGCGTCGACCGCATCGTCGGCCGCGACATCGTTCGAGTGCGCGATGGCCGCATCCACGCCTTCCGCTTCGTGCCCGACTTCTCCGATGAACCCACGGCGGTCTTCTTCGCAACGCTGGGCATCGGCCCCCGCGCTTCGAAACCCGCCCCTCAACCCTGAGCACCACGCCTGCCCATGTTCAAGTACTTTCCCACCAACTACGTCTGGAACCTCTCGGTCGATCTGGCCATCGAGATGGGTGCTCGCATCGGCGAAATCGAAGCCATGTGCGCGCCGCTGCAAGAGGCCGCGAAGGCACACGACGCCGCGGGGACCCAGGCCTTTCGCGACACCTGGGTGCGCATGGCCGACCAGCTGTGCGAGCTGGCCGAAGAAGACGCGACCCGTGGTCGCCTCGTGTCCGCCGGCGAGAAATACAAGCGCGCCGCCGCCTACCTCATCACCGCCGAGCGTTTGCAGGCCCATGGCTCGCCCGGCCGCATGGCCTTGTACCGACGTGAGCTGGCGCTGTTCCAGAAGGGGCAGGGGCTGCTGGGTGATCCCGTCCGGCGGGTGGAGATTCCCTACGAAGGCCGTCATCTCTCGGCGCTGTACCGCCCGGCCGACGGCCTGCAACCTGGGCAGCGCGCACCGCTGCTGGTGCAGGTCAACGGGCTGGATTCGAAGAAGGAAATGAAGTACCTCGTCGGCCTGCCGGCCTGGTTGGCGCAGCGGGGCGTGTCTTCGCTGGTGGTGGACCAGCCCGGCACCGGCGAAGCGCTGCGCCTGGAAGGCCTGACGGCCCGCTTCGATGCCGAGCATTGGGCCAGCCGCGTGGTCGACTGGCTGGAGCAACACCCCGAGGTGGACGCCACGCGCATCGGCTGCGAAGGCGTGTCACTGGGTGGCTACTACTGCCCGCGCGCGGTCGCGATGGAGCCCCGCTTCGCCTGCGGCGTGGCCTGGGGTGCCAACCACGATTGGCGCGACGTGCAGAAGCGCCGCCTGGAGAAGGAGGGCGACTTTCCCGTTCCGCACTACTGGGCGCACGTGTGCTGGGTGTGGGGCGCGAAGGACGTTGACGACTTCATGCGCATCGCCGAGGACGTTCACCTGGACGGCGTGGTCGAGAAGATCCGTGTGCCCTTCCTGGTGACGCACGGCGAGCGCGATTCGCAGATCCCGCTGAAGTGGGCCCACCGCACCTACGAACAGCTGGTGAACAGCCCCAAGCGCGAACTGAAGATCTTCACCGACCGCGAGGGCGGTGCCCAGCACGCCAGCTTCGACAACAGCATCAACGCCGGTCACTTCATCGCCGACTGGGTGGCCGAGACCCTGCGCGGAAACACCCACCACTGACACGAGGAACCCCATGAACATCATCGGACCCGACGCCCTGGTCTTCGGCGTCGACGACCTCGCCGCCTGTCGGCAGTACCTGATTGACTACGGCCTGAAAGACGCCGGCGGCGGCCGCTTCGAGGCGCTCGACGGGACGGCCGTCGTGCTGCGCGCCCATGACGACCCCGCCCTGCCACCGGCGATGGGCACCGCCAGCCAACTGCGCGAAACGGTGTACGGCGTGGCCGATGCTGCGAGCCTGGATGCCATCGAGGCGGAGTTGCGGCGCGACCGCGAGGTCACCCGCCGCGACGGCGTGCTGCGCGCTGTCGACGACATGGGCTTCGCGCTCGCCTTCCAGGTGACCACGCGCCGCCCGATCACGCTGCCGGCCGAGACGGTCAATGCACCGGGCGCGGCCCCGCAACGCGGCCCCAACAGCCTGGGGCTGCCCGCCGAGATGGCTGCGCTGCCGAGATCGCTGTCGCATGTGGTGTATTTCGTGCCCGACGCGGACCGTGCCGAGGCGTTCTACCGGCGGATCGGCTTCGTCTGCACCGACCGGTTCACCGGTGTGGGCCCCTTCCTGCGTCCCGAGGGCACCCAGGACCACCACACGCTCTTCATGATCCAGACGCCGCCGTTCATGAAAGGCGTCGAGCACTTCACCTTCCATCTGGGCGGCCCCACCGAGGTGCTGCTGGCCGGCACCCGCTTCGTCGAGAAGGGATACGAGAGCTTCTGGGGCCCGGGCCGCCACCGCTTCGGCAGCAACTGGTTCTGGTATTTCAACTCGCCCCTGGGCTGCCATGTCGAGTACGACGCCGACATGGACCTGCACGACGCCCACTGGCAGCCGCGCGAGGTCGGCATGGGCGCCGATGCCTCGCAGGCCTTCTTGTTCCAGTACCGCGAGCGCTGGGCACCGTCCGGCCCGCCGCCCAAGGCCTGAGCGCCTGAGATCGCCATGCGCCTGTGCCATATCGATGACGTGCCCGACGGCGACTCGCGCGGATTCGATCCTCACGCGACCGGACGCGACACGTTGTTCGTGGTGCGGCGTGGCGCCACGCTGCACGCCTATGCCAACGCCTGCCCGCACCACGGCACACCGATGGCTTGGCGCCGACACGCCTACCTCGACGCCACCGGCGAACGCATCGTGTGCTTCGCCCATGGCGCGCAATTCGAGATCGATACCGGCCGATGCACCCTCGGCCCCTGCCTCGGCGAGGCTTTGACGCCTGTGCCGCTGGCCCTTCACGACAACGGCGAGGTCCACCTCGCCCAGGAGACGACTTCATGACCCTCGCAGCACGACGCATCCTCATCATCGGCGGCGGCTTCTCCGGCATGGCCGCGGCGATCGAATGCACCCGGCACGGTGCCGCCGTCGATCTCGTCGAGATCGACCCGGGCTGGCGCAACTACGGTGCCGGCATCAGCCTGGGCGGCGCCACGCTGCGCGCATTTCGCCAGCTCGGCGTCCTCGACGCCTTCTTGCGCGAGGGCCATGCGGCCGACGGCGTCAAACTGCACCTGCCGCATGGGCAGCAGGTGGCCGAGTTGCCCACGCCCCGCCTGGCCGGGGCAGATGTGCCCGGTGGCGGCGCCATCATGCGGCCGGTGCTGGCCCGCATCCTGGCCGAGGCCACCCGCGCATCCGGCACCCGCGTGAAGCTCGGCTGCACCTTCACCCACATCGAGCAGCACGCCGAGGGTGTGGAGGTGACGTTCAACGACGGCCAGCGCGAGCAGTACGACCTGGTCATCGGCGCCGACGGCCTGTACTCCAAGACCCGCGAGGCGCTCTTCCCGCACGCCCCGGCGCCCCGCTACAGCGGCCAGGCGGTCTGGCGCGCCGTGCTGCCGCGGCCACCCGAGGTGACCACCGCCATGATGTGGATGGGCCGCGTCAAGCCCGGCGTGAACCCGGTGTCGAAGACGCACATGTACCTGTTCGTCACCGAGCACCGGCCCCACAACGAGCACGTCGACCCCGCCACCTTCGCCACCCAGTTGCGGGCCTTGCTGGCAGAGTTTCCGGCGCCCTTGCTGCAGCAGATCCGCGCACAGATCGGAGACGACTCGCAGATCATCTTCCGCCCGCTGGAGGGTTTGCTGATGCCGCGTCCCTGGCACCGCGGCCGCGTGGTGTTGATCGGCGACACGGTGCACGCCACCACGCCGCACCTGGCCAGCGGAGCCTGCATCGGCATCGAGGACGCCCTGGTGCTGGCCGACGAACTCGCCCGCTGCGCCGAGGTGCCCACCGCCCTGCAGGCCTTCGAAGAGCGTCGCTGGGAGCGCTGCCGCATGGTGGTCGAGAACTCGGGGCGCCTCGGCGAGATCGAGATGGCCCATGGCGACATGGACGAACACGCCCGGCTGATGCGCGAGTCGCTGATGGCCCTGGCTCAGCCGATCTGAGGGGCGCGACATGACACGCACCGAATCACTGCCGGGCCGCCTGGCCTTGATGGCCGCGCACTGCGCCGGCATGGTCGATCTCGTGGCACTGCCCGTCTGGGTGGGCACGCTGATCTCACGCTACGGGCTGGACCCGCAACAGGCGGGTCTGCTGGCCACGCTGTTCCTCGCTGGCGCGGTGCTGGCCAGTGCCACGCTGGCACCGCGCTTCAGCCGCCTGCCCTCGCGCACCGTGAGCACGGCCGGGTTCACCGCCTCGGCGCTCGCCTTCTGGGGCCTGTCGTCGACCGATACCTTCTCGACGATGGCGCTGCTGCACGCCGTGGCCGGCGTGGCCACCGGTGCGGCACTCAGCGTCACCCACGGCACGATCGCCCGCAGCGCCAATCCGCATCGGCAGTTCGCGCTCGTCGGCACCGCGCTGGGCGTGTTCGCCATCGCCTTCCTGGGCGCCACGCCGGCTCTGGTGGCCGAGGCCGGCGGACCGGCGCTGTTTCTGGTGTTCGCCTCGGTGATGGCGTTCGCCGCCGTGGCGTGCGCGCTGGCGTTCCCGGAGGCTGAGGCGGCAGGCCGCACGGCCGATACACCCTCGCCGCTGCCACCCCCGCAGCCTCTGCCCCGAGCGGTGTGGTTCGGCATCGCCGGCATCGCGGCGATGGGCCTGGTGCAGTCGATGACCTTCAGCTTTCTAGAGCGGGTGGGCAGCGATCGCGACTTCGGCATGGCCGCCGTGACCGGGGTGTTGATCGCGCTCGGCATCGTCGATCTCTTCCCCGCCCCCTTGGCGGCGCTGTTGGAGCGACGCTGGCCAGCGCGCCGCGTGCTGCTCACCGGCCCGGTGGTGCAGGCCCTGCTGGTGGTGGTGATCATGAACGCCACGCAGTTCGCCCCGTATGCCGCGGCGGCGTCGGTGTTCGCCGCGGTGATGATCTTCACCCACACCTTCGCGTTCGGTCTGCTGGCCCGGATGGACACCAGCGGCCGCTCGATGGCCGCCACACCGGCGATGTTGATGACCGGGGCTGCCATCGGCCCGATCTTTGGCGGCACCCTGGTCAAGGCCTTCGGCTATGGCAGCCTGGGCCTCGCCGCCCTCGCCATCGGGGCATTGGCGGTGCTGTGTTTCTCGCGCATCCCACCCGTGACACCCGCCACCTTGCCTGAACAGGTGCTGGCATGAACACCCCCACCCTCCCCATCCACCCCAGCGGCATCGCCCGCTCCGCTCGAACGAGGCGTCGCTTCGTCGATCTCTCGATCTACCTCGAGAACGACGTGTTGTCCGATCCGCCGCCGCTGGCGCCGAAGATCACCTACCAGAAGCACGCCGATACGCTGCACGAGTTCATGGCGATGCTGCCCGGCACCCGCCCGGAGGACTACCCCGATGGCGAGGCCGCCGCGGCCGAGTGGGTGACCCTCACCACCCACAACGGCACGCACCTCGATGCGCCGTGGCACTTCCACTCCACCCAAGATGCGAAAGCAGGCGGGAGCCGGCCCTCGATCACCATCGACGAGGTGCCGCTGGAGTGGTGCTTCCAGCCCGGCGTGAAGCTGGACTTTCGCCACCTGCCCGACGGCCACGTGGCCACCGCGGCGGATGTGCAGGCCGAGCTGGCGCGCGTTGGCCACGAGCTGCAGCCGCTGGACATCGTGGTGGTCAACACCCGGGCCGGCTCGCGCTATGGCCACCCGGACTACCTCGGTGCCGGATGCGGCATGGGCTACGAGGCCACGATGTACCTGCTGGAGCGTGGTGTGCGCCTCACCGGCACGGACGCGTGGAGCTGGGACGCCCCCTTCAGCTACACCGCCAAGCGGGTGGCCGAGACCGGCAACAAGGCCCTGATCTGGGAGGGCCACAAGGCGGGGCGCGACATCGGCTACTGCCACCTGGAGAAGCTGCACAACCTGGAAGCGCTCCCGCCGCACGGCTTCACGATCAGTTGCTTCCCACACAAGATCCGCGGTGCCAGCGCAGGCTGGACACGCGCGGTCGCGATCTTCGAGGAGTGAACCCTTTGACTCAGTTCCCCCGCATCCACCGCGTCGTCACCGGCCACGCGCCGGACGGCCGCGCCATCGTCGTCAGCGACGGGCCGTTGCCCACGGTCGTCGAGCTGCAGGCGATCCCCGGAACCATCTTCCATGAGGTGTGGAGCACCGCCGGCGCCCCCACCGCCGTCGACAACGGCGCCGACCCGACGCTCGGCCCGCTGACGCTGCCGCCCCCTTCTTGCGGCACCCGCCTGCGCTTCGTCGACATTCCGCCCGACACGGCCGATTTCCTCGCCCACGGCGCCGGGCGCATGAAGGAAGCCTTCGGCCAGATTGGCGACGTGGGCGCCTCCACGGTGAAGGCCGACTCACCCCACCCGCTGATGCACCGCACCGAGTCGGTGGACTACGGTGTCGTCATCGAGGGCGAGATGACCCTGGTGCTGGACGACACCGAGGTGCCACTGGGTGCGGGCAGCGTGGTGGTGCAGCGCGGCACCAACCACGCCTGGGCCAACCGCTCGGGCCGCCCCTGCCGCATGCTGTTCGTTCTGGTGGACGGCCGCTACGCCCCCTCGACGGCGGAGGCGCTGGCCCGCCGCGCCGCCACCCCCCACGTCAGCACCACCGCATCCGAGTTGCCACGATGAGATTCGCCACGCTCAAAGACGGTTCGCTGGACGGGCGCCTCGTCGTCGTCTCGCGCGACGGCACCCGCGCCGTCGCCGTGCCCCGCATCGCCCCCCACCTGATCGACGCACTGCAGCGCTGGGATGCCGTGCGCCAGCCTCTCGAAGACGTGCAGTCGGCGCTCGACGCCGGCCCGATGGATGGCGCGTTCGCGTTCGACCCCCGGGCCTGCGCAGCGCCGCTGCCACGCAGCCCGCAATGGCTGGACGCCTCGGCCTTCTTGAACCATGGCCGGCTGATGGAGCGCGCCTTCAACACGCCCCCCATTCCCGATTTCGACACCGTGCCGGTGATGTACCAGGGCGCCAGCGACGATTTCCTCGGCCCCCACGACGAGGTGCCGTTGCCCAGCGAGGCCGACGGCATCGATTTCGAAGGCGAGTTCGGCGTGATCTGCGGGCCGGTTCGCATGGCCGCCACGCCGGACGAAGCCTTGGGCGCGGTTCGACTCATCGTCCAGATCAACGACTGGAGCCTGCGCGCACTGGGCCCGCACGAGATGAAGACCGGGTTCGGCTTCCTGCAAGCCAAACCGTCGACAGCGTTCGCGCCGATCGCCGTCACGCCGGATGAGCTGGGCGATGCGTGGCGCGACGGCCGCGTCCAGCTGAAGCTGCAGGTGCAGTGGAACGGCGAGCGTTTCGGCGAACCTCACGGTGGCGAGATGAATTTCTCCTTCGGTGAACTGGTGGCCCACGCCGCGCGCACCCGCCGCCTCACCCCCGGCTGCATCGTCGGCTCGGGCACCGTCTCCAACGTGGCGCGAAGTGCGGGCTCGGCCTGCATCGCGGAGCGCCGGGTGATCGAGAAGATCGACCAAGGCGACATCCGCACCGGCTTCATGCGCTTTGGCGATCGGGTGCGCATGCAGGCCCGCTTCGACGACGGGCGTGACGGGCCGTTCGGCGTCATCGACCAGCGGGTGGTGAAGCTCGCTGAGGGGGCCCGCTGATGCGCGTGCTGGTTACCGGCGCGGGCGGGTTCATCGGCCGCGCGCTTGTTCAGCGGCTGCTCGCCAGTGGCCTGGGTGGCCAACCAGTCACGCGGCTCACGGCATGCGATCTGTCACTGCAGGGGCTGCCGACCGATGAACGTTTGCGGCCCGTGCCCGGCTCGGTCGCCGAACCGGGTGTGCTGGAGCAAGCGCTGGCCGAGGCGGCCGAGGTGGTGTTCCACCTCGCCAGCATGCCGGGCGGCGCCGCTGAGCGGGCCCCCGTGCAGGCGCGCCGCGTGAACCTGGATGCCACCGCCCGCCTGTTGGACCTGCTCGCCGCGGCGGGCGACCGGCCCCGACTCGTGTTCGCGAGCACGGTCGCGGTGTACGGTGATCCGCTGCCCTGCGCTGTGGACGAATCCACACCGCCCCGACCATCGCTGAGCTACGGGGCCCACAAGCTGGCGGCCGAAGTGCTCGTGGCCGATGCGACCCGTCGTGGCGACGTGGCAGGCTGCTCGTTGCGGTTGCCCGGCATCGTGGCCCGCCCGGGAGACGGCGCCGGCCTCATCTCGGCGTTCATGAGCCGCCTGTTCTGGGCCCTGCGCGACGGCGTGCCCCTGGTGCTGCCGGTGAGCGCGCAGGGCATGGCCTGGTGGATGTCGGTCGGCTGCTGCGTTGACAACCTGCTGCATGCGGCCTGCGCCGATGCCGCCGCGCTCGCCCCCAGCAAGGTCGTGCAACTGCCCGCGCTCCACCTGTCGATGCAAGAGGTCATCGACGCGCTGGCCCGCGCCCATGGCCCCGACCGCGCCGCCCTTGTGCGCTTCGAGCCGGACGAACACGTGCAACGCCTGTTCGCCTCCTACCCACCCTTGCTCACCCCCGAGGCCGAGCGCCTGGGTTTCCGCCACGACGGCAACGCCGGAGAACTCGTTCGCCGCGCGACCGCCGGCTGATCGGGATCAGGGGTCACCTGAACGGCGCCCACCGGCCGACGCAGGCCGGCTACCCCGCGGAACTCACGGGTTCCTTTGCTATCCTGTGACGGCGGCTTCGGAGGTGCCCCCTCTGCTTCATTCGAAACTGGGGCGCCTCGCTTTCCGCTCGTCGCCTGCCCCTCGGCAGGCGATCTTGTTGGCGAGGCACGCGCCACAGCCCTCGTTTTGGAATTCCGTCCCGTGTCCCATTCCCTTCGCGCCGCCATCCACGCCGAGTTGCGGTGCATCACGCCGCTCGACGAGCTGGAGCGCGAGCACCTGGCAGACACGCTGGGATGGGTGGCCTCAGGCGCAGAGCTGTTCCGCCTCGCCAAACCTGCCACACCACCCCGGCACCTGGTGTCGTACTTCGCCGTGGTCGACGGCCCGCACATCCTGCTGGTCGATCACCTGAATGCCCAGTTGTGGCTGCCAGCGGGTGGGCACGTGGAGCCGGGCGAGCACCCACGGGCGACGGTCGTTCGGGAGCTGCTGGAAGAACTCGGCTTGCGCTGCCATCACCCGGTGGAGCCCCCGCTGATGGTGACCTGTACCCCTACGGTGGGACTGACGGCCGGGCACGTGGACGTTTCGCTCTGGTACGTGGTTCACGCGGATCGTCAGTCCCCGATCGTGTTCGATTGCAGCGAGTTTTTCGAGGCCCGCTGGTTTGCCTTCAGCGACGTGCCGCTGAATCGCGCCGACCCTCACCTGGGCCGGTTCATCCAGAAGCTGATAGGCATGGCGACAAGGCAGCCACTGACCTCTCACCCCAGCCAGCCGGCAAGCCAGCCCGTCGCAGAATGCCGCGATACGGCCGTCACCGACTGCCTGCCCCCACTCCAACCTTAGAAGACGCCTCACCATGACCACCCGTCTCGCCGCCTGCAGTTGTGGGCAACTCACCGCCCGGGTCGAGGGCGATCCGGTTCGGGTGTCCATCTGCCATTGCCTGGCCTGCCAACGCCGCACCGGCAGCGTGTTCGGCCAGCAGGCCAGGTTTGCGCGCGAGCGGGTCGCCACGTCGGGCGCCTCCACCGTCTACACCCGGGTGGGAGACGAGGGGTCACGGATCCGATTCCACTTCTGCCCGCAGTGCGGCTCGACCGTCTACTACGAGCCGGAAGGGCTGGAAGCGTTCATCGCGATCCCCGTGGGCGCCTTCGCCGACCCCGGCTTTCCACCGCCCACCGTCTCGGTCTACGAAGAACGCATGCACAGCTGGGTCGCGCCGCCCGCAGACGCCGAACACATCCCATGACGACGCTACCCCCGGCGCGCAAGCTTCTGGTGCTGGACCTCGATGAGACGCTGATCCACGCCAGCGAAGAGCCGCTCAACCGGACCGAAGACTTTCGCGTCGGCCCGTACTGGGTGTATCGCAGGCCACACCTGGAGGCATTCATCGACGCCGTCACCCCGGCGTTCGACCTCGCCGTCTGGACATCATCGGGCGAGTTGTATGCGCGACAGATCATTGAACGCATCCTTCCCGCGGGCGGGTTGAAGTTCATGTGGTCCAGTCGGCGCTGCACCACAGTGCGCGACTGGACAGATGGCGGCTACACCACGATCAAGAACCTGCGCAAGCTGAAGCGCCGGGGCTTTGCCCTGGAATCGGTCATTGCCGTCGACGACACCCCATCGAAGTACACCCGCAGCTACGGCAATCTCGTGACGGTGCGCGAGTACACAGGTGACGCCACGGACGTGGAGCTGAAACTGCTGGCCCGCTACCTGCTGACGTTGCAGCATGTGCCCAATGTGCGCACCCTCGAAAAACGCTACTGGCGCGAGCAGATGAACCCATCTGCCTCAGAAGGCTGAACACCTCGATGGTCACCGTATCTTTGAAACCATGGCAAGACCTGAACGAGGCCGAGCGGCAAGGCGTGTTGGCGCTGTCGGTCTCGGCTCAGCAGGTGGAGTACGCGGGCACGGTAGAGCGCTCGGTCCGGGCCTGCCAGGACGGTCCTGCCAGCGAAGTGGTGGGGCTCGCGATTCTTGAGGGCATGCGGGTGGTGGGGTTCCTGGTGCTCAAGCGCGGCAGCCGCGCGCCCGCCTGGGCCCGCGAGGGCGCTGCGGTGGTCAGTGCCTTGCGCATCGATCTGGCCTGCCAGGGCAAGGGTCTGGGCTCGGCCGCGCTGCGGATCTTGCCCAGTTGGGTGGCCACACACTGGCCCGATGCGCGCGCGGTCTCTCTGTCGGTCGATGAAGACAACCTCGCCGGGCGCCAGGCCTACACCAAGGCCGGCTTCGTGGACCACGGTGTTCGCGAAGAGGGCCGCATCGGGTGGGTGCGCTACATGTCGCGGCCTCAGTAGGCCGGCCACGCCGGCAGAGGCAGCGCACCCTCTGCCCACCGAAGGCTCCAGACGCGATATAGGCGCCGACCCGGTCGTCTGCCGCACGGCGCGGACTGCAGTGCGACATCTGCCACACGGCGTGAACCATTAGCCTGGATAACCCGCGTGTCGGGCGGTAACGTTTTCTGCAGACTGCACGGGGCCCCACTCTTCCCAGCAGTCCATGCGCAGACGTCAGTTCACCGCCGCCCTCGGCATCACCGCGTTCGTCCCGTCCCTGCGTGCCGCCGACACCGGTGTGACCGACTCCGAGGTGGTGTTCGGGCACACCGGCATCCTCAGCGGGCCGCTGGGCAACCAGATCAAAACGATGCTGGCCGGCGCAGAACTCGCGCTGTCCGACTCGCGCAACCAGGGCGGCATCTTCGGCCGAAGCGTGCGCATCGTCTCTCTCGACGATGAATTGAAGCCCGACCGCGCGGTGGCGAACTACGAGAAGCTGCTGAGCGCCGAGCGCGTCTTCGGATTCTTCGGCTGCGTGGGCTCGGCCACCACCGCCGCGGCCGCGCCATTGCTGCAGAAGGCAGGCGCGCCGTGGATGGCCGGCTACGCCGTGGCCGATTCAGCGCGCGAGAAACTCAAAGGCACCGGCTATTTCGTGCGGGCTTCGTCGGGCCGCGAGGCCCAGGCCCTCGTCCAGCACCTGACGACCATCGGGGTCACCAAGATCGGCCTGGCGATGCTCGACAACCCGGGCGGCCGCGAAGCCAGTGCGCTGGTGGAGAGTGCGCTGTCGGCCCATCAGCTCAAGCCCTCGGTCACGGTGTTCCTCTCCGGCGACGGGGCCAATGTAAAGCCATCGGCCGAGGCGCTGGCCAGCGCCGCACCGCAGGCGGTGATCATGTACCTGGGCGGCGCGCTGCCCGGTGAGCTGATGAAGGCCGGCTGGGCCAAGGATTTCAACCCGACCTACTACGGCATGTCGATCGTCGCCGGGGAAGTCACTGTCAAGGTGGCAGGCGACAAGGGTCGCGGGCTGGCCATTTCGCAGGTGATGCCCTATCCGTGGAGCGACGCCGATCCCACCGCGCGCGAGTTCCGCCGCGCCGCCGACGCCGCCAAGGTGCCGGTGGGCTACTACAGCTACGAGGGCTACATCAATGCACTGGTGCTGCTGGAAGCCCTGCGCCGCACCGGTCGAGACCTGACCCGGGCCCGCTTCGCCTCCACCTTGCGCAGCCTCAAGATGCGAGTGGCCAACATGGATGTCGACTTCTCGCTCAATGGCCTCACCGGCTCACGCTTCGTTGAGCTGGTACAGGTGACGCAGGACGGACGCTTCCTGCGTTGAACGTCGGGGCGGATGCCCCAAGTCGATTGGCCGCCGTTTCGATGGCACGCGCTGAACTCCGCGCCACCGCGATGGTCTGCCTCGCCTTCATGAGGCGCGTGCCACCGCTGCTCGACCCCATCGGATCGATGGGCACTGCCCCTGCGCGCCAGAGACAATCACCCCCACGATGAACCTACGCGCAACCATCACCGCCGCGGCACTCGCCTGTGCCTGTTCGACCGCCGCGTTTGCCCAGGCGCCGGTGCTTGCATCGGCCAACGCCGATGCCCTGTTCACCAGCCCTGATCCCGCCCTCCATGCCAACAAGCAGGTGGCCTATCACATCATCCGGGACTTGCTCGAGGCCGGGCACTGGGATCGCGCCGACCAGTACCTGAGCGAGGAGTACATCCAGCACAACCCGAACGTGGCCAGCGGCCGCGCGGCCGTGGTGAACTTCTTCACCCAGGTGCTGAAGGTGCAGCCCCAGCCCATCCCGGACAAGATGAAGACGGCGATCGCCTCGGTGGTGGCCGAGGGCGACCTGGTGATCGTGGCCTACCCTCGCACCGTGCGCGATGCCAAGCAGCCGGCCGGTGCCTACAGCACCACCTGGTTCGACATGTGGCGCATCCGTGACGGCAAGGCGGTCGAGCATTGGGATTCCGCGCTGATGGGCGAAGCGCCCTGAGGGCGTGCGAGTCAGGCTCGGGGGGGGAGACTCGCAAGCTCTCACTCCCTTACGATCGCCCCTCCCACACAGCAGGCACGCCCATGGCCCATCCGGAAGCCCCCGTTCAGCGTC
The DNA here is from genome assembly GCF_038066555.1 of Ideonella lacteola. Classification (NCBI taxonomy): domain Bacteria; kingdom Pseudomonadati; phylum Pseudomonadota; class Betaproteobacteria; order Burkholderiales; family Sphaerotilaceae; genus Ideonella; species Ideonella lacteola. The sequence continues at coordinate 692,723 of NZ_JBBUTG010000001.1, read as the reverse complement.
AGCTTGACGCCTACAACGCCCGCCATCTCGAGCGATTCCTGGCCGAATACACCGACGACGTCCGTGTCTTCCGGCCACCGGCGCCCGAGCCCGTGCTGACTGGCAAGCAGGCGGTGGGCGACCACTACGCCAAGAACCGCTTCAACCTGCCAAACCTGCATGCCCGGCTGGTGCAGCGCATCGTCTCCGGCCACATCGTGGTCGACCATGAAGAGATCACCGGCCTGTCAGACGCCGCCGTCTCGGCCGTGGCGGTCTATGAGGTGGTGGGAGACCGCATCCGCACCGTCTGGTTCTACTGACCGGGCGGGGCCGAGTTCGCGGCGACTACTTTGCGGGCCGGCCGTCAACGCGCACCGACGTGGCCTCGATCGCGCCGATGGTGGGTGCCAGGGTCGAACGTGTGCGCCCCTCGTAGTCGACCAGGGCATAGCCCGGCAGTGCCGCGCCGATGGCCGGGCTGCCCGATGAAGGCGCGAAGGCATCATCGAGCAGGGGATCACCCACGATGCTGGTGTCGACCTCGCCATACTGGCTGGCATAGCTCGACTTCCAGGCGTCAAAGCCGCGCTCGTTGTAGAAGTCCGGGATCCACACGAATTTGGTGGCCGCACCCGCGCCCCAGTAGAGGTTCTGCTTGATCGACAGCGGCGCCTCGGTGGGCTTGGTGTAGTCGCGGTCGGTGTTGTTCAGGATCCGGGGCCGCTTCGAAGACTGCGAGATCAGGTTGTTGACCATCTGCACACCCTTGTTCGGTGTGTAGGCGATGCCGCCTTCGGTGCTGATCAGCATGGCACTGTGCGCGCGCTGTGCCGTGTCGACGCAGGTGTTGTGGAAGAACTTGGGGTTCAGGCTCGAGCTCGCGGCCAGGCACGCGCCGGCCACGTCGGTGATGATGTTGTTGACCACCAAGCCGTCGTACGACTCGTAGGGCCCGTCCACCAAGCGGTTCTCGTCCGTCTGCTGGCCCAGCATGATGGCGTTGTAGCTGTCGTTGGCGCCAAAGCCCGTGTGATGGATGCGATTTCGGGCAAAGATCGGCTCACGGGAATTGCCCTTGGCATACAACGCCACATCGGGCAGGTCGTGGAAATGGTTGCCGACGATGCGCACCTGGTCGGCGCCCGTGATGTCCACCCCTTGCGAATTGCTGCCCGGCTGGACGATGGACGGATCCGAATAGATCTCGCTGTCGAGCACCGCCGCACGATTGGCTGTGCGAACAATCTTCACCACGTCTGGCACGGCGCAGCACAGCACGCTGTTGGCAATCTGCACATGCTGGGTGTCGATCTTCACCGCGTTGCTGTCGGCCCCACCATTCTTGGGCCCGCGGATGGTGAGGTCTTCGACACGCCAGTACGACGAGGCGCACACCGAACCCGGGGGCGCATACTCGTCGCAAGTGCTGTGATAGAAGTACAGCGTGGCGTACTGGTCCCCGCGCGGGTTGCCTTGCAGGATCACCCGCTCGCCCGGCGCGCTGCGAAGCGTGACCCAGGCCTTCTTCGTTCCGTAGCCCTGGTTGATGACGGCGCCCGGGTACTTGCCGGCGTGCATCACGATGGTTCCACCGGGCTTGACCTTCAAGATCGCCGCCGCCAGCGTCTTCAACGGATGCGCCGGTGTTCCATCGGCAGAATCCGAGCCCCCCACCGCCACATGCACCTCGGGCCCCGTGCCGGCCCCCTTGGGCTTCTCGATGTCGTAGGGGTTGCGCACGGCACCCTCTCCCAACTCTCCGCCCAAGGCCGCCGAGCCGGCGGCCACCATCACCAGTGCCACGGCGGTGCGTGCCACGTGACGCGGCCGATTATTCTTCATGGGTGTCTCTTGGGAGCGGGTCAGGTGGAGTCTCGGGCGCGGCGACCCGTCTTGGGCCGCGGGCCATGCAGCAAGCACATAACGGGTTACAGACGCACCGCTGCTCTACTTCGGCGGCGTCCGAACCAGTATAGAGAGCAGGCCCAGTGGCCGCGGTAACGGTTCGCTACCGCCCCGCTTCACCGGATGGCCACACCCCATGGCAGCTTGCCGACCGTGATCTCGGCGAGCTTGACGTGCTTCTGCGCGTCAACCACCACCACGCTGCCCGATCGCCCGCAGGCCACATACAGCTTGGCGCCGTCAGGCGACAGGGCCATGTTCCACGGGCGTTGACCGACAGGAACCGTCGCCACGGTGGCCAGCGTGGCGGCGTCGATGACCGAGACCGATGCCGCCCCGCCATTGGAGACGAACACCCACTTGCCGTTCGGATGCACGGTCACGCCATTGCTGCGAGAGCCGGCCTTGACCTTCGCGGCCACTTTCAGCTCGCGGGTGTAGATCACGTACAGCTCGTCGGAGTTCTCCGCCGCCACGTAGGCGCGGGCCCCATCGGGCGAGAAGCCGATGCCACGTGGCCGCGCGCCCACCGGGATGCGCGCCACATCCTGGCGCTTGGCCATGTCGATGACGTTGACGGCCTCGCCCTCTTCCGCACTGACGAACACGAGCTTGCCATCGGGGGAGAAGACGGCGTGTTCGGGGTTCTTGCCGCTCACCTTGACGACATAGGCCAGCTTGTTCGAGGCGGTGTCGACAAAGGCGACGTCGTTACTCTCTTCGATGGCCACGGCCGCCCAGCGCCCGTCCGGCGACAGGCCCACGCCTTCGGGCGATTCACCCAGCGCCACTTCGCCGCTGGCCTGCCGCTTGGCCAGGTCCACGATCACCAGACGATTGTTCGGTTGGTCGCTGACGAACGCGCGCTGCCCATCGACCGTGATCACGGTGCCTCGCGGCTTCTTGCCCGCCGCGATCTCGGCCACGACCTGATCGGTCGCCACGTCGATCACGCTCAGCGTGCCGGAGCCTTCGTTGGGTACATAGGCGAACGGCGCTGCCTGCGCAGGCCCGGCCAGCAGCGCCAGCCCCACCGCGAGGGTGGCGGGCCACATGCGCTGGAACAGGCCGTCGCGCCAGACCGCCAGGTGCATCAGGGCCACGCCCACATGGCCCAGCACCAGTGCGGTGAAACCCCAAGCCAGAGCCACATGCAGGCCGTTGAAGAAGGCATACACCCCGGGCAGATCGGCACCCCATGGCGGCATCGCGATGCCGAAGAACTTCACGCCGTGCTTGCTGAAGTTGGAAGCGATGTAGCCCGACACCGGCAGGGCCACCATACACAGGTAAAGCGCCCGGTGGCCCCAATCGGCCGCCCGCTTGGCGGCAGGCCGCAGGTGATCAGGCCAACGGGGCGGCTGGTGGGTGAGGCGCCACGCCAGGCGAGCCACCACCAATACGAGCAATACCAGCCCGATAGACTTGTGCAGGTTGATCACCGGGCCGCGTGCTGGCGTGCCGCGCGGCGCCAACTCATCGAGCAGGAAGCCGAACACGATTTGCGCCAACAGCGCGATGCCGATGGCCCAGTGCAGGCTCATGGCCACTCGGTCGTAGCGGGCGGCTTGTTCATTCATGGGTTTCTCCAACCAGGTGGACGGGATCGGTGAGGGACGGGTCGGGGTCGGGGTCGGGGCCGGCGGACGCACCATCTTCCGCCAGCCGTCGCATCACAGCCAGGCTGCGTTCGACGTCGGCGTCGGTGGTGGCCCAGGACGACACGCTGATGCGCATCGCGGTGCGGCCCTGCCATTCGGTTTCGCCGCACCAGCAGGTGCCGTCGGCCTGCAGCGCGTCGATGAAGCGCCGCGTCGTCGCGGCATCGGTGAAGCTCACCAGCACCTGGTTGAGCACCACGTCGTTGTGCACCGTGCCGCCGGCCGCGGCCACACCGTGGGCGAAGCGGCGGGCATGGGCGCAGCATCGCTCCACCAGCTCTGCCACGCCACGGCGGCCCAGCGCGCTGAGGGCCGCCCAGACATCGACACCGCGGGCACGGCGCGACAGCTCGGGCGTGAAGTCCGCCGGGGACCGGCCGCCCCGTGCGAGTGCAGGCGGCAGGTAGGGTGCGGTCACCGCCATCGCTGCGCGCAAGGCCTGCGCGTCGCGCACGAAAGCCAGCCCGCTGTCATAGGGCACGTTGAGCCACTTGTGGGCGTCGGTGGCCCACGAATCGGCCTGATCCAGCCCTTCGCACCACCGCCGCAGGCCGGGCGCGGCGCGCGCCCACAGGCCGAACGCACCGTCCACATGCACCCAGGCGCCGGCTTCGCGGGCCCGCTCACACACCGGCCCGATCGGGTCGAACGCACCGGTGTTCACATGGCCGGCCTGCACGCAGACGATGGTCGGCCCCTGCATGCGCGGCCAGTGGTCCAGGCGCACGCGGCCCTGCGCGTCGGTCGGCACACGCACCACCCGCCGCCGGCCCAGCCCCAGCAGGCCCAGCGCCTTGAAGACCGCCGCGTGGGCTTCATCGCTGATCACCACGGTGACCGGCGGTGCGCCGAACAGGCCATCGGCCTCCACATCCCAGCCCGCACGGGCCAGCACGGCGTGGCGCGCGGCCGCCAAGCCGCAGAAGTTGGCCTGGCTGGCCCCGGTGACAAAGGCACCGGCGCCATCGCGCGGCAAGCCCAACAGGTCCAGCAACCACGCCAGGGCCACCTGCTCGAAGGCCGCCACACCCGGGGCGGGGGTGGCCGAGGCCGCGTTCTGGTCCCACGCGGTGGCCAGCCAGTTGGCCGCCACGGCCACCGGCAGCGCCCCACCCTGCACATAGCCGAAGTAGCGCCCTCCGGCCGAGGCCGAGGTGGCGGGCGAGCCCAGCTCATCCAGCATGCGCAGCACCTGGTCATCGGGCTGGGGCTGCTCGGGCAGTGGCCGATCGAGCAGGCGCAGTCGCGCCACCGCTTCGTCGCTCGGCGCGATGGGGCGCTCGTCCACGCCCTGCAGGTAGCGCACGGCACGCTGCGCCGCGTCCATCAGCAAGGCATGAGAAGTTGTCTGGGCCATTGGCGTGGTCGGGTTCATAGACGGCCGGCCCGTGCAACTCTCGAGCTTCGGGCCGGCCGATGAAAGCGGGCGGACCCGAGCACCGCGCGAGAACGCAGGTGCCGCCACAGCAGCAGCGCCAGCGCCCCCAGCGCCAGCCAGGGCCGCAGGTCGGCCGGCGCGGTGGCCGATCGGGCCAGGCTCGGGCCGGTGGCGGCCTCGACGAGGTGGGCGGTGTCGAGCAGTCGGTGGTAGCCCCAGCCGCGTTCGTTGGCCAGATCCCGCAGGTGGCCTTCATGCAGCCACGACAGGTGCTCCTGGCCCGGCACGGTGGCTGCCGCCTCGTTGGCGGAGACATGTTCGCGCTGTACCGCCTCGTTGGCGGAGACATATCCGCGCTGTGCCGCCTCGTTGGCGGCGACGTGTTCGCGCTTTGCCGCCTCGTTGGCGGCAAAGGGATCACGCTGCGCCACCTCGTCGGCACGCCAGAAGCCCAGCGGCCGGCCACCCGGATCGGTCTTCGGTATAGGCACCGGCAACAGCCCACCCACGCCCACGATGAGGCCGGTCACCTCGCCGGGCTTGTCGTCATAGGCGGGGCGCCGCTTGTCGCTGAGAGGGGGGGCCTCGTGCCCGTCCGTCACGAAGACGAGCGAAGGTCGGCGCGGCAGCAACTGCGCGATGCCCCAGGCGCTGTGCACGCCCTTGGCCACCTCGCTGTTGCCGCTCCAGGCCATGCGGCCATCGATGTGCGCCAGCGTCGATTGCAGCTCGACCAGGCCGCTGCACACCTCCACCGGCGCCAGCAACAGGAACGCGCGGTACTCCGTGAAGATGCCCCAGCCGATGCGCGAGCCGCAGGGCAACTCGCGCAGCGCCTGCGACCACAGCCGCTTGGCGAAGGCCAGGCGAGAGGCCGGCCGGCCGTCGAGCTGCTCGTCTTCCACGTTCATGCTCTGGGTCACGTCCAGCACCACCACCTGCTCGATCAGCGCTTGCTCGATCTCGACCTGAGGCCGCGCCAGGCAGGCCGTCAACAACACGGCGGCGGCGACAAGGTGCCCGTCGATGCGGCTCATGGCAACCCCGGTGTATAGCCGCGCATCGTGGTGGCGGCGCGCTCGGCGCGCTTGGGGTCTTCGTCGGGCAGCATGTCGCCCTCGTCGGGATCGGGGCGCAGGCGCTGGGCACGTTCGAGGTTGTAGCGCGCATCCCAATGCCCGCTGTCTCGGCGCAGCACCTCGCGGTAATGCTCCTTGGCCAGTTCGATCAGCGCCACCGCCTGCCCGGCCTGGCCCGGCTGTCCGGCGACGGCACCTTCCTGCAGCCGCACCGCCTCGCGCATCAGCAGGTTGGCGCTGTTGAACCGCGCAGCCAGCCCCAGCGGCGTGTCGCCGGCCAGCGACTGGTAGCGCTTCAGCGCAGCATCGACATCGCCGCGTGCCGCGAGCGTGTGGGCATAGGCGAACTGCAACTCCGGCGCGGCGCCCAAGCCCGGCGCCTCGGCCGGCGGTTCGGCGATCTGCGCGTTCAGCCGGTGCAGTTGCCACGCCCAAGCACCGTCCAGCAGGATCAGCACCGCCAACGTGGCCAGCAAGCCCGCCATGAAGCGGGTGCGCCTCGGGGTCAGCATCCGCCCCCAACGGCCCTCGGTGGGATGAACCGGCCTCAGGCCCATGACCTCACCTCCAGGCGCCGGGCGGTGATCAGCAGCAGCACGCAAGCCAATGCCACGCCATAGGCGACGGGCGCCAGATCACGCCGCGGCTCGGTGTCGTGGTAGACGATGGGCTGCTTCTCCAGCCGATCCAGGTCGTCGATCGCCTTTTGCAGGGCCGTCGGGTTCTCGGCCTCATAGGCCCGGTACGGCACGCCGAGCGATTCGAAGTAGCGGTGCAGCACCACCTCGGGCACCGCCTCGGGGTTGGACGGCGGCTCATCGCCGTCGTGCGGCAAGCCGGCGCTGTTGAGCGAGCGCAGGTAGATCCAATACAACCCCACGCGGTGCTTTCGCACCAGTTGCCGCAGGTGCTCGCGCATGTCCGGGTCCAGCTGGTCGCCCCCGTCGGAGACCAGCAGCACGATGCGAGAGCCGGTGTACGGTCGCCCTTCGAAGGCCGACAAACCGGCCTGGAGGGCCGAGCCAATGTGGGTCTCTGACAATCCGCGCCCGACGTTGCCCGCCGCAATGGCGGCCTGGATGACCTCGGGCTGCTGGGTGAAATCCAGAATGCGCATCGGCACAGTGCTGAACGAAACCATCGCGAACCGGTCGTCCGGCCGGCGCGCGGCAAACTCGGCCAGCAAGCGGCGAGCGACCAGCCCTTTGGAGTCGCGTTCATGGCTGCGCGCGCCGGCCAGCCTTGCGTAGTAGTCCAGCGCTTCGGGCCCGGTGCTTGAGGTGGGCGCGGGGCCGACCCCGGCCGCCCCGGCAAAGCCTTGGTCCATGCTTCGGCTGCGATCGAGCACCAGCACGATCTCGGCCCCCTGCCCCACCCGGTCGATGGGCACCTCCGGACGGAACGGCCCTCCGATGCCCACCACGGTGGCCGAGATCGCCAGCACCGCCGTCAGCTTGAGCGCCACATCCAGCACCGTCGAGGCGGGATCGTGCGGCATCAGCACCACCGCGGCGGAGTGGCGAAGGGGCGGCGTGCCGTCTGGCCGCCACGCCAGCCATGCCAGCGGCAGCAGCACGAGCACCCAAGGGTGTGCCAGGCTCAGCATCGGCTGCCCCCGAGACAACGCCCTCCCTGGAACCGGCGCGTCATGCGGCCCCCCGCTCGGCATCGCGGCAGGCCCGGCACAGCCGCCACACCAGGCCCAGGCTGTCGGATGCATCGGCCGCACCCGGCCCCGGCTCACGCTCGTCTCGAATGGCAAAGAACTGCTCGCGTGAGTGCTGGAAGAAGGCCGCCAGATCGCTGCGCAGCGCGCCAAACTGAGGATGCTCGGCCACGAAGCGCGCCACATCGGCCTCGAACACGACGCGGCCGGCCGTCTGGTTGATGGCCTGGTGCAAGGTGCGAAAAGCCCGCACGCGCTGGTCTGGCGACACGGCGGCCGATGGCCGACCGAGCGCACGCCATGCCGCACCGAACGGCCGGCGACGCGCGCTCCACCAGGGCCACCAGAGGTAGACCGCCGCCAGGTAGGCCAAGGGCAGCAGCGCCAGCACGGCATAGGCGCTCAGGCGCTGATGAACCGCGGTGGTGTCGACCCGGGGCGGGGCTTGGTCCGGCCGCCATTCGCCCAGCCCTTCGCGTTGGCGCGCGTCGGGCTGGGTGAGCGGTGACACGGTGACCGGCCAGGCATCAATGCGCGAGGTGGTGCCAGCCCCGCCGGTGCGTGAGATGAAGCGCAAGGTGATGGGCGGCAGCTCCAGCGTGCGCACATCGACCGCAGAGCCGAGCACCTGGTACTCCAGCGTCCACGCCTGGCGGCGCGGCGAAAGCCACGGGCTGGGGTGACGCGACAGCCCGCGCAGTTCGATGGCGCGGCCACGCTGCCGGCTGTCCGGCCAACTGGCCTCGTCGAGATCGAGGTCGGCCGGCAGCTCGATGGTGATGCGACGCTGGACCACATCGCCCACGGTATAGCCGAAAGCCCGCGGCTCGCTCACCTGGATCAGCGGGCCACCTGGCGCCATCGCCGCACCGCATGGGCCGATCGCCCACGCGGCGCACCCTGCCGCGAAGAATCGCTGACATCGAGTCACGTACAGCTGCTCAGCCATGGAAGTAGCGCGTCACCGCGTCAGCGTCGAAGCCGTCTTCGAACACGAGCGGCTCCAGCCGCCGGGAGCGAAGAACACCGAGGAACTCGTCGCGCCAAGCGCGCTGGCGCTCGGCCCAGCGCGCGCGCACGGCCGGCCGCCACCACAGCAATCGGCGGCGCCCTGATTCCGGATCGATCAGGCGCACCAGGCCTCGCTGAGCCGTCAATGACAGTTCTCTCCGGTCCCACAGCGCCACCGGCACGACGTGGTGGACGCTGAGGCTGTCGAGCAGCTGGGCCAGTTGCGCTGCCGGCAACAGGAAGTCCGAGAGCAGGAAGACCAGCGTTCGGTGGCGGCCCAGGTAGCGGTGCGCATCGAGCAGCCCTTGCGCCGACGTGCCCTCAGGCGTCCACTGGCGCAGCGCGGTGCTGATGTCCGCGGCCACGCCTCGCGCTCGCGATGGCGGCAGCACGAACTCGCGCCGCACCTGCGTGTCGGCCCCGATGAAGGAGAAGCTGTCGGCGTTGCGCCAGGCCGACCACGACAGGCTGTCGACGAAATCGGCCATCACCTGCAACTTCGGGCAGGCGCCATCGAAGCCCATCGAGGCGGACAGGTCGGCCACCATGGCCACCGGGATGGCCCGGCGTTCGCTCTGCACCCGCACGCGCCACTGCTCGAAGGGGTCCAGCAGGCTGGCACGCAGATCGAGTCGGCGCGCGTCGGGCACATCCATCAGCGACGCATGTCCGCGGAACTCGAAGCCACTCGATCCGCGAACGCTGCGATGCCGGCCGGGGAACGCCCCGCGCACGGCTGCGCCGACTCGGTAGTGGATCTCGCGAGGGGACAGCATGCGTCGGTTTTCCTAGGGCGCGGCCACCCCGTGCAGGATGCCCGTGACCAAGGGCCCGCCGATCTCATGACGGCGCATCTCGTAGACCGGCTGGTAGCACAGGCGATGCGCCACGCATTCGAAGAACACCGCCTGCACGTCTTCGGGTGTCACATAGTCGCGCCCCGCCAGCCAGGCGGCCACGCGAGCCGCCCGCATCAGCAGGCTCATGCCGCGGGGGCTCGCACCGGCCAGCATCAGCTCCTTCGTGTCCAGATCCGGCAGGCGCACACCACGTTCCGCCGGTTGGGCGGTGGCCTCCCACAAAGCCAGCACGTAGTCGGCCATGGCATCCGAGGCTTTCACACCCCGCTGAACCACCGCCGCCACGCGCTGGATCAGCACGGGGTCGACCATTGCTGCCGGCAATTCGTCGATGAGCCGGTCGGTGTCGTGAAAGCGCGGGTCGAACATCAACGCGCGCCGATCGGCGGCGCTGGCGGGCGGCTCGATGGTGATCTCCATCATGAAGCGGTCGCGCGCGGCCGATGAGATCTCGAACGTCTCTTCGCGCTCGACCCGGTTGCGGTCGGCGAAGACCAGCAGGTGCGGCAGCGCCACGTCCCGGTTGAACGCCGAGATGCTGCGTTCGGCCATGGCGCGCAGCAGCAGCGAATGGACCTGTGGCCGAGCGCGGTTGATCTCGTTGAAGAAGAAGATCGCCAAATCCTCGCCCTGGCTGATCAAGGGCCCGGGGTCGACCCTCGGCCGCCCATCGGCGCCGATGTGGGTGTAGTAGATGAGGTCGTTGGGCATCAGGTCGATGGTGCCTTCGGCGCGCGCAAAGGCGCCGCCCAGCACGCGCGCAAAGGCGCGCAGCAGCGTGGTCTTGCCCACGCCGACATCGCCTTGCAGCAGCACATGCCCGCGCGCCCACACCGCCGTGTTGACCAGCCGGATCACCCGGCCCTGGCCGATCACGACGCGGGCCACCTGGGCCTCCAAAGCCAGTGCACGCTGCCGGCCATCGGCCAGCAGCGCGTCGTCTCCTGTCATGCGACACCCTTCGTGGGAGGTCTTGTTCGGGGGTGACAGACTGCGCCGCACACGACACAGCCGGCGGCCGCTGAAGACGACCGCCGGCCGTGGCAAGCAAGAGCCGAGCCGCGGCCTGCCCAGCCTGCGCCTGACCACGAGGCTCTCCACGACGCTCACCACGACGCTCGCACGCCCAGCCACACCGCCCTCGGGGCGCCGGGCCCGTCAAACTGCTCGGCGCGCCAGTCGTCGGGCGGCAGCAGGCGGCGCTGGCTGTCGAACGCGTTCTCGCCCAGCAGGCCAGCGGTGGCGTAGCGCCGGTCGAACAGGTTCGACACCTTGCCGATCAGCTCGAAGGCACCGCCGATCTTCCACGAAGCCGTGACATCGGCCACCGCAAAGCCACCGAGGCGGCCGCTGCCATGGAACTCGTCACCATCGGGCCGGTGAGCGTTGTTCTCATTGCCGCGCACATACTGGCCTGAGAACGCGCGCCACTGGGCGCCCAGGCTCCAGCCTTCGGCCGGTCGCCAATCGGCCGAGAGCTTGAACGTGTGCCGCGGCAGACCGGGCAACTGGTTGCCCGCACGTACCTCGATCTCGCCCTCGCCGGTGCAGCGGGGGCTGGTGCCGGCGCTGCTGTTGTTCTCGGAAACGATGCAGGCCGACGACTCGAACGTGGCGCGCAGGTAGCTGTAGTTCACCGACCAGCCGAACGTGTCGGCCTGCTGTGACAGGCCCAGCTCCAGCCCCTGGCGGCGGGTGCGGCCGAAATTGGTGAAGTAACCAGCGGCGAGGCCATTGCTGATGAACAGCAGGTCGTCGCGGTTGGTGGTGTTGAACACCGAGGCGTTCCATTGCCAGCCGGGCTCCCAGCGCCCCCGCACCCCCGCCTCGACGGTGCGCGACACCACCTGTTTCAGCGGCGGGTCTGATTGCAGCGCGTTGGGCAGCACGCAGGCGTTGTCGGGGTCGGAGCAGCCCAACTCGATCGGGCTGGGCACCCGGTTGCCCTGCGACGCGCTGGCATAGGCCGTCAGCTGTGGCGTCACTTGCCAGGTGATGCCGGCGGCCGGGTTCAGGCGGCGGTAGCGGGCGTCGCCATCGAGCGTAGTGTCGAGCCCGAGCTGGATGCGGCCCTCGTCCACCGTGGTGACCTGGGTGTCGTTGTAACGCGCCGAGAATGTCAGCTGCACATCGGGGCGCAATGCATACAACTCATGCAGATAGACGCTGGTGGTGCGGGTGCGGCCGGTGATCCAGGCACTGATCTCGGGCTCGCCGGTGGCCACGATGAGCAGCGTGTCGTCGATGTCGCCCTCGGCCTCGGTCTGGCGGAAGCGGCTGCGGGCGGTGTCGAACGACGCGCCCACGGTGAGGTGGTGCGGCGCCGTGGTCCAGGTCGATTGCAGCGCCAGGCCCTGCCCCGCCTGACGGGTGTGGGTGCGGTTCTCGACGCCCGCCTCGGTCACATCCGGCGGATCGTACTCATCGTTCAGGTCGCCATTGAGGGTGTCGGCGTCCGATTGGCGGGTGTAGAGGGTTGCCGACAGCCGATGGCTTTGGCTGAGATCGAGGCTGGCGTTCAGGCTCAACAGCGTCATCGTGTTCTCGGTGCGATCGGGCCGGGTGTAGACCTGGTCGCGGCGCTGGGCCAGCATCGATTCAGGCAGCGGGCCGTTGCCGATCAGGCTGCCGCTCACGTGGGTGAGCGCCAGATCCCACGATCCGTTGTCCAGGCGCTGCCCGCCTTTGGCAAACAGCTGCCGCAAGGACGACGGCGAATGGTCACGCCAGCCGTCTTCATCGAAGGTGCTGGCCGCGAGGAACAGGTGGCCACTGTCACCCCAGGTCTGACCATGGGTCACCTCGGTGCTGACGCGGCCGAACGAGCCCGCCTGCAGTTCCACCTCGGTGCCGGGGTGGGTGTCGCCACGCTTGGTCTGCAGCGACAGCGCGCCCCCCAGCGTGTTCAAGCCGAACAGCGGGTTCGAGCCCGGCAGCATCGTGACGCTCGCCAGCGCCGACTGGGGGATGAGATCCCAGTTGACGATGTCGCCGAAGGGCTCGTTGACCCGCACGCCGTCCAAAAACACCGACAGGCCCTGTGGCGTGCCCAGCAGCGGGCTCGCGCTGAAGCCGCGGAAGTTCACGTCCATCAGGTACGGATTGCCCTGCATCTCGTTCACGTTCACGCTGGGCAACTGGCCGCCCAGGAAGTCGGGCATGTTCAGGCTCTGCAACTGGCGCAGCCGCCGGTCGTTCGTGGTCTGCACGTTCGACGGGATCTGGTCGCGGTCGATCCCCGTGCCGGGCACCGGTGTGACGCCGATGATCTCCACCCGCTGGGTCTCGCCCAGCGCCGCCACTTGTTCGGCCTCGGTCTGCTGGGCGACCACCGGGCCGCAGGCCAGGGTCATGAAGCTGGCCAGGGCCAGCGGGTGCAGGCGCCATCGCGGCGTCGATCGGGGCATCGGTTGTCTCCGTTGTAGGCAGCCTCGCATCGGTCGGCGAGGCTTGGCGCCGACGCTAAACAGCCTGCCGCCTGATGCCCACGGAAAATTTCCCGACGTGAGGTGCGCCCCCGTCACGCGCCAGCCGTCGAGATCACGCCGTGCCGCATCGCCAGGTGAACCAGCGCGGCCGAGGTGGTGATGCCCAGCTTTTCCTTGATCACCGTCTGGTGGTTGGACACCGTCTTCGCGCTGAGCTTGAGCGTGTCGGCGCATTCCTTGGGCGAATGCCCCTGGGCCAGCAAGCGGAAGATCTCGAACTCGCGCCCACTCAAGGCGGACAGGCGCGCCGCCTCGTCCAGCGGATCGTGATGCAGCAGGCCGGACGGCAGATCGGGGTCGAGGTAGCGTCGCCCGGCGTGCAGCGCGCGCACTGCATCCACCAAGCGCTCGGGCGCGCTGGACTTGGTGAGGTAGCCGCGCGCGCCGGCCTCGAAGGCGCGGCGCACGAGCAGCGGCCCGTCATGCATGCTGAACACGAGAATGCGCGCCTCAGGCTGCCTCGCCAGCACACGGCGGATCAGCCCCAATCCCCCTCCGGCGGGCATCGACAGATCGGTCACGAGCACATCCGGCCGTTCGGCGGCATAAGCAGCGTAGGCCGTGTCCGCATCGCTGGCTTCATCCACCACCCGGATGTCGTCGGATTGCTCGAGCAGGCGCCAGTAGCCGCTGCGCACCACCGGGTGATCGTCGGCCAGCAGCACCCTGATCACGCCGCCTCCCGCTGGTCCACAGTGCAGGGCTCGGTGGCGGCCAGCGGCACATGCAGGGCCAGCCGAACCCCTTGCCCCAGGCGACTGGTCACATCGAGCCGCCCACCCACGGCAGCGGCACGTTCTCGCGCACCCAGCAGGCCCAGGCCCCGCGTGGCTGCGGTCACGTCCATGCCGCGGCCATCGTCATGGATGATCAGTTGCAAAGCGTCCGGCGAAGGCCGAACGAGTCGAATGCGCACTTGCGAAGCCCGGGCGTGGCGCATCACGTTCGTGAGGCCTTCTTGGACCGTGCGGTAGATGGCGATGTCGACCGACTCGCCCAGTGACGAGGGCACGCCCTCATGGTGGAAGGTGCAGCTCACGCCGCTGCGTTCCTCCCAGGCCTCGCACTGCGCCTGCAAGGCCGCCACCAGGCCCAGCGCATCCAGATCGGCCGGCCGCAGGCGGCGCAGCAGATCGCGCACCAGCTGATTCAGATCGTGCGCGGCGTTGTCCGCGCGGCGTGCGGCAGCGAGCATGCCATCGCGGTCGCCCACCGCACAGCGCCGCAGCCAGGCCGTTTCGGCACGGATGGCGCTGCAGCGCTGGCCGAACTCATCGTGCAGCTCGCGCGCCAGCATGCGACGCTCGCTTTCCTGCAGCGAGATCAGCCGCTGCGCCAGCTCACGGTTGTGGGTGAGCAAGGCGCTGACATGCCTCTCGGCTTGTTCGCGGCGGCGCACCTCCAACCAGGCCTCGCGCCGCCGCCGGAACGCGTACCAGGCCAGGCCGCACGCCAGCACCGCCAGCGCCAGCGGCAGTTCATCCAACTGCCAGTGTTCATACCGCGCCAGCCAGCGACCCAGCTGCTCGTGCCACTCGAAACACACCGCCAGACCGTAGGTACAGGCTGTCACGGCAAGCACCCACACCAGATCACCCGGCCCACGACGCGGCCGCGATGCGGTGTCCTGCAGCGCCCCACGCGCCCAGGCGACCCACCGCGCCACAGACCGGTGGATGCGCGGGCCCGGCGCCCGCATCGGGTTGGAAGCATTCATGACCAAGGCGCCGCACAGGCCGCGCAGTGACACATCGATGCCGTGCCAACTAGCAAGGCGCGGGCCGCTCGCAGCCGGAGCATCCGGCGCAGGGCGCCGTGCGAACCGACGAACGCTTGCGCCGCCCACGATGAAACACTCTGTGCCGACGTGGACACACGCGGTGTGGCGTGCGTGAGCGGGGTGAGACGCCAGCCTCGCCCATGAGCCCTGTGACGTGCCCGACCCCGGATCGCGCTTCCCCATACTTTCCCTATTGGGGCGATCCCTGAAGCCACCGGCCCATTCACCTGCGAAGGCGTGGCGTGCCGAGACACCTGCGCCGCACCCGGCACACATCGCTTGCTCAATCTGACCCAGTCGGCACCGGCCGGTCCGAAGCACCCGCGCAAGCCGGGCGCAGAAATTGCGGACAGGCGCTTTGCCGAGTTCTGGGTGCCACGGGTGCCAGCCGTTGCAGGCATGGCGTCGCGAGGCCGGGCTCCGGTCACTTCAACAAGGAGACAAGCAATGCGCAAATCTGGGCAATCTCGCCGGCCCGCCTGGTCGCGTTTGTGGTTGGCCGTGCTGGCCCTGCCGAGCCTGACCCTCGCGAACGCGGATGTGGAGAAGAACATCGCCAACGAGAAGAACTGGGCGATGCAGGCTGGAGACATGTACAACCAGCGGTACAGCAAGCTCAAGCAGATCAACACCGGCAACGTCGGCAAGATGCAGGTCGCGTGGACCTTCTCCACCGGCGTGCTGCGCGGCCACGAAGGATCGCCGCTGGTGGTCGACGGCATGATGTACCTGCACTCGCCGTTCCCGAACAAGGTCTTCGCGATCGATCTGGACACCCAGAAGATCAAGTGGAAGTACGAGCCGAAGCAAGACCCGGCCGTGATCCCGCAGATGTGCTGCGACACCGTCAACCGCGGCCTCGCCTACGCCGAGGGCAAGGTCATCCTGCAACAGGCCGACTCGATGCTGGTGGCGCTCGACGCGAAGACCGGCAAGCTGGTGTGGCAGACGAAGAATGGCGACCCGAAGCTCGGGGCCGTGAACACCAACGCGCCGCACGTCTTCAAAGACAAGGTCATCACCGGCATCTCGGGTGGTGAATGGGGTGTGCGCGGCTTCATCGCCGCCTACAACCTGTCAGACGGCAAGCTGGCCTGGAAGGGCTTCAGCACCGGTCCCGATGCCGAGATGCTGATGGACCCTGACAAGACCATGACCTGGACCGACGGCAAGATGGCGCCGGTGGGCAAGGACTCGTCGCTCAAGACCTGGAAGGGCGACCAGTGGAAGACCGGCGGCGGCACCACCTGGGGCTGGTACAGCTACGACAAGGCGCTGAACCTGATGTACTACGGGACGGGCAACCCCTCGACCTGGAACCCTTCGCAGCGGCCCGGCGACAACAAGTGGTCGATGACCATCTGGGCCCGCGACGTCGACACCGGCATGGCCAAGTGGGTCTACCAGATGACGCCGTTCGACGAGTGGGACTTCGACGGCATCAACGAGATGATCCTGGCCGACATCGACGTGAAGGGCAAGCCCACCAAGGCGCTGGTGCACTTCGACCGCAACGGCTTCGCCTATACCATGGACCGGGTCACCGGCGCCCTGCTGGTGGCCGAGAAGTACGACCCGCAGGTCAACTGGGCGACGCACGTCGACATGAAGACCGGCCGGCCGCAGGTGGTGTCGAAGTACTCGACCGCGCAGAACGGCCCCGACGTCAACACCAAGGGCATCTGCCCTGCGGCGCTTGGCAGCAAAGACCAGCAGCCCGCGGCGTATGACCCGGAGACCAAGCTCTTCTACGTGCCGACGAACCACGTCTGCATGGACTACGAGCCGTTCAAGGTCGAGTACACCGCAGGTCAGCCGTACGTCGGCGCCACGCTGTCGATGTTCCCGGCGCCCAACAGCCACGGCGGCATGGGCAACTACATCACCTGGAACGCGGGCACCGGCAAGATCGTTCAGAGCAAGGCCGAGAAGTTCTCGGTGTGGTCCGGCGCGCTGAACACGGCCGGCGGCCTCAGCTGCTACGGCACGCTGGAGGGCTACCTGAAGTGCGTGGACAAGAAGAACATCGAGAAAGAGCTCTTCAAGTTCAAGACGCCCTCCGGGATCATCGGCAACGTGTTCACCTACGAGCACAAGGGCAAGCAGTACATGGGCGTGTTCTCGGGCATCGGTGGCTGGGCCGGCATCGGCATGGCCGCAGGCCTGGACAAGGACACGGACGGCCTGGGCGCCGTGGGCGGCTACCGCGAACTGAACCAGTACACCGAACTGGGTGGTTCGCTGACGGTGTTCGCCCTGCCGAACTGATGCAACAACCGATGCGCATCAGGCCGAACACGGCTGAGGCCTGAGCCAAGCCGGGGGGTGGCGCTTGCGGGCGTCGTCCCCCCTGCTTTCTTTGTGGATGACCAAAACATGCTTCGAGTGATTCTCTGTGGGTGGCTGGGCGTGATGGCCGCGACGACCCAGGCGGCCGAGCCGCCGCTCTACACCGTGGAAGAAGGCTACAAGGTGGACCAGGAAACGATGAAGGGTTTCCGCACCTGGCGACAGGCGGCCTGCGACCGCTGTCACGGCGCCAACCAGGAAGGGCTCGTCGGTCCCTCGCTGGTCAACAGCCTGAAGACGCTCACCAAGGATGAATTCATCAAGACCGTGCGGGACGGCCGCCTGGAGAAGGGCATGCAGAGCTTCGGCAACAGCCCGGTGGTGATGGACAACATCAACCAGCTCTACGCCTACCTGAAGGGCCGCTCCGACGGTGCGATCACCCGCGCCAAGGTGGAGCAACTGCCATGACCCGCTTCGCCGCCGCCCGAAGGCTCTTCGCCGTGGTGATGGCCGCGGCCGTGGGCTGGTCGCTGTCGACCGCCACGTTCGCGCAAGACGCGGCCAAGCCCGATGCGCCCAAGCCGCGCACCGCGCTGCGCGTGTGCCAGGACCCGAACAACCTGCCCTTCTCCAGCACCGGCGGCGAGGGTTTCGAGAACCAGATCGCCGAAGTCTTCGGCAAGGCCCTGGGCCTGCCGGTGTCGTACTACTCGTTTCCGCAGCGCATGGCCTTCATCCGCAACACGCTGCGCTACAAGCTGCCCGGCGCCGACTACCCGTGCGACATCGTGATCAGCGTGCCGGTGGGCTTCGACCAGGTCTCGGTCACCAAGCCGTACTACCGCTCGACCTATGCGCTGGTCTATCCACGCGGGCGCGGCCTGGACGGCGTGACCTCCAGCGAAGACTTTCTTCGGCTCGGCCCCGAGAAGCTCAACCAGCTTCGCATCGGCATCTACGACCGATCGCCTGCCTCGGACTGGCTGAGCCGCCATGGCCTGGTGGAGCGCGGCGTGCCCTACGCCATGCTCAATGCCGATCCGCAGCAGTACCCCGGCGAGATCATCGAAAAAGACCTCGCGGCCGGCAAGCTGGACGTGGCCATCGTCTGGGGGCCCATCGCCGGGTACTTCGCCCAGCGCGTGAAAAGCCCGCAACTGGTGGTGGTGCCGATGAAGTCGGAGCCCGGCATCCGGCTCGACTACCAGATGGCCATGGGCGTGCGCTACGGCGAGCGCGAGTGGAAGCAGCAGGTGGAGTCGCTGATCGAATCGCGCATGCCCGAGATCCAGGCCATCCTGAAATCTTACGGTGTGCCGCTGGTGGACGAGTCGTACTCCGCGGCGCAGCCATGACCCGGCCCCTGCTGCATCGGCTGGCGCTGTGGCTGGCCGTGGCGCTCCCGGCACCTGGCGCCTGCCTCGCGGCGGATGATTTCTCCGAGGCCGAGCAGGCGCTGTTCATCGACCCACAGCTCGCGGGCGTGTCGCCGCCTGCCACGCTGCACTACCGCTACCGCAAATCCGGCACGCTGGAGGCAGGCTTCGATGACGACGTCAACGTCACTTTGAGCCGGCAGCCCGACGGCAGTTGCTGCCTCGCGCACACCGAGTTCCTGTCGCCGACGAGGCGGGTGCAGTTGCCCGACATCGAATCCGCCCAAGGCAACCCGGTGATCCTGAGCTTTCTGGAACGCGACATCCACGAGATGCAGCGCCTCACCAAGGGCCAGCACAACTACTTCCGCAAACGCATCCGCATGGCTGTCTACGAAGGCGCCACGATCCGCGAGCTGAAGCGGCCCTACCGCGATGGCCAGGTCACCGTTCGCGAAATCAGCATCGCGCCGTACCTCGACGACCCGATGCGGTCGCGCTTCGAGACACTGGCGGGCAAGCGGTATGTGTTCTCGCTGTCGAAAGAAGTGCCCGGCGGGGTGTATGCGCTGCGCAGTTGGGTGGCGGCCGAAGCGCAGGGCGCCGAGCCGCTGCTCGTCGAAGAACTTCAAGCCGACGGCGTCCCACCGACGCCGCGCGAACCATGATGCACACGCCCACCCGTTTTCATCGCCTGCTGGGCTCGACGCTGGCCACGAGCGCCGCGCTGATCGCCGCCGCGCCGGCCCGCGCCAACGACTTCCCCACGATCGACCGCGTGCTCTATGTGCAGGACTGCATGCGCGCCCATCCCGGTCCGTACTACGAGATGGTCAACAAATGCTCGTGCGCGCTCGACAAGATGGCCAGCGAAGTGAAGTACGACGACTACGTCACGATGACGACCGTGGTCAACGCGATGACGATCGGCGGCGAGCGTGGCGGCGAGCTGCGCGACAACGAAACCGTCAAGCCGCAGGTCTCGCGCTACCGCGAGCTGCAGGCGCGCGTGAAGCAGGCCTGCTTCATCCAGCCAGGACCCAAGTAGACAGCATGGCCCACGCGCGCTTGCGGCGCTCGCCGTGCTGCAGCCCACCTCGCGTGCTGGCGGGCCTGCTGGCCGGGCTCGCGATGTCGGCCGGCTGTGCGGCGCCGTTCGCCTACATCACCAACCAAGGCAGCCATGACGTCTCGGTGATCGATCTCGCCACCGACACGGTGGTGGCCTCGGTGCCCGTGGGCCGGTCGCCCGCGGGGGTGGTGGCCTCCAGCGGCGGCGGCCGGGTGTACGTGTCGAACCCCGACAGCCGGACGATCTCGGTGATCGACATGCGGCGCCAGTCGGTGGTCGCCACCTGGCCCGCCGGCGACGGCCCGGTGGGCCTCGACGCCTCACCCGATGGCCGCCTGCTGGCCGTGGCCGACTGGTTCGGCCAGCGGCTGCTGCTGATCGACACCTTGGCGCCCGAACGAGCCTATGGCGAGGTGCCGCTCGGGCGCGCGCCGGCCGGCGTGGCGGTGGCGCCCGACGGCCGCACGGTCTACGTCGCCGAGCGCGACGACGACCGCATCGCGGTGGTCGATGTCGTGCAGCGCCGCGTGCTGGGCCGCATCCCCGCGGGCCAGCACCCGTTCGCCCTGCTGCTGGATCCCGAGCGTGATCGGCTCTACGCCTTGAATGTGATGAGCAACGATGTCACCGTGATCGACACCCGGCAGCGCACCGGCATCGCCACCGTGCCGGTAGGACGCGCGCCTTACGGCGCAGCCCTCGCCGCCGGCGGCGAGCTGCTCTACATCACCAACCAGCATGCCGACACGGTGAGTGTCATCGACACCCGCCACCTGGCGGTGGTGAAGACGCTCGACGGTTTCGGCTACCCGGAAGGCGTGGCAGCCCATGCCGACCGGGTGTACGTCGTCAACTGGATGGACGACAACGTCAGCGTGCTCGATGCCCGCTCGGGCCGCACGCTCACCCACATCGCCACCGGCCGCAACAGCCGTGGCTTTGGCTCCTTCATCGGCAACCCTGTCCCATGACCCACCCCCACCCCACCCTCGCTCGCCGCGCCTTCGCGATCACCGTCCTCGCCGGCTTCTGCCTGCCCACCCTGGCCCACGGCCCCACCCGTCAGAAGGTGGTTGAAGAAATCACCATCGACGCGCCCGCATCGGCGGTGTGGGCGCGCATCCGCAATTTCGATGCACTGAAAGACTGGCACCCCGCCGTGGCCGAGAGCCCGGCCGATCAGGGCAACACCGAAGGCTCAGTGCGGCGGCTGAAGCTGCGCGACGGTGGCGAGCTGACGGAAACGCTGGAGAGCTACGACGACGCGAAGATGCGCTACAGCTACCGCGCGAAAGACGGCGGTGCCCTGCCGGTGACCAACTACACCTCGACGATCAGCGTGCGTGCTGAGGGCGCCAAGAGCATCGTCGAATGGCGTGGCGCCTTCTACCGCGGCTACCCCAACAACGACCCGCCGCCCGACAAGAACGACGAGGCCGCCGTGCGCGCCGTCACGGGCGTCTACCAGAGTGGTCTGGCCCAGCTGAAGAAGCTGGTCGAAGCAAAGTAGGGCCTACCGCCACAGCGGGCGGATCAGCCCGCCGTGTCGGCTGCCGCCTCGCGCGCCAGGCGGCGCGACTGTGCCGGATCGCGGAAGACCAGCGGGTGCTCGATGACGGCGTCGCCGCCGCGCTCGGCCTGCGCCACCGCCTCTTGCACCAGCGCGTGGTGCGGGCTCTTGGGGCAGACGGGGTCGGCCGCGGCCGGGTCGTTGGCGATCAGGTAGGCCTGGCAGCGGCAGCCACCCAGGTCTTGCTCGCGTTGGTCGCAGCTGGCGCAGGGCTGCTTCATCCAGCCGGTGCCACGGTAGCGGTTGAAGCCCTCGCTGTCGAACCAGATGTCGCGCACGCTGTGCTCGCGCACATTCGGGAACGCGAGGCCTGGCAGCATCTTGGCGGTGTGGCAGGGCAGCGCGGTGCCGTCCGGCGTCACCGTGAGAAAGGTGCTGCCCCAACCGTTCACGCATTTCTTGGGCTTGCCGTCGTGATAGTCCGGTGCCACGAAGAACAGCCTCATCCGGCTGGCCAGCTTTTCGCGCCATTCGTTGGTCACCGCCTCGGCCCGCTGCAGTTGCTGGCGCGTGGGCAGCAGTTGCTGCCGGTTCACGAACGCCCACGAGTAGTACTGGGTGTTGGCCAGCTCGATGTACTCGGCACCCAGCTCGTCGGCCAACGCGATGATGCGGTCGATGTGATCGATGTTGTAGCGGTGAAGCACCACGTTCATCACCATCGGCCAGCCCTGGCTCTTGATGATCTGCGCCACGCGGCGCTTGAGCTCGAAGGTCTTGGCGTGCGAGAGAAAGTCGTTCATCTCGCGCGTTGAATCCTGGAACGACAGCTGCACGTGGTCGAGCCCCGCGGCCTTCAAGGCCTGGGCCCGCTCCGCGGTGAACCCGACGCCCGAGGTGAGCAGGTTGGTGTAGTAGCCCAGGCGCCTCGCCTCGGCCACGATCACCTCGAGGTCGTCGCGCAGCAGCGGCTCTCCGCCCGACAGCCCACACTGCACCGCGCCCAGCTCGCGCCCTTCGCGCAGCACGCGCAGCCAGTCTTCGGTCGACAGCTCCTGGGTCTGCTCGGCGAAATCGATCGGGTTGTAGCAGAACACGCAGTGCAGCGGGCACCGGTAGGTCAACTCGGCCAGCAGCCACAACGGGGGGCCGGGGCGAGGTGGAGCCGAGGCTGGCGTGTTCACGACCACACCAGCCACCCCTGCTTCGAGGCCATCTCCATGAACGCCTCCACATCGGGGCGCAGGCCCTGCGTCTGGAACGCTTGCTCCAGGCTTTGCACGATGGCGGCCAGCTCGCTTTGCCCATCGCACCGCTTCATGATCTCGCCCGCGCTGCCATTGAGCTTGACCATGCCCTCGGGGTACAGCAGCACATGCGCCTCCTGCGCCGGCTCCCATTGCAGCCGAAAGCCCGGGCCCACCCGCGGCTGGCTGGTGTCGGTCAAAAGGTTCATGCCTGCACTCCGTACTTCAGCGCCATCGCATCGTTCATCGCCCAGAGGATGTCGAGCTTGAATTGCAGCACCTCCAGCGCACGCTCTTGCTGGGCGCGTGTGGTGAAGTGGTCGAGTGTCACGGCCAGGCCCTGCTCGACATCACGGCGTGCCTGGCTGACCCGGTTGCGAAAGTAGGCCAGGCCTTCGGGCTCGATCCACCGGTAGTGGTCGGGCCAGGTGGCCAGGCGCTGCTTGTGGATCTCAGGCGCGAACAGCTCGGTGAGCGACGAACACACCGCCTCCTGCCACGGCGCCCGGCGCGCGAAGTTCACATACGCATCCACGGCGAAGCGCAGCGCCGGCAGCACGTGGCGCTGGTCCAGCACCTCTTCGCGGGTGAGGCCCACCGCCAGCGCGAGCCGCAGCCAGGCCTCGATGCCCCCCTCGTCCTTGATGCCGCCGATCTCGAAACCGTCGTGGTCGAGGATGCGTTGCACCCAGCCGCGCCGCACCTCGCGATCCGGGCAGTTCGACATCACGGCAGCGTCTTTCACCGGAATCGCGATCTGGTAGTAGAAGCGGTTCGCCACCCAACCACGGATCTGCTCCGGCGTCGCGCGCCCGGTGTTGAGCATCACATTGAACGGGTGGTGGATGTGGTACGAGCGGCCCCGCTCGCGAAGCCGAGCTTCGAATTCCACTCGGCTCCAAGGCGTGGTGCGGTCGTCAGCCACCAGGGGTTTGTCGGACAAGGCGGGCATGGGTGAAAGCCTCTCAGCCTCAGATCTGGATCAGCATCCCGTCCTCGCAGACGTCGATGCGGTGCTGGCGCAGCACGGCGCGCTCGTCTGAGTCTTCATCGAGGATGGGGTTGGTGTTGTTGATGTGGATGAGCAGCCGCCGGGTGCGCGCCGGCAGCCGATCGAGCCACTCGATCATGCCGCCGGGGCCTGATTGCGCCAGGTGGCCAATGTCGCGCGCGGTCTTCTGGCTGAGCCCGAGGCGGATCATCTCGTCGTCCGTCCAAAAGGTGCCGTCGACCAGCACCGCGTCAGCCCCGGCCATCGCATCGAACACCGGCGGCGTGATCTCGCCCAGCCCCGGCGCATAGAAGGCGCTGCGGCCCGTACGGCGGTCGGTGATCAGCATGCCGATGTTGTCGCCGGGCACCGATTGCTCGCGGTGCGGCGAATAGGGGGCAGCCTTGCTCGACAGCGGCATGGCCCGGAAACCGAGCCCTGCCACGCCCGGGATCTCGAACGTGCCGCCATCGATGGCGATGCGGTGGCGGTCGACCCCGCAATAGTGGCCCAGCACGCGCAGGATGGGGTTGCCCTGGCGAAGGTCTTCTTCCACCGGGTCGGTGCACCACAGGGGCAGCGGCGAGCCACGCTCGCGCAGCATGAACAAGCCGGTCGCGTGGTCGATCTGCCCGTCCATCAGCACCACCGCCGCGATGGCGGTGTCGCGGATCGCTCGGGCCGGTTGCAGCGCCGGCTGGCTGCGGATCTGCTCCAGGATGTCTGGCGAGGCATTGAAGAGCACGCCGTCCACCCCGCCCTCGGGGGCGATGAAGATCGACGACTGGGTGCGGCGCTGCGCCCGAATGCGGCCCAACCGCACGCCGTCGCACAGGCGGCAGTTGCAGTTCCATTGCGGGAAGCCACCGCCAGCGGCTGAGCCCAGGATCGTGATGCGCATGAGAACCCCGCCGGTTGGCCCCCGGGGGCAACCCGGGGGCGGCCTAGTCCAGTGAAACGGAGAAACCGGATGTTCGTGGGCGCCTGCCAGTGGCGCAATCAAGGCGCCAAGCGCAGCCGGGTTGGACACCCGGCGAGCATTGGCAACGCCGAGTGCGACGCTGGCAGGCGCCCACCCTTCGGGCCGGTGCCTGGCAGGGCGCGCCGCGGCGTTGCGGCCCTTGCCCAGGCGTACAGCCTGGGCTGCGGGCCGCGCCTTGCCGCGCACCCTGCCAAACACCGGCGAACATTCGATTTCTCCGTTTCACTGGACTAGTCTCAGCCTCTCGCGTCAGCGAGCTGCCGCGTACATCGAGATTTCGAAGCCGAGGCGATAGTCGATGGCCACAGGGGTTTGCCAGGTCATTGCAGGTCTCCTTCACGAGGTGGCGCGCCAGCCGGTTGGCTGAAGCGGGGAGGCATCGCTCCCGTGGCGCATCCTCGCCCGGTGCCCATTCGCCGCACAGGGCCCGAATCATGATTCCGGCCTCATGATTTTCATGAATCCCCACCGCCCCGCCCTCGCGCACTCGCGCGGGAGGCTTCGGCCGATACCATCGGTGTGTGTCTGCCTTGCCCGCCTCATGACCCTGCGGCTGAAGATCAACCTGATCGTCGGCGCGCTCACCGTGCTGTTCGCCGCCTCGGTGGTCGGCCTGCAACTGCGCAGCCTGCGTGAATCGGTGCACGAAGAGGTGCTGACGGCCAATCGCGTTGCCGCGCAGTTGCTCAACCGCACGGCGTGGCGCTACGCGGCGCAGGGCACCCCGGCGATGCTGGCCTTTCTGCAAGGCGTGGGCCGAGTGCGCTCGAACGACATCGAGCTGTTCGATGCGGGGGGCCACAGCCTGTACCGCTCGCCGCCGTCGCCCTACAAGGCCGGCCACAGTGCGCCGGACTGGTTCTCGGCCCTGATCGCCCCGCCGCCGTCGTCGCAGTCCATCGATTTTCCCGACGGCCGATTGGTGATCGCCGCCGATGCGTCGCGCGCTGCGGTAGACGCATGGGACTACATGTGCTGGCTGGCCGGGGGAGCCGCCGTGCTGCTGCTGGTGCTCAATGCGCTGGTCTTCTGGCTGGTGGGGCGAACCACCCGCCCCTTCGGACAGATCGTGCAGGCGCTGCTCCAGGTGCAAGCGGGCCGCTTCGACGTGAGCCTGCCGCCGCTGGCTGGCACCGAAGCCGGCGCCATTGGCCTAGCCTTCAACCACATGGTGCGCGACCTCGACGCCCACATCGAGACTGAGCGGCGGGCGGTACGCGCCGAAATGCAGTTGTCGGACAGCCGCGAGCTCACCCGCTGGATCGAGCAGCATGTCGAGCAAGAGCGCCTGCTGATCGCGCGCGAGCTGCACGACGAACTCGGCCAGTCGGTCACCGCGATCCGCAGCATGGCGCTGTCCATCGCGCAGCGGGTGGGCACGGTGGATCAGCAAGCCGAGCAGGCGGCCCGGCTGATCGCTGATGAGTCGTCACGCCTGTACGACGCGATGCACGGCATCATCCCGCGCCTGACGCCGTTGGTGCTGGACAACTTCGGCCTGGCCGATGCCTTGAACGACCTGGTCGAGCGCACCCGCCGCCTTCAGCCCGGTGTCCAGATCGAGCTGCAGATCGACCTGGGCGCGGCCAGCCTGCCCGCCGAGCTGGCACTGACGCTCTACCGTGCCGCCCAAGAGGGCATCACCAATGCGCTTCGGCATGGGCAGGCCCGCCACCTGCAGCTCTCGCTCACCACCCGACCCGGCCACGTCTGCCTCACCTTGCAAGACGACGGCCAGGGCCTGGCCCCAGACTGGCAGCGCCGCACCGGCCACTACGGCCTGCGCTGGCTCGGCGAGCGGGCCGAGGCCCTGGGCGGCCGGCTCGATGTGGAACCCTGCTCGCCCCATGGGGTGCTGTTGCGCCTGTGTGCGCCCTTGGAGAACGAATGATCCGCGTGATGCTCGTGGACGACCATGCCCTTGTCCGCATGGGATTTCGCATGCTGCTGACCGATGCCCAGGTGGAGGTGGTGGCCGAATTGCAGACCGGCGAGCAGGCCTGCACCGAATACGGCCGGGTGAAGCCCGACGTGGTGGTCATGGACCTGTCCATGCCCGGCATGGGCGGCCTGGAAGCCGTGCGTCGACTGATCGCCCAAGACCCCAAGGCCCGCATCCTCGCGCTGTCGGCGCACGAGGACACGGCCCACCCTCGCCGGGTGCTGAAGGCTGGCGCGCTCGGCTACCTGACCAAACGCAGCGCACCAGACGCCCTCATCGCCGCCGTGACCGCCGTGGCGGCGCATGAGGCCTATGTCGATGCCCAGACCGCCCGGGCCCTCGCCATGGCCCAGGTGAAGGGCGACACCAACCCGACCGAAGCCCTGAGCGAGCGCGAGTTCTCGGTGTTTCTGCAACTCGCCCGCGGCCAAACCGTGGCCCAGATCGCCGACAACCTGAAGCTCTCGCCCAGCACCGTGGGCACCCACCTGTACCACATCAAGCAAAAACTCGGCGCCAACAACCAGTCCGAGCTGACGCTGGTGGCGCTGCAGTGGGGGCTGATCCAGATCTGAGCGGCTCGGCGCAGGAGCTCGGTGCAGGAGCTCGGCGCATCAGCTCGTCGCAGCGGCTCGTCGCATCAACGCGCTGCGGGCTGCATCGCCGTCACGGTGATGGCGCCATTCACGCGATCGGCGGCGAAGCGCACCCGGTCGCCGGCCTTGAGCCCGTCCAGCATCTTCGGGTCGGCCACCTTGAACACCATGGTCATCGGCGGCATCTCCAGGCTTGCGATCGGCCCATGTTTCAGTGTGATCTTGCCCTGCTCCCGGTCGACCTTGCGGACCTCGCCGTCGGACAGGGCCAGCGGCGCGGCCGCGCTGGACGCAGAAGGCGTGGGCGGCGTGGCGGGGTCGCCGCCCGGCGCCTGGGCGTGCGCGCCGCCGGCCAGAGTGAGCGCAGCGCTCAGACAATGACGAAGAATCAACATGAGAGTGGGTACCCGAGAACGTTTGAAAGGTGGCGTGTGAAAGGTGAAGTGGCCGCCCGCGGGCGGCCGTGCTGCCGTTACTGGACGTCGACCGAGCCCACCATGCCGGCCTCGAAATGCCCGGGCTGCAGACAGGCGAACTGGAAGCGACCCGCCTGGGTGAACTGCCACACGATTTCGCCGGTCGCGCCCGGCTTGACATGGGCCATGTTCGGGTCGGCGTGTTCCATGTCCGGGAACTTCTTCATCAGCTCAGCGTGTTCCTTCAGCGCCTCGACGGTGCCAAGCACCATCTCGTGCAGCACCTTGCCGCCGTTGTGCACGACAAAGCGCACGGTTTGACCGCGCTTGATCGTCACTTGGGCGGGCGTGAACCGCATCGAATCGGCCATGTCCACCCGAATCGTCCGCACCACCTTCTTCGGATCGCCTTCGCGGCCGAAGGCCGTGTCGTCGACCTGGCGTGGGTCGTAGCTGCGTGGAGCGGCGTGGTCTTCATTGCCATGCGCTTGAGCTGGGGCCAACGGCGCCAGCCAGGCGGCCACCGCCAGTGCCCATGCCAAGGCTCGAACTGGGCCTGATGCAGGAGACGAAGCAGCTGCCGTGGGCAAGGTCTTGTTCATGAAAGCTCCTGAAGTTTCGATAGGCGCCCGGTGGGCCCTGTCAGTGACCGGAATGGCCAGCGTGGCCCTCGTGGGCACCCGGCTTGCGAACCTGCAGCGTCTGCGCATCGGCCTCGGGTGCTGCCGCCCGGGCGGGCGCCTCCAGCTCGGCGGTGTACTCGCTGGCGAGCGTGCCGGCCGGGTGCTGGTACGGGCCGGGGTCGGTGTAGTCACCACGCTTCACGTGGTCCCGGACCTTCACGACGCTGAACATGCCGCCCATGCCGACAGGCCCGAACGGCCCCTGGCCCGTCATCATCGGCAAGGTGTTGTCAGGCAGCGGCATCTCCATCTCGGCCATGTCGTGCATGCCCCGGTCACCCATCACCATGTAATCGGGGATCAAGCCGGTGATCTTCTCAACGACATCGCGGTGATCCACGCCGATCATCGTGGGCACCCCGTGCCCCATCGCATTCATCGTGTGGTGGCTTTTGTGGCAGTGGATGGCCCAGTCGCCGGCCAGCGCGTCGAATTCGAAGGCCCGCATCTGGCCCACCGCCACGTCGGTGGTCACCTCGGGCCAGCGGGCCGACTTCGGCACCCAGCCGCCGTCGGTCCCCGTCACCTCGAAGTGCGGCCCGTGCATGTGGATCGGGTGGTTGGCCATGGTCAGGTTGCCGACGCGGATGCGCACCCGATCACCCGTGCGTGCCACGAACGGATCGATGCCGGGGAACGCGCGGCTGTTCCAGGTCCACAAGTTGAAATCGAGCATCGTGTTGACGCGCGGCGTCGCACTGCCCGGCTCGATGTCGTAGGCGTTGAGGATGAAGCCGAAGTCGCGGTCCACCCGGTGTTGCCTCGGGTCTTTCGGGTGGATGATGAACAGGCCCATCATGCCCATCGCCATCTGCACCATCTCGTCGGCATGCGGGTGGTACATGTGGGTGCCGGGGCGTTGCAGCACGAACTCGTACATGAAGGTCTTGCCCACGCCGATGGGCGGCTGCGTCAACCCCGTCACGCCGTCCATGCCCGACGGCAGCAGGATGCCGTGCCAATGCACCGACGTGACCTCGGGCAGATTGTTGGTGACGAAGATGCGCACCCGGTCGCCCTCGACCGCCTCGATCGTCGGCCCCGGGCTGGAGCCGTTGTAGCCCCAGAGGTTGGCCTTCATGCCCGGCGCGATCTCGCGCACGACCGGCTCGGCCACCAGGTGGAACTCCTTGACGCCGTCTTTCATGCGCCACGGCAGCGACCAGCCATTGAGCGTGACGAGCGGCTGGAAGGGGCGGCCGTTGGCGGGGGGCGGTGGCGGCTGCGTGGCGGCAGAGGTGCTCACCGCCGCCTCGGGCAGCAGCGCCGCTCCGGCGCGGCTCACCCCGGCCGCGCCCAGCAGCGTCGCACCGGCGGCACGGAAGAAATGTCTGCGTTGGTTCATGGTGCTGGTCTTCTTCAATGGCCGGCGGGTGATGCCGACATCGGGGCCTGGCCGGCGCCGACGGCACTGCTGCCCCCTGGCGATCGGCCGGTGAGCGCGGTCTGCAGGTTCGTCTCGGCGATCCAGTAGTCGCGCAGCGCATTCACCGCGCCGACGACGCCGGCGATCTGGTCCTTCGAATCGGCCAGCAGGTCGAAGACGCTGGCGAGCATGCCGTTGTAGCGCAGCAGGTTCTCGTCGGAGATGCGCTTTCGAAGAGGCACCACCTCGTCGCGGTAGTGCCTCGCCAGGTCGTAGGCGGTTCGGTAGGCCGAATACGACTCTCGCACCTCCGAGCGCGCATTCACCGCCACGGCAGCCGTGCGGTTCAGCGCCTGCATGTAGACCGCCTCGGCGCGGGCCGCGCGGGCGCTGCCGAAGTCGAACAAAGGCAGTTCCAGCTCGATCTCATAGCCACGGCTGAGGCTTTCACCGGTGGCGCTCTTGTTCTGGTAGCCCGCGTGGAGCACGTTGACCAGCCGTGTGGCCTTCGTCAACCCGAGCGACCGGGCCGTGGCCTCGGTGGCGCGCTTGGCCATCAGCACGTCCAGGCGCTTGTCGATCGCCGTCTGCTCGGCATCGCGCGGCTCGGCGGGCGCTGCGGGCAGATCGGGTAGCCGCTCGGGAAGGCGAAATTCGAGTTGGTCCCCCGACAAGCCGAGGGCACGCACCAACTGCTCGCGCGCCGCCACCGCCTGGTGCTGGGCGCGTGCGAGCTGCGTCGTGGCGTCCGAGTAGAACGACTGCTCGCGCATCTGGGCCAGCTTGCTGAAGTTGCCGGCCGCCACCATCCGCCGCGCCAGCTCGTTCGAGGCCTCGGCCGCCTGGCGCACCTGCTGGAAATAGCCCACCAGTTGCTGCGCCGTGACCGCCTCATAGAAGGCCCGCCGTGCTTCGGCGGCTGCGCCCACGGTGTCGTAGGCCGCTTGCAACTGGGCCTGCTCGAAGCGCTGCTGTTCGACCTGGCGCGCCAACGGCATCGTGAACACGCTCAGCACGTCGAAGATCACCGCACGATCGATCTCCACCATGCCGTTGCCCGAGAGCCGGCCAAAGCTGAATGATGGATTGGCGATCCGGCCCGCGCGGACCAGATCGGATTCAGCGATCCTCAGCTCGGCGTACCGAGCCTGCAGCTCGCGGCTGTTCAGCAGCGCGATCTCCACCACACTGTCGGCGCTCAGCGGCTGCTGGAGCAGCTCGGCCACTCGCCGATGCGCCGCGTCGACCTGATCGGAGGTCCGTTGGTAGGAGGGCGCGTGACCCACGCGGTCCTTGGCCAATTGATCGACCGCATCGAATCCCCCGTCGGGCGAGAAGGAGGCGCAACCGGCGAGCAAGCTGCCCGCGAGCGCCGTGGCGGTGAGGCGCCTCATCGGTGGCCTCCTGGTGGGTGATGGGGATGTCCGGGCATCGTGTGCATGGGCTGGTGGGCCGGCGGCGCCAATGGGGCGGATCCGGCGGATCCGGCGGGAGCGGCAGGTGTGCCGGGCGCGGCCACCGGCGGCGCGGCCTCTGGCGCGGTGGCCATCGGATGGAGTGCAGCGCGGCCGACGGTGTCGTTCAGGCGGCGCCAGTCGCCCGGGGCCAAGTCTAGAAAGGCGCGGTAGTCGGCGAAGGCCGAGCGGTGGGCCAGAGGCCGCGTGGGCGCCCTCGGGTCTGCCGGGTCAACGCGGCCTTGGGCGAGCGCCAGCAGCGGCAGGCTCGCCGCCATGGCCGCTGCCAGCCGGGAAAGGCTGTGATGCATGGTTCGAAGTCATCCAGTTCACCGGCGCGAGGGGCCGGCCAACGCCCGCGCCGAACGCGCGAGCCCGATCAGGCCTCTCGCGGAGGCCTGGCAGGGTCAGATGCTTCGGGGTGGGCGCTCGGGGCCCTCAGACTGGAAGGTCGGCGCTGGCGCCTGCACGGTGGGGAACACCGCGGCGGCGGGCTCGCGCGGCAGCGGCACCACCGGGGCAGCACTCGGCACGGGAGGCACCGAGCAGCAGGCGGAGCAGAGGTTGCAAGAGTCGGTGCCCGGCGCGCCGTCATGGTGGTGCAACGGGCTGGCAGAACCACCTTCGTGGTGGTGCTCGGGCTGGGCCCCTGCCCCACGGCCTGCATCGTCATGCTGATGGGCATGGTCGTGAGCATCGGCCTCTGTATGGGCCTCGCCATGCGCAGGTGACGCGCCGCCGGCTGCCGGCATGTGGTGCGCAACCACATCGGCGCCCCCATGCGGCGAGCACATCATGGCCGCCGCCATCACGCCCCGCAGGGGGAGCATGGCCGCCAACATCACAAGCAGCAGGACGCGAACGAATCTCACGGCGCAAAGCGTAGCAGATGGATGCCGCCCCTCTTGCAGACAGTCGACGGCCTTTAGTGGCCTGTAACGCTCAAATCGGAAGCGGCTGCCGGCGGGACACGGCACGCACTGCGGCGTTGCGAATGCACGCGATGCCACGAGGCATCGCTGTGCTTCGCGCCTTGCATTGCATACCGTCTCGCACCGCCCTCCACTCCCATTTAAACGTGACAGGCCACCAGCATGGACCTTGCCACTGTCGGAAGGTCAAGCGGGAAAGCGCCGCAGACGCGGTGCCCATGCGCCCGTAGAGTGGCCCCATGCAACACCAACGAACCGCCTTCCCGGCAGCGCTGGCCACGGTCGTGGCGCTGTTCGGGGCCGCGCCCACGCACGCAGCGAAGGGCGACCTCATCGACATCGTCTGGTCGGCCGATGGCAGCTTTGGCCGCGAGGTGCGCGTGGGTGCGGCGCAGTTCGCCGAAGTCTGTGGTCGTCTTCCGGCAGGTGCGGCGGTGGATTGGCGCTTCGAAGCCGGCGCGCCGATGGACTTCAATGTCCACTTCCACGAAGGCCAGACCGTTCGCTATTCGGCCCGCGGCGAGGGTGCCACCCAGTCGCGCGGGACCATCGAGGCCCGCACCGAAGAAGACTACTGCTGGATGTGGACCAATGCCACCACAGAGCCCGCGACCTTGACCTTCATGTTGACGAAGCGCGGTAGATGAAATCTTCGGTCGGCTCCCCGTGGAGTTCGGCGGGTTCTCGACGCATCAACTCGAAGCCGCACTTCTGCAGAACCCGAACCGACGCGGAATTGCGGGTATCGACGGCGGCCCATATCGGCTGCCGCTGAAAGCGCTCCGCGAGCTCGCCCACGAGCCAGGCCAGCGCCTCGGTGGCGAAGCCCTGACCCCAGAACGCAGGAACGATCTTGTAGCCCACCCAGATGAGCCCGTCGGCGAAGCGCGTGGCCTGAAGCGTACCCACGCACCCCGCCAACGGGCTGCGAATCGCCCAGTTCAGCCACACCTCGCCACTGCCCTCAGGTGCGCCAGCGCTGAACTCGCCGTACTCGCGCTGCAACGCCTCCAGCGAGCGGGGCGGTCGCTCGGGAATGAATCGGTACAAGCGCTCGTCGAGCAGATGAGGGTACAGCTCGCTCGCATGCGCCACGCCGAGCCGCTCGCAGGTCCATGCCAGGTGGCGGTCGGTCATGGGTTAGGGCGTGTTCACACTATGCAGCCCCGATGCGTTGCCACCAGAACCGGTCGAGCGCAAGGCGCAAAACGAAGCCGGGGTGCGGCCCCGGCGAGGCTTTGCAACGCCGCGGGCGGCTGGTTCTGGTGGCAACCCTTCGGGAACGGGCCGCCCAGGGCGCATGGCGGCGTTGCCCAACTTGCCCAGGCACCAGCCTGGGCGGCGTCGGGCGCCTTGCCCTGCATCCCTGGACAACCCGTTCGCACGGGGCTGCATAGTGTGAACACGCCCTACGCTCCAGGGGTAGTGGGGCGTAATCGAAGCTTCGCCAACGTACAGCGCCTTCGAGCCCCCAAGGCAGGCTCAAGAGCCCGGGCATCGAACAGGTTTTCATGATCGGGGCATGGTAGCCGCCTATAATTTTTCGGTTTGGTGCTCGTGCCTGGTCTCAAGCCAGGTGCAGTTAAACGGGAATCAGGAAGGGTCGTGCCGACGGATGCGGCCCCAACCTGAGCTGCCCCCGCAACGGTAAGCGGTTGAGGATGAATGCGGCCAGCGCTGCATCGCCCTCGCTTCGAGGCACATACCCACTGGATGCTTGACGTATCTGGGAAGGGTTCTCGGAGCGCACCGCCAGCCCGGATACCGGCCAACGAGTGAGCGCGTTCGCGCGCTTGGTTACAGGTGCCTGCGGGGAAGCGGGAGCCTGGTTGTGTCCGGTGATTCCCATGTTCCATTTCTTGGTGCAGCCTGCGCACCTGTGCCCGCCTGCGGCAACGACCCTGTCCGTCTGCCCTCGCCCGGTACAGGCGCCGTGACCCGCGCGGCGAGGTGCCCGGCGCTGATGGTCAGCGCGCCCGCATCCGGCCAAGGCAAGACGAGCGTGACAGCCGCCATCGCGCGAGCACATGTTCGGCGTGGCCGCCGAGTGCGTGTCTTCAAGACAGGCCCCGACTTCATCGACCCGATGATCCTGGCACGCGCCTGCGGCGCGCCGGTGCACCAGCTCGACCTGTTCATGGGCGGACTGGCGCACTGCCAGAGCCTGCTGCATGCGGCGGCGCAATCGGCCGATCTCGTGCTCGTCGAGGGCGTGATGGGGCTGTTCGACGGCCAACCCAGCAGCGCAGACCTCGCCGCTGCCTTCGGGCTGCCCGTGCTCGCAGTGATCGACGCGAGTGCGATGGCGCAGACCTTTGGTGCGCTGGCGCTGGGCCTGGCCAGCTACAGGGCCGATACGCGGGTGGTCGGCGTCGTGGCCAACCGGGTCGGCAGCCTGGGCCACGCGCGGATGGTGGGCAGCAGCCTGCCCACCAGGCTGCCGCTCGCGGCGGCCTTGCGCCGCGACGCCGAGCTGGCCCTGCCCGAGCGCCACCTCGGGCTCGTGCAGGCGATGGAAATGCCCGAGCTGGATGCCCTGCTCGATCGATGGGCCGACGCTTGGGATGCCGCCGCCACCGCGGCCTTCGAGCCCGAACCGGTGGCCTTCCCCGCCCCGCAGCGCTCGGATGCCGAGCCCATGGCCGATCGACCGCTGGCGGGCACCCGCATCGCCGTGGCGAACGACCACGCGTTCTCGTTCATCTACCCGGCCAACCTCGACGTACTGCGCGACCTCGGCGCCGAGCTCGTGTTCTTCTCGCCCCTGGCCGATGCAAGCCTGCCCGCCTGCGACGCGCTGTGGCTGCCAGGCGGCTATCCCGAGCTGCATGCCGCCGCGTTGTCGCGCCACACGGCGATGCACCACGCCATCGGCCGCCACATCGCCCAGGACAAACCGTTGTTGGCCGAGTGCGGCGGGCTGCTCTACCTGCTCGAGTCATTGACCGACACGCAAGGGCAACGCCACGCGATGGCCGGCGCCCTGCCCGGCCATGCCGTGATGGGCCAGCGCCTGGCAGCGCTGGGCCTGCAGGCGGTTTCACTGCCCGAAGGCGAGCTGCGCGGCCACAGCTTCCACTACTCGACCTTGAGCACCGAGATGCAGCCCGCAGCGCGCGGGCGCCACCCCCACGGCGGCGCCACGGCCGAGGCGGTGTACCGCCAAGGTCGCCTTACCGCGAGCTACATCCACCACTACTTCGCCTCGAATCCGCAGGCCACCGCCGCGCTGTTCCGCCCGACAGGGCGTTGACGCCCCGCCACCCCATGCCCCACACAGACAGCCCCCACTGCGTTTCCCAAGCCGGCACCGTGTGGTTCGTCGGCGCCGGCCCGGGCGACCCCGAGCTCATCACGGTGAAGGGTCGCGATCTGATCGCGCGCGCCGGCGCTGTGCTGTTTGCCGGCTCGCTCGTCAACGAGGCCGCGATGCGCTGGGCGCCCGAGGGCTGCACCATCGCCGACTCGAAAGACATGACGCTGGAGCAGATGGCCGCCTGGCTGATCGAGCAAGCCGGCCGGCACGACACGGTGGTGCGCCTGCAAACCGGCGACCCGGCGCTGTACGGCACCTTGATCGAGGTCGTGCAGCCACTCGATGCGGCGGGCGTGCCGGTGCACGTCGTGCCCGGCGTGTCATCGGCCATGGCCTCGGCCGCGGCGGCGGTCGAGAGCTTCACCCTGCCCGAGCTGACGCAGACGGTGATCTTCACCCGCGTGGCCGGCCGCACGCCCATGCCGGAAGGTGAATCGCTCGAAGCCCTGGCGCGCCATGGCTGCACGATCTGCGTCTTTCTCTCGATCACGCTGCTCGGCAAGGTCGTGCGTGAGTTGATGGCGGGGGGCTGGGCCGAGGACGCGCCCATCCTCGTCGTCCACAAGGCCAGCTGGCCTGGCGAAGAAAAGATCGTGCGCGGCACGCTCGCCGACATCGCACAGCGCTGCCGGGCAGAACGCATCGTGAGCCAGGCCATGATCATCGCGAGCCCCGCACTCGGCGCCCGCCACTGGCCCGAGCTCGCCAAGTCGAAGCTCTACGACGCGCGCTTCACCCATCGGTTCCGGCGTGCCTCGGTGCCGCCCTGCCGCACCTCGGAGACACCCACATGACAGACACCATCCTGCTGATCGGCCACGGCTCGCGCGAGCGCGAAGGCAACGACGAAATCCAAGCCTTTGCGGCCCAATGGCGCCAGCGGCAACCTGCCTGGCAGATCGAGGTCTGCTTCATCGAATTCGCCGACCCGGGCCTGCACGACGGCCTGCTTCGCGCGGCCAGCCACTCGCGCCGTGTGCTGGTGCTGCCGCTCATCCTGAATGCGGCCGGCCACGTGAAGATGGAAATCCCCGAGGCCATCGAGCACGCCCGCGAGCATGCGCCGGGCACCGAGTTTCTCTACGGCCCGCACCTCACCGCTTGCGATCCCATCCTCGCCATCCTCAAGCGCCGGCTGGCGCAAGCGATGGCCGAGCTGGACATGCCCGACCCCACGACCACCGGCGTGGTGCTGTTGGGCCGGGGCTCGTCCGACCGGCAAGCCAACGGAGAGATGGCCAAGATGGCGCGATGGCTGCAAGAAGAAACGCAGCACGAACTGGTGGACCTGGCCTTCACCGGCATCACCTATCCACGCCTCGAACGCGTCGCTCAGCGGCAGGCGCTGCTGGGCATGAAGCAGATCGTCGTGCTGCCGTACTACCTCTACACCGGCACGCTGGTGCAGCGCATTACCCGCCAGGTCGAGCACCTGCGAGTTCAGTACCCGACGATCCGATTCGCCAGCACCGCCCACTTCGGGCACGAGCGCGAAATCTTCGAGCTGATGGAGCAACGCGTGCTCGAGCTGCAGTCGGGCGCGCCGCAGTCGCGGCTGCCCTGCGACGGCTGCAAGTTCCGGGAAATCGCACACGACCTGGGCCACGGCCATTCCCACGAGCACACCCACGCCTCGGCCCCCACGGCGCCGAGCCTGGCATGAGCAGCCTCAACACCGTCACCGAGCAGTTGACGGCGGCGGGCCGAGCCATCGAGCACGACTCGTTCGCCGTCATCGACCAGGAAGCCGGCCCGCACACCTACGACGACGCCCAGTGGCAGGTCGTGCGCCGCATGATCCACGCCAACGCCGACTTCGACTTCAACGGGCTCACCGAATTTCACGAGGGCGCCATCGCCGCGGCCATGTCGGCGATCCTCGGTCAGCGCTCGCGCGTCGTGGCCGATGTCGAGATGATCTGCGTGGGCCTTTCGGCCCCCCGGCTGGCGCACTTCGGCCTCACCACGCACCAGTTCATCAGCGATGCCGATGTCATCGCCGCGGCCCAGGCCGAGAACACGACACGCGCCGTGCAGGCCATGCGCAAGGCGCACCGCGGCGGCCTGCTGGATGGCGCGATCGTCGGCATCGGCAACGCGCCCACCGCGCTGATCGAAGTGGTGCGCCTGATCCGCGAAGAAGGCGCGCGGCCGGCGCTCATCGTCGGCATGCCGGTGGGCTTCGTGTCAGCGGCCGAATCCAAGGATCTGGCGGCCACGCTGCGCGAAGTGCCATGGATCGTGATCCGCGGTCGCAAGGGCGGCTCCACCCTCGTGGTGGCGGCGATCCACGCCCTGCTGGGGCTGGCCGAGGCCCAGGCGCGCGAACGCGCGCTGGCGAGCTAGCCCCTCGCCGATGACAGAGCCCACCGGCCAACGTGGCACCCGCACCGGCTTCACCACTGGCGCGTGCTCGGCCGCGGCTGCTCGCGCGGCGGTGCTCGGCCTCGTTCACGGCGAGGTGCCGGGCACGGTCGAGTGCCAGCTGCCGAACGGCCAGCTCGTCGACTTCGCCGTACACGACGGCCGCACCGACGGCGTGGTGGCGCATGCCATGGTGATCAAGGATGCAGGCGACGACCCGGACTGCACCGACAAGGCCCACCTCACCGCCGATGTGCGCCTGCGGCACGATCTGCCCGGGCAGGTGCTGCTGCAAGGCGGGTTCGGCGTGGGCACCGTCACCATGCCGGGCCTGGGCCTGGCCGTGGGTGGGCCGGCGATCAACCCGGTGCCGCGGCGCAACATCGAACACAACGTGCGGCTGGCCGGCAACGCGCTGCTCGACGATGCGGGCTTCGAAGTCACGATCTCGGTGCCGCAGGGCCTTGAGATGGCGAAGAAGACGCTCAACGCGCGGCTCGGCATCCTGGGGGGCATCTCGATCCTCGGCACCACCGGCATCGTCAAGCCCTACTCCACCGCCGCCTTTCGGGCCAGCGTGGTGCAGGGCGTGCACGTGGCCGCCACCACCGGTGCGGGCGTCGTGGTGCTCACCACGGGCGGCCGCACCGAAAAGTTCGTGATGGAGGAGATGCCCGAGCTGCCCCAGGCGTGCTTCGTGCAGATGGGCGACTTCCTTCGCTATGCGCTCGGCGCCGCGGTGAAGGCCGGGCTGCCCCGCGTGGTGATCGGCGGCATGGTGGGCAAGCTGACCAAGATCGCGCAAGGCGAAACCATCACCCACGCCGGCCGCGCCGAGGTGGACACCGGCTTGCTGGCCGATCTGTGCGCCGGCATCGGCGTACCGCCAGATGTATGCAACGACATACGCCAGGCCGAGACGGCCCGCTACGCCAGCGAGCGCGTCGCCGACCTGGGCCTGGTGCGCGAGTTCCACGAGGCGCTCGCTCAGCGCGTGTGGCACACGGTCACCGAGCGCTACCCGACCAAGTTCCAACTGAAGGTGCTGGTGTGTGACTTCGACGGTCGCAAGCTGGCAGAAGCATCATGAACGAAGAAGTCGAACGGTTCACCGGCCGGCGCTGCCAAGTCATCGGCGTGCTGGATGACGGTGCGGCCAGCCTCGGCGCCACCGCCCTCGCCCACCTGGCCAGTGCCGACTGCGTGATCGGTGGCACCCGAACGCTGCAGCTGGTGGACCCCCATCTGCGCCCTGGTGCGATTCGCCGCGATCTCACGGGGGCGATGTCACAGGTACCCACCTGGGTGCGAGAAGCCCAGGCCGACGGGCTGCACTGCGTGGTGCTGGCCACGGGCGACCCCCTGTGCCACGGCGTGGCGGCCTACCTCGCCTCGCGCCTGTGCATCGAGGCGCTGGAGGTCATCCCCAACCTCTCGACGATCCAGCTGGCCTGCGCGCGGCTGTGCATGCCCTGGCAGGACATGGCCATCGTCTCGGTGCACAGCCGAGACGCCGGCGAATGGGTGGAAGGCGCCGATGCGCGCCATGGCCTGTATGCGCTGCTGCAAGCCGCCGCCTGCCACGACCGGCTGGCGGTGCTGACGAGCCCCGACAACTCACCCGATCGCATCGCCCGCATGCTGCTGGCCGAGGGCATGGGCGACACCTTCCAGGTCGCCGTGGCGGAGCACCTGTGCCGCGATGACGAACGCATCGTCACCGGCCACCACCCGGTCCGGCTGGCCGAGATGCGGTTCGCCGAGCCGAATGTCGTACTGCTGTGGCGCACCGAGCGCTCCCGCCCGCCCGTGCTGTTCGGCCAGCCTGACGCGGGCTTCGAGCAGCGCTTTCCAGAGAAGGGGCTGATCACCAAGAACGAGGTGCGCGCCGTGTCACTCGCCCGATTGCAGCTGCGTGCCGACAGCGTAGTCTGGGACATCGGCGCCGGCTCAGGTGCCGTCGGGCTCGAGGCCGCGCGACTGTGCCGCGACGGGCACGTCTACGCGATCGAGAAGAACGCCGACGACGCGGCCATCGCCCGCCGCAACCGCCGCTCAATGGGGGTGCACAACTACACGCTGGTGCACGACAAAGCCCCGGCGGGCCTGGCGGCCTGGGCGGACCCGGATGCCGTGTTCATCGGCGGCTCCGGCGGCGAATTGGCTGAGCTGATCGGCCTCGTGCTCTCTCGCTTGAGGCCGGGCGGCTGGCTGGTGATGAACTTCGTGACGATCGAGAACCTGGCTGCCGCCGTCGAGGCCTTGAAGACCGCCGGCGCGCATTGGGATGTGCTGCAGTTGCAGGCCGCGCGCAGCAAGCCCATCCTGCACATGCACCGGATGGCCGCTGAGAACCCGGTGTGGATCGTCTGCGCGCAACCCGGCTCTGGCCAGGTTGCCGATTCGGCCGATCGAGCCGACTCAGCCAAGCCGGAGCATGGCGATGCGTGAGCCCGCTCATCCCCTCGGCCGCCTGATCGGCGTCTCACTGGGCCCGGGCGACCCAGAGTTGATCACCCGCCGCGCCTGGGCCTTGATGCAGCGCACCGACACCCTCTGGACTTACCCGGTGCGCTCGACCAAAACCGAAAGCTACGCACTGGGCATCGCGCAGCGCAGCGGCCTGGCCGTGGCCGCGCAGCATCAGGCGCTGCTGTTCCCGATGACGCACGATGTCGAGAAGCTTACGCGCCATTGGCTGCGCGCCGCCGAGGCGGTGCTGCCCGTGCTGCAGGCCGGGCGCGACGTGCTGTTCCTCGTCGAGGGCGACGCCTCGACCTACGCCACCTTCGGCCACCTCGCGCGCACGCTGCGCGCGCTAGACGATCGCATCGCCGTAGACGTGGTGCCGGGGGTCACCTCGTTCCACGCTTCATGCGCTCGGCTGGGCCTGCCCTTCGCTGAACAAGACGACACCGTTGCCATCGTGCCGGCCGCCTATGGCATCGAGATGGTCGAGCGCCTGCTCGACGACTTCGACACGCTCGTGTTGATGAAGGTGAAGCCGCTGATCGACGACTTGGTCGATCTGCTCGAACGCCGCGGCCTGCTGACGCACGCCTGCTTTGTTGAAAAGGCCGGATCGCCGGAAGAGCGCGTGGTGCGCGACGTGCTCACGCTTCGCGGGACGACCGTCAATTACCTGTCGCTGATGCTGGTGAAGAACCCGCAGCGCCGGCGTGGCGAGCGCCTCAAAGGCTGCAAGAAGAAGTCATCACCGCCACTGGAGGCCTCCACCGCATGAACACCCCCTTCGACGTTGCGGATGACGAGGGCACTCGTGTTGTCCTCGTCGCCATCACCCGCCACGGCGCGCAACAGGCGGCCGCACTGGCGCGCCTGCTGCCGCAAACCAGCCTCTGTGTCGCCGCGAAGTTCGCCGACGCCATGGCCGGCCTGGACAACCCGGTGCAGATCTACACCGGCGCCTTCAAAGACGAGATCGGCGCCCTGTTCGGCGCCCACGACCAGATCGTCTTCTTCGTGTCGCTGGGTGCCGTGGTGCGGCTGATCGCACCCCACCTGCGCAGCAAAGACGAAGACCCGGGCGTGATCGTCATCGACGATGCCGGCCAGTTCGTCATCCCGGTGCTGTCGGGGCATGTGGGCGGCGCCAACGCATGGGCCGAGAGAATCGCTGCGCTGCTGCCGGCCACGGCCGTGTTGACCACCGCGTCGGACGTGGGCAAGACCATCCCCGTCGACATCCTCGGCCGCGAGCTCGGTTGGAAGGTGGAAGCACCGAAGCTCAACATCACGCGCGTGTCGGCTCATGTCGTCAATGGCGACCCGGTGGCCGTGGTGCAAGAGGCCGGCAGCCCGAACTGGTGGACGCGGCCGACCCCGTTGCCCGCCAGCATCCAGCGCTTCGATCGATTCGACGACGTCGACCTCGATCGGTTCAAGGCCGTTTTGTGGATCACCCACGCCAAGGTCGACGAAGCGCGTTGGCAATCGCTGAGCGAGCGGCTGGTCGTCTACCGCCCTCCGCAGGAGGCCAGCGCATGACCGCCGTCGCCTCTGCCACCTTCCCCGCCGCCTTCCCCCTCGCCGTCGGGTTGGGCTGTGATCGCGGCACACCGCTGGAGACGGTGGAATCGGCCCTGGAGCGGGCGCTGGCCAGCGTCGGCCTGGCGCCAGCCCAGGTCGCCGTGCTCGCCAGCATCGACATGAAGGCCGACGAGCCTGCCTTCTTGCAACTGGCCGAAAGGCGAGGCCTGCCGCTCCACTTCTACAGCGCCACCCGCCTGGCCCAGGTGCCCGTGCCCAACCCTTCTGAGACGGTGCGGCGCTTCATGGGCACGCCCTCGGTGTCTGAAGCCGCGGCCCTGCTCGCCGCATCGAGCCAGACGCTCCTCGTCGAGAAATTCAAGTGGCGAGGCACGGATGGCCGCCACGCCACCGTGTCGATCGCTCCGATGTCCCGACCCACCCCTTGAGCCCCCCATTCAACCCACCCATCCAACCCACCCCTGAACCCGGAGACCCCATGAACGCACATCCCACCTCCCTCGGCAGCCTGGCGCCGGCCCGCACGGGCAGCCTGTTCACCCAGATCGCAGCGGCCCTGCTGCTGGGCGCCGTGATGGTCTACGGCGTCGAGTTCAGCGCCTCACCGGTGGCCCACAACGCAGCGCACGATGTGCGCCACGCCAACGGGCGTCCCTGCCACTGATTGAAGCCACTGAGAGAAACGGAGGCAGCCCACATGCTGTTCAGACGCTTGTTTCTTTGCGCGCTGCTGGTCGGTGTGGCCAGCGGCTTGCTGCATGCGGCGCTGCAGCGCTTGCAGGTGGTGCCGCTGATCGCGGCGGCCGAGGTGCATGAATCCGCGGCGTCCCCGGCGGCGCCACCGCACGCATCGCACCACGATGCAGCCCCTGCCCCGGCCGCGGCGCACGAGCACACGCACGAGCGACCACACGAAAGCATCCACGTACACGAAGACGCCGGTGCGCACGAGCACACCCACACGCACAGCCACGACGCCGACGAATGGCAACCCGCCGACGGCCTGGAGCGCACGGTGTGGACGATCGTGGCCAACATCCTGGCGGCCACGGGCTATGCCTTGCTGATGATCCCGATGCTCGCGCTGTGGGATCGTTCGCGCGGCGGCACGGCAGCGTCGTGGAAGACCGGCCTCGCGTGGGGCGCTTGCGCGTGGCTCGCCACCTTTGCGCTGCCGGGCATCGGGCTGCCGCCTGAGCTACCGGGCATGGAGGCCGCCGAATTGCGCTCTCGTCAGGCATGGTGGCTGCTCTGCGTGGTCTGTTCTGGCGCCGGCCTGGCCGCCTGGCTGCTGGCACGCCGCCACGTGTGGGCATGGCGCGGCATCGGCGCGGTGCTGCTCGCGCTGCCCTTCGCCGTGGGGGCCCCGCAGCCCGACGGCGACGCCCTGGCGGCCTTCAGCGGCGATGCCGCCGTGCAGATGCACCTGCTGTGGGCCCAGTTCATCTGGGCCACGGCGCTGGCCACGGCGCTGTACTGGCTGGCACTCGGCGCCTTGTCCGCCGTGGCCGTAGCGCGTTGGGTGCGCCCGTTGACCCGCCCTGGAACGTTGGGCGGTGCGACGCTGACACCCGCGATGGAGCGTGCACTGTGAGCGCCGGCAAGATCATGCTGGTGGGCATCGGCCCCGGGAGCGTCGAGCACATGACGCAGCGCGCGCGCGCCGCCATCGCCGAAGCAGACACCGTGATCGGGTACGTCACCTACATCAAGCTGGTGCAAGACCTGCTCGAAGGCAAGGAGATCATCCGCAAGTCGATGACGGAAGAGCTCGACCGGGCCGTCAGCGCGCTGGAGGCCGCGCGGGCCGGCCGCAGGGTGGCCCTCATCTCGTCGGGCGACGCCGGCGTCTACGGCATGGCCGGGCCCACCTACGAGGTGTTGTTCCAGGCCGGCTGGACGCCCGAGTGCGGCGTGGAAGTAGAGATCGTGCCCGGTGCCTCGGCCCTGAACAGTTGCGCGGCCCGCGTCGGTGCGCCACTGACGCATGACTTCTGCGCCATCTCGCTGTCTGACCTGCTGACACCCTGGCCGGTGATCGCCCGGCGGCTGAACGCCGTGGCAGCGGCGGACTTCGTGGTCGCGCTCTACAACCCGAAGAGCGGCCGGCGCACGCGCCAGATCGTCGAGGCCCAGCGCCTGTTCCTGAGCCACCGTCGGCCGGACACGCCCGTGGCCATCGTCAAATCGGCCTACCGGCGCCGCGAACGCATCGAGTTCACCACCCTCGCCCAGATGAGCGAGGCCGACATCGGCATGCTGACCACGGTGCTCATCGGCAACAGCCACACCTTCGTGCGCCACGGCCTGATGGTCACGCCCCGCGGCTACGCCAACAAGTACGACATGGACAGCCACGACGCCCATGCGGGCGAGAAGGCCGGCCGCTCGCTCTCGACCGGCCTGCTCGGTTGGCTGGATGCGCTGGCCATCGCCCACGCCTCGGGCGACAGCATCGCCACGCTGGCCGAGCGCTACGACCTGCCGGCCTCCTACATCGCAGCCACGCTGGCCGAACCGCCGCCCGCCGTCGCGCAAGAGGCTCCACTGGAACATGAGGAAACCGGCGCATGAGCACCGAGAAGCCGAAGATCGGCGCCTACCGCCGACACCTGCTGGTGTGCACCGGCCCCCGTTGCACGCAAGACAACGCCTCGCAAGCGCTGTTCGACAGCCTGGGCGACAAGTTCAAGGCCGCCGGGGTGAACGACGGCGAGCTGCGCGTCAAGCGAAGCCGCGTGAATTGCTTTGCCGCCTGCAAGGGCGGGCCGGTGATGTGCGTGCAGCCCGACGGCGTTTGGTACTACGACGTCACCTCGGCGAACATGGACCGCATCATCGAAGAGCACTTCGTGCGCGGCCGCGTCGTCGAGGATCTCGTCTTCCATCGCGGGCCAGGCCTGGAGGCCGAGGCGCCGTGCCCGTCTGAATGATGCCCCCCGCACCCGGCTTTCAGCGCGATGCGCGGCACGGCATCGTCTACATCGTCGGGGCCGGCCCCGGCCCGGCGGACCTGCTCAGCCTGCGCGCACTCGATCGGATCCAGCGCGCCGAGGTGGTCGTCCATGACCGCCTGGTGGGCGACGAGGTGATGGCGCTGTTGCCGCAGGCCGCGCAGAGGATCTACGTCGGCAAGGCATCCGGCCGGCATGTGATGCCACAGGAGCAGATTCACGCCGTGTTGGTCGAGCATGCACGCGCCGGGCGCTGCGTCGTGAGGCTCAAGGGTGGCGATCCGCACATCTTCGGGCGCGGCGGCGAAGAGGTGCAGGCCATGCAGGCCGCCGGCATCGCCTGCGAAGTGGTGCCCGGCATCAGCGCGGCCAATGGCTGCGCCGCGGTCGCCGGCATCCCGTTGACCCACCGCGACCTCGCGCGAACGTGCACCCTGCTGCCCGGCCACCTGGCTGACCGGAGCGCCGACCTCGACTGGGCCTCGCTCGCCCGCCCTGGGCAGACCCTCGTCTTCTACATGGGGGTCGAACGCGTGGCGCACATCGCCACCCAGCTCATGGCCCATGGCATGCCTGAACAAACGCCTGCGGCCATCGTGCGAGACGGAACCCGCGCCACCGAAGAGGTGCTGGCCACG
Source organism: Ideonella lacteola (assembly GCF_038066555.1). Taxonomy (NCBI): domain Bacteria; kingdom Pseudomonadati; phylum Pseudomonadota; class Betaproteobacteria; order Burkholderiales; family Sphaerotilaceae; genus Ideonella; species Ideonella lacteola. Next base: position 647,771 of record NZ_JBBUTG010000001.1, on the reverse strand, counting down.
GGCCTCGCCGCCCTGGCGCACATGGCCCCCGCGCACGGGCCGCGGCCCGGCCTGCTGATCGTGGGCCAGACGGTGGGCCTCAGCCCACACTACCGCACGACCGGCCCCTCACCGGTCCGCCGGTAGGCACGCGTAGGCGGCCAGCCGTCAGTCGTCATCGCCCGCGGCGCTGCTCGCGAAGCGCAGGCGGTTGCCGTCCGGATCGATCAGCAGCATTTCACGTGTCTCCCACGGCGTGTCTTCAGGCGGCTTGGCGGCAGAGATGCCGCGGCCGCTGAACTCGGCGTGGCACTGGTCGACATCGGGGACGATGAAGTAGACCGCGCCGCCCACCTCACAATCGCCCCGGTGCTCGGTGAGAAAGAGGGTCTGGCCGCTGCGCGTCAGCTGCATGAACAAGGGGAACCCGGGCTCGAACTGATGTTCCCAATCGACGACGAAGCCCAGGCCGTCCACATAGAACTGCAGGCTGCGGCGGGCGTTGGTGATGCGCAGTTGCGGAATGACAGTTTGCATGGACAAGGCCATCCTTTCCCGACGGAGTCAACAGCGTGGAAGCCGCAGCGGCTACCGCTTCTCGATCTGGACCGTGGCCCGGTAGTCCGCCAAAGCCGGCGGGTTCGCCAGCGACTTGGCGGGCTCCAGACTTTGAAGCACGAAACGATAGCGGCCGTAGGTCGCGTCCGCCGCCAGGTTCATGGCCGCCGGTGCAGGGGTGCCGATCGACAGTTCGGCCGACGAGCCCTTCTGGTCGACCTTGAGCCTGATTTCGGCATGCCCGGCCCAAATGCACCGCACCTCCACCGGGCAACGGCTGTCATTGACCGCCAGCACCGACAAGGTCAACCCCTCTTCGGCCACCACGGCGGGCGCACCGGCAGCCACTGTCACGGTGTAGGTGTCCACATGTCCCCCTTGAACTTTGACCGTTGGCGGGCCCGCGCAGGCGCTGGTCAGGGCCAAGGCAGAGGCCAAGGCCATACCCGCTCCGCTGGCAGCGACACGTTGCAAGATCATCGCAGCAAACCTTTGGAATGACAGCTCAAGGGCCCGCCCTCGAGCCGGCCGGCGTTTCAACCCAATAGAGCTGCTTGTGCCCCCGGGATTCAAACAAGGCCTGGTAGTAGTCAGCAACGGGTCGGCTTTCGTAAGTTGACATCAGGATGCGCGGCGTCATCCGCTACAAGGCCGCCTTGATGAGATGCCGGAACGTCAGGCTGATTCTCGGCCCTGCTTCGGGCGCCTTGGGAATGGCATGAAGCCATTCGCTCTGCAGTTCTTTCGTCATGTAGACGAGCGAGCCAGGCTCCAGCACATAACCCGTTTGATGGGAGCGGTCAGCCTTGAGGCGAAACACCAGTTCTCGCGGGCTGCCGAGGGACACGATGGCCACGCCCGTGCCTTCTGCCAGTTCCTCGCTCGAATCGGAATGAAAGCCCATCGACGCCTCACCGTCCGGGTAGTAGTTCAGCAAGCAATTGTTCGGCTCGAAGCCCAGCACCTGCTTCAACTGCTGCGCGATGAGTCGCAGCGGCTCGGGCATCTCCGTCTGCGGATAGGTCATCCCGGAGTAGTCATACGACACGCCGAAGCTCGCCGTCTTGCGTGCCCGCAGCCGTTCGTCCCACTGCACCGTCGCGCTCAGATGCTCGAAGAGCGCCGCGTGCGCCGGCAAGAAGCTGGGAACATGAATGACATCGGGCGCAAGGGGCGCAGCGTTGTGGGCGGGCATGCGGTTGGCGGGCGAGATTCAGCCGGTATCCAATGGGGTGCGGGTTCGTAGCCTACACCGTCAACACCAGACGCTCCGCTCTGCGACACTGCGCCGCCTTGGCCGCCGATGTCGCCGCACGGCACCGCCCTCCACCACATTCACCTCGACCATGTACTCGTCCACCTTCATCTTCGCCAAGGGTCATTTCGACGAGGCGTTTCACCGGCTCGATCAGGAGATCGCCGCCATGGCCAGGGCGATACCAGGCTATCTGGGCGAAGAAACCTGGGAGAACACGCAAACCGGGCTGGTCTCCAACGTGTACTACTGGGAATCGCTGGAGGCCCTGCAGCAGTTGGTGCAGCACCCACTGCATCGTGAGGCCAAAGCTTCGCAGGCCAGTTGGCTGGCGGGCTACCAGGTGGTCATCTCACAGGTGCTGCGCACCTACGGCGACTCCAAGATCAGCCCGCTACTGCCCGCGGCACTGTCAGCTTGAGGGGCAGCTCGGCTAACCTGCAACGACGCAGGCCCCACGCAGCGTAGGGGTCTGCTCCGTCACCGCCTTGGCGATGGCCGATGCGATCTTCGAGCCGCCGGCCGAAGAAGGCTCAATGGGGTTGGCGTAGTCGACGGGTTGCGTGCAGATCCTCCGCAGATCGATGACCTTCAATCCGTGCTCAGAGGCCACTCGGATGATGGCGTCGTTGAACGCACACAGCGCCACGGCAACGCAGGCCTGATAGCTCGGCTCGGGGAAGTTGCCGTGATAGACGGTGCACACCACCAAGGGCAGACCATGGGTCAGGCAGGCAGCCAACATGCGTCGGTAGCTGGCCTCGAAATCGGCCGCAGCCTGCCCCAGAAGCAGCAAGGCCTCGCCGCTTGAGGCCACCGGGGTCTGAAGTACATCCGCCCGCAAGAGCGCGTTGTTGCCGCCGACACTCAGCACCAGATGGGTGGCAGTCTCAGGCAATTGGGCCAATTGCGCCTCGATGTCTTCGGTGGTGGAGCCATCGACCGCGCACAACGACGCGGCCCAGCCGGGCGGCAGCGCGGAAGAGACCTGCTCGATGACGGCGGGCCCGCCCGAGGTGTAGGCGCCGTTGTCGAAGACCGAGTCGCCAAGAAGAACGAGGTGAGGCATGGCTGGGTCGCCCATGAAGTGCGAAGCGGCCTGCAGCCTACACCTGAATCATCACGCGGCCCGCCACCGGCGCTCTGCGTCTACGCCATCGCCGCGGTCGGGCCGTGAGAACGGCACTCGCGGTCGTGCAGGGCCACCACCTCGGCGATGCGGGGGTGGATGGTGCCGGAGCCAGCGGCTTCGATGAAGCGGCACGATGAGTACTGGGCGGCCAGCGCCTCGTACTCGGCCACCCACTGTGCGCGAATCGGCGCGCGCTCGGGGGACACGGGCCACACACCGGGCCGCGGCCTCATGCGGCCGGGCATGCCGATGCGCCAGGGCTTGGCGGTGAGGCGGGCACGAAAGCAGTGCTGGTTGAGGCACATGCGCACATAGACCGGGTCGGTGCCCACCGCATCAAAGAACTGCGCCACCTCGGCATCACCGGGTGCACAGGGGCGGTGGGTGGCCAGCAGGCGAAGGCCGGCTGGTGTGCGGTACACACGCACATTCCACTCGGGGTGCGCCGCCAAGAAGCGGGCCAGTCGCCGCCGAGCCACCGCCTCGGCGCCGCCCAGGCTGGCCACGCCCAACCGGCGCGCCAGGGTCGCCAGCGGCGCGGCCAGGATCAGCGAGACCACCAGCAACCCCACCACGAGCCCGCTGCTGCCCCGCGCCGCACCCACTGCCACCGACAGCACGGCCAACACGGTCAGCGCCGCGATGAAGGGCCAGCGCGCCGGCGGCAATGCGAAATCGACGTCGGCAAACAGGGCATCGGGCGTGTTCAGGCAGCGCGCACCATAGGCATTGCGCGTGATCACATCCTCGCCGTGCCGTTCCAGCACCTCTTCTCGAATCGGCACACCCGCCGCGCCGTTGTAGGGCACCTTCGGTTCGCGTCGTGGCAGCTTTTCGCCGGCCAACAGGCGGCTCAAGGCCTCGTCGGCACGGCGCTCGGCCATGGCCGCGGCATCTTGCGCACTGACGGTGGACCAGCCAAAGCGCCGCACGGTGATCTGCCGGCCCTGCGCACGGTGCTGCCGGCGCGCCTCGGCCCAGAAATCGGGAACGATCATGGGGTGTTGTTCAGCCTCTTGGCGAGCCGCCCTCTGCGGGGCCAGCCTGCGGATCAGGCATCGCCGTCAGAAGGAAGGCGCAAAAGGTGCACGATGGCGTCGACCCTTCGCCGGGTGGCGTGCAGTTCGAAGCCCTGCCAAATGACACAGCAGCGTGGCCAAGGCGATGCCAGCGTACTCAGGCAGGCCCTTCCAAAGGCTGGCCAGGAACTGGATGAGCAAGCCGCAGGCGACGGCCAGCCAGCCATAAGCCCAACGGCCAGGGCCTGCATTCAAGGCGCGCTTGGCCTCTTCGTCGCGGCGCAAATCGCGCGCCAACTGTTGAACTTCCAGTTCGCCTATTTCTCGGCTCATGGCCCCCTCCAGGCTGGGATCGTCAATGCCCTCGGCGTGGGATTTTGACAGCGCCTCGGCGTCTGCGCATCCGGCCCCGCCCGCCCGTCGGGCGACCGCGGCCTACCTGTCGATCCCGAGCCTCGCCAATCGTCGTGACCTGGTGTGACTGGCCCATTCCACCGAAAAGGAGGCTCCCTTGCCGCGCTATCTGATTTCGTTCAACTACGGGGACATGAACGTGCCCGATGACGAGTTGCCGGCCGTGGGCGAAGCTGCCCGTGCCGTGGTGCGCCAAGCCAGCGAGGCGGGCGTGCTGGTCTTTGCCGGTGGGGTGGGAGAGCCGCAGGACACGCGCGTGGTGGCCCCGAACGGGCAGGTGCGTGTCGGCCCCAGGTCCCAGCGGGCCGAATTCATCGGGGGGCTCACCATCGTGGAGGTGGCAGGCCCCGCCGAGGCCTTGGCCTGGGGGGCCAAGATCGCGGCCGCCTGCCGATGCGATCAAGAGGTGCGCGAGTTCATGCCCGGCGCGCAGGTGTGCGGCGAATGAGCCCGCCGACCGGCCTGGCATCAGACCGGCTGGGGGCCAACATGTGGGTCAACAGGCGGGGGGCCGGCGGTACCGCCAGCCCCCGCTCTGCCGATCAGCGGTAGCTCACCGTCGTCTTGGCTTGCACGGAGCGCTGGGCCACCTGCACCGTCAGGCGCCGCAGGCCTGCGTCGTAGGCCCAGCTGCCGTTCGGGGCGGCCACGCCGTCGATCAACACGGCGCTGGGCGCAGCGGCATTCATGAAGGCCACACTCCAGCTGCGTTGCTGCACCTGGCCAGTAAAGCTGCCGCTCGCCGGCTTGATCGTCACGGTGTGGTCGCCGCCGGCCTCGTCGTAGGCCATCGCGGTGGTGGCGCTTTGCTTGAGGTCGGGGTTCTTGCCATCGTCCTCGTACAAGGTGAACTTGCCCTTGGCGCCCGTGGCCACGGTGACGGTCAGGGCCTTCATCGGGTTCTGGACATCGTTGGGCGCGTTGTCACTGCGGGTGACGAGCATGCCGCCCTCCTTCAAGAACACCGGCATGGCGTTCAGGTCGGTGGTGATGCTCTGGCTGCCGCCGCCGCTGTAGGTGGCGCCGGAGAAGTAGTCCGTCCACCGCCCCGAAGGGAACCACACCGATGTGCTGGTGGAGTTGCCCGCCGTCACCGCCGGGGCCACCAACAGATCGGGGCCGTAGAAGTACTGCGACCAGGCGGTCGTGTAGGCGGCCTCGGTCGTCGGGTACTCCAGGTACATGGCGCGAACCACCGGCACCCCCGTCTTGGTGGCCTTCCAAGCCAGCGAATAGGTCGTCGGCACAAGCTGCTCACGCAAGCGCAGGAACTTGATCGACGAGGCCTTGCCGGCCGGGCCGTACTGCCATGGCAGCCGATCGCTGTGGTTGCCGTGCAGACGCAGAATCGGCTGGAAGGTGCCCAGTTGCACCCAGCGGGCGTACATGTCGTCTGACATGCGCGTGCTGCCCGGCTCGGCGCCGGTGGTCTGGTCGCCCGCGTTGTTGAAGCCGCCGATGTCGTGGCTCACCGCCGACAAGCCGGTGGATGCCGATTCGGCCGGCGTGTAGCCCACCTCGGCCGCCAGCATCCGCCAGCTCGAAGTGGAATCGCCGGTGAAATGCACCGTGGTGCGTTTGTCGGCCCAGGGCCCGGTCGGCTCGTTGGGCTGGTTGTTGCCCGGGCTCACGCCGAACGCGCGCGAGAACGCGAAGCCTCGGCTGATCTGCTTGTTGGCATCGGTCGCGTACTGCTGGTTGATCCACGCGTCCGAGGTCACATCGCGCCGGCGGGTCTGTGCGCCGTCGCAGCACAGATCCAGCCACCAGAAGTCCACCCCCTGCTGCTCCATCGTCTGGTGCAGGCCCATGTAGGCAGCGAGCTGGTCGGGGTCGGCCCAATCGAAGCCGTAGCAACCGGCAGGATCCTGGCTCGACGGCCAGCCACAGAAGCTGGTCTTCGTGAGCTTGCCCTTCGCCGTGGCCTGGGCCTGGGCGAATTGCGGGTCAGAGCCGACGATCGACGAGTGGATGTTGAAGGTGGTGAAGATGCCCTGGCTGTGCAGCCAATTGAAGTAGCCCTTCGGATCGGGGAACTTGCGGGTGTCGATCTCCCAGCCGTTCCAGGTGTTGGGCGCCTTGAAATCGGTATCGGTGACCAGCACGTCGATCGGCACGCCTTCGGAGCGGAAGCGCGGGATGATGGTGTTCTGGTAGTCGGCTGCGGTGCGGTCGTAGTACTCGGAATACCAGACCCCGTAGGCCCAGCGCGGCAGCAGCATCGAGGGGCCGGTGAGCGTGGCCAGGTCGCCCAGTGCCTTCTTGTAGTTGCTGCCGTACGCGAACACATAGCCATCCTGGTAGGCCTGGTTCGTCGTCCGGCGCGCCGTCAGCTTGCCCGTCTGCGTGTCGTACAGCGCCGAGGGCGTGTCGTCCAGCAGATACCAGCCATCCCGGTACAGCAGGCCCGGTGTGATGGGGGCCACGCCGTCCACCCCGTCGACGCTGCGGCGGTAGCCCCCCAGCGCAACGTGCGGCGTCAGTGTGGGCGTGCCCAGGGGCGTGACGGCGATCGTGTCGGCATTGACGTGGCAGCTGGCGGCATCGGGGCAGCTCAGCAACAGGTCGTTCGTGCCAGCCTTCAACGCGATGTCGACCTGACCGGTCTTCCAGGTGTCCCAGTTGCCCGTCACCGGCAGGTTGAGGTTGGCGGCCACGCCGTTGGCGCTGACGCGCACCGTGCGGGTCTGGTTCAGGCCATCGCCGCCGGTGCTGTTGGCGTATCGCACCTGCAGCGTGTAGGTGCCATCGGCTGGCACATTGATGATGCGGGTGGTGATGCTCGCGCCCTGGTTCAGCTCGGCCACGAAGCTGCGACCAGCGAATCCGGCGTGGTCTTTCATCGGCGTGGCGGAACCGGCCAGCTTGCCGTTTTCGGCCTCGCACACGCTGCCGAAGGCGCACTCCAGCGCCTGGCGTGTCGACGTGTCTGGATAGCCCCCGCCCAGCGGCACCACGGCCAGGCTGTCGATGTTCACATTGCCGGAATCGCCGGCGGCGTGATACAGGCGCAAGGTGTTCTTGCCCGCGCTGAGCTGCACCTGGTTGCTCGCCACGGCCCAGGTGTTCCAGTCGGCGGTGATGGGCAGCGCGAGGGTTTGTGCGTTGCCGCCGGCCACCGCCACGGTGAGGCTGCGCTGCACGTGCTGGTTGTCGCCCGCCAGGCCATTGGCGTAACGAGCCTGGAACGAATAGGTGCCGGCGCTCGGCACGTTCACGTCCACGGTCAGGCCGTCTTCCACATTGGTGAAGCCAGCCGCGAAGCCATCGCCCGTGTAGCCGGTGTGGTCGGCGGCCACACCGTCGCCTGTCAGGGCCGTCTGCTCGGCCTCGCAGAGGTTGCCCAGGCCGCATTCGATGCGCTGCCAAGGCGCCGCGGTGACCGGCTGATCGCCGATCAACTGCACCACCAGGTTCTGGGCATTGAAGGCACCCGAGCCCACCTTGTACTTCAGCACCATGGCCGAGGTGGTGATGGTGAGCCAGCCATCCACGGTTTCAGACGTGAACTTGGGCTTGTCGAACTTGTTGCGGCCCACCACGTTGAAGGTGCCCGCATTGACGAACTGCTTGTCGCCCGCGTATTCGGTGCGCACCAGGCGGGGTGTCAACACCTCGAAACGGGCCGGCCCCGCCACCACCGCCCAATCGCGGGGGTTGCTGCCGGCCGCATGCGCGGCAGTGCCCCAGAACGCCTGGGTGCTGCAAAGGGCCAACGTGGCCACGGCCAAAGCCATCGGCGTGCGCTTGGCCGCCGGTGAACGAACGAACATGAATGCTCTCCTCTGATTCAACCTGTATGTGGATAGGCGACAGCGCCCGGTTCACAGGCGCTGCGCTGGTTGCCCCTCTTCAGTCGTCATCCGGTCACCCGGCGCGCCGGCCAGACCGGTGACAGGCTGCTTCTCGCCCGCGTTGTTCAGATCGTGTTCTCGCCCCCCTCATGGGTGAGAACCGTCTTCAATTCATGGAGCGGCCGGCAGAATGGCCCCTGCGATGAGGCAGGGCCAAGCCAGCCGTCGGACGGACAGCTCTGGGCCCGAGTGTCCGGCTGATCGGGCTGCCCAGGTGATCCAGGATTTCCATGGGCCTATACCGAATGCCAAGAAGAAGTGGGGTGTTGCCCTGAGGCGCGGCTGGCAACCCGATGCGCAGGAGAATCTGGCCACCGATCGCCGGCCTCTCCCCCCACTCCCAACCACCCACCCAGGAACCCGCAGCACCCATGCCGAACCCGGCTTCAAGCCCCTCGCCGAAGGCCTGGCACCCACAGCCCAACACCAAGGGCCAGCGCGTGCCCATCCACCAACCCCACCAGCCTTCCGACATGGCCTGCTGGGCACGACACGACAGCGTGGCGGTGGCCACGCCCCACAGTGCCCTACCCGCCGAGTTGCATGGCATACCCTTTGCGCCGTGGGGCGATGCGCCGCCCACCGAGGCGGCCTGGGAAGCCGTGGAAGGGCAAGCCGATCTGGACGAGCCGCCCTTCGAAACCTTGGGGCACCTCGACGCCGCAGCAGGCGTCGTCATCCGGGAAGCTGACGGCCGTGTGTGGATCTGCGCCCCCACCAATGCCTTCGGCGGCGCCTATGTCATCCCCAAAGGCCGGGCAGACGGCATGACGCTGCAGGCCACCGCGATCAAAGAGGCCTTCGAAGAATCCGGCCTGCGCGTGGCCATCACCGGCTTCATCGGCGACTTCAATCGAACCCGCACTCGAACCCGCTACTACCTGGCCCGCCGCGTGGGCGGCAGCCCGGCGAACATGGGCTGGGAATCGCAAGCAGTGCTGCTCGTACCGCCAGCACGGCTGGGCGAGTACCTGACGGGCACGGCGAACGAGAAGGTGCTGGCCGCGCTGAGGGCACGGTAGAGCTCGCGCCTGTTCCGTTCAGCCGCGAGCTGCGCAGGCCATCATTCGGCCGCCGCCACCTCGTACTCGGTGCGCCGTTCGGGCTCGGTGGTGCGCAGGATCTCGTTCAGCACCGAGGTGGCGTAATGGCCGGCGAGCAATGAGAACGTGAGCACGAGTTGATCGGCTTGCGGCCATTCCCATGACATGTCGGCCGGGCGTGCCACCAAGGGGCGGCGCTCTTGATCCAGACCGGCGTGTTCCATGCCGTTGCACAAGGTGGCATGGCGTTCGGCCACACCGTTTTCGAGCGCCTGCGCCTGATCGGTGGTCGTCACGCGGCCGCGGCCCCAGAGTGGCCCGGTGGGACGGCCGGAATCGTCCATCACGTCACCGGGCAGGGTTTGGCCCCAGAGCCCCTGCTGAATCCGCAAGGCCAGCACTTCATTGAAGACAAAGGAGCGCACCGCCGACAGGTAGATGCCCTTCTTCTTCGGGTTGCGCACGCGAATCTCGCGCGCCAGCATGGCCCTGCCCTGCTCGACGTTGCCGCCGTCATGCCCGAACCGCTGCGCGCCGAAGTAGTTGGGCACGCCTTGTGACGCCACCGCCTGGAGATTGGCCTCGATCGCATTTCGGTCGCCAGCCACATCACGCAACACGATGCGGAACCGGTTGCCTTGCAGATCACCAGGGCGCAGCTTCTTCACGTGGCGGCTCTGGCTCAGCACCTTGAATTCGGGGTGCTGAAGCTGGGTCAAGTCAGGCGTCTCACCCTTTGGCAGATAGATGCTGAACCACTGGCGGGTGATGGCGTAGCGGTCTTTGAGGCCGGCATAGCCCACGTCTCTTTCCTGCACGCCGGCTGCCTCGGCCAGCTGCTGGGCCACGAAGGCGGTGTTGGCACCGTTCTTCTCGACGTCAAGCCAAATGTGTTCGCCCTCACCCGAGGGCAGCTGCAGCGGCAGCTCGGTCACCACGAAATCTTCGTTGACGAGTTTCAGGGTGGCGCTGGCGCCGCTGGCCGGATAGGCGCTGGGCCACGGCGGCAGGGTCGTGTATTGAATGTCGGTCATGAGCGGTTGGACGGCACCAGCGGTGAATCGGGACAGCTTGTCTGGCCGACCAGGGGCGGTGCAAAAGGCCATTCTCCACTCACTCGCCCCACGCTCGTCACGCGCCCCACTCACGTGCCTCACTCAAGCGCCTCACTCAAGAACGTCGGCGACCGAGCCGGCAGGAAGACGCAGAAGGACGCAGGAGCACGCAAGAGGACGCGAGACGCATCCCCTTGCCGATGACCGCCCGTTCAGGGCAGCACGGTGATGCTGCTGTTGCCGCCGAACAGTGTGTCGAGGTCGGTGGTGCCGCCCAGCGCGGTGGAGACCAAGGCGCTGGCGTTGCCGGCCACGTCTTGCAGCGTCAACACCCACAGCAGATAGGTGCCTGGCGTTACCGGGGAGCCGTCGGCCCGCACCAGACGGCCGCTCATTTTCAGCGCCGTGGCCGCCTTGGCCGGCGTGCCGGTGGTGCCCATCACGCCGAAGCCATCGGCGCATTCCGTGCCATTGAACGGCAGCTTGCAGAACTGGGCCGAATAGACGTCCAGCCCCGAGGTGGCGGGCGAGCCCGTGTCCTGAGCGGTGACCGAGACGATGGCCAACGGGCTGGCACCGGCGGGCAGGCCCGCGGGCGGTGTAGAGAGCGACAGCACCGGCGTGTCCACCGCGCCAGAAATGAGGCTGGGCGGCACCGCGTCCGGCTGGGCATTGCTGACGGTGAAGTCGGTGTTGCCCAGCGCCGCCAGCGCCGCGTGGTCATACAAGCGCGCATTGCCGGCCAGATCGCGCACGTCCACCGATTGCACCGACCACGTGCCCGGCTCAGACCACCGCCCGAACTGCTCGCTGAACTCGATGTTCATGTGGCGCGGAAAACCGATCACCACCGGGCTGCTGAAGCGCTTGCTCGCACTGGCGTTGTAGCCCTCTTGACGGATGACGGTGCCAGTGGGCGAATGCATCTCGATGATGTAGTAGTAGACGCCCGACAGGTTGTCGCTGGCGCCCAGCTTCACCGTCACAGACTGGCCGGTGCGGCTGGCGTCCACACTGCCGCTGACCGAAAAGCTGGTGAGCGTGGGCGGCTGGGTGTCCAGCGCGGCGAGCGCCGGGCCGGCCGCGAAGCCCAGGCCCAAGAGCCCGACGTGCGCCAGAACTCGGGTGAAGGTACGAAGGATGCAGGTCATGAGGAGACTCCGGTTGAATGAGGAAGGAAGGTGATGAGCCGGCGCGGTGCAAAGCAACCTGCACGCCGACCTGCCCCCTCCAACGCAGATTCGGTCAACATCCGGACATGGACACCGCGGCGGATGTGCCGGGGCCGGTGTCGTCGGCGCAATCGGGCCTGGGCTGCCCGACGCCGCCGGCCCGCTTGCGCTTCCCCCAGGAGACTCTTGGGCGCCAACCCTGGCCCAGTCACCGAAGGCACCAGACCGTCGACGCACCAGTGGCCAATGTGTCGGGTGTGGGGGGTGCGGCGCCGACATTCACGAAAGCCGTGCACCCCGGCTGGCGGCCGATGCAGCCGGGCTCGCCAAACGTGCTTTTGCAGCCGCGATCACGATCTGGCTGATGGGTTCGCCAAGAGACGCTGAGCGATAGAGGTCGTCACCAAGATCAATGACGGCCAACGGCGGCGAGGTCTAAATTTTTAGCTCTTCTACAGCTTCGAGGTCGATATCTTCCCAACTATCGGGCACTTCGACTTGCTCGTCGGCCTCGTCCCGCGTGTCGCCGTTGCTTGGGATCTGAGGCAGGCTCGAAGTTGAGTTCGCCCAGAGGTCGTCCTTGGGGGATGTCGGGGCTTCGATGTTGGCAATGTGCGTCGCAAGGCCTTTTGCAATCTCATCAAGCCTGCCATGCCAGGCTGCCCCGTCTTTGCCAACCGGGAGCTTCGCTTGGTACTCCCGCACCTTGCTCGTGATGGCCTGAATCGCAGCCCGCCCCTTTTCACGACTCTTCGGGTCGCTGAAGAGATCCCTTGCCGCGTTGATCGACTCGGGGCTGATCAAGCCGGTGTTCCCCATCACCTCGTCAAAGCGGCGCACCGCTGCCACGTGGTTTTCAGAAGGCTTTTCGTCAAATGAAAGATTTTCGTCAGCGACGCTCCACGTTGGCGACCCGGTCGAGCTCGATGGGGGCTTCAATACGGTTCTGAACGACCAGCGCACCGAACCCCAGTCGGCTTGCTGGTCTCCCACCTGGGCCAGGACACCGGTTTCGAAGCTGTAGCTCCTGGGCTCAGTGGCGCTGGGGTGGTCCCACAGTTCAACGGGCTTTGCTGAGCGTTCCGTCCGATGACCGGGCTCGACGTTGACGGTGCGGTATTTGCCTTTGTCCTTGTGGCGCTCTGCCCCCGCTACGTTCTCTCCCTTTTCTCTGCGTATCGAGGCGTTGTAGGCAGGTGAGACGGGGCCCTGCGATGCGTAGCCCCGGATGCTGGCGCCCTCGCCTTTCTGGTCTACGAATCGTTTGTCACCGGCCTTCCAGACTTCACGGATGGCTTCTTCTTCCGTCCATTGGACGTCCTTGCCCTTGCCCGTCACCGCCACCGTTTGGACAAGCTCGATCACATCGGCGCGCGGCCCCTGCGCGTTGGGCTCAAACCGAATCAGCCCCTCTTCCCCGTAGGACTCACCACTGTCGAGACGGTGGCCCGGCTCCATGTCGATCGAGAGGATGCCATTGGCGAAAGTGCGTTCCCCCTTGATCGCACGTTGGATGGGGGCCTGAGCCTGCACAGAGCTGGTCGGGCCCAATGCAGCCTGAATCTGCCGGCGCTGCGCGAGCTGCCGCGGGCTCTCATCGACCGAGCGCGCCGAGCCCGGAGGGCGGCCGGTGGCCGGCCGCTGCAGCGCCGCCGGGCCATGGGCATCAACGCCTGCGGTGTGCAAGGCCAAACCGGCGGTGCGTAAGGGAGGCAGCCTGCCACTCACACTGAACCCCTGCCCGGCAAAACGATGGTGACCAGGGCCGAGGCAGAGTGCGGCGGCAGCCCCAGCGGCTGAACATCAATGGGCTCACCAGGGCGTGCGTGGGGGTTGGCCATGGTGGGAGTATGCGCGGTCGTGCCCGGGTCGCGGTGCCGTCAGGCCGAGCCCCTGTGCTGAGCGGGCTTGGCCCGGGGCTTGGCGTGGGCCTTGGCCGCGTTGGCGCGGGCCCGCGCCTGCACGATGTCCGTGATCAGATCGAGCGGTAGCGGCTGGCTGTAAGGGAACTGCAGATTGCCCTTGGGCCCCGCATACGGCGCCACCCGGGCCAGCAGCCCGGGCTCATCCACCGGCGGAAACAGGCCCAGGTGGTGCTTGAAGGCGCCGAAGTAGACCAGCACGCCCTGCTGGTACAGCGCCGGCATGCGGTAGCTGATCCGTTCTTCAGCCCCTGGCGCGGCCTGCCGCGCCGCGGTGCGCACGGCGCGGAGCACGGCCTGCACATCGGGCGCGAAAGCCGCGATGTATTCATCAACCGTAGCCGGAACGCCTGCCATTCAAACCCCCGTTTTCTGCGCCAGAAACTGGCTCGATGCGCCGCCTTCCGACAACGCAGCTGCCGAGTTGGTGGCCCTACCGTTGCCATCTGACGACCTCAAGCCGCCGGACGCGCCAAGCATAGCCAACGCATCGGGGCCAGGCTCCGCGCATACATCCATCATGGCTGGACGAGCACTATTCTCATCAGCGGGACGCTTGTGAGAGAACACCACCCGATGCAGCGAGACTCGCCAAGTCGTGCTCATGCTCACCCGCGCTGTCCGTGCTCTTGCTCACCCGCCCTGTCGTCATGCCCACGTCTCGCGCACAAAGTCCAGGAACGCGTGCGGGCTCAATAGATGCGGCAACCGTCGCTGCGTGATCGCGTTCTTCTCCGCCTGGAATGCCATCACGACCTGGATCTCGCCGTCCTCCAGCGCATGGTGGTGGACCATGCGGCACTGCCGGTATTCATCGCCGGTGCGCACCAGGGCCAGCACGGCGCATTCGTCCAGGCCCAGGATGGCCGGGAACTCCAGCATCAGCACCTCGATGCCGGCCATCTGGATCACCCTGCAGGCCAGGCCACCGGGCTCGACGCGCTCGGCCGCCGGCAGGGTGGCGGCCTTCTCAAGCCACATCCGCTGCAATTCGGCTGGGCCGTCGTCGCCCGCGAACCGGCTCCAGAACTGCGCGGGCTCCTTGATGAGGGTCTGGTGCAGTTCCGTCGTGACTTCCCAGTGGTGGCAACGCCGGCCGCGAGGGTCGATGTCCTGGTGCAGCAGCGAGGGCGGCACGGGTCGCTGGGCCGCACGATAGGCCTCGGGGCTGGGCCAGTGAGCCAGTGGCGGGGACGATGCCAGCGCCCCGCGCAGCCTTGACCACGCCTCGCGATCGCTCGCCTGCGGCACATGCGCGTAATGCGCGTCCAGCTGCTCGGCCACGCGGGGCGCCGCCGGGTTGCCGTTCAGCTGGGCCACCACCAGCCGCGCCGAGGGCTCCAGCAACCGCTCTTGCAGCGTGCACGAGCCGTCCGAACCCTGGGGGCGGCCCTGCCATGAGTAGCAGGTCTTGTAGGGCGTGCGGATGGCGGCGCCGCTGTTGTCGTTGAGCAGTTGGTCCAGCCCCGCAAGGTCGCGGCTCAGCTCAGCCAGCGGCAGCAGCTTGTCGCGCACCATGGCCAGCAAGCCGGGGAGCCTGCTGCGGTGGTCGAGGCCCCAGTGGTGCGAGGCGTCCGGCCCCGGCGCAAAGAACGCCAGGTTCAGGCGCAGGGCGTCGGGCCAAAACCGAGGGTGGGTTTGTGCCGCCGCGTGCACCGCGGTGCACGCCTCGTGGTGGACGCTGAACACCAGGTCAAGCCTCTCGTAGCGCATCAGCTGGACGACGAGCTGCTGGCGTACCGGCCCCAGCGTGCGGGTGAGCGTGATGGTGCGCACCGGCGTAGGCGCCTCCGGCTGCAGCGCAAAGCCATGCGAAGCCATGGCTTCGGCGAGCGCGGGCGCGAGCACGGCCATCACCTCGTCCTCGCCGCTCAGCATGTCGTTGGGCGGCGATTCGCCAGGGTCGGGCTGCCCGAATTCGGCGGGAATCACCCGCCCCCCGGGCAGAAAGCCGACGCCCAACTCGGGGTCGTAGGCGATCAGCCCCAAGCTCCCCGCGATCTCCACCGCCACGTGGTAAGCGCGCTGCGTGTTGGTGGACGGCAGGTCCAACTGCCACGCCGCACGGCGAACCGCGCTGGCGCGAGCGAGCAGCCCGCGCGATGCGCCCTCGCCCGCCGGCACAGGAAACTTGTCCTCGAAGCGCAGCGCGAACTCGATGAAGCGAAGATTCTTCCCATCGGGCTTGTCTTGCAGCACCTGCTGCAGCGCCTCCAGATCCTTCGCTGACGTGGGCAGGGGCACCGCGTGGCGGCTCAGGTCGAACAGGTACAGGCTGGAGTGCATGGCGGGCGTTGTATGTTGTGGAGCCGCGGTCTGCGCCGCGATGGATGGCGCGAACCCATTGTGGACGGACGCCGGGCACAAACATACATACGCCAAGACCGAGGGCCATCGGTAGTGGCTGCTTTGCAGCGGTTGCGATCGGTCGCTCTGGTGGGGCGAACTTACGCAGACCGCCACCAAGCTGCCGGTCAGCCACACGGCCGGCGACGCCGTCAATGTCAGCGAAGCGATGGACAGCGGCCACCTGCGTCGCCTCGTTGTCGGGCCGGGGGCGAGCGACCGGTCACTGTCAGGCCGGCAGACTCAACTCGACCCACAGCGGACGTTCGACAACGCAGGGAGCGGACCCTCGGACCTTCATCTGCCAAGCCAATACGACGTTCATGCCCCGAATCGTCCGGCGCAATACGGTCTTGATTCAAGTTGCAGTGGCAATCTTCTTGATGACCCGGCCCTCAACTTCGTGAAGCGTATGGGCAAGCCGGTGTAGATGACCTTTGAGTCTGCCTCGCTCTTCACTGGTGAAGAAAATGACTTGCTGCCTGAAGTCCGCGGAAATTGCGGCGCGTTTCAACAGTGCCACGAAGCTCACATCGCGTGTGGATTGCTGGCGAGGTTCATCAAAGACAAGGAAGCCTGGGTGGTTGGTTGCCTCTACGCGCCCGACTTCCAATAGCCCAGCCAGATACGCCCAAATAGTGCGAATCAAGTCGCTCGCCGAGATGGTCGTCTGTAGGTCGAAGCCTTCATGCTCCGGTCTATAGGTGTATGGCGAAAGCACGATCTGAGCCGCATCGAGACTGCGAAATCCATACTCCACAAGTTGCGCGCGCAACGACGAGCCCCAGCGATCTAGCTTCCGCTGGTCGGACTCAGAAAGGTCATCAGCAGGCAATGACGCCAGTTCCTCCTGCAGCATCTTCCACTCGTTCGTAAGTTCAACGAAGGCTTCCATCGCTTGGGAAGATAGCTCTAGATTGCGTTCATCCCGTTTGATGTGGCTCTGAAGTTCGACTCTTTCGTACACGGCTGCGACAGAGGGCATTCGGCCATCAGCTACCAGTGTTTGCCGCAGGTGGCGAACTTGATCTCGCAACCGGGCGATTTCTTCACGAGCGGCTCGGATCTGCAGCTGGCGAGCATCGATGACGCGCTCGCACTGTGCCAGCACGCCCGCGAAAGTTCGCCGTTGCTCCCCAAGGAACTCGATGTTCTCGTCGAGCGACATAACGGCCTGGCCTATCGCGAGCGGCACAAGTGAGTCAGCGATTGACTGATGGCACACCGGGCATGCGCCGTGATCCACAACCGACTCCTTCCGTGAGCCTAGGTTTCGAAGCGTCTTGGCGTCCTTGTTCCGTTGGATGTCTTCCTCGATCGCCTCTAGCCGCTCGCGCACGCGCGCAAGCTCCTGTTCTTCCGATTCCATTGCTTCCATGAGTCTTGAGAGCAGCGCTTGTCGAACCTGAACATTGGACTCGGCAGCCGTCAGTTCCCGCTGGGCAGACTCGGCAATCTCGGCTACACGCGGGATCTCCTGCTCCACAAGTTCGCGCTGCCTAGCTTCTCTTCTCCTTATGCGTTCGCTCAGCGAGATCCACTGCTCGCCATCTGGCACGCTGACCGAAGGTGAAATCTGGGGAGGCCAGTTAACCGTCGGTACCTTCGGCAAGGCCTGCACGACACCCCCCGCATCGGCAGCGATTTCATTCAGTCGCTTGACCTGACCGGACCACCGGCCCTCGATCTGACTCTTGCGAAGCTGCAACTCCTGACGAGTGAGCGCTATCCGGTGCGCATCCATTCCAAGTAGGAACTCAATCGCTCGCTTGTGCGCATCCCGAATCCGGAAATGCGTAGGCAGCGGCGGCTGAATCGTTGACCAGCCCCTGGTCTGCTCGGTCATAAGGAAAGGAAAAATGCACTGCAAATAGAGCGGCACCTCATTTCCGTCATAGGTCTGCACTGCAGGCAAATCCCATCCAAGGAACTTCGCCAAGAACCAATGGAACCCCGCTTCTCTCGTCGCTGCGCCTGCGCGGCTGACGAAGTAGTCGGTAGTCGGGTAGGTCCCGCCATCGCTGAGCGCGGGCCCGTGATGTACGGTTATCAAATTCTTGTCACGCCCACCCTTGACCGTTCGTTGCACTACGATTCGTGAACCACCCTTGTTTTCGATTTCCAACAGGATCTCAGATTCGAGAACCAGGTGCTCACCGTCTCCACCATCAAGCTTGGTCGTCATCGCCGGCGGCAGTGGCAAGTCAAGTTGCGACGTCGTGAGCATCGCCTCCATGCCGAGCGCGACCAAGATCGCGCGGGCGCAGGTCGACTTCCCCATCGAGTTGTCGGCCCATACAACCACCAGACCATCGGAAAACGAGAGCGAAGCCCCGTAGGGGCCGCCTGGAGTGTTAACACCGATTCGCAGTTGCCTAAGACGCATCCTGTCACCTCGTTCCAAAGATGCTCTCGACGAGAGTCTCCGTCACACTTTGCCGGATCTCATCCATGAACAGCCTCTCCGCCGGATACATTTCCTTGTCCTTGCCTATCTCTTCAGCCAGAGCATTGCCCGCTGCAGTGATCTCAATGCGCGAGCCGTCGACCCGTCGCACAAGGCCCTCGCCGATAGCGAAGTCGACTGCGCGGTTGAAAGCCGGATCGAATCGCACGACCAATGAATCCGGCCTCAGTGCATTGCCCACCAGCGCAAGCAATGCCTGCTGGTTGCCCTCCGTTCGAATGGTCCAGTTCAGCACATGCAGCCGGGTAAGACTGGATCTACTTTGCCGGCAGCATCGCTTCAGCAACAGCACCAGAAGGCCGATTCGCCAAGCTGGTCTCAAGTCCCCTGGAACGGCCACAGGTCGCTTGCGAAATAGAAACTCGGTGCCGAGTTCGGGAATCGCCATCGGGCGCGATACGCGCTCAGACACTGGCAACCTCAGGGAAGTCTAGCGGGCAGCGGATTAGCCAATCGGCAACTGCTTCGTATGCAAGCTGTTCGGCGGAGAAGTTGTGAAGTTCCTTCGCCTCCCGCTCCAAGGTGTCGCGGAGCTCCTTGAGCGTAGCCATCAGGATCTCGTTGGACTTCCCACCTTGCATGGCCGTCATCGCGAGAAAGGCCTCACGATGCGACTTCGTGGCGACGACCTTCTCATACACCTGCGGGTAGCCGCGCAGGCGGTCAAGTACCGCCTGCCCATCCAAGTACCACGTTAGAACTTGCTGAACGAAGGTCGCGCGCTGCGCGTCGCTTGTAAGCGTAGGAAGCCTTGCAACCTTGCGTTCAAGGGCTTCCAGCAACACGTCATTCGTGGATGTCCATTGAGCCAGATCGGCTGCAGTAATCGCCGCACTCTTGATCTGCAGGCCCTTTGTGCTGGCACTGATCAACTTGTCGCGTTCTATCGCGAACTCGTCCTCTTGGCAGACCATAACGCGAAAGTCGTCGGCGACATACGGCAGATTGGCTGCCAATACCTCCGCAGTTTTCTTGGACGCGTGAGCAACGATCTCCTTGCTGTCAAATTGCGGCACGAACAGGATCCAGCGCCGAATCTTGGTAGGTGCGAGGAGCTTGCTCAGAATGGGCGCGTTGGCGATGAACTTGCCGATATCGGTCGTCATCTTGCCCCGTTGCTTTTCGTAGCGCTCCTGCACGCTGACCGGTTCTTCACAACCATAGGCCTGATACGCGTGCCCTTTCGAAGGACAAAATCCTTCGAGCCCGGCGTCCCCGCGATCCTTGTCAGGGATCGTCTGATAGTCAGCCGGTCCGTAGTGGCACGAAAGTATCTGATTTGCCCACGCCTGCCAGTCGTCACCCGATAGCCGCGCGACGTAAGCCGCCATAAGTGTCCCCCTTGCGCCGTTCGCGCCCGCCAGATGGCGTGGTGCATACGGCCTCGCCATATGCGGTTCGCGCCACTCTTGGGCGATGCGCCGCTACTGTGAAGCATAGCGCTGTAAGGCTCTTCTATCGTCAGCACCGCGCTTGGTAGTTCTACCAGTCCAGGCGCACGGAGGTTAGTGCGCGTCGCACAGGTGAACGTTGGTGGCGCGCCGCCGGTGTGCAATGTCCGCTTGGCGCGGCTGATTTGACCGTCCGATCATGGCCGGGATCGTGAGATGGGCAGCCCATCGCAAAGCCGGCCTTCAACGCCTGACGCAGGCGCACCGGAACTGGGAGAAGCTGACTAAGCCCTCAGTATCGAGAGTACGTCCTTCAGCGCTGCATTCAACCTCCCGGCCAGGGAGTCAATGTGCTGGCGGGGTGTCCCGTGCTCCTTGAGGAGGTTTTGGCGGACCTGCGCCGCTCCCGCGCCACCGGCATGGGCGGACAATCTTGTGCGAAAGAACTGAAGGTCGCCAAGCGGCTTCACGAGCGCATCCGCCTGATCTACATCGGTGCCTCTTGCAATCAGCGCTTCCCGCAGCCACTTAATAGAGCCCATCGTGGGATCGCCTTTAGCACCAGCGGCAACTGCGATCTTCTTTAGCTCATCTTTGACGAGGCTTTCGTTGATGACCTTATTCATGTCAATCAGCATGTCGTCCCAGATCTTGTTGGAAGCGGTCAGCGGATAGTGGAGCTGATCAATAAGCGTTGGCTGCTTCAGCTGGAACCAAAATTGGTTGCTCCCTGAGAGTCCTCTGAGCGTCGCCTTCAGGGAGTCAAGGCTGTCGGGCTCGACATCCCAGCTGCCCTCGAAGTCAGTCTTTATCGCGCGATCGGAAATGGTGCCCTTCGGTGCCTCATTGAATGCCTTCCAGTAGCGCTGTTCAGCAATGGGCAAGTAGCCCAGGTATCGAATGTAGGTGTGAACTTGGCCGGCGGCGTTGACGTCGTAGCTCTGCAAGGACCAAGCGTGCCGGCAGGTGATCGACCGGTGGCGAAGTTGGTACTTATCCGGATCGGCCTTGTAGCGGTCCAGCACGTCCGGGCGGAAGAACACTGGCGACGTCTGAAAAGGTAGCGGCGAGTCCTTTTGAAAGTACGAAGCCTGGGCGTCAGGAGAACTACTGCACTCGACGACGTTTCCATTCTTCCAGTCGAGGATTGTGAAGGTCTCGTACTCTTTGGGAGCATCGTCGATCGACGCTTCGGCTATCCCGCGTTCCTGCGCCGTTTGGTCAGGGCCGATGAAGTAGACGCCTCGGGCGTAGCCACCTGCCGCGCTCATCCCGCACCGATAAATGACCCCGGACTCCAGGTCACCGCCCTCCTCACCTTCCGAATGCCCTGATGACAGTCCTGCCGGTATCGGTATGGCGTCGAACATCTGGACCAAGGACGTGCCACTGGCAGACATGTGCCGCTGAAGGAGGTCGTAGTCCACCCACACCAATTGTGCAGATGCGCCGTGGTCCTCATTTCCAACGCACTCGACCCCAGCAAGTGCGACTACCTCACCGCTCTCATCGAACCGGCACCACGCCTGCTTCTCTTCGAGCCAATGGAGGTCATGCGCCATGGCCAGATCCTGTGAGAGCTCGAAATACGTGCGCCCACCCAGCCTTGCGTCAAACGCCCGGGCAAATACCAACTGGGCCGCCCCGATCAAAGGCGCGGGTTGTCTCTCTCGCCAAGGTCGGAACATCTCGACTCGGGCCGGCTGGCCACCTCCTGTGACCAGCGAGCAGCTGGGAGAGTCGTACGGATTCCCCTCCCAGTCAACGATGCCCTGCAGGTCTCCGGCGAGCTTTGAAGTCTCGACCAGCACCGAGTGCACAAGCATCGAGATCATTCCGTGCATGGCCGAGGCGTAGAGAGCGACTCGACCGCTGCGCCGCTGCCCTTGGAGAAGGGCGATCAAGTCTACGTTCGGGGCAGCACTGCTAATGGCAGATTGCCTCTCCGTCGTGCGGGTAAGGCCCAGCAGATCTTCAGCGTTCATACAGGCAATTTACCTGTGTTGTTGCGCTGCTGCCAATTGGTCGACCGGCACTTCCGCTCCGTCGGCCGAAACGTCGAATGACCGGTGACGTAGGTGCAGCGGGCGTAAGCAGCGCGGGCCGCCGAAGGTCTGGTGATCGGAACCGCTGACATTCAAGCCGCGGACAGCGAATGACTGGGCCCAGTCGAAGCAGCCGATGCCTGACGAGCTCAGCCGGCGTCGTCACTCGCGGCCCCAAGTTCGGCCCACGCTGACCGACGTCAAGTGATCGCCGGACCGGACGATGGCGAGACGCGTGAAGGTCCCGCCGCACGCTCGGCCCGACGCTCAGGGCGGAGGCAGAAATTCGGATGGATCGAGCGCCACGTCTGAGATGCGAACCTCGTCAATCTTGCCGTGGAAGAAGCGCTGACTGGGGCTGCCCACGATGCTGCCGCCGATGCCCAGGCCCGGGTTGTATTCCGGGGCCAGCATCTCGGCTGGGCGGCATGGCATGACCGCATTGACCCACAGTGCGCCGTTGACATACAGCGTGGCCCACCCGGAAGCGTCGTCCAGCGTCGCCGCCACATGCAGCCACTGGTGATGCGGCAGCGCGGCATTGCGGCCGAATTCATACGTGCCGCATCGGTCGCCGTAGATGGAGAAGCGCAGGTAGCTCTCGGCGGTCAAATACAGCAAGTAGGGATCGTGCACGTCGCGGTTGTCTGACCTGACGACGATGATGCCCTCGTCTGCGTCGTCCTTCAGGTACAGGTAGGCCTCGATGGTGAGGCTGTGAGTCAGCGCCAAGCGCGGGTTGTCTTTGACGAACACACGCGCGTCGGTGCCGTCGAGCCGCAGAGCGAGCGTGCTGTCGGGATTGCCGACGGCCTTGTACACCGGTGCGCCATAGGGCGTGCCGTTGAGACCGTTGCCGGAACTGTCCAGAATGCTCCCTTTGCCGCGGGCCTTGGTGTCAGCCGTACCGCTGTCGAACTTGTAGTGGGCCACGGTCGCCGCCTCGGTGGCCGCCGCGCCAAGAATGCAGGCGGCAGCGAAGACGAGGGGCGCAAGATTGATTCGTGCATGGGCCATGGTCGCTCCCGAAGAAGTGGGGCCAAAGGGATTCGTGACCACCCATCGCCCGCGAGCGGAAAGTGTTCCGCCATCGGAAGGCGATCATCGAATGGCGCAGACAGTGCGCCGACGGACTGTAGGGCCCAGGTGTGCGGGCAAGTTGACGAGGATCAGTCTGAACTCAGAGCAGCCTCGCCCGAGCGCCCTGCGATCTCGTTGGCCTCGCGCTCCAAGACGTGCGCCATGGCGACCAGCTGGCGGTCGCAGAAGCCCGGGCGGACTGCGGCCATCGGCTCACGCCCGCCTGATCAAACTCTCGACGCGTTGACGGATCGACACTTCGGTTTGGTCCAGCCAGTCGATGCACTGTTCTGGATTCCCGTCGATGCCTTCGTTCGCCGCGTCGAGAAGCGCCACGGGAACATAGCAGAGCAAATGGCGGCTTCGGCTTCGTGACAAGGGCTCTTCATCGAAGTACGACACCCAGGTGTCGTGTGCGGGCACGTTGTCCACATCGAAAAAGCCATTGGACACGAGCTCTGCGTAACCGTCGCACAGGTTCTCGTCCGGGAAATACACCATGAACCGACCGCGGACAGTCAGCGGAGTATGGTGCTGCACAGTCAAGTTGGCTTGGCGAATTTGGCTCTGCCGCGCCCGTCCAACACCGCAGACGAGGTCGTCAAAGCCGTCGTGGAAGAGCGACGGGCGCAGTGCGTTCGATCGAAAGCTCTCAGACGGGCCCAGCGCATCACACCAGGCCACTGTCTCGGCGAGACGCGCAACCAACAGCTCATCGGAAATGGCCGAAGGGTTGTTGTTTCCGCGGCTCCAGACTTCCCAAGGAACCACTGACTTCAAATGTGACATCGGCATCATCCTCAAATGCCGCACCAGTATCTGCGAGCGCCGTTGCTGCCGGACGCACGATCTCTATAGCTGTACCTGCACGCGGCTGGCACCAGGGCTTGCCGGCGCCTTGAACGGCACGGGCTCGGTATGAGGCCCCTGTGTGGGCCATGAAGGCGAACGGTGCCGTCATCGGGAAAGCGCCCGCCTGCTTGCCCTTCAACCCAACAACGCCCAAAACTCCCCACCTTTCGCCCCAGTAGAAACCCCCGGTCGTGGCATGCTTGGCTCTGGCCACAACGACAAAGCGGGTTCGGCAGCTTGGCCCGCGCGGAGGTGATGGGATGCGTTGGCTGTGGGTGATGGCGCTGGCGGGGGCCGGCGCGGGGGCCTGGGGTGAAGGCATTGGCGAGGTGCTGCTGCGCTCTCAGCAGTTGCGGCTGGATGCCCATACCGAGGTGGCCGAGCAGGATGCGGCGGCCCAGCGCATTCGGGCCAGTTTCGACACGGTGGTGAAGGCCGCCGCTGCGGTGGCCGCGGGCGAGCACGAGGGTTCCGCCTTGCCGGCCGTGCAGTTGCGGGTGGTGTCGGGTGCCCCGCTGGCCGAGACGCTGCAGGGCCGCGTGATCGTGGTGGATGTGTCGCTGGCCGCTGCGCCCGAGAGCACGCGGTTGTTCGTGCTGGCCCATGAGTGGGGGCACACCGCGATGCGACATTGGCCGCAGATGACGAACCTGTACCAGTCGCACATCCCGGGTGAGGTGATTCAGTCGCACACCGATGCGATTGCCGCGCTGCTGGGCTATGACGCCTCAGCCCTGGCCCACCGGCAGGAGATGGAGGCCGATGCCTTCGCGCTCGGTGTGCTGCGCACGCTCGGCCTGCCGGCGCAGGCGGCCTACGATGCGCTGGTGCAGCAGGGCTTCCAGCCCGACACGCCCACGCACCCGGGCACCAAGCGGCGGCTGGCGGCGCTGCGGCAGGTGGCGTCGAAAGCGCCTTGACGGGCGGGCTGATTCAGCCCACCACCTGAAACGAGCTCATCGATTCGGCCAGGCGGCTGGATTGGCTCTTGAGCGATTGGGCCGCCGCGGCCAGCTCTTCCACCAGCGCGGCGTTTTGCTGCGTCATGGTGTCGATCTGGGCGATGGCCTGGTGGGTCTGCTCGATGCCCGCATTCTGCGATTGGCCCGCCTCGGCAATCTCGCTGATCAGCCCTTCCACCTGCTTCACGCTTTGCAGAATCTCCTGCATGGTGCGCCCCGCCTGGTCCACCAGTTGGCTGCCCGCGGCCACCTTCTCGGTCGAGTCGCCAATCAGGTCTTTGATCTCGCGTGCGGCCGTCGAGCTGCGTTGGGCGAGGCTGCGCACCTCGGAGGCCACCACCGCAAAGCCACGGCCGTTCTCGCCGGCCCGGGCCGCCTCGACCGCGGCATTCAACGCGAGAATGTTGGTCTGGAAGGCGATGGCGTCGATCACGCCGATGATCTCTGAGATCTTGGTCGAGCTGGCGTTGATCTCGGCCATGCAGGCCACCACGCCTTGCATCAGGTCGGCACCTTGAGAGGCGATTTCGCTGGATTGGGTGACCACGCGGCGCGCCTCGTGGGTGTTCTCGGCGTTGCTGCGCACCGTCTCGGCCAGCTGCTGCATCGAGCTCACGGTTTGCTGCAGCGCGCTGGCCTGACTCTCGGTGCGTGACGAGAGATCGGCGTTGCCGCTGGCGATTTCTTCCGACGCGGTGTTCACGCCGGCCACGGTGTCTCGCACGTCGATCACCATGGTGCGCAGCTTCTTGCGCATGCCATTCAGCTCGGCGCGCAGCCACGAGATTTCATCGCGCCCGGGCGATTCGATCTTGGTCTCCAGATCGCCGCCAGCGATGCGGATGACGCACTGCACGGTGGGCTCCACCGAGTCAACGATGCTGCGGCGTATGAGCCAGCCGCCCACCGCGGCCAGCGCGCAGCCCAGCGCCATCAGCCCCGCGATGGTCGCGACAGCGCCCTGCGCCCCGCCGGCTTGCCGCAGCACACTGATGGCGCTCAGGCCCGTCAAGGCCTGCATGGCGGCCATGGCGGCGAACCCCACCACCACCCGCCGGGTGAGGCTGATGCGTCGAATCCATTGCATGTGTGTCTCCTGCTGTTGTTGTAGGGGCCCCTCGGTTCAGGGCGGCATGGCCAGCGCGGGGTCGAACACCGGCCAGCCTTCGCGCCGGGCCCGGTCTCGCAGCCGCGCATCGGGGCGCACCACCACCGGGTGCGTCACGGCTTCGAGCAGCGGCAGGTCGCTCGAAGAATCGGTGTAGAACCACGAACGCTCGAAGGCCTGCAGCCCACGCGGGTGAGGTGGCGGCAGGCCGGCCAGCCATGCCTGCACCCGCGTCACCTTGTGCTCGCGGTAGCACGGCCAGCCCTGGATCTCGCCGGTCAGGGGGCCGGTGGCCGAGCCATCGGCCGTGGCGGGTTCGGTGGCCAGCAGGTGATCCACCTCGAACAGCCTGGCAAAGGGCTCGGCCACGAAGCGGGTGGTGGCGGTGACGATGGCGCACAGGTCGCCCGCCTGCTGGTGTTGGGCCACCAGCGCGCGGGTGGACGCGGGCACCTCGGCGGCCATCTGCATTTCGAACTCACGGCCCCATTGCGCCAGCAGCGCATGCGGGTAGCGCGCCAGCGGCGCCACGCTGGCACGGTGCATGGCATGGATGTCCAGCGTGCCGGCCACGTACTGGTGGCAGTAGCCGAGGTAGTCGTCACAAGCGGAGGGTGGCAAGGCGCCTTGCGCGACGAGAAAGCGCACCCAGGCCATGCCGCTGTCGAACGGGATCAGGGTGTGGTCGAGGTCGAACAGGGCCAGGTTCATCCGGGGATCGCCTGGGTGGCGGCGGCCCGCTGGTGCTGTTCGGCGTTGGGCGGCAACGGGCCGTTGGCCAGCAGGCGCGCCGGCAGGGCCCCGCGCAGCGCGTTGCACACCACGATCTCGTCGGCCGCCAGCACATCGGCCCAGCGCAGGGTGCGCTCGGCCGCGGCCCAGGCGGAGTCGGCCAGCAGCACGCCGCGCAGGACACCGGGCAAGGCGCCATCCGAGACGGGCGGTGTCCACCACCGGCCCTGCAGCCGCAAGAACACCGAGCTGCGCCCGCCCTCCACCAGCCGGCCATCGTGGGTGAAGAAAAGGCTGTCGAAGGCGCCCACCTGCTCGGCAGCGCGCACGCCCGCGTCGTAGACCGCGCGGCGAGTGGTCTTGTGGGCGGACAGCGCCTGCGGGCCAGGCAACGTCTGCGGCGAGATCAGCAACGTGGCCGGCCCCGCTGGCACAGGCTGCAGTGGCGCATGGGCGAGGCGCAGCGTGCCGTCGTGCGCCAGCTCCAGCCGCAAGCGGTAGGCCACGCCGCGAACCAGCGCTTCGGCGTGGGCATGCAGCCGCTGCGCCACGGCGGGGCCATCGAAGGCGAAGCCCAGGCAGCGGGCGCTGCGCTCCAGCCGCGCCAGATGCTGCGGCAGGTGGCGCAATCCGCCCCCGGGCATCACCAGCAGGGTTTCGATGAGGCCGAAGCCGGGGTCGAGGCCGGTGAGAAAGCGGGCCTTGAGCTGGCACTCGTCGAACTCGTCATCGGCCTGGCTGTCGCGCACGATGCCCGCCCCCACCCCCAGCGTGAGCGGGCGGGTGCCGTCGGCCGAGGCGGCGCCCAGCACCAGGGTGCGAATGGCGACACTGAGGCAAAAGTCGCCGCAAGCCGCGCCGGGCGCTGGCGCATCCACCCAGCCGATGGCGCCGCAGTACAGGCCGCGCGGGGTGGTCTCCAGCCCGGCGATCAGATCCATCGTGTGGTGCTTGGGCGCGCCGGTGATCGAGCCACAGGGGAACGTGGCGCGCAGCAGATCCGGCAGGCCGATCTCGGGCCGCAGGCGTGCCTGCACGGTCGAGGTCATCTGGAACACGGTCGAGTAAGGCTCGATCGCGAACAGCGAGGGCACTTTCACCGAGCCGATCTGCGCGATGCGGCCGAGATCGTTGCGCAGCAGATCCACGATCATCAGGTTCTCGGCCCGGTTCTTCGCATCGCCCGCCAGCCAGCGGGCGGTTTCGCTGTCGCCCTCGGGTGCCGGGCGCCGCGCGGCGGTGCCCTTCATGGGGCGCGCGGTGACCACCCCGCCCTCGTGGCGCAAGAAAAGTTCGGGCGAGCACGACAGCACGTGCGTGGCGGGTGCACTGCCCGGCCTGCTGCCTTCGGGCAAGGCGATGAGGGCGCCAAAGCGCACCGGCTGCCGCGCGCGCAAGGCGCGGTACAGGGCCACCGGTGAGCCATACGCTTGGCCGTGCAGGCGGTAGGTGTAGTTGACCTGGTAGGTTTCGCCGCCCGCGATGGCCTCGTGGATGCGGCCGATGGCAGCCACGAAACCCGCCCGGTCGACGCTCGGCACCAGGCCCATCACCCCACACGGCGGCTCGTCGGCCGGGTGCCCCCCATTGGTGACCTCGGCCTGCTCCGCCTGCTGGCGGCGCCGCAGCCATACCGCCACCTCCGCCGCACCCAGGCGGGCCATCTGGCTGAACATGAGGACGCGCAAGGCCGCCCCCTCCCCGCCCGGCCGCTCACCGGCGCCTAGCAGCTTGGCGCCCCATTCGTAGTCGGCCAGCAGCACCGCGTGCAGGCCGGCCGCCTGATCGGCCTGCACGCTGCGCCACGTGTCGTCGAGCGTGCGGGGGTCGGTACAGCTGTGCTCGCGAACCCAGCCGGTGTACAGCCGGCTCGTGGGCCGCTCAGCAGTGGCGGCCCGGTCATCCAGCAACGCGAAGCAGCTCATGGGCAGCCCTTGGGGTTCAGCTCCAGTCGTCCATGTCGTGGCGAATGGTCTGGCGGTTGGCGATCAGCTCGTCGATCGAAGGTTCATGGGCCAACGCGCGGCGAATGGCCAGCCGCGTGGCCTCGTAGTTGGTGCGGTACATGTCTTTCTTGTCGAGCTGGGCATCCTTGCCGCAACGGGGGTCGATCCACACCAGGCTGATGATGCACAGCTCGTTGACCAGCTCACGGGGGATGACACCGTCGATGACGCTGTCGAGCACAGCATCGGCCGTGGCGCTTTGCACCACGCCGCCGAAGAGATCGATGGTGGCCGCATCCTTCAGCGTCACCTTGGGCACGATGATCGTGGCCGGCCTCACCATCTGGTTGCACGCACGGATGGCGAACATCGCGGTGTGGCCCTTGCTCTGCGCCATCATGTTCGCGAAGGCGGCGCCCACGGGGCCATCGGTGCGGCCGATGAGGATCTCGGGCATCGCATCGGTGGCCTGGCCTTCTCGGGCCACCACGGTGGCTTCACCGGCGTGAAAAATGTAGGGCTGGCTGCTCATGCTGGGTGGGTCTCCTGGGGTTTGAAGAATGGGGAGCGCTGCGCGTCAGCGCACGAAGATGAGTTCGCCTTTGCCGCTCACCGCCGTGTCGCCCAGGTGGCGATCGATCGGGCGTTGCGGCAGGCTGCTGAAGGGGCCGCCGTGGCGGGCCAAGTCACGCGAGAGCAGTTGCCAGAAGACATCGGCTGGCGCGCCGGCGGGCACGAAGGTTTCGGGCACGGCCGCCGCGGCGGCACCTCGGGCGAACACCAGGCTGCCCCGGCGCATGCCGTAGCCGGCGTGGGCACCGGCCTGCCCACCCAGGGCCAGCGTGCCGGCCACCATGCGCGAGGCGAGAAAGTCACCGGCGTCGCCGAAGATCACCACCGTGCCGCGGCGCATGCGATCGGCAAAGCGCTCGCCCACCCGGCCGTGCACGACGAGCGTGCCGCCGCGCATGCCGTCGATGCTGCCCGGCAGGGTGCTGGCGCCGAAGTCGCCCGCATCGCCCGAAACGCTCAGCGTGCCGCCCGCCATCTCGCAGCCGAGCAGCATGCCCGCGTCGCCCCAGATGCGCAGCTCGCCGGCCTGCATGCAGCCGCCGGCCTGATCGCCCGCGGGGCCTTCGACCACCAGCAGCCCGCTATCCATCTGCCAGCCGATGCGGTCGAAACGAGAGAGGTCGCCATCGAGCACCAGGGCATCGCCCGCGGCCCGCTCGACATCGAAGAACTCGGCCAAGGGCACCGGCGTGTTGCCGTGGGCGACCATCAGGCGCTCCACGGCGGCGGTGTCCAGACCGGCGACGGACTGGGGGGTGATGCCGCGCATGTCCACCCGCAAGCTGGGGGCCTGACGCAAACGAAGGTGCCAGCCGTTCATGCCGCCGCCTTCTCGCCCAGCAACTGGTGCAGGTGGAAGTGGAAGGGCCCGAGCTTGCCGCCGTAGTTGCCCGCTGAGATGCGCAACAGGCCGCCAGCCGCGCCTCTTTCGATGCCCGCCTGCAGGCCTGCACGCATGGCCGCGGCCACATCGTCGGCGGTGAGGCCATCGATCACCACCTCCATCACACAGCGGGTGTCGGCAGAAAGCTCGCTCTTCGGCGAGAGGCCGCGCAGGCTGGGGCAGAAGGCATCGTTGGTCGAGGCGCCGAGTGCCGGGTAGCGGCTGCCCACCTTCGAGCCCGAGCGCACCACGCCGCCGGGGAACGGCATGATCACGTTGGGCAGGCGCTGCATCGCTTTCACGGCGGCTTCGGCCGCGGCCAGCGCCGCATCGGTATCGCGGGCGAGCAGCAGCAGGTTGCCCCCGCCCACGGCCTTGACCACGGCCGTCGTCTCCTGAACGACGAACTCGCCATCCATCACCGGGATGCGCCAGTAGCGCCGGCCACCGATCACCTTCGAGATCTGCCAGCCATCGCCAAAGAAGCGCAGGTTCTTGCCCAGTGCGACCGCCTCGCCCTCGTCCAGCCCCGCATAGGCCGCGGTGGTGGGGCACGTGAGCACGCATTGGCCGATGCGCCGCTCCAGTTGCTTGGCCAGCTCTTTGCCCGACATCGCAAAGAACAGCAGGCTGACGCCGGGGCGGCCATCGGGCGTCTCATCGGGCCCGAGCGTGCGCTCGATGCCGGCCTCGCAGCCGCAGGCGATCACCGAGGTGGCCAAGCCGGTGGCGGCCATGGCCGCGTGGTGGGCCCAGGTGTCGTTGTGGGCGGTGACGAGCACCCGCGTCGCCTTCATCGGAAAGGCCTCGGCAAACCCATCGTCGATGAGCACGCCACCGCGAATCAACGGCTGGCTCATGCGCGGCCCTCGAAGCAAGCGGCCGGCAGCAGGCGCCCGCCACGGCAGCAGGTGCACAGCTCGTCGTGGCCGATGGCCAGGTGATCGAAATTCACCGAGCCCTGCTCGGCCAGGTGGCGGCGCAGCGTCTTCTCGATGCCGCGGTCGTACTCGGGCTCGACGAAGTGCGTGCCGCCCACGGGCACCGCCGTGATGCGGCCGGCGCGGGCCACCAGCTCGCCATCCTTGAACACGTACTCGGGGGTGGTGAACATGCGCTCTCGATCGGGATCGTCTCGGTAGACGGCCACATCGGCCGCCGCGCCCGGGCCCAGGTGCCCGCGATCTCGCAGGCCCAGCAGGCGGGCCGGGGCCGCGCGCGTCATGCAGGCGATGTCGTACAGGGTCAACTCGCGCCGTATCGAGCGCAACGCCGCCTGGCTGGCCACATCGGGGTGCAGGCGGGCCAACTGCTCGTCGCGGAACGAGCTGTCCATCAGCAGGCGAATGAGGTGCGGGTAGCTGGTGAACGGGGCCCCGTTGGGGTGATCGGTGGTGAGCACGACACGCCAGGGGTCGTCGACCAGCAGGAACAGCTCCAGGCCGATCACCCACTGAAGCGCGTTCACATAGCTCTGCTCGCGGTAGCGGAACGGCACCACGCCGCAGCCCGCCTCGCACTCGATGTCGGACCCCACCCACTTGCGCGGCTGGGCGAAGCCGGCCTGGGCGTGCTGGCGCATGGTGTCGCCCGAGGCGGTGACCGTCTGCCCGAACATGATCTGGCCCACGTCGAGGCTGATGTTCGGATGCGCATTGACGGCCTCGGCCAGCTGCAGCGCGGCCGACGAGAACTTCTTCGGCCCCTCGGTGCCATAAGCGTGGAACTGCACATGGGTCAGGTGACCTGGCAGCCCTTCGAGCGCCGTGATGGTGTCGAGCGTGGAGCCGATGTTGCCGGCCACGCCCAGGTTGCTGCCGTGGATGTGCAGCGGGTGAGGCACGCCCAGCTCATGCAGCGCGCGGGCCAGCGTGTGCACCACCTGGCGTGGCGTGATGCGCCAGTGGGTGTGCTCTTCGTCGACATCGAGCCGGCGCTGGTTGAACTTGAAGGCCGAGATGCCGCCGGGGTTCACCACCTTCACGCCCATGGCCTTCGTGGCTCGGATCGTCCAGGCGGTGTAGTCGCGGATGCGCTCGTGGTCCCAACCTTCGGCCAGCATGCGCAGGAACAGCTCGTCGTTGCCGAGCATCACGTACGCACCGTGATCGAGGATGGGGGTGTCGCCCATCTCCATGTGGGTGTGGCGCGCGTTGCAGGCCATCATGGCCGGCTCGAAGGCGGCCGTGTAGCCCATCTCGACATAGCGGTAGCCGGTGGCCAGCGTGCCCGGGGTGCAGCCGCCGCAAGAGGGCCACTCCAGCGGGTTCTCGGGCGGCGCCAAGGGGTTGCCCCGGGCGCGGTGGTCTTCGGGCAGCAGCATGCGGGCGAGGTTCACCTTGCCGCCGCCGATGTGGGTGTGCATGTCGATGCCGCCGGCCATGATGACGCAGCCGGTGGCATCGATCTCGTGATCCACCGGCTGGTCGTCGGGCGGCACGATGCGGCCGTCGCGCCAGACGATGTCGCGCTGGTCCAGGTTCACGCCGTGGGCCGGGTCCACCACCCGGCCGCCGCGCAATCGCACGCTGCTCATGGCCGGCCCGCCTGCGGCAAGGCGGCCCTCAGCATCTCGACCACCTGCGCCACGCCTGGCAGCGAAGGAGCCTCGGCGGCGAACAGCGGCAGCATCACGCTGCCATCGGTGCGGAACAAATGTCCCGCGCTGCCGATGCCCGGGACGGCCACCGGGATGAACACCGTGTCGCCACCCTGGGGGGCGGAGGTTTGAGCGATCGCCTCGGCCATCGCCGGGTGGCCAAGCACGATGGCCGGCAACGCATCGGGCCACTCGGGCGCACGGGTGCCCAGGCTGGATACCCACAGCAAGGCATCCACGGCGCCATCGGCCATCAGCCGTTGCGCATCGAAGCGCTGCGGGTCGTGCTCGATGCCGGCGGGGCCATAGCGCGAGCGCAGCGGCAGGCCCGACAGCCAGGTGAAGGTCTGGTTCACGGTGCTGGCACCTTCCCCACCGCCCAGCCACATCGCCGCGGCGCGGCTGCGCTGGTTCAGCTGGCCCACGCAGCGATAGAGGCCCTCGACGATCAAGGCGCCCTGCGCCGGCAGATCGGCGGTGGCGCCGATGAACACGGCATACCGCGCCGCCGCGAGGCGGGGCCCCAGTTCCGCCAAACCGGGCGGCAGATCTCGCACGGCACGCCCGCCCACCAAGGCACCCAGCTGAGCGACGAGGGTGAACAGATCCAGCCCGGTGCCGATGGGCTCGACATGGAGATGCCCCGCCTGCTGCGCGGCCGCCACATCGTCTGGCGTGCCGCCCAGCAGCACCCATTGCCGCGCCGGGGCGGATGCGTGCGAAGCTGGCGCACGGTCTTCCGCGCCGATGCGCTGCAGCCACCGAGGGGCATGCCGCGTCGGCCAGCCGCCCACCGCCACGATCAGATCGGCCCGTGTGCGCACTTCGGCCAGAGTGGTGGTGAAGCCACCATGGTCTTGCAGCGGCCGCAGGGTGTGCATCAGTTGCCGGCCCGATCCCGCATCGCAGATGGCACCGATGTCGCAGGCCAGGCGGTAGAGCGCCCGCGCCCCGGCCACCTCGGTACCCAGACCACCGATCAAGGGCTGCGCACTCGCAGCCAGGAGGCGCGCCGCCTCGGCGACGGCGGCCTCCAGGCTGGCCGGCTGGCCACGAACGCTGGGGCCCACCGGCGTGGCGGCGGTTCGGCATCGGCTCCATTCATCCAAACCTTGCTGCGCCTTGGCACAGGTGCCGCCGCGCAAGGCCAGCCCGGCCGGCCGCGAACCCGGCGCCGTGGCGGCGGAGGCCACCGACAGGTCATCGCACAGCAAAGGGCAGAACGGGCAGGTCCACGGCGCCGTTTCGGTGGCGGCGGGGGCAGAGGCAACAGCGGTCATGTGCAGCCCATGACGCAAGCCATGTGCCACTTGGCCCGGATCGCGCCCTCGCTCGGTGCGCGGTGGCTCAGAGGCCGAGAGTTTTTCGGCGGTGCCCGAAAGGGGCCCCCAGGCGACCCGGATCGAGGCGCAAAGCACAGCCATAGCTCGGGCTATGGCGAGCATTTGCAACGAAGAGCCGGGGCGTTTGGGGATTCAAGGCGGGCATCGGCGAAAAACTCTCAGCCTCTCAGCGCTCGCCGTGTGTCGACCGCGCGGCCAGAACTGCAACACTATGTCGCGTTTCTGGCCGCCCACCACCCCGCAAGCCGCCCGCCAAGCCGCGGGATGGCGCGTGGAGGCGGTGGCACGAATCGTGATCTGCCGATGGCATGACGCAGATCAGCCGCCTGCCCCTGAATCAAACCTGCCGGGGGGTGGGCCGCGGCTGGCGAAGCGACTGGCGAGGTAGTTGGCCGTCGTGCAAGGCACTGGCCACCAGCCACGCCGCGGCGCCGGCCTCGCGCGCGCTGTCCAGGTCTGCCGGGTGGCGAACGCCGCCGGCGCCGATCAGCTCGGTGTGCGGCGATCGGCCCCGCAGCGCGCGGATGAGATCAAGATCGGGCCCGGCGCCGGAGCCGACCCGTTCCAGCGTCATCACGATCACACGCCGCGGCCAGAGGCTCGGCGACTCCCAGCAGCCGGCGGGGTCGAGGCGTTCGGCGCCGCGCCGGTCCAGCGAGAGGATGGGCTCGCGATGGGCCGCACCGGGCACCGCCTCAGAGCGAGCGGCCAGCGTGCGCGTCGATCGCAGCGATTCGCTGCCGAACACGGGCGCGACGCGCGCGCCGCACTCGGCCAGGGGCTTGATGACGCGGGCCACGTCGCCCTCGTCGGTGAAGCCGGCATCGAGCCAGCATTCGATGCCGGGCAGGGCCTGCATCAGGCGGCGCAGCACCTCGAGCTGCGGCAAGCCGCCTTGCAGCGCATCGAGATCGGCGATGTACAGCCGATCGGCTTCGCAGTGGTCGCACAGGATGCGCGCCACCGTGAGTGGATCGCTGCTGCCGCACAGCCCCGACACGATGGGCCGGTATGTCGAGCGCAGGCCGCCGGCCGCGCGCACCACCTGGCCATGCATCAGATCGATCACAGGAATGACAGTCATGTCGACGCACCGGGTGCCACGATGAAACGCGTGTTCTTGTACGAGTATCTCAGCGCCGGCGGCCTCGTCGATGGCGATGAGGCCGCGACGAACGAGTTGCTGGCGATGGGCCTGGCGATGCGCTCGGCCCTCGAGGCCGACCTGCGGCAGGTGGAAGATGTGGTGCTCACCGTGGCGTGCAGCGCACGCACGCCGCCGCCCAGCACCGATGCCGCGACCGCCTTGCCGATGCTGGGCGAGACGCCCTGGCAATTCGTCGCCAGGCAGGCCGACGGCCACGACTTCACCTGGGTGGTGGCGCCCGAGACGGGCGGCCTGCTCGAACGCATCAGCCGCGGTGTGGACCCGGCGCGCTGGATCGGCTGCGATGCCGATGCCATCCATCTCACCACCGGCAAGCGGGCCACGCTGAAGCGCCTGTCCGAGCAAGGCGTGGCCACCCCGCTGGCCTTCGAGCACTGGCCCGAGATCGACCGCTGGGTGGTGAAGCCAGACGACGGCGCCGGCGCAGTGGCCACGCGGTTGCACACCAGCCAGGACGAGGCCTGGGACGACTGGGCGCAGCGATCACGCCAGGGGATGGCCATGTCGCTGGAGCCGTGGGTGGTGGGCGAGCCGATGAGCCTGTCGCTGCTGTGCAGCGAAGAAGGCGCCGAGGTGTTGAGCGTGAACCGGCAGCACATCCTGGTCGATGGCGACGGCGTGGTGCGCTATGAAGGAGTGAAGCCGCACATCATGTCGCAGGCGGACCCGCGCATGCGCACCCTGCGCACCATGGCCAGCCAGGTGGCGCGTCACATCCCGGGGCTGCGGGGCTTCGTGGGCGTCGACCTGGTGTGGCACCCTCAGTGCGGCCCGGTGCTGATCGAGGTGAACCCGCGGGTGACCTGCGCTTATGTGGGCCTGTCCCGCGCACTGGGGCGCCATCTGGCCGCGGACATCATCGTCGCCCACCAGCATGACCACCGTGATGCCCATGCCCGCCACTGAACGCCCGGTCATCGGCTGGGATGTGGGCGGCGCCCATGTGAAAGCCTGCCTGCTGCGCGGCGGCGAGGTGACCGACGTGGCGCAGTGGGCCTGCCCGCTGTGGCAAGGCATGGAGCATCTGGAGCACACGCTTCAATCGGCCTGCCGGCGCTGGCCCATGGCCGACGACGCCGCGCATGCGGTGACGATGACGGGTGAGATGGTCGATCTGTTCTCCGACCGGCAAGAGGGCGTGAAGCGGATCGCGCTGCAGATGATGCGCACCTTGCAGCCCGCCCAAGACGGCGACGCGATGCGTTTTTTCGCGGGCGATGCAGGCTGGTGCCGGATCGACGAAGTGCCCGCGCAGTGGGAGCGCATCGCCTCGGCCAACTGGCTGGCCACGGCGAGACATGCGGCCCACGCCGTCGGCGATGGTGTGCTGGTGGACATAGGCAGCACCACCACCGATTTCGTCGCCTTCCGCGGCGGACAGGTGCTGGGCCACAGCCGCACCGACGCCGAGCGCCTGGCCACGGGCGAGCTGGTCTACCTGGGTGTCGTGCGAACGCCCTTGTTCGCGCTGGCGCGGCGAATCGGCTGGCGCGGCCGCATGCTGAACGTGATGAACGAATACTTCGCCACCGTGGCCGATGTGTATCGCCTGACGGGCGAACTGCAGGCCGACCACGATCTCTACCCCACGGCCGACAACGCCCCCAAATCGCCACTGGCCACGCGCCGCCGCCTGGCCCGGATGATCGGGCTCGATGAACACGACGGAACGGCCGACGAGTGGCTGGCCTTTGCACGGGCCTGGCGCCAGCACCAGGTGGACGAACTGGGCGGCCAACTTCACCGTGTGCTGCAGGCCCATTCACTGCCCTCGTCGGCGGCGTATGTGAGTGCGGGCTGTGGCGATTTCCTGGCGGCCGATGTGGTGGCGCACGCCGCCACGCTGGCGGGCCAAGGCAGGTTGCCGATGCGCGGCATGGCGTATGGCAGCGGCGTCGCCAAGGTATCAGCCGACGCGCGCTCCGGCGCTGCCCCGGTACGCGCCTGGGCCCAGGTGTGCGCCCCGTGTGTCGCGGTGGCCGCGCTGCTGGATGCGGAGCTGCGCCGATGTGGGTGATCAAGCTCGGCGGCAGCCTGAGCGGCGACCCGGTGCTGCCCGAATGGCTGGAGCTGCTCACGTCACTGGGCGGAGGGCGGGTCACGGTGGTGAGCGGCGGCGGCACGTTCGCCGACGAGGTGCGGCGGGTGCAGGCGCACTGGCAGTTCAACGACCTGGCGGCGCACAACATGGCCATCCTCGCGATGGCGCAAACCGCCTATCAGCTCAATGCGCTGAACCCCCGCCTGCAGCCCACCACCAGCAAGGCCGAGATCCGGCGAGTGCTGCAGAAGGGCCGAACCGCGCTGTGGATGCCCTTCGAGCTGCAGCGGGATCGGCCGGATGCCGACACGAACTGGGACGCCACGTCGGACAGCATAGCGCTCGATCTGGCGCGCAAGCTCAACGCCGAGCGGCTGGTGCTGGTGAAGTCATGCGAAGTGACGCCGGAATGGACACTCACCGAACTGAGCGATGCCGGCGTGGTGGACCGCCGCTTCGCCTCGCTGTCGACCGGCGCATCGTTCCCGATCGAGATCCTGCACAAGAGCGAGCTGGAGCGGATGCGCCAGCTGCTGCTCGAAGACGGCCGGCCCAGCGTGCACTGAGGCTGAGAGCCTTTCACCCATGGCCCGCGCGGGCCCGCGCGCCAAGTCAATCAGGCCGCCGCGGCCATGCGCTCGGCCTCACCCATGGCCTGGACCAGCTCGCGCAGCCGCCCCGCATCCAACGCGCCGGCCCTGTCGCCGCGGCAAACAGCCGTGCGAAAGCCAGCGAAATCCGGCGCGAGTTGCGCCAGCGCCGCCGCATCTGAAGCGCGCAAGGCGCCGGCCAGCCCCACCATCAGCCCGGCGTGCCGAGATGCCGACACGAAGCGGGCCAGCGCCGCACGGGCCACCACATCGAGCAGGCTGCCCGCGCGCTTGTCGGCGGTGTCGGCCATCACACCGGCCCAGTGGCCGCGGCCGGGGTGCTGCAGCAGGTCGACATCCAGGCCCCGGTCGGCCAGGAAGACGGGGACGATGGCCAGACCCTCGCCGGCCAGGCCCGCCAGCAAGGCCAACGCACGGCGCGCATCGCCCATGTGGGACGGATCGATGCCGACCTTGACGTAATCCACCCCGCACGAGCCCACCGCCTGCACGCGGGCGCGGATCTCGTCGAGCCGCTGCATCGGCACATCGCCAATGGTGGCGCTGATCGGGAGGCGACTCGACCGCTGACGCAGCACGCCCACGATGTGGCGGATCGTGTCGATCGGCAGGCCACCGAGCGCGCCCTGCCCCGGCTCTTTCAGGTCGATGAAGCTGACGCCACCCGCCGCGGCGAGCACCGCCTCGTCGGCATCCCTCACGCTCACCAGCAGCTTCATCAGCCGGCCTCCTCGCCCGCGCGGGCACGGTGCTGCGCCACCGCCTGCTTCAGCCAGTCCCAGGCCTCGTGCTCATGCGGGCCGGCCGTCTTGTCGATGGCGATCTGCAGGTAGGCCATTTCAGCGTCGACCTTCTCGCGCGGCAGCATCGGCAGCCGGCTGACGAGGATGGCACCTTCGACCACCGCGGCCTGGGCGCGGTTGAAGCCGGCAAACACGCCATGGTCGGTGGCATGCACCACCGACATCGTCAGCACCGGGCGCTGAGCGTCGTCGTGGTGGTCGGCCAGGCGCAGCTCGAGGTGACGCAGCGCCGCATCCAGCCGCACACCGGCCACATGCTCGGTGGCCACCAACGGCCACATGCGCCGCCCGGTGACGCAGCCCGCGAACACCCGCGTGTCCGTCACGATGTTGAGCACCGCCCGCTCGGTGGCCAGGACGTTGTCCAGGGTGCCCGAGGGCTTGAACGGCATCAGCACCACCGCGCCATCGCGGTAGCGCACCCCCATGGGCGCCACGTGCGGTACCCCGCGCGCCGACACGGTCGACACCACGGTTTCGAAGATCACATCATTCATCGGTCATCCGGCGTTGGTTCGGCCCGTGACGGCAGGGTGGATCCGGGCGCACACCACCGGCTCACGTCTTTGGCCGGCCCATCGTCGGCGCAGCCCCAGCCGAGCGGCTGATCCTGCACATAGCGCTTGCCGAGCCGCCACGCAATCTCGGCGCGTGCAAGTTCCACGCCCATGTAGAAGGCATGCGCGGCATCGTCATGCAGCTGCAGTTGGGGCCACAGCTCGAAGGGGTCATGGCCGAGCCGCAAGCCATCACGGTTGTAGACATGCAGGCCCGCCTCGGACACCTGCACACGAAAGTTCGGGTCGCGCACCTGCGCCGCCACGGCCTCGATCTCGGCCGGCGAATCGGGAAACGGGCGCTTGTCGTGCACCGTCATCAGTGCGTCGTCCAGCCCCTTGGGCAGGGTGTTCAGGCGTGTGGCCGCGTGCATGATGCGGCGCGCCCGATCGGCCTCGCGCACGGCCCGGCGCGCGTGTGCACTCACCTGCGTCGTCAGCACCGCGGCCACGTTCAGCTCGGCCGCCATGCCGAACAGCACCGCGTTCACGCCGCTGGTATCGGCTTCTGTCAGCTCGGTGACGTTGCCCACGCCCATCATGATGGGCACGTGGGGGAAGCGCTCACGCAGGCGGTGGTAGCGGCTGATGGAGGCGGCCAACCCGAAAGGAATGGGGTCGAGGATGGGGTCCGCCAGAAACGCCCGGCCGCGGCGCTGCATCTGCTCGATCGCCTCGGCCAGCGAGGCCTCGTCGGCCGGCACCCGCGGGATCAGCACCGGGGTGGACGCCACCTCGTCGGCCACCCACAAGGTGTCGAGGTTCAGGCTCAGCAGATAGTCGGCCCCGGCTCGGCCACCACGCAGCAGCTCTTGCGGGTCGACCGAGTCCACGCTGACGGTGAACCCCTCGGCCTTCAGCGCACGCACGCTGTCTTCGAGGTGATCGAACGGCGTGGCGGGCAAGCCGCCGAGGTCGATCACGTTGGCGCCATCGGCCACGTATTGCCGGGCCCGCTGCACGATGCCCTCCACCGTGAGCCGGGGCGCATCGACGATCTCGGCGAAGATCGACACGGCATACTCGCTCAAGTCCACCGGCTTGGCGGCACGGTCAAAAAACCGCGGCAGGTCTTTCAGCTCTTCGGGGCCGCGTTGCACCGGCAGGCCGTAGTGCCGAGACAGATCGTCCAGGTCGCCCCGGCAGCGGCCCGGCACGATCATCCGTTGCGCCTGCACAGGCGCCGCCACCCGGCGGCGGATCATGTCGGCTGTCATCAGCGCGGCCACCTGAAGGCCGATCTCGCGCACCTCCCAGGTGAAGGGCGGGCTGTCGATGCCCGCCAGCACGCGCTCGAGGCCGGGCTGGGCGAGTCGGCCGGTCAGGAAGACGATGTGTTCCATGACAGGGACAGTTCGCGCAGCCGGGCGTCAAGCGCCGATTCGAGCTCTGCCGGAGAACAAACGACCTGGCAGAAGTCGATCTCGCGCAGCCGTTCGACGTTGGCCAGCTCGATGCGGCGCGGCCGGAGCGTCACCCACTCGTGCGGCGACTTGGTGACCACCACCGGCTCGGTATCGCAGGCGAACACGATGCCGGGGATGCCGAGCTTGCCGGCCTGCGCGAACATGTTGGTCGGCAGCGAATCGCTGATGCCGAAGGCGCACTTGGCCACCGTGTTGCTGGTGGCCGGAGCCACCACCACCGTGTGGTAGATGTCTTCGTACAGCATGCCCACCGGCACACCGCTGGCCGTGCGATCGCGCACCAGGCGAAACTGCTGCTTCAGGTCGTCGAGGCGCAGCTGGTACATCGGCAGCACCTCTTCCGCCGCCGCCGAGAGAAAGAGATCGACCGCGGGCAGGCGCTTCGCCAGCGCGATCGACTCTTCCAGGAAGTGGCCCGAACCCGTGACGCACCAGGCGATGCGCGAACGCGGTGGCGAATCCAGCAGCGGCACCGTGCCCTCGCCCGCTGCCTCCGAGCGCCGGGTCAGCCGCGGATCGGCCTCCCCCTTGGGCCCCAGGGCATCAGTCGGGATGGGAGATCTCGATGTGCAGCTTGTGGAGCTTGCGGTAGAGCGTGTTTCGGCTGACATCGAGCGCCTTGGCGACATTGCTCACATTCCAGCGGTGCTGCTCCAGCATCTGCAGCAGCACTTGGCGTTCATTGGCTTGGATGGGGTTGAGCTTCACCGCCGCCGGCACGTCGTTCGGTGCGGGCTCGGACACGGGGGCGCCCGCCGTGTCGGCTGCCAGCCTCGGCATGGCCCGATCAACCGCCGCCGGCAACGCACTCCACGTCGACGCCCTCAAGGACGGCATGTGCTCACGGGTGATGGGCCGGCCATCGGCCAGCGCCGCCGCGCTGCGCAGCACATGGCGCAGTTGCCGGATGTTGCCGGGCCACGGGTGATCCAGCAGCAACGCCATCGCATCGGCGCTCAAGGTGGCCTTGGGCCCACCTTCGGCCGCCAGCGCATCGGCAATGATTTCGCGCCGGTCGGTGCGTTCGCGCAGCGCCGGCAACTGC
Organism: Ideonella lacteola; assembly: GCF_038066555.1. Taxonomy (NCBI): domain Bacteria; kingdom Pseudomonadati; phylum Pseudomonadota; class Betaproteobacteria; order Burkholderiales; family Sphaerotilaceae; genus Ideonella; species Ideonella lacteola. The sequence goes on along the minus strand of NZ_JBBUTG010000001.1, from coordinate 606,389 downwards.
AGCTCGATGCCAGCCAAACGGTAGTACAGGTCTTCGCGGAAGGCCCCTTCCCTCACCAGCGTGGGCAGGTGGCGATGGCTCGCGCTGATGAGCTGGAAGTCGACCGGCAAGGTCTCCTCGGTGCCCAAGGGCGTGACCTGGCGCTCGTCCAGCACGCGCAGCAGGCGGGCCTGCAAGGCCAGCGGCATGTCGGCGATCTCATCGAGGAACAGGGTGCCGCCATCGGCCTGCAGCACCTTGCCGCGCCGCCCGGTGCGCTGCGCGCCGGTGAAGGCGCCAGCCCGATAGCCAAACAATTCGGCCTCGATCAAGGTCTCGGGCAGGCTCGCGCAGTTCACCGCGACAAAGGCCCCGCCTGAATGCGGGCTGCCTTCGTGCACCGCGCGGGCGAACACCTCTTTGCCCGCCCCCGTCTCGGCGCACAGCAGCACGGGTGTGCGCCGGGCGATGACACGGCGCGCGGTCTCCAGGTGCTTGACCAGCTGCGGGTCCTGGAAGGTGCTGGCCGCCGTGACGGGCTGGTTCGGCGCGGCGCGCGTCACCCGCGAAATCTGTGCCTCGGAGGCGGTGGCCACGGCCACCGAGCGCGCCTGGCTCGCCGGGCTGCGCTCGATGGCGCGATCGCCATTGGCGTTCTCTGCCGCAGGCCGCCGTGCCACCGCGAAGAACCGCAGGGCCGCGCCAGCGCGGTAGGTGACCACCGGGTGGAACGACGACGACGCACTGCGGGCCAGGATGTCTTCGAGCGAGTTCTGGAAGATGTCTTCCACCCGCTGCATGCGGATGTCATCGGCGGATTGAACGCCGAGCTGGAACAGCGCGCTGCGGTTGGCTGCCAACACGCGGCCTTCATCCGACACCGCGAGCTTGCCTTCGTGCAGCGTGTAGACGAACTCGGGCCGGCTGTGGAAGTGCAGCGGATGCGCGTCACGAAACTGCAGGTCGATCAGCCGGTTTTCGATCATCCGGGCCGTCATGCCCAGCAACACCAGCACGTGCTGCTGCATCAGGCTCGACCGGCTCGTCACATCCAGCACCGCGGTGATCTTGCCGAGGTGATCGCAGATGGGCACTGCCGAGCAGGTGAGCTGGGTGAACTGGTTGTAGAAATGGTCTTCGCGCCGGACCGACACGGGGGCTCCCGCCGCCAGGCAGGTGCCCATCCCGTTGGTGCCGGCACGCACCTCGCTCCACACGCCGCCACAGCGCAGGCCCAGTTGCGCCGCATCCGAGGCGAACTCGGGCGACGACACCATGTGCACGATCACGCCGTCGGTGTCGGTGAGCACGACCGCGGTGTCCATGTCGGCCAGTTGCTGGTAGAGCGTCGTCATCTCATAACGCGCACAACGGATGACATCGGCGCGGCGGGCACGGCGCTCTTCCAGCTCGGCAGCGGTGACGATCGCAGGCTCGTGGGGCTTGGAGGGATCGAGCTGATATTCGTCCAGGCAGCGGCCCCACGAGCGCACCAGCACATCGTTGGCGTTGTCGTTGTATCCGCCACCCCGCACCAGTTGCAGGATGCGTTCGGCGTGCCGATCGGCCAAGCGCGTGGAATCGTGCAAGGTCATGGCCATGACGCCTCCAGGATCTGTGGAATAAACCAGACTATTGTGGGATGCACTCCCGCAGCCGATACCCGGTTAAACACGGGGAGTTGTATCGAACCGCCGCCGGTTCGCTGGCCCGCATATTGCATTTTTGCAATCACGGCCAGGCGCTTGTGCCATGGCAACGATCCTCTGGCGACACACCATGGAGACAAGTCTGTGAATTCCACTTGGCGAGAACCTTTCCCCTCTGCGGGCCCCGCGGCCCCAGCGCAAGCCGGCGCTGCACGTCCTCTGGATGTGATCTTCATCGAGGGCTTCGTCGGCCAGACCATCATTGGCATCTACGACGGCGAGTTGCACGAGCCTCAACCCGTGGGCATCGACCTGTACGCGGGCGTGGAGCGCGCACGGGCATGCGACACCGATCGCATCGGCGACACCATCGATTACGGCGTCGTGCACGAGCGCCTGCACCGCCTGCTGCGCGAGCACCGCGTGCAGTTGCTCGAAGCCTTCGCCGAAACCATTGCCGACATCCTGATCCACGAGTTTGGAGCACGGTGGGTTCGCGTGAAGGTGACCAAGCCTCGCAAGTTCGGCGATGTGCAGGCGGTGGGCGTGCAGATCGAACGTCAATCGACCGACGCCGACACGCCTCGCGACCGGCGCTCGCCCGGCCCCGCTCGCCACGCCGCGGTGTTGCAGCTGATCGGCAGCGGGATGGTTCCCGGCAAGCGCTGAACGTTCTTCACCGACGACAAGACCGCCCCGGTCTCCCGGGGCGGTCTGTCAGGCTGGGCTCTGATGCCTGATGCCTGGGGGCTGGGTGCTCGGAGTCTCGAAGTTATTGGTGGGCAGCGAACGGGTGGGCCGCCGATGCCTTCTTGGCCACCACCTCGGCGGCGGTAGGCACCCCCGCCACGGCGCGTTGGATCGCCTCGCGCGTGGCCTGGTAGTTGTAGTCCTGGATCTTCTTGTCGTCTTCAGCCAGCCAGTGGATGAACACGCCCACGCAGACGAAGAGGTTGTCGGCTTCCGCGGCCGGAATGGTGCCGTCTTCCACGCAATCGGCCACGGCCATGGCCACGCCGCGCTGGGCCGGCCCGAACATCTGCACCGCCTGCTTGGCACCCTTGATGGTGACCTTGTTGAACATCACGGTGGACGGCTTGGTCAACAGGTTCGGTGCGACCACCGCCAGCAGCGAAGTGAAGCCGTCCTTGTTGTTGGTCAGCGCGTTGGCGAACGCTGTTTCGGCAGCGCTGCCCCGCGGCCCGATGATCAAGTCGATGTGAGCGACCTCATTGCCATCGCCGACGAGCGACTCGCCCACCATCATGTGATTGATCTTTGCCATGGTTGCTTATCTCCTAATGGAAGTTTCTAGGTCATGAGCGCGCTGGCCGGCCTACCAGCTCGACCTGCTCTCATAAACACGATCCGTGCCACGCTGCCGGCGTGCTGCCGATCAGGCCGGCCAGCATCAGCGTGGCCACGGTCAGATCGGCGCTCGTACCGGGGTTGAGCCCCTGGGCCTTGAGCTGTGCATCCCAGTCGGCAAAGGCCGGGTCGGCGTCGAGCACTTCGCCGGCCTCGGCGCGCACCCTCCACGCCTGCGCCGAGCGCATGACAGTCTGTGCCACGGCCTCGCCGTGCTTTCGAACAATGTGTGAATCGGGCCAACTCGACAGGCACGCCAGGTACACGCGCTGGACGGCAAGCGTCGTGCGGGCATCCGGCGCGGCATCGTCGAGGGCGGGAAAGTCCGCCCGCCGGCCCAGCCCGGCGGCCTGCCACACCGGCAGCGTCACGTCGAACAGCCCGGCATAGCCATCGCGGTACTGGCGCGCGATCAGGTCGCGGTCAGCCGCCAGCACCATCGCCGAGCGCAGGCTCAGGCGTGGCGCGGCGTGCACATCCTCTTCGGGCGCTTCGCCCAGCCCACCGGGGTTGGCCGCCGCGATGGCGCGATAGGCGGCCGCAGCATCTTCGAGATCGAGACGCTGCAGCACGCCCTGCAGCGTGGCTCTCAGCGAATCGCTGGGGCCTGCCTGCTCGGCGGCGGCCGCCAGCGGCGCGCACAGCAGCAAGATGCCGAGGTTGGTGTTGCAGCCTGCCGCGGCCCACGACGCAGCCTGCGCCGCCTCGATGCGCGCACCCACCCGCGCGCCCGGCGCGAAGAGGCCTTCTGACGCGGCCTGCGCGCTGCGCAAGAACATCTCCGCCTGCATGCCATGGCCCGGTGAGGCCAGGCTCACGTTGCCGGGTTTGCGCACGCCCACGTCCAGCGCACAGGCCCGCAGGAAGGCGCGGCGGGCTCGGTGGTGGGCGGGTTGGCGGGCTGGGTGGGCCTCAGCCATGCGCCCGCGCGGGCCGCCCGGGCCGCAGCACCGCAGGGGTGGCCGGCATCTTGCGGTCCATCAGGTCGTCGACGATGGCCTGCGCGATGTTGAAGGGTGTCACCCGCTGCAGGCCCTGCCATGCGGCCACGCCGTTCACCTCCAGCACTTGGATCGGCGCGCCCGAGGCCGACGGCACGAGATCGACGCCGGCGTAGTCCATGCCGAGCGCGTGGGCCGCTCGCTCGGCCAGCTCAGCCAGCTCGGGCGTCAGCTCGGCCGGTTGCGCCCGCGCACCCTGCGCGATGTTGTGGATCCAGTGCGAGCTCACGCGCCGCATCGCGGTGATCGCACGCGCCCCCACCACCAGCACGCGCCAGTCGTAGCCGGGCTCGGAGACGGGGTCGACGAAACGCTGCAGGTAGGCCAGCGAGCCGAAGCCTTTGTCCAGTGGCGGCACGCCGCGGTGCGCGCCATCGACATGGCCCACCCGTTCGAGCCCACGCCCCTGCGAGCCGAACAGGGGCTTGAGCACCAGCGAACGCCGCCGGGCCCCCTCGCGGATGGCCAGACGCTGCGCCAGCGCGGCGGATTCGGTCGCCCACGTGGCTGGCGTCGGAATGCCCGCCGCGTGCAGCAGCAGGCTGGTCATGGACTTGTCGACGCTGCGCTCGATGGCGCGGGCGTCGTTGTAGACCGGCACCCCCAGCTCGCGCAGCGCATGCAGGATGCCCAGCCGCTTGGTGACCTGCTCGAAACTGCCGCCGGCGATGCCGCGCACCACCACCGCATCGGGCAGCTCGCGGCCGAAGCCGGGGATGACGAGGCCGTGCCAGGCGGCCGTGGTGTCGATGTAGCAATCGGCCAGGTCCACGCACCAGCCCACCGCGCCGCGGGCGCGCAGCGCCGCCTGCAGCTGCCGGGTGTGCCAGCCCTTCTCGTCGGCCATGATGGCGATGCGGGTCATCAGGCCGCCTCCATCCACAGGCTTTGCAGCAACGCCATGTCGGTGGCGCCACCGTGCCAGGTGCGCCCCGAATCGAGGTTGCTCACCCACACCTCGGCCGGCGCGAAGAGTGCGCCATCGATCTTGTAGAAGTCGTACTCGGCCTCTCGGAAGATCTCGGCGAACGACCGCCCGTAGTCTCGCGAATGGCACGAGGGCAGTCGCTGCGCCAGCGCGCGGGCGGCGTCGTCGCCGCCTTTCACGGTGAGGTGCACCCGGCCGCCGTAGAGGATGGCGTCGTTGGTGCGGCCCATCGCCTGCACGCCATCGGGGCTGGGCGATGGCAGCGGCGCGGTGCCGCGGCCGCCGACAATGTCGCCCAGCGCGAAACCGAGCTCATGCGCCTTGTGCAAAGCCACCTCCAGCACGCGCGCCACCACCTGGGTGGTGCCCGCCAGGCTGGTGGTGGGCGTGAGGATGACCGTCAGGCCCGCCGGCTGCAGGCCGCAGTGGCGCAGCAGCTTGTCGAGGATGACGGGCGGCGGCACCCGATCGACCTCCAGCACCAGCACCCCGGTGGCCGATGCGTCTCGGTAGCCCAGCTCGCCGAACAAGGCCTCTTTGCCGGCCAGCGCACGCGCCGGCCCGGAGCCGAGTGCGAAGAACTTCTTGCCGCCCGTCTCTTCCTTGCTCGCCGCCAGGCTCCAGCCGGCGTACTGGCTGCCCAGGCAGGCCAGCACCGGCTGGGCGCTGTGCACATCAACCCAGCTGGGCCAGCTGGGCCAACCGGATGGGCCCGACGCGCCCTCTCCCCGCAGGGCCACCGAGCCGAGGCCACCCAGACAGATCTCGCCCACGATGAGGCCGGCCGCCACGCTGCCCCGCGCCGCCACGCCCGCGTCCACGATGCAGACGCCGCCGTGGTGAAGGCTGGACGACACGCCCAAGGTGTCTGCCTCGTCCAGCAGCCGTTTCACCAGCGGGCCCGCGCCGGCGTTCACGCTGATGCGGCATCCCGCCAGCGCGGGGTTCGGGTCGGTCATGTGGTCTCCGATGCTTCGATGTCGTCCAGCAGCCGCGCAGCGGCGGCGCGCAACCGCGCCCGCACCTGCGCAGCCGTCGCCCCCTGGGCACTCACGGTGCACAAGGGGCATCCCTCTTCGATGAGCGTGCCGCTGCTGGGCAGGTCGTGCACGCCTGGTGTGGTGCTCAGCCGCCGCGCCACGGCATCGTCCACCGGCACCGGTTGGCGGGCGAACACCGTCTCCAGGCCCAGCACCTCGCCGTCTGGCAGGGGCAGGCGCGCATCCGACCATTGGCCGCGCAGGCAGGCCTCGACATGGGCCCGCAGCAGCCCACGCGCGAAGCAGCGCCCGTAGAGCGACAGGCTGGCCGGCGGGCGGGTGTTCACCTCCAGCACCAGCGCCTGGCCGTTTTCCTGCCAGAGGAAGTCGACGCTGCCGAGGCCCCGCAGGCCGAGTTCGAGCACCAGCGTCTGCAACTGGCCGCCCAGTGCATCCGCCCCGCCCGCCGGGCTGGGCAAGGGGCCGATCACGCCCGAGAAGACGAAGGGCCTCGGCCCGATGGGCCGGACGATCAGCTCGTTGAAGCCCAGCAAGGCCACCTGCCGGTCACCGGCCAGGAAGGTGGCCGACATCGGCACACCGGTCGCTTCGCGCTGCAGATAGTGGTGCGGCGGCACCGGCATGCCCGCTCGGGCCGCTTCGGCCACCCCGGCCTCGATGCGTTGGATGTGCCAACCGCCGCAACCTCGGGCATCCTTCAGCAGCCAGCCTGCCGGATCGTCGGGCCAGGTCGTGCGCATCTCGGGCGCACGCCCACCCACCCGGCGCAGCACGCGGAAGAACTCGGCCGGATCGCGCGCACGGGCGACCGCATTCGGGTGGTTGCCGATCAGCGGCAGGTGCTCGGCACCCGCGGCGAGGCAGGCCATCTGGCCATCGAAGCCGCCGCCCGGCACCCAGCCGATCACATCGCCGCGTTCACCCAGCTCGGCCAAGGCCCGCAGCACTTGTGCGGGCTCGATGCACAGCCGCTGCGGGTCGCCGATCGAGCGCCACTCGAGGCTGGCGCGCCGGGTGTCCATATCGCCGAAGAGGTCGAGCGAAATCACCTCGTAGTCGCTCTGCCCGGCCGCCTCGGCCAACGCCCGCGCCGACAAGGCGCACACCGCCAACACCGCCACGCTCAGGCCCTCGCCACAGCATCGCCAGGGGCAGCGTGGCCAGGTGCATCCGGGCCCGGGCCACCCAGGCCACGGGCGTCAACCCCGGCGCTTTTCATCGAGGTAGGCCCGCGCCGTGTCGAAGGCTTCGGCACAGCCCAGCACCACGGGCTTGTCGGCCTTGATCATCTGCAAGAGCAGTCGGTGCTGCGTCTGGTACTTCACGTTGCCAATGGCCAGCGCGCCGATGCCCACTGCATCGGTGCCCGACAGCGGCACCGCATCGTCCATCACCCCCACCCCGGCGATGCCCTCGGGCGGCACTGCGTTCACATCCGCGGCCACCTTCAAGCGGGTGGCGAACTCCAGGTCTTCGGCGGACACCACCTGCACGCCCGCCGCGGCACAGCCGAGCACCACGTCGGCTTGCCCGATCGACGTGCGAACGGCCTCCGGCCCGTGGCCGGAGATGCCGCGCAGGCGCACCTTGAAGCGGCCGCCGGTTTCACGGGCCGCCGTCTCGGCCGCCTCGACCCCCTCGCGGCTGGAGAGAAACACCTCGGCCCCGACCGACGCGGCCAGCACACCCGCCACACGGCCCACCGGCCCGGTGCCGCCGAGCACCACCACCCGCTGGTTCGCGAGGCCGTGGCCCTGCCGGGCCTGCAACGCCGCATCGACGCACGCCACCATCGCCGCGGCGGTCGAATAGGCGCCACTCGGGTCTGCCATCACCGACACCACGAAGGGTGGCACCATCGATTCACGCGCCCGGTCGAGCATGTCCATCGCCAGCAACGCGCTGCGCCCGCCGATGAAGATGCCGGTGCGCGCGACGCCCTTGGGGCCGCGCGAGAAGATGGTGTCCTGCGTCAGGCCCTTCACCGCATCGAGGCCGACTTCGCAGTAGGGCACGATGACCTGGTAGCCGGCGTCGGCGGCCATGTTGACATCGAAGGGGCTCATCTGCCGCCCGGGCGTGAACATGTGGAGGATGTAGGGACGTTCCATGCCAACCTTTTGAGAATTCATCCGATGCAGGGCGAAGCGGCGTCGGCCACCGCAAGCCGGCCCGCCTGCTGGCGCTGGATGGCAGCGCCCTGGCGACGGGGCGAAACGATGCGCACCTGCAGCCCATTGGCCACTGCGCCGGCCGCACGCGCCGCATCGACCGCGCTCTGCGCCGCCGCCTGCGATGACACGATCGCAAAGCCGGTGGGGCCCCATGAGCTTTGCCCCATGCCCGCCCCCCCTGCCACGTGGCGACCCAGCCACTCGATCAAGTGGCCCACCGCCGCACTGGTGTAGCCCGTGCCGCCTTGGGCCGGCGCAAAGTGGCCGCCCAAGGTCTGCTGCATGCTGCTGACCCCGGCGGCGAAGAGCTCGAAGTCACCCGCCGCCGCCCCTGGCAGCACTCGCATGAGCACCTGGTGGCACAAATCAGCCGCAGCGGCACGCGGCAAGGGCGACAGGGCAGCGATCGCCTGCCGCTCTGCAGCGCCCGAGAGCCCGCGGTGGCGGGGATCTTCGACCACGATGACGCGCCAGCGTTCGGGCAGTGGCAGTTGGGCCAACAGCGGTGCGGGGCGCCCTTGCGCACTGGGGCCGCCGTCCACCAGCAGACCACCTTGATCGAACCCGGCGATGCCCACGCCAGAGCGCAAGCCGCGTCCGAGCCACTGCGCCAGCGTGGCGCTGCCGATCTCCAGCCCGTGCCAGGCGGCGAAAGCGCGGCCGACAGCCAGGGCGAGCTGGGTGCCCGAGCCGAAGCCCGCGTGGGCCGGCAGTGCGCGCAGGATGCGCACACTCAAGGGCTCAAGGCGCCCGGTGCATTGCCGCAAGGTCGCGATGTGGGCCTCGACGCGGCCGACTTCCGCCCAGGCCGCCTCGCCCACCGCCACCACCTCGTCGCGCTCGCCCGCGCCCAACTCGATCTCGGTGGCATAGCCATCGATCACGAGACCCACGCTGCCGAAGCGGCGGCCCAGCGAGCCAGAGGGATCGAGAAAGCCCAGATGCAGGCGGCCGGGCGCCCGCACACTTAAGGTGTCGGCGCGGTCAGGGCGCATGGCGCCCACGCGATGAGATGAAGAGAAAAGCCATGTCGATGCCTGCCCTGCAGTGGCCGCGGATGGGCCTTCAAAGCAAGCATCGTTCCCCGGGCGAAGCCCTTCGTCAGGCCCTGCGCCGGGCCCTCGCGACGCGCGGGCGCTGGACGGGGTCTGTACCGGCGCGGTGACACAGTGTCACGCCCTAGTCGTACTTGATGTACTTGAAGCGGGGATCGTCCGGCGTGCCTTCCAGCACCGAGCCTGATTCAGCTTGCGGGCGCCACATCACCGTCTCTTCGATCTTGCGGGCGAGCTCGAAGTCTTTCTCGGTGATGCCCTTGGCCGAATGCGTCATCAGCTTGACGGTGACGAAGGCATAGGAGACCGTCAGGTCGGGGTGGTGCCAGGCGGCTTCGGCCAGGTGGCCGACGGTGTTGACCACCATCAGCGTGGCCTTCCAGCCGCTGGTCTTGTACTTGCGGCGAATCCAGCCGCCTTCAAAGGTCCAGGCGGGCAGCTCTTGCGCGAGCCGCGCCAGGACCTCGTCTTCGCCGTACACCTCGTCGGCCGTCTTCTTGCGCCAGGCTGTCATGCACCGCTCCTTCCAGACCACCCACGGGCGGCGATCATCCCACCGGGGGAAATCCCCGGCGGGAGGTGTGGGCGACGTGAGCTTCAGCCGAAGGCCGAGACCTCGTCCATGGCCATGTGCCACTGCGACAGATCGTCGAAGGTGATGCGCGCGGGGTCGCCACCCCTTGGCGCGGCCGGTCGCCAACCGGCCCGCTGGTCGAGCCCGGGGCCGATGGCGATGGCCCCTTCCACCGTGGCGTTGGCGAAATAGCTGCTGCGGGTGACGACGACCGGCACTTCCGCCGCGTGGGCTGCTGCCACACCTCCGGGGGAATCTTCGATCGCCAGGCAGCGCAACGGGCTGAGGCGCAGGCGCTGCACCGCGATGTGGAAGACCTCGGGATCGGGCTTCTTGGCCCGCACGTCTTCCCCGCAAACCAAGGTCTCGAACCAGCCCAGCCACTCGCCCCCCAGGCTCGCGCGCAGCAAGGCCTCGACATTGGCGCGGCTGGTGGTGGTGGTGATCGCCAGGCGCACGCCCAGCGATCGGCATTCCTGCAGCAGCTCGGTCACCCCCGGCCGGAGTGTGACCACCCCGGAGCGGACGATCTCGGCATACAGCGCGTTCTTGCGCTGATGCACGGCCCGCGCCAGCGCATCGCGCTCGGCCGGCAGCACCGGCGCATCGCTTCGGCTGGCCAGGTCGTGCAGCACTCGCTCGCGGCCGCCACTCACTGCCAGCAGCTCGCCATAGCGCTCGACGCCCCAGCGCCAGGGCAGGCCCAGCGCCTCGAAGGCATGGTTGAAGGCGACGCGGTGCCCGTCGCGCTCGGTTTCGGCCAAGGTGCCGTCCACATCCCACAGCAGTGCCTCGATCCGGGTGGATGGATTGCTCATGCGACCTCCCGTCGCAGCACATGGGCCGCGACCGTGTTCAGATCCGGGAACAGGCGATCGGGGCGCGAGGCCTCGATCGGGCGACCCCCGTTGTACCCGAAAGTCACTGCCCATGCGGCCACCCCGGCTTGTCGGGCGGCCTGCACGTCGATGTGCGAATCGCCGAGGTGGGCCGAGCGTCGCCGATCGCCGCGCAAGGTGAACACCACATGCCGCAGAACACCGGCGTCAGGCTTCTTGACGGACAAGGAATCGCCACCGGTGACGAGGTCGAAGCACTCGGCCAGTCGGTGTGCTTCGAGCAGGCGGCGCGCATGGCGCAGCTCTTTGTTGGTGGTGCAGGCCAGGCGCACGCCCGCGTCACGCAGGCGTGCCAGCATCTCGCCCGCCCCCGCATAGGGCTGCGAAGTGGAGCCGGTGGTGGCCTCGTAGTGGTGGTCGAGGCTGGCCAGCACGTGCTCGGGCCGCACCCGGTCGGCGAGCTCGGGTTGCTCCAGGAACACCTCGGCCAGCACCCTCAGCATCAACTCGCGCGTGCCGGCGCCGATGTGCCGGGTGATCAGGTGTTCGGGACGCCGCTCGATGCCATGCGATTCCAGCGCGCGGTTCGCTGCCTCGGCGATCTCGCCGGCCGTGTCGACCAGGGTGCCATCGAGATCGAAGCTGATGATGTCGAAGTCCATGCCGTGGGCCTCAGGCGATGAGGGTGGTGCCCGGGCTGCGGCGCCACGTCACGCACTCGGCGACCAACTCGACCACACCCGAAGCGGTGAGGCCGAAGTGGGCATAGACCTCGGCCGCCGGGCCCGATTCGCCAAAGCTGTCGACCCCCAAGGCGGCCACGCAGCCGTATTGGCCCCACCAGCGGGTCACCCCGGCCTCGATGCCGATGCGCGGCAGGCCGCGGCCCAGCACCGCCTCGCGCCATTCGCGCGGTTGGCGGTCGAAGACGGTGCTGCTGGGCAGCGACACCACCCGCACCGGCAGATCGCGCTCGTCAAGCAGGCGCTGTGCCGCGATCGCCATCGCCACCTCGGAGCCCGTGGCCAGCAGCACCGCCACCGGCCGATCGCGGTCGCTCAGCACATAGCCACCGCGGCGGATGTCGACGATCTGCTGCGGCGTGCGTTGCTGCGCCGGCAAGGCCTGCCGCGACAGCAGCAAGGCGGAGGGGCGATCGGGCTGCTCCAGCGCATGGCACCAGGCGGCGGCCGTCTCGGCGGCATCGCAGGGGCGCCACACGTCGAGGTGGGGGATGAGGCGCAGGCTGGCGGCGTGCTCGATGGGCTGGTGGGTCGGGCCGTCTTCACCGAGGCCGATCGAATCGTGGGTGAGCACGTGGATCACCCGCTGCTTCATCAGCGCCGCCATGCGGATGGCGTTGCGGCTGTAGTCGCTGAAGGTGAGGAAGGTGCCGCCATAGGGGATGAAGCCACCGTGCAGCGCCAGGCCGTTCATCACCGCGGCCATGCCGAACTCGCGCACCCCGTAGTGCAGGTGGCGCCCGCCGGGCACCTCGGTGAGATTCGAGCCGGTGAGATCGGCGCTGCCGCCGATCAGCTCGGGGATGGACAGCGCCAGCACCGCCAGCGCCTGCTGCGAAGCCTTGCGGGTGGCCACCGCCTCGGTCGAGGGGCCCAGACGCGACATCAGCGACAGCGCGGTCTCCTGGAAGTCCGCCGGCAAGTGGCCGCCGATGCGCCGCTCGAACTCGGCCGCGAGATCCGGGTGAGCGGCGCGGTACCGCCCCAGGGCTTGAAGCCAGGCGGCCTGTCGCGACGGGCCGGTGGACGCCTGACGCCAGCGGGTGGCGATGGCCGGCGGCACCTCGAAGGGCGGCACCTTCCACCCGATGGCCGCCCGCGTGGCCGCCAGTTCCTCCACACCCAGCGGCTCGCCATGCGCACGTGCCGTGCCCGCGCGGCCGGGCGAGCCGCGGCCGATGGTGGTGCGGCAGATGACGAGCGTTGGCTTGTCTTCACTCAGGCGGGCCTGGCCGATGGCACGGGCGACCTGGTCGATGTCGTGGCCATCGATTGGTCCGATGACGTGCCAGCCGTGGCCCAGGAAGCGCTGCGCCGTGTCGTCGGCAAACCAGCCACGCACCTCACCGTCGATCGAGATGCCGTTGTCGTCGTACAGCGCGATCAGCTTGTTCAGGCGCCATACGCCCGCCAGCGAGCAGGCCTCGTGGCTGATGCCTTCCATGAGGCAGCCATCCCCCATGAAGACGTAGGTGCGATGGTCGACGATCGCATGGCCCGGCCGGTTGAACTCCTGCGCCAGCAGCTTCTCGGCCAGCGCCATGCCCACGGCGTTGGCCAGCCCCTGGCCCAGCGGGCCGGTGGTGGTCTCCACCCCGGGAGTGACGCCCACCTCGGGGTGGCCCGGCGTTCGGCTGTGCAACTGCCGGAAGCGCTGCAATTCATCGATCGGCAGGTCGTAGCCGGTGAGGTGCAGCAAGGCATACAGCAGCATCGACGCATGGCCGTTGGAGAGCACGAAGCGGTCTCGGTCGGGCCAGCGCGGGTTCGCCGGATCATGCTGCAGGTGATGCGCCCACAAGGCCACCGCCATCTCGGCCATGCCCATCGGCGCGCCGGGGTGGCCAGACTGGGCCTGCTGCACCGCGTCCATGGCCAGTGCACGCAGCGCATTGGCCATCTCGTCGAACCGCCCATCGTCGGGCCGCAGCACGCGGCCACCGTCGCTCGCGCCGCCCATCACAGCGCCCCCAGCGCACGCTGGCGCCGTTCCATCATCCGCCAGATGAAGGGCGTGAAGATCAGCTGCATCGCCAGCTCCATCTTGCCGCCGGGCACGACGATGGTGTTCGACCGGCTCATCCACGAGTTGTTGATCATGTTCAGCAGGTAGGGAAAGTCGATGCCCTTCGGGTTGGCAAAGCGGATCACGCAGATGCTTTCGTCGGCGCTCGGAATGTCGCGGGCGATGAAAGGGTTGCTGGTGTCGACGACCGGTACCCGCTGGAAGTTGACGTGGGTGTGGCGGAACTGCGGGCAGATGTAGTGCACGTAGTCCGGCATGCGGCGCAAGATGGTGTCGGTGACGGCCTCGGAGCTGTAGCCGCGCACGTTCTTGTCGCGCCAGAGCTTCTGGATCCATTCCAGGTTGATCACCGGCACCACGCCGATCAGCAGATCGGGGTACTTGGCCACGTTCACCTCGGGCGTGACCACCGCACCGTGCAGGCCTTCGTAGAAGAGGATGTCGGTGTCGGGCGGCAGATCTTCCCAGGGCGTGAAGGTGCCGGGCTCCTGCTTGTAGGGCGCGGCCTCGACGCGATCGTGCAAGTACTTGCGGTGCTGGCCCGTGCCGGTTTCGCTGTAGTGGCGGAAGAGTTGTTCCAGCTCGGCAAAGAGATTGTTGTCGGGGCCGAAGTGGCTGAAATGGGTGTTGCCCTTCTTCTCGGCCTCGGCCTGACGCTGCTTCATCTCCAGCCGGTCGTAGCGGTGGAAGCTGTCGCCCTCGATGACGGCGGCAGTGACGTTCTCGCGCCGGAAGATGTTCTCGAAGGTGCGGGTCACCGAGGTGGTGCCGGCCCCTGACGAGCCGGTGATCGCGATGATGGGGTGGCGTTCTGACATGGCGGCCTCGCGGTCAGTCTCGAAACAGGCTGCGGGTGGCGAACAGCGGCGCCGGCGCAGCGGTGCTGGCTGCTGGCTCGTGGTGGTAGCGCTCGATGCGCTCGACCTCGTTCTTCGAACCGAACACCAGACCGATGCGCTGGTGCAGCTCAGCAGGCCGAACCCCCAGCACCGGCTGGCGGCCCGTGCTCGCGCGGCCGCCGGCCTGCTCCATCACGAAACCCAGCGGATTGGCCTCGTAGAGCAATCGCAGCCGGCCGGGACGCGCCGGGTCTTTGGTATCGCGCGGGTAGAGGAACACGCCGCCCCGCATCAGGATGCGGTGCGCCTCGGCCACCACGCTGGCGATCCAGCGCATGTTGAAGTCTTTGCCGCGGCCGCCCGTCTTGCCGGCCAGGCACTCGTCGACATAGCGCTTGACAGGCGGCTCCCAGAAGCGGGCGTTCGAGGTGTTGATGGCGAACTCGTGGGTGTCTTCGGGCACCTGCACATTCGAGGCGGTGAGCACGAATTCGCCCAGGTCGTGGTCGAGCGTGAAGACGGCCACGCCATTGCCCACCGTCAGCACGAACTGCGTGGTGGGCCCGTAGATGGCGTAGCCCGCAGCCACCTGCGCCGCGCCGGGCTGCAGGAAATCGGCCTCTTCGACATCGCGCCCGCTGCCGGCCACCTCGGGCGGCGCACGCAGGATCGAGAAGATGCTGCCCACCGCCACGTTCACATCGATGTTGGACGAGCCATCCAGCGGGTCGAACACCAGCAGGTACTTGCCGCGGGGAAACGAAGGCGGGATCTGGCACGGCGCATCCATCTCCTCCGAGGCCATGCCGGCGAGGTGGCCACTCCACTCGTTCATGCGAACGAAGATGTCGTTGGACAGCACATCCAGCGGCTTCTGCACCTCGCCCTGGATGTTGACCGCGCCCGCCTGCGGCAGCATCGCCGCGGCCAGCGGGCCGCGCGAGACGATGCGGGCCAACGCTTTGCATGCCAGCGAGATGTCGAGGATCAAGCCGTTGAGCTCACCGCTGGCCTTGGGAAAGCGCCTGCGTTCTTCGATGAGGTAGCGGGTCAGGGTGATGCGACCTTGGAGTGTCATGGGGGCCTTGGATGTGGAGATGTCGGAAATCAATGGCTGAAGACCCGGCTCGCGCGGATGTCTTCGGGATGCAGCGTGCTGAGGTCTTCCGCGCTGAGCACGCGCTCACGGTCCTCGAACAGCCGGCTGGCCTGCCGCAGGCGCGCGCGGTCCAGCGCGTTGCGCACGCTGCGGGCATTCGCGAAGTGGGGTTGCGCCAGGCGCCGCGCCAGGTATTCGGCAAAGGTCTCGCGGGCGCCGTCACCGAAGTGGTAGCTCATGCGGTCGAGCATGCGGTCGGCGATGAGGCACAGCTCGTCATGCCCGTAGTCGGGAAAATCGATGTGGTGCGCGATGCGGCTGCTCATCCCAGGGTTGGAGCGGAAGAAGGTCTCCATCCGGTCCGCATAACCGGCGAGGATGACGACCAGGTCGTCGCGCTGGTTCTCCATCACCTGAAGCAGGATCTCGATCGCTTCCTGCCCGTAGTCGCGCTCGTTCTCCGGCTTGTAGAGGTAGTAGGCCTCGTCGATGAACAGCACGCCGCCCATGGCCTTCTTCAGCACTTCCTTGGTCTTGGGCGCGGTGTGGCCGATGTACTGGCCAACGAGGTCGTCCCGTGTCACCGCCACCAGGTGGCCCTTGCGCACATAGCCCAGCCGGTGAAGGATCTCGGCCATCCGCATCGCCACGGTGGTCTTGCCGGTGCCGGGGTTGCCGGTGAACGACATGTGCAGCGACGGCGACTGGGCACGCAGGCCGTGCTGCGCGCGCAGCTTGTCGATGACCAACAGCGCGGCGATGTCGCGGATGCGCCGCTTCACCGGCGCCAAGCCGACCAGGTCGCGGTCCAGTTCTTCCAACACCGCCTCGACCTGGCTGTCGCGCAGCACCTGCGCCACGGAGCGTGCGGGCTCAGGTGCTTCTGCCGCAGGCGTCGTCGTGGCAACCGCCGAGGCGGGGACGGCAGCCGCCGAGGCGGGAGCGGCGTGGCTGCCCGCAGGCGGGATCGCGTAGAGCGGGCCTCCCATCAACGCCCTCCTTCGCCGGGCCGCACCCGGGCCAGCTCGACACGCATGGCGTCGATCACGCGGCGATAGTCGGGCTGGCCGAAGACGGCGCTGCCTGCCACGAACACATCGGCCCCCGCTTCGGCCACGCGGCGGATGTTGTCCACCTTGATGCCGCCGTCGACCTGCAGCCGGATGTCGCGCCCCGAGGCGTCGATGCGCCGCCTTGCCTGCTCGACCTTGCGCAAGGCCGCGTCGATGAAGCTCTGCCCACCGAAGCCGGGGTTGACGCTCATGACGAGCACGAGATCGACCTTGTCGATCACCCAGTCCAGCACATCCAGCGGCTGGTGGGGGTTGAAGACCAGCCCGGCGCGGCACCCCAAGCCGCGGATCAACGAGAGGGTACGGTCGACGTGCGTGCTGGCGTCGGGATGAAAGCTGATCAGGTCGGCCCCCGCTTCGGCGAAGGCCTGGGCCAGGGCGTCGACCGGCTGCACCATCAGGTGCACATCCATCGGCACGGGGGTCCCATCGGCGCGTGCGGCATGGGGCCGGATCGCCAGGGCCACGGCGGGGCCGATGGTCAGGTTGGGCACGTAATGGTTGTCCATCACGTCGACATGGATCCAATCGGCGCCGGCTTCGATCACGCCGCGCACCTCATCGCCCAGGCGCGCGAAATCGGCCGACAGGATGGACGGAGCGATGCGGTACATGCTCGACCTCTGCTTCGACAGGGTTCAGTGGGGCATGGCGGCCACGGCGGGGCACCACGCGTCGTGCGGGCAAGGACCGGCGCTGTTGGCGCCGTGGGCGCTGCCGGCCCCGTTCAACCGCTCAGCCCGTCATCCGTACCGGCGGGCTTCGGGCCGGTCGGTGGCGTAGCTGTGCACCGTGTAGCGCATCGAACGGCCCTCGCCCTCCTGGCGCACCAGGCCGAAGCCTGGCTCGTCCACCGGCCGGTTGACGATGAAGCTCATCGCGATGGATTCAATGCCGCGGGCGGAGTCGAAGGCCATCAGCCGGATGTAGTGGTGCGGGAAGGTCTTGCGGCATTCGCGCAGCTCGTGCAGCACGCCAGCGGCATCGCGCAGATCGAACATCGGCATGCCGTACATCTCCCAGTAGGTGTTGCGCGGATGCGGGTCGTCGGTGTACTCGACGCTCCAGGCGAAGCCGCGCTGCAGGCCGTAGTCGATCTGCAGGGCGATCTCTTCATCGGTGAGATCGGGCAGGAAGCTGAACTGGCCCTGGGTGACGCGGCCGGTGGGGTTGGTCATCATGGTGAGTGGCTCCGGGTTCGTCCAAAGGGGGTCAGGCCACCGCGGCCGTCACCGCATAGTCGCTGGTGTCGGTCGAGGTGTAGTTGAAGCTGATGTCGCCCCAGGTATCGAGCGCCTGCTTGAGGGGGCTGCAGAACTGCGCGGCCTTCTGCAGGATCTCGGGGCCCTCGGTGCGGATGTCCCGGCCTTCGTTGCGGGCCTTGACCATCGCCTCCAACGCCACCCGGTTGGCCACGGCGCCGGCCTGGATGCCAGCGGGGTGGCCGATGGTGCCGCCGCCGAACTGCAGGATCACGTCGTCGCCGAAGAGATCAAGCAACTGGTGCATCTGCCCGGCGTGGATGCCGCCCGAGGCCACCGGCATCACCTTCTTCAGGTCACACCAGTCCATGTCGAAGTACAGGCCGCGCGGCAGGTCGGTGCGGGTGTAGGCGTCGCGGCAGACGTTGTAGTAGCCCTGCACCGTGAGCGGATCGCCTTCGAGCTTGCCCACCGCGGTGCCGGCGTGCATGTGGTCGACCCCGGCCAGGCGCAGCCACTTGGCGATGACGCGGAACGAGACGCCGTGGTTCTTCTGCCGGGTGTAGGTGCCGTGGCCGGCGCGGTGCAGGTGCAGCACCATGTCGTTGCGGCGGCACCATTCACCCAGGCTCTGGATGCAGGGCCAGCCGACGATCAGGTCGATCATGATCACCACGCTGCCCAACTGCTTGGCGAACTCGGCCCGCTCGTAGATGCCCTCCATCGTGCCGGCGGTCACGTTCAGGTAGGAGCCCTTCACCTCACCGGTGGCTGCGCTGGCCTTGTTGACCCCGTCCATCACATAGAGAAAGCGATCGCGCCAGTGCATGAAGGGCTGCGAGTTGATGTTCTCGTCGTCCTTCATGAAATCGAGCCCACCCTTGAGCCCCTCGTAGATCACGCGGCCATAGTTGCGGCCCGACAGACCCAGCTTGGGCTTGGTGGTGGCCCCCAGCAGCGGGCGGCCAAACTTGTCCAGCCGCTCACGCTCGACCACCAGCCCGGTGGGCGGCCCCTTGAAGGTCTTCACGTAGGCCGGGGGAATGCGGATGTCTTCCAGCCGGGCCGCCTTGAGCGGCTTGAACGAGAAGACGTTGCCGATCAGGCTGGCCGTCATGTTGGCGATCGAGCCTTCTTCGAACAGGATCAGGTCGTAGGCCACCCACGCGAAGTACTGGCCCGGGATGTTGGGCACCGGCTCGACCTTGAAGCACTTGGCCCGGTAGTTCTCGCAGGCGGTGAGGCGATCCGTCCAGACCACCGTCCACGTGGCGGTGCTGGACTCGCCCGCCACGGCGGCGCTGGCCTCGACCGGATCAACCCCCTCCTGCGGCGTGATGCGGAACAGGCAGATCGTGTCCGTGTCCTTGGGCACGTAGTCGGGCTGCCAGTAGCCCATCTGGCGGTACTTCAGAACACCTGCGCTGTAGCGCTTCTTGGCGTCGGTGATCTGGGTGGCATCGGCCAGCAGGCCTGCATCGAGCGGGGCATTCATCCGGGGTCTCCTCAGCGTCGGTCGGTATGGAACGCAGGGTATGAGCCGAGATGAATAAGTGAAAGTTTGATATTCTTTCTAAAACGTTTAGGAAAAGCTAAACGATGAACATCACCTTCCGCCAGATCCGGGTCTTCGTCGAAGTGGCCCGGCAGGGCAGCGTGGCGCGCGCCGCCGAGGCGTTGCACCTGACCGCGCCGGCGGTATCGCTGCAGATCAAGGAGGTGGAGTCGCAGGTGGGCCAGGTCTTGTTCGACCGGGCCGGCCGGCGCATGGGCCTGACCACGGCGGGCGAGTACTTCCTCGTCTATGCCAAGCGGCTGCTGGCCACCCTGAAAGACGCTGAAGACGCGATGGCGCGGTTCACCCGGCTCGAATCAGGCCGTTTGACGATCGGCATGGTCAGCGCGGCCACCTACTTCCTGCCGCTGCTGCTGGCCAAGTTCCGCGCCGAGTACCCGGCGGTGGACGTGCGGCTGCGCCTGGGCAGCCGCGACCAACTCGGCGTGATGATGCAGGCCAACGAGGTGGACCTGTGCATCATGGGCCGCGCCCCGCGCGACCTGCCCACCCGCGCAGAGCCCTTCGCGATGCACCCCCATGTGCTGGTGGTGTCACCACAGCATCGTTTTGCCCGCGCTGAAGCCGTGCCCGTGGCCGCATTGGCCAGCGAGCCGTTCATCGTGCGTGAGCCCGAATCCGGCACCCGCGAAGCGCTGCAAGGCTTTTTCGACAGCCACCACATCCAGCCCACGTATGTGATGGAGATGCCGAGCAACGAGGCCATCAAGCAGGCGGTGATGGCAGGCATGGGGATCAGCATCTTGTCGCTGCACACCATCGCGCTCGAATGGGCCAACGAGTTGATCGCGGCTCCCGCGGCCGAAGGGCTGCCACTGGTGCGGCGATGGAATGTGGTGAACACCGCCGCCAAGCACCTGTCGCCCGCGGCCGAGGCCTTCCGCTACTTCGTGCTGGAGCACGGCGAGGCACACCTCGCGTCGATGTTCGGCGGCGAATTCGGCCTGGGCGCACGCGCGGGCTGACAAGGCAGGCCGGGCCACGCGCCCGCACCGGGCCTCAGCGCTTGAGGGCGATCAGCCGCCGCACTTGGCTGCCAGGGTGGAGCGGCACACCTCGATGCGCTGCGAGGCGCTGAGGGTGCTGAAGCGCTCGGTGAGCTTCTGCGTCATCGAGGCATAGTCGGTCGACTGGCGCGCCTTCTCGGCGATGGCGCGGTCCTCCGGTGCGCAGGCGTAGGGCGGGTTGCGCAGCTTCTCGTACTCTTTCGAGCGCTCCGGATCATGCTGCGCGCAGTGACGGATGGTGAAGTCCTGAAAGGCGACGTATTCGTCTGTCGAGGGGCCTTCGGCACGAGCGCTGCCTTGGGCAGCGGCCATCAAGGCGAGAACAAGGGTCGGGAGGATCCGTGGAGGCTTCATCGTTGAAGGTGAAAGACCCGGCATGCCACCAGCCCATGCCCGAGAGGGGCGATGGATGCGCCGGCGAATCAGGCCGTGGTCGGCTGAACGGGCCCGGTGCCCCGAAGGTGGCACCGGATCGGCCCCGCGATTATCCCGCCACCGAGGCCCGTGGCCGACAAGCCCCCCGAGGCGAGGCTCAACGCGCCCCAAACCATGCGACCATCGGCGCCCATCTTTCCACCGGGCCCCACGGGGCTCATCGACCACCCAGCCCTCTTCATGCGCCCTCCTCGCACCATCGGCGACTGGATCTTCTTTCTGTTGCTCTCCACGCTGATGGTGGCCATGAGCGTGCTGTTCGTGCTGTTCCCGCTTGAGCCGCTGCCCACTGACCCTGATCGTTACGCACTGAAGCAAGGCCGGGTGGAAGACATCGTGAGCCGCGAGCATGGGCGGCGCCGCTCGGCGGTGCGCTTTCGCATCATTGGCGACCCGCTGGTCTACGAGAACCGCTTCACCGCCATCCACCAAAGCTCCGAAGCCTGGCGGCTGCGCTCTACCCACCTGGCCTTTCACGTACCGAAAGATGGAGACCACCTCGGCGGCTCGACCGACCCCGTGCCCGCCTACGCGCTGGTGGTGGATGACCGGCCCACCCGCTCGCTGGCGGACGAGATCCACCAACTCAACAACGTCACCTCCCCGTGGGCCCTGTGGATGCCCTTGGGCCTGGGGCTGGCGGGCTATGCGGTGGCGGCCCTCACCTGGTGGCGCCGCCGGCAGGCGCCATCACCGGATCACAAGGCGTCCAGGGGCAGCTTGAGGTAGCTCACGCCGTTGTCTTCAGGGGGTGGCAGGTGCCCGGCACGCATGTTCACCTGCACCGAGGGCAAGATCAGCACAGGCATGGCCAAGCCGGCGTCGCGCGCGCGGCGCATTGCGACGAACGCTTCCTCGGCGATGCCATCGTGCAGGTGGATGTTGCCCTCTCGCTGCGCGGCGACCGTGCTCGACACAGAAGGTGCCTGTCCGGCCTCGGGGTAGTCATGGCAGAAGTACAGCCGGGTGGATGGCGGCAGGGACAGCAACCGGCGCACCGAGCGGTACAGCGTGGATGCGTCGCCGCCGGGAAAATCGCAGCGCGCACTGCCGTAGTCGGGCCGGAAGAGGGTGTCGCCGATGAACGCCACCGTCTGATCGCCCTCGCCCGCCACGTAGGTGGTGCAGGCCGGCGTGTGGCCCGGCGTGTGCATCACCCTCAACGGCGTGGTGCCGAGCGTGATCACTTCGCCTTCGGCGAGCAGGCGGTCGAATTGGCTGCCATCTCGTTTGAACTCGGGCCCCACATTGAACAGGCGGCCGAAGGTGGCCTGGACGGTGGTGATGTGCTGGCCGATCGCGATCTGGCCACCCAACTGCTGCTGGATGTACGCCGCGGCCGAGAGATGGTCGGCATGGACATGTGTTTCCAGCAGCCACACCAGGCGGGCCCCCAATGCCTTCACCCGGGCGATGAGCCGGTCCGCGCTCTCGCGGCCGGTGCGCCCCGACTTGGGATCGAAATCAAGCACCGTGTCGACCAAGGCGCAGTCGCCGGAGGCGGCGTCCAGCAGCAGGTGGCTGAAGGTGCTGGTGGCTGGGTCGTAGAACGATTCGATCTGGAGGCGATCCGCGACGTGACCGGCCATGGCTTCACGCTCCACGGCGCACCGGCAGGCCATGCGCGGCCCAGGCGCCCATGCCGCCAGCCAGATTGGCCACATGCGTGTAGCCATGGTGGGCCAGAAACTGCATGGCCTGCTGGCTGCGGCCGCCTGCGGCACAGGCCATCACCAACGGGGCATCACGAGGCAGCTCATGGAAGCGGGACTGGATCTGGCTCATGGGCATGGGCACACAGCGGGGATGGTCGTAGGCCAGGCGGGCGGCCTCGTGCGGCTCGCGCACGTCGATCAGCCAGGCGCCATCGGCCAGCGCCTGGGCGCATTGCAGGGGGTCGAGTTGCATGAGGTGAAGCTCCTTCAGTGATGGCCCGTGAGCCGTGTGATGCCGATGGCCTTGAGCACATACTTCTCATAGATGGGCTCGGAGCTTCCGGTCTTCATCTTGTAGAGGAAGTACTTCTCGAAGGCAATCTTCGCCAGGTGGACCCACTTGCCCTTCTTGAACCAATTGACATTGCGAGGCGGAATCTGCGGCAAGGCGACGAACGCGGCGCCGGTATCGCCCATGTCGGCCAGGCAGATGGCGTTCCAGGTGCCCTTGGCCGTGGCCGGCTGGCCCTGGATGTCGGCCACGATGTTGTGGACGATGGCGGTCACCATCGATTCGATCATGTAGCCGGTCTTCGGTGCTCCCGTGGGCACCGGTGTGGCCTCCACCGGTGGGATGGCCACGCACACACCGGCCGAGAAGATGTTGCGGTACTTTGGGCTGCGCTGGTGCTCGTCGATGAGCACGAAGCCGCGCGGGTTGCACAGCCCTTCGACAGCCGCCACCGGATCCACGCCCTTGAAGGCGGGCAGCATCATGCTGTACTTGAACGGCAGCTCGTGCTCCTTCTTGACCTGGCCCATGTCGTCCAGCTCGGTCACGAACATCTTGCCCGCCTCCACCCGGGTGACCTTGGCGTTGCAGATCCACTTCACATCGTGGTTGCGCAGCTCGCTTTCGAGCATGCTCTTCGAATCGCCCACGCCGCCCAGGCCCAGGTGGCCGATGTAGGGCTCGGAAGTGACGAAGGTGATGGGCACCCTGTGGCGGATCTTTCGCTTCTGCAGATCGCGGCTGAAGATGAAGGCGAACTCGTACGCGGGCCCGAAGCAGCTCGCGCCCGGCATCGCCCCGATGATGGCGGGGCCTGGTTCTTCGACGAAGCGCTTGTACTCGGCATGGGCATGGTCCGCATGGTCGACGCTGCAGATCGACTGCGTGTGGCCCCCAGTGGCAGCCGCCGGGCCCGAGCCGGGCACTTCCTCGAACGCGAGCCGCGGGCCGGTGGTGATGACCAGGTAGTCGTAGGCGACACGTCGCCCGTCCTTGAGCTCCACCGCGTTGCCCTCGGCATCGATCTTCACCACCGGCTGGCCGATGAACTCGATGCCCTTGCGCTCGAGCGCGGGCTGGATCGGCATGGTGATCGCATCGCGCTCCCGCCAGCCCACCGCCAGCCAGGGGTTCGAGGGCACGAACTGGAAGTAGTCAACCGCGTTGATCACCGTGACGCGGTGGCCGCCGCCGAGTGCAGCCTTCAACTCATACGCCGCCGGCATGCCGCCGATGCCGGCACCGAGCACAACGATGTGGGCCATGGGGTGTCTCCTTGTCTGTCGATCGCTATCTTCGGGTTGCAGAAGGCTGCAGCTGCGCGTTGGCCTGCTGTAGCGCGGTGTCATCCAGTTCGCCCGCCAGCGCCGCGAGCGTGAGCCGGCGGCTGATGAGCCGAACGCGGGCCTCGCTCAGCGCCAGTTCCGCCGAGGCGGCATCGTTCTCGGCGTTGAGCAGGTCGAGCGTGGTGCGGTCGCCCGCTTGCAGGCCGACGCGGGTCGCGTCGAGCCGGGCCAGGCTGGCCTCCCGGGCAGCCTTCAAGGCGCTGGTCTGGTGGTGGCCCACGGCCAGGTCGAGCCACGCGGCACGCGTCTGCTGCGCCACCTGCAGGCGTGCGCGGTCCAGCTCCGCGCGGGCCTGATCCACCAAGGCGCGGGCCTCGGCGGCCTGCGCGCTGCGCATGCCACCGGTGTAGAGCGGCACCGTGATCTGCAGGCCCACGGCATGCTGGCGGCTGGCTTGGCTGGCGCTGCCGGAGGCCCCGTCTCCAGCCCATCGTTCGCGCCCGATCTGGGCCACCGCGTCGACGGTGGGCGACAAGGCGGAGCCTGTCGCGCGAGACTGGGCCTGGGCGGTGCGCCAGTGGGTCTGCGCCCGCATGAGCATCGGATTGCGCTGTTCGGCGCGGGCGAGCCAGTCTGGCAAGGTGCTCAACGCCTCGCGGGCCAGCTCGCCCGGCAGGTGAACGGGCTCGTCCGTGACGGGTTGGCCCGTCATGTCCGACAAGGCCTGGCGAGCCAGCTCCAGCTGGGTCTGCGCGGCCACCCGCTCGGCCTGCAGCCCCGCGGCGCGCGATTCGGCCTCATGCACATCGGTGACGGGCCGGTCGCCCAACCGGAAACGGTCGCGGGCCTGCTGGGCCGCCTGGTCGACCGCCTGCTGCTGCCGTTCGACCAAGCGCAGCCGCTCGGCCGCCAACGCAGCCGCGAAATACACCTCTGCCGTTCGCAGCATCGCCTCCTGCTCGGCCTGTGCCCACTCGTATTCCGCGGCCTGGGCGGCCTGCTCCAGGGCCTCGGCTCGGGCGCTTCGCTCGCGGCTGAACAGCGGCTGGCGAATGGCCAACGTGGCCTGCGTGGCGGCGCCACCACTCACCGAGGTGTCGAACGCCACGCCACTGGCCGAGCCAAGGCCCGGCGCGGTGAAGCTGGCCCCGCGGATGTTCGACTCACTGCCCGCGTACGACACGCCCGCTTGCAGCGCCACCGTCGGCCGCCACAGCGCACTGGCCTGCTCTGCACGCGCTGCACCCGCCTCGCGGGCAGCGCGTGCCACCGCGAGATCGGGCGACTGCTGCAGCGCGCCCTGCCAGGCCTGCACCAGATCGAGCGCCCGAGCGGGCCACGGGGGCAGAGACAGCCGCGGCGGCCACGCAAGCGGAACGCACCAGGCGAAGCATCGCCCGGTGCCGGGCCTGGGGCAGCGTCATCGCGGGCTGGCGCATGAAGGGCCCCTTCAGCAACCGGCCTGGAGGCCGAGCTTGCGCAGGATGATTTCCAACGGACACCAGCGCGTCAGAGCGCTTTGCAGCAGGTTGGCCCCGACGAAGGCCGTGAAGGCCAGCCACCAGGTGCTCACGAAGACCGGGCTGCCTGGCACGCCGAGGGCCAGCGACACGAGGATGAACAAGCCGGCGAACAGCCGAACGATTTGCCACGAGGTCATGCAACTTCTCCTTCCATTGCGACGTTTGCTGCCGGTGGCACCGGGCTGTTCCGGTAGGCCACGAAGTACAGCAGCGGGATGACCACCAGCGTCAGCAGCGTGCTGACGAAGATGCCGAAGATGAGCGAGATGGCGAGCCCGTTGAAGATCGGGTCATCGAGGATGAAGAAGGCGCCGAGCATCGCGGCCAGCCCTGTGAGCAGAATAGGCTGCGCCCGCGTGGCCGCCGAGTGCACCACCGCCTCCTTCAGGGCCACACCGTGGGCCACCTGCAGACGGATGAAGTCGACCAGCAGGATCGAGTTGCGCACGATGATGCCGGCCAGGGCGATCATGCCGATCATGCTCGTGGCGGTGAACGGCGCGCCCAGCAGCGCGTGGCCGGGCATCACGCCAACGATCGTCAGCGGGATGGGCGCCATGATGATCAGCGGGGTGAGGTACGAGCCGAACTGCGCCACCACCAGCAGGTAGATCAGGATGAGCCCCACGCCATACGCCGCCCCCATGTCGCGGAACGTTTCGTAGGTGATCTGCCACTCGCCATCCCACTTGATGGCGTAGTCGCGCCAGGTGTCGGCCGGTTGGGTGATGAAGGTCTCGCCCAGCGTTCCGCCGCCGGGCGTGGTGATGGCAGCCAGCGCGCCGCGCATCTGGAACATGCCGTACAGCGGGCTGTCCACCGCCCCGGCCATGTCGCCGACCACGTAGTGCACGGGCAAGCCGTCCTTGTGAAAGATCGGCTGCTCGCGCAGCGTGTCGCTCACCGTGACGAGCTCGCGGATCGGCACCGCCTGGCCGGCGGCGCCGCGCACCGTCAGCTGCAGCAGCACGTCGAAGTCGCCATGCATCTTCGCGGGCAGCTGCAAGGTGGCGGGCACGGGGTACTTGCTCTGGTCATGCAGGTAGGTGGCCGCCTCACCCGTCAGCCCCGTGCGCAGGGTGCTCACGATCGCGGCCTGCGGCACGCCCAGCATCGCGGCCTTGCGCCGGTCCACCAGCAGCAGTTGCCGCGGTGCGTCGACGATGCCTGAGTCGTCCACATCGACCACGCCGGGCGTGTTCTCGAACACCTGCCGCACGGCACGGGCCACCTGGCGCCGGCCATCGGCCTGCGGCCCATACACCTCGGCCACGATCGGCGACAGCACCGGCGGGCCCGGCGGCACCTCCACCACCTTGACGTTGGCACCGTGGCGCTTGCCGATCCGTTGCAGCTCGGGGCGCAGCCGGGTGGCGATGGCGTGGCTTTGCTCGTGGCGCTGGTGCTTGTCGACCAGGTTGACCTGCAGGTCACCCACCTCGCCGCCGCTGCGCAGATAGTACTGGCGCACCAGACCGTTGAAGTTGATGGGCGCCGCCGTGCCGGCGTAGGCCTGGTAGTCGGTGACCTCGGGTTGGCGCGACAGGTGAGCCCCGAGTTCACGCAATACAGCGGCGGTGCGCTCCACCGGCGTGCCGGCGGGCATGTCCACGATGACCTGGAACTCCGACTTGTTGTCGAAGGGCAGCATCTTCAGCACCACCCAACCCAGCGCCGGCAACGCGAGCGACAGCGCGATCAACCCCGCCACGCCCAGCCCCAGAAGCGCGCGGTTGCGGGCGCCACGCCGATCGTCCAGCAGAGGGCGGAACACCCGGTCGAACAGCGGGCCGATGCGCGCCGCGAGGCCTTTCTGCGCCGCATGGTCGGCGTGCCCGGTGTGCTTCATCCACAGCCGCGACAACCAGGGCGTGACGATGAAGGCGATCGCCAGCGACAGCAGCATGCCCATGCTGGCGTTGATGGGGATCGGGCTCATGTACGGCCCCATCAGGCCCGACACGAACGCCATCGGCAGCAGGGCCGCGATCACGGTGAGGGTGGCGAGGATGGTCGGGCCACCCACTTCATCGACCGCGCCGGGTATCAGCTCGGCGAGCGTCTTGCCCGGGTGCAGCGCCATGTGGCGGTGGATGTTCTCGACCACCACGATCGCGTCGTCGACCAGGATGCCGATCGAGAAGATCAATGCGAACAGCGAGACCCGGTTGAGGGTGAATCCCCACGCCCAGGAGGCGAACAGGGTGACGGTGAGCGTGAGGATGACGGCGCTGCCGACGATCGCGGCCTCGCGGCGCCCGAGAGCGATGAACACCAGCGCGACCACCGACGCGGTGGCGAACATCAGCTTCTGGATGAGCTTCATCGCCTTGTCGTTGGCGGTGGCGCCGTAGTTGCGAGTCTCGCTGACCACCACGCCATGCGGGATCAGTGCGTTGCGCGCCACATCGACGCGCTGCATCACCGCATCGGCCACCGAGATCGCGTTCTCGCCCGGCTTCTTGGTGATGGCGATGGTGACCGCCGGCGCGTCGCCCGTCTTGTCGCCATGCCAGACATACTGCAGCGGCGGCAGCGGCCCATCGACCACATGGGCGACGTCTTGCAGGAACACGGGTCGCCCCTGCCGCACGCCCACCACCAGCTCGCCCACATCGCGCGCATCACGCAAATGCGGCCCGGCTTCAAGCGCCACTGCGCGGTCGCCGCCCAGCAGGTCGCCCACCGGCAGGCCGAGGTTGGCGGCCTGCAAGGCCTGGCGCAACTCCACCACCGTCACGCCGGCACCGGCCATGCGGGTGGGATCGATCTCCACCCTCACCGCCCGGCCCGGGCCCCCGATGGTGGACACCTCTCGGGTACCTGGCACGCGCTTGAGTTCGGATTCCAGGGTGTGCGCGATGCGCTCGAGGTCAAAAGCGCCGGTGCTGGGGTCTTGCGCGTGCAGCGTGAGCGTGACGATGGGCACATCATCGATGCCCTTGGGCTTGATGAGCGGCTCGCCCACGCCCAGGCCCGCCGGCAGCCAGTCGGCGTGCGAGTGCACCGTGTCATACAGCCGCACCAGCGCCTCGGTGCGCGACACGCCGACCTTGAACTGCACCGTGACGATCGCGAGCCCGGGCCGAGACACGCTGGCCACGTGCTCGGTGCCAGCGATCTGCGAGAGCACCTGCTCGGCCGGCGTGGCCACCATCTGCTCGACATCAGCCGCCGAAGCGCCGGGGAATGGGACGATCACGTTCGCCATCGTCACGTTGATCTGCGGCTCTTCCTCGCGCGGGGTGACCACCACCGCGAACACACCCAGCAGCAGCGCCACCAGCGCGAGCAGCGGCGTGATCTCGGCGCTCTGGAAGAAGCGCGCGATCCGCCCTGACGAGCCCATCACGGTGTCCCCGCTCATCACCGCACCCTCGCCGCGGCCTGCGGGTCGAGCGCGACGCGCTCGCCAAGACCCAGGCCCGACAGCACCTCGACACGGCCTGCGGCCTCGGCCCCCAGGCGCACCTGGCGCAACAGCGGCTTGCCATCGCTGCCGATGACGTAGACACCGGTCAGCTCCGCACGGCGCACCACCGTGCCCACCGGCACCGAGACGCGCGCCGCCTGCCCCACGGCGCCCGGCAGCCAGACCCGGGCGAACATGCCCGGGGCCGCCTCGGTCTGGGCGGGCAGATCCAGACGCACCGGCACCGTGTGGGTGGCCGGATCGATGGCGGGCAACACCTGCCAGCGCAAGGGCTTGATCAGTTCGGCGCCAGACCCGGGCAACTCGCCCATCACCGCGGCATTGCCCTGGGTGCGCAGACGCAGCGCGGCACTCTGCGGCACCGCGGCCGTGATGCGAAGCGCCGCGGGGTCGTACAGCGTCAGCAGCGGCCGGCCGGGCATGGCCATGTCGCCCAGCACCACCGACACGTCCGACACCACGCCGTCATACGGCGCCTTGACGGTGTAGAAGCTCGATTCGGTGCTGGCCGCGGCGGCCACGGCGGTCTGTGCCTGGGCCTGCGACATCGAGGCCTTGTATTGCGCCTCGGCTCGCTCCAGCGCCGCCTGGCTGATGTAGGACTTCTGGAACAACTGCTTCTGGCGCTCGAATTCCTTGGTCGCCACGTCCTGCGCCGCACGCGCCGAATGCACCTGCGCCGCGGCGGCGCCTGCCTGCTGATCGGCAGCACGGGAATCCAGTCGCAGCAACACCTGACCGGCCTTCACCCGGTCGCCGGCCTTGGCGAACAAGGCCACGACGGCGCCCGGCACCTGGGCCGCCACCACCGTCTGGCGCACCGCCTCGACCACCCCATCGTGGCCGGTACCCGCCACCGCGCCCCCTGCGATGGCGGGCGTGCTGGCCAGTGCGGGGGTGGCGGGCGGTTCGGCGGCGGTCGACAAAGCCGACGCCAGACCCAGGCTGGCGACCAGCAAAGACATGAGCAAGGGCGTGCGGTCCATTCGACTTCTCTCTCGCTTTTGGGCTCGGATGACGTTATTCTTTAACTAATGAGCTAAATAGTCAAGCAAGCAATTGATCGAGTACGCAAGGAGTTCGCGTCATGAGGCATCATCCGGACATCCCACCACCGTCGTGTCCCACCATGCAAGGTTTGCCCCCCGAGGCCCTGGACCAGGTTGCCGCCTACTTCCAGGCGCTGTCCGAACCCACCCGGCTGCAGATCCTCAACATGCTGCGCGGCGGCGAACTCAACGTCGGCGAACTGGCCCAGGCCTGTGGCTACACCTCGGCCAACATCTCACGGCACCTGTCGATGCTGATGAGGCACGGCCTCGTGGCGCGCGAAAGCCGGGGGACTGCGGTCTACTACCGCATCGCCGATGAATCGGTCTATGCCTTGTGCGAGCTGGTGTGCGGCAACATCGCGCGGCAGTTGGATCGCAGCGCGGCCGATCGCAAGGCCTTCGGGCGCGCCGGGGCCACCACGGGCACGCCGCGCCGCTGACAGGCGAGCCGATCGCGCCGCCGCCCAGGCACAGACGGGGCACCGGGCGAAGGACGTGCCCCCTTCCACGGCCCTGCCGATGGGCGATGCCTGGCGGGTTCGCGGGCTCTGCCCGGGGGCTGCCTCACAGGCGCCTCACGGCGCGAAGACGAGAAATGGAACAAGGGCGCCGACGGTTGCGCGTGCAGCGCAGGTCAGGCGCCCTCGATGGGGATCAGCGATGATCAGGCAGGCGCGCGGACGCACCTGCCGCCAGGCTCAACGCCTGGTGGCCCGTTGTCGCACGGGCAAGGCGGCATCCGTCGGCCAGCCATAAGAGGCCACGAGCAAAGTGCGAATCGGCTCCTGCGTTTTCACAGGCACCGGGACCGGCTTCGGCTCAACGACGGTTTCTACAGGCTCGGTCTTGCGGGGGGTTCCACGCTTGGCGGCCTTCTTGGCGGGTACGGCTGGAGTTTCCAAAGTCAGTTGCTTTGCCATCTTGTAAGGTGGCGGATTCTACGTTCGAGCTCTGAAAGGGCTCTCAAACGAGATTCAACGCCTGAAAACACATCGCGCCAAAGGTCGCAAGATCAGTCGGCGCGAAGGCGATCGCGTTGGGCCAGCGCAGGGAACAACCGCCACCACAGCACGACGACCGCCAGCGTCCCGAAGCCCCCCAGCAGCACCGAACCCACCGGGCCTAACAGCGCAGCAGTGGCCCCTGACTCGAACTCGCCCAGTTGGTTGCTCGCACCGATGAACACCGAGTTCACCGCACCGACGCGACCCCGCATGTCATCGGGCGTTTCGAGCTGCACGAGCGACTGGCGAATCACCACACTGATCATGTCTGCCGCACCGGCAACCGCCAGCATCAGCGAGGCCAGAGGCATGGTGCGCGCGAGGCCGAAGCCCACGGTGGCCAGGCCGAACACCGCCACCGCCCCCAGCAGCCACCGGCCGGCCCGTCGCTGGATGCCGTGCCGGGCCAGCCACAGGCCCACGATCACCGCCCCCACGGCCGGTGCCGCCCGCAGCAGCCCCAGGCCTTCGGGACCGGTGTGCAGGATGTCGCGGGCGAAGATGGGCAACAGCGCCGTCGCTCCCCCCAGCAGCACAGCGAAGAGATCGAGCGAAATCGCCCCCAGCATCACCGGGCGTTCCCAGATGAAGCGCAGGCCCGCGGTCACGCTCGCCCAGTTGGCGGTGGCCGTGCGCTCGAAGCGCGCGCGGTGGCGCAGCAGCATCACCGCGCCGATCGATACTGCGAGCATGCCCAGCGACACGCTGTAGACGCCCACGGCGCCGGGCGCCGCCCCCAGGCGGCCCGCCCCCGCCAAGGTGGCCCACGCGTAGATGGCGCCGCCCAGCGCGGGGCCGATCACGATCGCGCCTTGCATCACCGAGCTGCTGGCCGCTACCGCACGCGGCAGCAACACCGCCGGCACCAGCGACGGCGTCAATGCCTGCAGGGCCGGCATCTGCACCGCGCGGGCCAGGCCCAGCAGCACCGAGGTGGCGAGGATCCAGTTCGCGTCGATCCACCCTCCCGCACTGCCGGTGGCCAACACCAGGGCGACCACCGCCTGCAGCGCCAGGCTCGCGACCAGCATCCAGCGGCGATCGTGCCGATCGACCAGATGGCCGGCCGGCAACGTGAAGAGCAAGGCGGGCAGGAACTGCGCCAACCCGACCAGGCCCAGCGCCCACGGGCTGGAGGTGATGTCGTAGACCTGCCAGCCCAGCGCCACCATCAGCATCTGGTTGGCCGCGGTGCCGCTGATGCGGGCGGCCAGCAGCCGGAGGTAGTCGTGCTGGTCGCGCAGTCGGGGGGCGGGCGTGTCGTCGAGAAGGGCTGGCGTGGAACTCATGCCCGCGGGATTGTCGGGCGTTGGCGCGGGCCCCCGCCGCCGTGGGGCCAAGCGGGGCCGTCTGATGTGGTGGTCAGCCCGCGGACTTGAAGGCCATCACAGCTTGGTTGCGCAGTGTGCGCAGCAGTGTCAGCTCGCGCTCGGCCAGTTCCAGCGGCGTGGAATGGCGATCGACATAGATCAGCGCGAACGGCGCGCCCTTGAGCATCATCGGCAGCAGCATGAAGCTGTGTGCCGGCGCGCCGCGGTACCAGGCCGGCAGGCGCGGCGCCAGGGTCGAGCTGCGCCCGTCGGCGATGAAGGTGTCTGCGCCCTTGAGGCAGGCCGCACCGAACAGGTCGGCCGGTTGCGGCCCACGCGCATCGACGACGAAGCGCTTGGCCATCTGCTCGGCGCCATGCCCCAGGCCGATGCGTCCGCTGAGCTGGCCGGTCTTGGGGTCGCGCAGGCAGAAGACTACGCGGTCGAAGGCCAGGCCCTTGTAGATGGTGTCGAGGATCAGCTTCAGCACTTCGTTGAGCTTGAAGCTGTCGGCCGCCATCGACGTGGTCACATCGGCAATGCCGGCCGAAAGCATGGCCTCGGCCTCCTCATGGGTGGGGTGGGCCGAGGCCGGCAGCACCATCGTGGAATCGTGCGCCGACTCGACCCCGACGCCGGTGGGCGCCAACGGCCGCGAGACGATGGTGGCGTCGACCGCGCCATGCTTGGGGGCCGAAGACACGGGCGAGCCGGCGTCCGCCGGCGCATGCAGCAGGCGGCGCGCACGGGCCTGCGCGCCCGGCTCGATCTTCAGGCTGGTCGCCATCTCCGACAGATTCACCCGCGCCTGCTTGAGGGCCGAGGCGAATTCATCGGCCCGCACGCCCAGAGCGCGCGAGTAGCGCTCGCCCAGCGCCAGCACCCGTTGCTCGATGTGGGCCGGATCGCCCTCGAGCAGGATCTGCACCATTTCAGCCGACGCCCGCACGCGCCAGCGCATACGCTCGACGGCGGATTCGATGGGCCGGCCCGGCACCTCTTCGCGCGGCACGTGCATCATGCGGCGCAGGGTGTCGGGCAGGCCCCAGGATTGGGCCACGCCCTGCCCCAGGTCGTCGTAGCTGAGCCCCAGCACATCGGCGGCCACCCGGCCTTCGTCGGGCGTGTCACCGGTGTCGCGCAGACCGCTGCGAGAGACGCGGGCGCGCACCTGGGCCGCCTCTTCGGGAAAGTAGTACTCGGCCAGCATGCGGCCCAGGTGGCTGAGCATGCCCCCGAGGAACGCCTCTTCGCGCTCGCGCGCTGTGGGCGACAGCTGGTCAACGAGGGTGCCCGTGAGCAGCGCCTGCAGGAACAGCTCCTTCATGCGCTGGGCATGGGTCTGGTCCTTCATGTGCTCGAGCAGCACCACCGACAGCGCCATGTTGCGGATGCCGGCAAAGCCGATCAGGGCCGTGGCCCTTGAGACGGTGGCGATCTCTCCCGCGCCGACGTGGCGGAAATGTGCGGTGTTCACCAGCCGCAGCAGCTTCTGCGTCAGCGCGACGTCTTTCAGGATCTCGGCCGAGAGCGCATGCAGGCTTTCGTTCTCCGACGCCGTCACGCGCTGGATGCGAACCACCGAATCCGACAGCGCTGGGAAGTCGCCATGCAGGCGCATGCGACGCAGCAAGAACTCGAGCGTGCCATGCCCGCCCACCTGCGGTGCGGCATCCGGCGGCGTGAGCCAGCGCGCGAGTGCGTCGCGGAATTCGCTGGCACTGGCGAACCTCGCCTCTGGCGAACGCGAGGTGGCCCGCATGACCATCGTGCGCAGGTTGTCGTCCACCTGCGCGCGACCCGCGGGCCAGACGATGTCTTCGTCGATCACCTGCCGCAGCGCCGCATCGGGGGCGACGGGAATGGGCCGCATCGGCCCGCCCAGCAGCAGCTGGCCCAGCATCATGCCGGCCGAATACACATCCATCGCCGGCGTCGGCGCCGCGCCGCGCGCTGCCTCGGGCGAGATGTAGCCCGGTGTGCCGACGATGCGGCCGTCGTGCGCCTCGGACAAGCGCGCCGCGATGCCGAAATCCATCACCCGTGCGCGGCCGTCACTGCCAATGAGGATGTTCGACGGTTTCAGGTCGCGATGCACCACGCCGCGCGCATGGGCGAAGGCCAGTGCATCCAGGACTTCGCGCATCAGTTCGGCGGCTTCGCGCGCGGGCATCGGCCCCAGGCCCTTGAGTTTCTCGCTCAGGGTCTGGCCATCCACCCGCTCGAAGACGAGGAAGACGACATCGCCGTCCTGGTCGGCCTCGTACACCGGCACGATGCCTGGGTGGGCCAACGCGCTGGCGGCACGCGCCTCGCTGAGCCATTCGTGGATCGTGGCGGGGCCGGCCGAGGCGCTCATCACCTTGACCGCCACCTCCCGCTGCAGCTTCGGGTCCCAGCCGAGGTGGACCGTGGCCTGGGCCCCTCGGCCCAGCACGCCCCTCAGCTCGAACCGGCCCGCGTGTGGCGAACCCGGGCTCTTGGTCGATGGATTGGCCGTGGCGGTGCTCATGTGAGCGTGCCTTCAATGGCTTGAGACCAGGGCCCCGGTCGGCGGGGCGTGCCGCCGGCGCCAGGGGCATCGCCCTCGGCACCGGGTTTCTTCGCGCCTGCGGACGGCGAAGCGGCCTCGGGGCGCTTGCGCGCACCTTCGCCTTGCAGAGCGTCCTGCATGTCGCGCCCGGTCAGCCCCAGCGGCCGCGCATAGCGCTGCGCCACCAGGTTCAGCGTCTTGGTCGCGCGGCCGGCCGGCAGCGACATGGCGTCGACCAGGTCGTTGGCGCAGCTGGCACAAGCGCGCAGGATGTCGGCATCGGAATCGGGCGTGCGCACCGGCGCGGTGGGCGCGATGCGGCGGATCATCTGCTGAACCGAGTCGTCCAGGCCCCAGTAGCGCGCGACGGCCACGCCCAGCGCCTCCAGATCGGCGCCCAACACCGCATACGACGCCGCCTCGGCGCTCATGCCCGGCTCTTCTTTCGTTTCTGGCGGCGTGCCCGGGTTCTTGTGGGGCACGGTCACCACCGTCGGCGCCATGAGCCGGCGGATCTGCCCCGCCTCTTCCGGGAAGTGGTACTGCACCAGCAGCCGCCCGAGGTTTTGCAGCAGCGTGATCAGGTAAACGACTTCGCCGTCATAGCCGGCCGGCACCAGGCGCATCGCCACGCGCCCGGCCCGCTTCACCCGGCGGATCAGCGTTTCCATCTCGGTGGCGGCCTGCTCGTTCATCGGGCCAGGCCAGCGTCGCAACGACAGGGCTGCGCGCCGCACGCCGTCCACGCCCAGCATCGCGATCGCGCGCCGCAGCATCAGCACCGGGCCATCGCTGGAGACTCGCCCACCGTTGACCTGTGCCGTGTTGACGGTGCGCAGCAGTTCGAAGCTCAGCGCCAGGTCGTCGAGCACGATCTCGGCCAGGTCGCTGGTGCGCGCGCTTTCCATCATGGCCAGGTGGGCCGCACGGTCGGCACCGCCCGGCTGAGCCGGCAAGGTGCCCACCTGGCGCAGGCGGTCGAGCAACAGCGCCAGCGGGCCGCCATCTTGCTCGCGGGTGGTCTTGAGCCAGCCCTCGAGCGCGCGTTGCAGCGTCCGGGCATTCAGGTAGCGGTGACGCTCCTGCCGGTCGGTGGCGCGGTTGACGATGGCGCGCAGCGGCTCGGGGATCGGCCGTGGCACGGCCCAAGGCAGGCGCACGAAATCGGCACCCAGCGGGGGCATGCTGGCGATGACGCGGCCGAGGTCGGGCTCATCCAGCGGCGGCTGGCCGGCCAGACACCAGTGGGCCACCAGTCCAAGCGCCAGCACGTCCTGCCCGGCGGCATCGCGCACGGCGCGCAATTCGTCGAGGCCACCCGGTTGGGTGACCGACGCCCGAGGTGCGCCGGCCACTTCCAGCCCCATGACGCTGACGTGGTTGTCTTCGTCGACCAGCAGCCACCACGGCTGCAGATCATGGTGGGCGGTGCCTGCCTCGTGGGCAAAGGCCAGGCCCTGCGACGCCTGAGCCAGCCAATCGGCCAGCTCCGTCGCGACCATGCCATGCGACGACAGTTTCTCGTCCCAGGTGACGTTCTGTCCCCGGTCGTAGACCACGTAGGGCCAATGCTCGTGCTCGCCAATGTCCAGCGGCTTGGCCAGCCGCGGGTGATTCAGACGCGCGGCGCGGCGCACCGCCTGCGTCCAGGCCGGTGCGGATTCGCCCGGCTGGGTGCGCGGCATGGCCAGCATCACTTCTTGCTGGGCACGTGGATCGAGCGCCAGCCACAGCATGCCCCGCTCGCTCTTGCCGAGCAGCCGCAGCAGCTGGAAGCGGCCGAACATGCGCACCGCGCCGGTCGAGGCGGCGGGTCGGGAAGACTCGGCGGAAGAAGAATGGGCGGGAACAACCATGTCGGATCGGGCCTGTTCAGGCGGCGCCTGGATTCCGTGGGTGGCCACTCACGCCATGCAAGGAGCGAAATTCGCCTCTCAAACCGACCGTTCCAACCGTTTGCACCCGCGATGGCGGGCGACCACATGCACCCGTGCTGCGGTCTGGCGCCTTGGCGGTGGCCCGATCGGTCATCAACGCGACTTCTCCCTGCTAGCGTGAACGGCCCGAGGACCTCATCCGGATTGCACCCCGTCACCGCCCGCCACGGTGGCCGGAAGTACCGGGAAATCCGTCATCTTTTCGCGCCGATACGGCGGTGCCGGACCAGCGACAAACGTTTTCACAGGCGCATTCGCCTGCCTATATCGGCCGTTTCGTCCGCTCGTTAACCCGAAATCTCGATCAGATCTCCGCGCCCGGTGATGAACGCCGCCCGAACCGGCTCACCGGGTTGCAGGGCGGACACGACGCGGCGGTAGCGTGCCAGCTGGGCGAGGTTGTCAGCGTCGTCGTGCGGGCGGGGTTCCAGCTTGTAGTCGAGCACCCACCAGGTCCGCAGCGAGCCCTGGCTGAACAGGTCTTGCACAGCCGAGGGGTCGACGGTGGCCACCAGACGGTCGATCCGCAGCGATTCGCCGCCGTCGGCCACCGGTACTTCATCGCCGGCCCACTCGATATGGGGCCCATGCAGCAGCGGTGAACAGGCCGCACTGGCCAGCACGGTCGCCGCCGCCCGCTCTGCCACGGCGGCTTCGTCGACCGTCAGGCCGAACTCCGCCGCTGCCGCGGGAACCGCGCCGGCGACCCAGGCCCGGGCAGCGCTGCGGTCGATCCGATCGCGCCCATCGCCCCCATCGCCCCCATCGCCCCCATCGCCTTCACGGCCTCTCCGGGCGCCCAAGCCCGCCGGGCCGGTGGCCCACTGCATCAGGCGGTGGAACGCCTCGCCGATCAGGGTGGCTCGCGTGGGCTCGGACTCCAGCACCTGCGCCGGCACCGCGCGCGGCACCGGCGCGCCCAGGGCCGGGGCCGGCCAGTCGATCACCGCGACCCTGTCGTCCATGCCCAAGGTGGCGTGGGGGGCGCGGGACGGGTCCGGCGTCCACTCGGGGGCCGAGGGCAGCAAGCGATCCCACCAGGCGGTGTCCGACGCCTTGCGCCGAGGCTCGACGCTGGAGATCACCAGCCTGCGCCGCGCCCGCGTCATGGCCACGTACAGGCCGTTCATCTCCTCGCGGGCCGATTCGAGCCGCTCCTGCTCCAGCAAAGGCCGCAGCGACGGGGCCAGATGCGACCAGCGCCCGACAAAGGCCACCGTGGCGGGATGCGCCGATTCGACCGGCCAGTCCACCAACAGGCCACCGCTTTCCGGGTTGCGGGCCTCCGGGTCGGTGTCCATCAGGAAGACGACGTCGGACTCGAGCCCCTTGGCGCCATGCACCGTCAGCAAGCGCACGGCATCCTCGGCGGCCGCGACGGTGCCCGTCAGCCAGCCGCTCTTGAGCGCACGAACGAAGCGGTACGGGGTGGTGTAGCGCCCCCCATCGAGCGCCAGCGTCTGGGCAAGCAGGCTGTCGATCACGGCACGGGTGTGGTCGCGGCGCTCGGCTGGTGCGGCGCACAACATTCGGGCAGCGACATCACCCTCGTGGAGGACGCGGTCAAGCAAATCATGCGGCGGCAGGATGCGCGCCACCTCGGCCCAGCGGGCCAGGCAGTGCGCCGCCCGGCGCAGCGCCGGCGGAGCCTGACGTGCGCAGGCCTGCAGCGTGGCGGACCATTGGCCGCGGCCGCGCACGCGCTCGGACAGCCACAGCAGATCCGCATCGGTGGCGCCGAAGATCGGGCTCTTGAGTGCCTGCGCCAACGACAGGTCGTGCCCCGGCGAGGCCAGCGCATCCAGCAGCGCAATGAGGTCACGCGCTTCGGGCTCTTCGGCGAGCTGCAGCTCATCGGCCCGCACATGCGGCACATGCAGCGCACGCAGCGCCTCGGACACCTGGGCCAGCACCGTGCGGCGCCGCGCGAGCACCTGGATGTCCGCCGGCTTCACGCCGTGACGCGTGATGAGCTCGGCGATGGCGGCCGCCACGGAGCGGGCCTCGGCGGCGGTGCGGCGCTCTTCCTCTTCCACGCGGGGCACGGTGAGGCTGTCGCGCCAGGTGAGCGGCGCGTCGCGATCGGTGCGCTGCTTCGCGGGCGGCTTGGGCTCGCGCGGCAGCGACCACACCCCGCTGAAGGCATCGCCCGCCGCTGCGGCCACTTCGGTGGTGTGAGGCCGGTAGCCTTGGTACTGCTGCGATTGCTGCGCCTGCAAGAAGACGTGGTTCAACACCGACAGCACCTGCGGCGCGTTGCGGCGCGTGTGATCGCATGACAGCAGGCGCCCCCCCAACGCCTGCGCCACGAAGCTGCCAGCCGCCGCGAACACCC
Organism: Ideonella lacteola; assembly: GCF_038066555.1. Lineage (NCBI taxonomy): Bacteria > Pseudomonadati > Pseudomonadota > Betaproteobacteria > Burkholderiales > Sphaerotilaceae > Ideonella > Ideonella lacteola. Next base: position 567,461 of record NZ_JBBUTG010000001.1, on the reverse strand, counting down.
GTGGCTCGGCCCGGCGGAAGCGATAGATGCTCTGCTTCGGGTCACCCACGATGAACACCGACAACGGCACTTGCCCACTGGCCCCGCCGCCGGCGCCGGCATAGCCGGCCAGCCAGGGTCGCAGCGCATGCCACTGCAGCGGGCTGGTGTCTTGGAACTCGTCGATCAGCAGATGCCGCAAACGCGTGTCCAGGCGCTCCTGGATCCAGCCGGACCACTGCCCTTCGCCCAGCAATTGGAGCGCCAATTGCTCGAGGTCGTTCATGTCGACCAGAGAGCGTGCACGTTTGAGCGCCGCGTATTCGGCAAAGAGCACCCGCACCAGCGGCACGATGCGGCGCTGGTCCTCGTGCGCCTCTTGTTGGCGCCGTTGTTCATCGATGGTTTTCAGCGCATCACTGAGCTGGCCGAACTCTGGCGGCACACCGCTGAGTTTGCGCAGGCTGTTCTCTTCGGTGTGCAGGGCCTTCCAGGCCAGCGCAAAAGCCTGGGCACGGTCTTCAGCCTGCAAAGCCTGCTGCAGCCACTGCGCCGATTTCTGGTGGTTGGCCTTCTCCACGGTGCCCAGCGCCTGCGCGACGTCCTTGAGCAAGTCTTGCAACGGCGCCGACGCCCAGGCGTCCAGCGGATCGCCGAAGCCCGCACAAGCGGGGAAGTGCTCGGCCGCAGAAGGCACCGCGCCTTCCAGCAGGCCCGCCGCATCCGCCCGTTCGACCTCGGTGCGGCGCTCCCACGCGGTATGCAGCCAGCGCGTCACGACCGTGCGGCCTTGCCGCGCCACCAGGGCGCGGTAGTCGGCTTGCAGCGCGTTGTCGGCCGCCACGCGCCGCTGAAAGCGCCGCATCAGCTCGGGGCCCAGCTCCTGCGGGTCCTCGATCAGCGACATGCCGGGTGACAGACCCTGCTCCACCAGCACCTCGAGCGGCGCCATGCGCATCAGCTGGGCGAACCAGGCGTGGAAGGTTCGCACCTGCACGACGCGGCCGCTGGCCAGCACACGCGCGCGCAATTGGCCCAGCGCCGGGGCGTGTCGGCGGGCCTCGTCCTCGCTCATGCCGCGGTCGCGCAGGGCTTGCACGCGCTGTGCCTCGGTGGCCTGGACATCGGAGAACTCTGCCAGCCAATCGTTCAGGCGCTCACGCATCTCGCCCGCGGCCTTGCGGGTGAAGGTGATGGCGAGGATCTGCTGCGGCTCGGCGCCCTCGAGCAGCGCACGCAGGATGCGCGAGACCAGCATCCAGGTCTTGCCCGCCCCGGCACAGGCCTCGACCACCACGCTCTGGCGCGGATCGCAGGCGGTGGCGTAGAAGCGTGCGCGATCGGCCTCGGCGCCATCGATGCGGTAAGCGGCCGCCTGGCTCATGCGGGCCCACCAGCGTCAGACGGCGCGGTGTCGCCCTCGCCGTTCTTGGCCGGCGAAGCGGGGGCCGACCAATGATCGCGCCGGCACAGGCCGCGGGCTTCGCAGTGCTCGCACACCGCGCCCTGGCCCAACGCTTGCATCGGCTCACCCGCACGCAAGCGCGCCAGCTCGGCGGCCAGGCCATCGATCAACAGCATCGCCGATTCGCCCACGCCGGCGTGGGGCAGCGACACCGGCGCGTGACGATCGTCGAGCGCCAGGTAGGCGGCGTTGACCACCTCGGGCCGCAGGCCGCCGCGCTCATCGCAGGCCAGCAAGGCGGCGTAGAAGGCCAGCTGGGTGTCTTCGCTGCGGTCGGTCAATTGGCTTCTCAACGAGGTCACGCTGCCGGTCTTGTAGTCCAGCAGTTCCACCCGGCCATCGGGGTGCTGGTCAAGCCGATCGAGGCGACCGTGCAGTGCGACACCGCCCAGCGCCGGGGGCGCAATGCGGCGTTCCTGTTCGCCATGCGCCCAGGCCCAGCCTTCGTGCTCTCGCTTGTGCAGCCATCGCAGATAGGGGTCGACCAGGGCCTCGAAGCTGGCCAGAAACGGCAGGAGATCGGCTTCGCTGTAGGCGGAGGCGTCTTGCTCGTCGCGCGCGGATTGGCGCAGCCGATCGCGGTCGGCTTCAAGGTCCTGCGTAGGCACGCGGCCTTGGTGGAAGCGGAACAGCACCGCATGCAGCCAGTTGCCGTAGTCGCGCTTGGCGGGCCCCCGGTCCAACTCATCGACCTCACCCAAGCCCAGCAACACGCGGCTGAAGAAGCGATAAGGGCAGGCGCGCAGCGCCTCGACCGCGCTCGCGCTCAGGCTGGCGGGCCAGCGCGAGCCCGCCGTGGGCAGCGGTGGATCCACCGCCACGGCCCGCTCGGACCGCACCGGCAAGCTCGGCGACACCCTTGGCAGGGTGCGGGCACCGTCCGGCGCGGCCAGCCATGCCAGGCGCAGGCGCTCGACCAGTGCGCTGGCACCCAAGGGTTCGCTGCCTTCCGCCGCCCGCCGCAGCAGCGTCAGCCGAGGCTGTCGAAGCAGTTGGGCGAAGGCCAGCGTCTCGCGCTCTCGTTGCGCGGCGGTGCCCTCGATGCCGAGCGCCTGCGCCGCAGCCGGCGGTATCAGTTCGGGTTGGGGCTCGATGGCGCCCAGTCGGCGCTCGTCGGCGCCCGGGAACACCACCGCGTCGAAGGGCCTCAGCAACGCTCGTGCCATCGGTGTGATGACCACCCGGGCGCGGCTGTCGTGCGGCGGCACAAAGCTCGCGTCACCGAGCACCTCATCGACCCACGCCACGAAATCATCGAGCGACATCGTGGCCTGCCCCGCCAACGTCTGCCAGGTGGCGTCGTGCGCGGCATGGGGTTCCAGGCGCAGCGCGAGCAACACGGCGCGGCCCGCCGGATCGTCGCGCCAGCGAGCCGCCTCCTGCGTGTCCGCCAGGCACAGGGCCGACAGGGCGCGCAGCCAGTCGGACAGCGCTTTGCGCCGGCCACCGAGCAACGGCGCCAGCCGTGCCTGCGCATCGACCCAGAATGCCTCCGCCTTTTCACGCGCATCATCGGCCAGACGCTGGCCGCGCCAATGGGCCTCGAGCAGCACCAGTGAGTCGGGCTGGGCCAGGCCGATCGCGTCGTCCTTCAGCCATTCAAGCCGGCGGTCGGCGGCGGTGGTATCGGCGCCACCGGGCCGAAGCGATTGCGCCGAACGCAGCATCGCGATCATCCGAGCGGCACTGCGAGTGGTGGACAGCCGCCACCCGGTGTCGTCAATGACAGCCACGCCGAACCGCTCCAGCAGTGCCCGCACACGCCGCACGGCCTCGCGATCCTGGGCGATGAGCGCGACCTGGGCAACGGGCGAGACCTTCAGTTCGGCCAGCACCTGGGCACACGCCGCCTGGGCCTCGGTTTCGGCGTCATGGCACACCGCCTCGGCCGGTGGTTGTCCATGCAGCGCCAAGGCAAAAGGCTCTGACGGCGGCGGGTCCGCATCCAGCAGCAAGCCGGGGATGCCGGACTCGAGAGCTTCGCGTTGGAGCGCTTCGGCCAGTGCGTCTGGCCCGCCGGCCCGCAACAGGATCCAGCCGCTCGGACGCAGCCGGCGCAGCACATCCGCATCGACCGACAAGTCGCTGGCCACCCACTCCAGCGCCACCCGGGCGAGCAGCCTCTCGATGCTTCCCGGCCCCTGGCTGCCGGCCAGCAACGCTCGGGCCTCGTTCCACCAGGCCTCTCTCTGAGCCGGCGCCAGACAAGCCACGCGCATCTGCATCGCCTCGGCGGTGCGCACCAGCGCATCCACCCCTTGGCGAAAGGCCTGCGCGTCATCGCGAGCCCAGGCGGCCCCTGCAGGCACCTCACGCAACCACTGCGCGGCCTGCAAACGGTTGAGCACCGCGTCCGGGCCCGGGCCACCGGCGGCCAGCCGCGGCCCCAGTTGCGCTCGCAGCGTCGCCACCGTCTCGACGCGCGGTTGCCAGCCCCCCACATCCGCCAGGCCCTGGCGGGCCGCCGGCAACAGCGCCGAATACGGCAGCAGCCAGACGGCATCGCGCAGATCGACACGGCTGGGACGCGCCCAGTCGTGCACCGCCCGCGCAGCGACCTGCCACCAAGCCCTGTCAGGACGGCCGGCGGGCAAGGCAAACAAGGTGGCGGAAGCGGACATCAAGAAAGTGGGCGCAGAACAAGCACCCGCCGGGCCCAGGGCTACCACCCCGAGTCGCCCGACAGCTGCGCAGGCTTTATGTCAGAATCATTGTGCCCGGCCCCTGGCAGGCGCATGGCGCCGACAACGCGCTTCGCAGGGCTTGAAAATCATCAGGTTGGCAACACCTGATCCAACCCCGGGCCGAGCACCGATCGCCCGCGCCCCACCCGGCCGCGCAGGCCCATCCCGCAAGGATCTTTCATGAGCAGCGAATTGATCAAGCACATCTCCGATGCCTCATTCGAGGCAGATGTCCTGAAGTCTGACAAACCGGTACTGGTGGACTATTGGGCCGAATGGTGCGGCCCGTGCAAGATGATCGCGCCGATCCTGGATGAAACCGCCAAAGAGTATGGCGACCGTCTCCAGATCGCCAAGATGAACGTTGATGACAATCGCGATGTACCGGCCAAGTTCGGTATTCGCGGTATCCCCACGCTGATGCTCTTCAAGGGCGGCCAACTGGCAGCGACCAAAGTCGGCGCACTTTCGAAGGCCCAATTGACGGCCTTCCTCGACGGCCATCTATAATCGCGCCTGACGCACCGGGAGCGGCGCCGCCAACCTAGCGGCTACGGCCCACTCCCGTGCTGTGAACAGGCTTCAAGGCCACGGCGCCCACAATCGTCTTTGATTGCCAGGCGCGCCGGATTCAGGCCCCAAGCTCCCGACCCCTCTCTCGATTCACGGTCTGCGCCCATGGCGCCGGTGATGTCCGGCCAGGGCCACACTGATCCGGCACGGCGCACCTGCTAAAGCGCGCGGCCGATTTCCCCCAAGGGTGTTTGTCGATGCATCTGTCAGAACTCAAGGCGCTTCATGTTTCCGCCCTCATCAAGATGGGCGAGGAATTGGAGATCGACAACGTCTCTCGTCTGCGCAAGCAGGAGTTGATGTTCGCGATCATGAAGAAGCGCGCCAAAGCGGGCGAGCAGGTCTTCGGTGACGGGGTGCTCGAGGTCCTGCCCGACGGTTTCGGCTTTTTGCGCTCGATCGATACCAGCTACATGGCATCGACCGACGACATTTACCTCTCGCCGAGCCAGATTCGCCGCTTCAACCTGCACACCGGCGACTTGATCGAAGGCGAAGTGCGCGTGCCGAAGGATGGCGAGCGCTATTTCGCGCTGGTCAAGGTCGATCGCGTGAACGGTCTGACGCCCGAGGAGAACAAGCACAAGATCATGTTCGAGAACTTGACGCCGCTCTTCCCGAAAGAGCCGTTCAAGCTGGAGCGTGACAACTTCAAGGGCGAAGAAAACATCACCGGTCGGATCATCGACCTGATCGCCCCCATCGGCAAAGGCCAGCGCGCCCTGCTCGTGGCACAGCCCAAGACCGGCAAGACGGTCATGATGCAGCACTTGGCCCACGCCATCGTGGCCAACCACCCTGACGTGCACCTCATCGTGCTGCTGGTGGATGAGCGTCCGGAAGAAGTGACCGAGATGCTGCGCACCGTGCGCGGCGAGGTCATCAGCTCGACCTTCGATGAACCGGCAGCCCGCCACGTGCAGGTGGCCGAGATGGTGATCGAGCGTGCCAAGCGCCTGGTCGAACTGCGCAAGGACGTGGTGATCCTGCTGGACTCGATCACTCGTCTGGCCCGCGCCTACAACAACGTGCTGCCCAGCTCCGGCAAGGTGCTGACGGGCGGTGTCGATGCCAACGCGCTGCAACGCCCGAAGCGCTTCTTTGGCGCGGCCCGCAATGTCGAGGAAGGTGGCTCGTTGACCATCATCGGTACGGCGCTGATCGATACCGGCTCGCGGATGGACGAAGTCATCTACGAAGAATTCAAGGGCACCGGCAACTGCGAAATCCACCTGGATCGCCGGATGGCCGAGAAGCGGGTCTACCCGTCCATCCTGATCAACAAGTCGGGTACGCGCCGCGAGGAACTTCTGCTCAAGCCGGAAATCCTGCAGAAGACCTGGATCCTGCGCAAACTGATCTACCCGATGGACGAAATCGAGGCGATGGAGTTCATGCTCGACAAGATGAAGGCGAGCAAGACGAATCTCGATTTCTTCGACATGATGCGCCGGGGCGGGTAAAGCCGCGTCGAGCCCTGCACCCGCACGCCACCCCAACGTGCGCCAACAGCCCGCCGCGACGCGGGCTGTTGTCATTTCTGGGCTCCATCGCAGGACCCATCCCCCATCAGAGGAGCCTTGGATGCCGCATGCCGCCAGCCTGATCACCACCCTGGCCGCCGGCTTTGCGCTGGCGTTGGTGCTGGGATTCGTGGCGGTACGCCTGCGTCTGCCCGCACTCGTGGGCTACCTGCTCGCGGGCGTGGCCATCGGGCCCGCCACGCCGGGGTTTGTCGCGGACGGTGTCATCGCGGCTCAGTTGGCCGAGATCGGCGTCATGCTGCTGATGTTCGGCGTCGGCTTGCACTTCTCGGTGGCCGACTTGCTGGCGGTCCGCCGTGTCGCGTTGCCTGGAGCCATCGCGCAGATGGCGGTTGCCACCGCCTTGGGGGCGGGTATCTCCACACTCTGGGGCTGGTCGTTCGGGGGCGCGATCATCTTCGGGCTGTCTCTGTCGGTGGCGAGCACGGTGGTGCTGCTCAAGGCCTTGGAAAGCCGCGGCATCGTCGATTCGGCGAATGGCCGCATCGCCGTGGGCTGGCTGGTGGTCGAAGACCTGGCGATGGTGCTGGTGTTGGTGCTGCTGCCCGCACTCGCCCCCTTGCTGGGCAGCGAGTCGGTCGGGGCCCATGGGTCCGAGTCCGGTGAGGGATTGGCCTGGACACTGGCGAAGACGCTCATCCAGGTGGGCGGCTTTGTCGCGTTCATGCTGATCGTCGGCCGGCGCCTCTTTCCCTGGGTGCTCTGGCAGGTGACCAAAACCGGCTCGCGCGAGTTGTTCACGTTGTGTGTCGTGGCGGCGGCCGTCAGCATCGCCTATGGCTCGTCAGCGCTGTTCGGGGTGTCGTTCGCCTTGGGCGCCTTCTTCGCCGGCATGGTGCTGCGCGAATCCGAATTCAGTCAGCGGGCCGCTGAACAGACCTTGCCGTTGCAGCATGCCTTCGCGGTGCTGTTCTTTGTGTCCGTCGGCATGCTGTTCGACCCTGCCGTGCTGATCGAGCGGCCGATGCAGGTGCTCGCAACGGTGGCGATCATCATCGTTGGCAAGTCTCTGGCCGCCGCCGTGTTGGTGCTGGTGCTGCGCTACCCGGTGAAGACGGCCCTCACCGCTTCTGCCAGCCTGGCACAGATCGGCGAGTTTTCATTCATCCTCGCCGGCCTGGGCCTCTCCCTCGGGCTGTTGCCGCCCGAAGGGCAGAGCCTGGTGGTTGCCGGTGCGCTGATCTCGATCGCACTGAATCCGGTGACTTTCAGCCTGATCGAGCCGATCGAGCGCTGGATTCAACGCCACCCGCGCATGGCCCGTCGGCTGGATCCTGCCGAAGATCCGCTGGCGGCGCTGCCCATGAATACCGAGGCGAAGTACCTGGCCAATCAAGTCGTTCTCGTCGGCTGGGGGCGGGTGGGCCAGCGCATCGCTGAATCGCTCTCGGAAGAGGCGGTACCCTTCGTCGTGGTCGAGCAAAACCGCGATGCGGTCGAGCGGCTGCGAACGCAAGGTCAGGCCGCGGTCTGGGGAAATGCCACCGAGCCCGAGGTGCTGGTCCAGGCCCACATCAAGGATGCCCGTGCGCTGGCCATCGCCACCCCGGAAACGGTTCACGTGCGCAAGATGGTGGAAACGGCCAGGACGCTGAACCCCGGAATCCAGATCGTCGTGCGCAGCCACAACGCCGAGGAAGCCGAACTGCTGCGGCAGGAAGGTCACGGCACGGTGCTGGTGGGCGAGCACGAGTTGGCAAGATCGATGACGAGGCACGTGTTGGTGGCGGTCGCCCACCGACCGGCCAGCTCAGCGGCTGGGCTATAATCCAACGTTTTTCCACGTTCCCGGCCACTTCTTTACCCACCGCGGCGAAGACAGCGACCGGCGAATGAGGCCCGGTAAGTGCGCTCGCATGGTGCGGCGTGGCTGCCAACGATCTCCGCGAAAGGTTTGCGACATGAAAGAAGGCATCCACCCCAACTACCGCGATGTGTGCTTCGTGGATCTGTCCAATGGCTTCAAGTTCGTGACGCGTTCGTGCGCCCCGACCAAGGAAACCGTGAAGATGGACGACGGCCGCGAACTGCCGCTGTTCAAGCTGGAAACCACGAGCGAGTCGCATCCCTTCTACACGGGCCAGCAAAAGAGCGTCGATACGCTGGGCGGCCGCGTCGAGAAGTTCCGCAACAAGTTCGCCCGCGTCGGCATCAAGAAGTGATCCTGGGCCGTCGAGCCCGCATCGCTTGCAAGATCTGAAAGGCAGCCTACTCGGCTGCCTTTTTCATTGGCGCGCCCGGTCGCGCCGCTCTGCCTTGGCATGATGCCGCCCGTGAACCAACCCACTCCCGCCCTCGTCACCCAGCGGGCCGCCCAGCGACTGCCCCGCGTGGCGCTGGTGCTCTTTTGCGCCGCCTACCTGCTCCCCGGGTTGTTCGGCCGCGATCCGTGGCGCAATGCCGACCTGACCGCCTTTGCCACGATGCTGGGCATGGCCGAGGGCCGCACGCCGTGGATCTCGCCCACGCTGGGCGACCTGCCGGCAGAGACCGCCCTGCTGCCCCACGCGTTGGGCGCGATGTTCATCAAGCTGCTGGGTTCCTGGATCGATCCGGCCCTGGCGGCCCGCCTGCCCTTCGCCGCCCTGCTCGCGCTGACCCTGGCGCTCGTCTGGTACGCCACATTCAACCTCGCGCGCACCGACGCCGCCCAGCCGGTACCCTTTGCATTTGGCGGCGAGGCCGACCCGGTGGACTATGCCCGCGCACTGGCTGACGGCGGGCTGCTCGCGACGATTGCCACGCTGGGCCTGCTCCAACTGGGCCACGAAACCACGCCCGAACTGATGCAACTCAGCGAGGTGGCACTGTGGCTGTGGGCGCTGTCGGCGGCGCCCTACCGATCCACCGCGGTGCGGCTGGCCGTGTTGCTCGCCTTGCCCGCGTTGGCCAGCAGTGGCGCGCCCAGCATGGCCATGGCCCTGGGCGCGACAGCCCTGTTGATCGTGCTCCGCTCCAGCTACGCCAGTGTCCGCGCCCTGTGGCCGTGGCTGTTGGCCTCGATCGCCGTGGCCGCCGGCGTGGCCACCTTGCTCGGAGCGTGGCAGCTCAGGATGGCGACGCCCAGCGCAGCAGGCACAACGCGCCTGCTGCTGTGGTTTGCGTGGCCGGTTTGGCCGTTGGCCCTGTGGACACTGTGGCGCTGGCGCCAACACTGGATGCGCCGCCACATTGCCGTGCCGCTAGCGACGGTCGTGGTGGGCGTGCTGTCATGCATCGCGATGGGGGGCTCTGATCGGGCGCTGATGCTCGCGATGCCCGGCATGGCGGTGTTGGCCGCCTTCGCGCTGCCCACGCTCAAACGCAGTGCCGGATCGGCGATTGACTGGTTCTCCGTCTTCTTCTTCAGCCTGGCTGCACTGGCGGTGTGGGTGATCTACCTGTCGATGCAGACCGGTATCCCGCCCAAGCCCATGGCCAACATCCAACGGCTGGCACCGGGGTTCGTGCCTCGCTTCTCCGTGATCGAGCTGGTCGCGGCTGCCGCAGGCACCTTCGCCTGGTTGTGGCTGGTTCGGTGGCGCACCTCCCGGCATCGGCATCCGCTGTGGAAGAGCCTCGTGCTGCCCGCCAGCGGCGTGGCACTGGCCTGGTTGCTGACCATGACACTGCTTCTGCCCCCGCTGGATTTCGGCCGCAGCCCGCGCCCCCTGATGGAACTCGTCAATCAACAGGTGCCTCTCGGGGCCTGCGTGCGAGCGCCAGGCATGTCACGCGCCAACGTGGCCGCCCTCGAAGTGTTCGGACGGCACAAGGTGCTGACCACGGTCAGCCCTCAAACGGAAGTCGCTCACTGCGACCATCTGCTGCTCAGCTGGCGCGGCAATGCCGTTGCCCCTGAAGCCCCGGCGGGATGGCGATTGGCAATGAAGCTGCGTCGGCCTGGCGAGCGCAGCGAGCAGATGGGCATCTACTTGCCGCAGCGCGGCCCACTTACGAGTGCAGAGCCAACTTCGACACCTGCTGCCGAACCCGCATCGCCGGCAGCACCAAGGTGAACGTCGATCCCTGGCCCGGCGTGCTCTCGATGAGCAGCTCGCCCCCGTGCCGCTGAACGACATGTTTGACGATGGCCAACCCCAGGCCCGTTCCGCCGGTGTCGCGTGACCGGCTGCCATCGACCCGGTAGAAGCGCTCTGTCAATCGCGGCAGGTGTTCCGCAGCAATGCCCGGCCCGGTGTCCTTCACGACGATCTCGCCGGCGCCTTCGGGACGCTCTTGCCAGCGCACATCGATCCTGCCGGCCTCCGGCGTATAGCGCACCGCGTTGCTGACCAGGTTCGTCACGGCGCTGATCAGCTCGGATTCGTTGCCGGCCAGCTCGATGTCAGGGCCCCAATCGAAGCTGAACTGATGGCGGCCGGCCGACAGCCCGCGCGCATCGTTCTCGACCGCGGCGCCCAGGCGCGACATCGGCAACCACGCGTCCGAGGGAGGACGAGGGCTGCCCTCCAGCCGGGCCAGGGTCAGCAGGTCACCGACCAGGGATTGCATCCGCTGCGTCTGTTGCCCCATCAACGCCAGCACACGCTTGCGTTCGACCTCGGACAGCGGCAGGTTTGTCAACGTCTCGACGAAGCCGGCCACCACCGTCAGGGGCGTGCGAATCTCATGCGACACGTTGGCCACGAAGTCGCGTCGCATCGCATCGGCACGCTCGCGCTCGGTGATGTCCTGCGTCAGGACCAGGCGCTGACCATCGCCATACGGCCGCACGATCACCGAGAGCAACCCGCTGCCGCCGGGCTGGGGAATCTGCACCGGATGGTCGAAGGCCTTGGACTGCAGCATCGTCACGAAGGCGGGCGCGCGCACGAGGTTGGTCACCCGCTGGCGCAGGTCGCGCTGCCTGTCCAGCCCCAGGTGATCGGCCGCCAACGCATTGCACCATTCGATCTGCTCGCTGGCGTCGAGCAGCAGCACGCCATTGGGCGACGCCTCGACGGCGGACAAGAACTGTGCGAGCCGGTCGCGCTCGACCGCGGCGCTTCGCTCGCGCGAGCGAAGCGCACGCTCGACGCGAATGGCCATCTCGCCCCAGAAGCCGCCCATGCGCGGTGGCTCGCCCCCGATCGCGCCGGCCAACCAGCCCAACAGCTGGTGGCCACGCCAGACGTCACGGGCTATGAAGATCAGCAATCCGCCGCAAACCCCCGCCAAAGCGCAGGCCAGCGCCCAGGACTCGCCCCAATGCAGCGCGTGGCCCAGCAAACCGCCTGTGACGGCCAGCACGAACACCAGCAAGGCGCGCAACCAGATCCACGACATCAGCGGCTCCCGCCGTGCCGCCTGCGGCCCGCGTTCACGCGGCCGAAGCGACAGCTTGCTGGCTCAGCCGGTAGCCAGCGCCCCGCACCGTCTCGATCATCGAGGCACATCGGGCCGGCAACAAGGCCTCGCGCAGCCGCTTCACGTGCACATCCACCGTCCGCTCCTCGATGAACACATGATCGCCCCACACGCGGTCGAGCAGTTGCGCGCGGCTGTGCACGCGCTCGGGGTGGGTCATGAAGAAATGCAGCAGCCTGAACTCGGTGGGCCCCAACTTCAGATCCACTCCCTCGCGGCTGACACGTCGGGTCGACGGGTCCAGCTTCAAGCCACCGATCTCGACGACGGTGTCCAGAGCCTCCGGCACGCGGCGGCGCAGCACGGCCCGGATGCGGGCCAGCAGCTCCTGGGTCGAGAAAGGTTTGGTCAGGTAGTCGTCGGCCCCGGCGTCCAGGCCTGCCACCTTGTCCGTCTCATCGGCACGGGCCGTGAGCATGATGATGGGCAGTTCACGCGTCCGGGCGTCTGCGCGCCAGCGGCGCGCCAGTGCCACGCCGGATTGCCCGGGCAGCATCCAATCGAGCAAGACCAGGTCGGGCAGGACAGCGTCGACAGCGACCATCGCCTGGTCGGCGTTCTCGGCCAGCGTGACCTCAAAGCCGGCATGGCGCAGGTTGATCGCGACCAGCTCGGCGATGGCCGCTTCGTCTTCGACCACGAGCACGGTGGGCATGGGTGTGTTTCTCCGTTCGTCGGGCAGCCGGTGCGCGTCAGTTGCGGTTCAAGGCGATCGTCTCGACCGCTTCGACCGGGTTGTGGCGCACGTCCTGACCCTTGACGATGTAGATGATCTGTTCAGCCAGGTTCTTGGCGTGGTCGCCCACACGCTCGATGGCCTTGGCCACGAACACCAGGTCGATGCTGGCCGAAATGGTGCGCGGGTCTTCCATCATGTAGGTGATGAGCTTGCGCATCAGGCCGTCGAACTCAGCATCGATCTGGTTGTCGTTCTTGATGACGTCCAGCGCCTGCACCGTGTCCAAGCGCGCGAAGGCGTCGAGCGCCTTTCTCAGCGACGCGGTGGCGAGCTTGGCCTCGAACGACACATCACCCACCGGCAGCCGCAGACGACTGAAGACGCCCGTGTTGATCAGGCGCTGCACGGTGCGGGCAATGCGCGCGGCCTCGTCGCCCACGCGTTCGAGGTTGCCGATGGTCTTGCTGATGGCGATCAGCAGGCGCAGGTCACGCGCCGTCGGCTGACGCCGCGCGATGATGGCCGAGAGGTCTGCATCGATGTCGACTTCGAGCTGATTGACCCGCTCCTCCATCTGCAACACCTGGGTCGCCGTCTCGGCGCTGAAGTTGGTCAGCGCGTAGATGGCCTGAGCCACCTGCGCCTCGACCAGCCCGCCCATTTCGAGCACGCGCGTGGAGACCCCGCTCAACTCGGCGTCGAACTGGGTGGAGAGATGCTTGTCGGACATGGTGTGTGGTTCTCCCGTTCGATCAACCGAAGCGGCCGGTGATGTAGTCTTCAGTGTCTTTCTTCTGCGGCTTCATGAACAGGTCACGCGTCGGGCCGAACTCGACCAGATCGCCCAGGTACATGTACGCGGTGTAGTCGGAAACCCGCGCAGCCTGTTGCATGTTGTGCGTCACGATGACCACGGTGTAGTCGCTCTTCAGCTCGTGGATCAGTTCTTCGACCTTGCCGGTCGAGATCGGATCCAGCGCCGAACAAGGCTCATCCAGCAGCAGCACCTCGGGCTTGATCGCGATGCCGCGCGCAATGCACAGGCGTTGCTGCTGGCCGCCGGACAGCCCCGAACCGCTCTGCCCCAGCTTGTCCTTCACCTCATTCCAGAGCGCGGACTTCTTCAGCGCCCACTCAACGCGCTCGTCCATCTCGACACGCGACAGGTTCTCGAACAGCTTCACGCCGAACGCGATGTTGTCGTAGATCGACATCGGGAACGGCGTGGGCTTCTGGAAGACCATGCCGACCTTGGCGCGGATCAGCGACACATCGAGCCGACGGTCCAGCACGTTCTCGCCATCGACCAGGATTTCGCCCTCGGCACGCTGCTCGGGATACAACTCGAACATGCGGTTGAAGGTGCGCAGCAAGGTTGACTTGCCACAGCCCGACGGACCGATGAAGGCAGTCACCTTCTTCTCGGGGATGTCGAGGTTGATGTGCTTCAGCGCGTGGAAGCTGCCGTAGTAGAAGTTGAGGTCACGAACCGAGATCTTGGCCTTCTCGGTCACCGACAGTTCGACTTTCGCGTCCATGGGAACTCTCGCGTTTCGATCAGTTTTTGTTGCGGAACAGCACGCGCGCGAGGATGTTCAGCGCGAGCACGCCCAGCGTGATCAGGAAGACACCCGCCCAGGCGAGCTTCTGCCAGTTCTCATACGGGCTCATGGCGAACTTGAAGATGGTCACAGGCAGGCTGGCCATCGGCTCACCAAGATTCGAAGTCCAGAACTGGTTGGACAAGGCAGTGAACAACAGCGGTGCGGTTTCGCCCGAGATGCGAGCCACCGCCAGCAGTACACCGGTCAACACGCCCGCCCGGACGCTCTTGAGGGTGATCGCCAGGATGACCTTCCACTTCGGCGTGCCCAGCGCATAGGCCGCCTCGCGCATGGCATTCGGGACGAGACTGAGCATGTTCTCTGTTTGGCGGATCACCACCGGGATAACGATCAACGCGAGGGCCAGCACGCCGGCCCAGCCCGAGAAGGACTTGAAGCGGGACACCACCACCGCGTAGATGAACAGGCCGATCACGATGGAGGGCGCGGACAGCAGGATGTCGTTGATGAACTGGGTGGTACGCCCGAGCCAGGTGCGTTGTCCGTACTCCGCCAGATAAACGCCCGCCATGATGCCGATCGGAGTACCCAACAGCGTGGCCAACGACACCATCGCCAGTGAGCCGAAGATCGCATTCGCCAGGCCACCGGTTTCTGCCTGGGGTGGCGGTGTCATCTCGGTGAAGACCTGCAGACTGAGCCCGCCCAGGCCGAGGTGGACCGTCTCGTAAAGGATCCAGATCAGCCAGAACACGCCGAACGCCATCGCACCGAGCGACAGGGCAAGCGCCACCACGTTGACGCGCTTGCGCCGGCGGTGCATCGCCAGGCGTGCCGGATCGAAAGTGGCAAGAGAACTCATGACTTGCTGCCCTCGCTCTTCTTCAATTGGGCCAGCAAGATCTTCGAGAAGGCCAGCACGACAAAGGTGATGAAGAACAGCACCAGGCCGAGGTAAATCAGCGAGGCTTGGTGCAGGCCTTCGCCGGCTTCGGCAAACTCGTTCGCCAGCGCCGAGGTGATGCTGTTGGCCGCCTCGAAGACGGAGATGGAATTCAACTGGTTCATGTTGCCGATCACGAAGGTCACCGCCATCGTTTCGCCCAGTGCACGGCCCAGGCCCAGCATGACGCCGCCCACCACCCCTGTCTTGGTGTAGGGCAGCACAACGTTCCAGACCACCTCCCACGTCGTCGAGCCCAGGCCATAGGCGGACTCTTTCAACATGGGTGGCGTGACCTCGAAAACATCACGCATCACCGAGGCAATGAACGGGATGACCATGATCGCGAGGATGATGCCCGCCGACAGCAAACCGATGCCCACCGGCGGCCCTGAGAACAGCGCGCCCAGGACGGGCACGCCTTTGAACAGGTGTTGCAGCGGCTGCTGCACATAAGTGGCCAGCAGGGGGCCGAAGACCAGCAGCCCCCACATGCCATAGACGATCGACGGCACCGCGGCAAGCAGTTCGATGGCCACCCCGAGCGGCCGCTTGAGCCACTGCGGCGACAACTCGGTGAGGAACAGCGCGATGCCGAAACTGACCGGAACCGCAATCAGCAGCGCGATGAACGACGTCATCAGCGTGCCGTAGATCATGATCAAGCCGCCGTAGCGGTCTTGGACAGGATCCCATTCGGAGCGCCACAGGAAACTGAGCCCGTACTCGCGAATGGCCGGCGCCGCGCCGGCGAACAGAGACAGCAGGATCCCCAGCAGCAGGGCCAGCGTCAGCCAAGCCGCACCGTGTGCGGCGAGAGCAAACAGCCGGTCGGCCCAAGGGGCACGCACCGCGCGGCCGCCGGGTCGCCCCGCCGGAGAGGATCGTTCCATGGGAAGCTCGCTGGCAATCGGGCTGGCCGGCAGTGTAGCGGTCACCTTGCGTTCCTTCATACGTCGCGCGCCGAGGGCCCGCAGCCTTCGGCCACGGGCCCACCGACGTGGGGTCCGTCGAGTCGTCCTGTCGCCTGACTTACTTATAGGAAACCGGCTTGCCGCTGGCGTCCTTCACCTCAGCCCACTGCTTGTGGACGAGCGCCTTGACGGCATCGGGCAACGGCACGTACTCAAGCTCGCTGGCCATCTTGTCGCCGCTGGCATAGGCCCAGTCGAAGAACTTCAGCGTGGTGCCGGCCTGTTCAGCCTTGGCCTGCACCTTGTGCATCAGGATGAACGTGGCACCCGTCAGCGGCCAGGAGTCCTTGCCCGGCTGTTCGGTCAACACTTGGTAGAAGGTCTTGGACCAATCCGCATTGGCCGCGGCGGCCTTGAAGTTCAGGTCGTCGGGGGCCACGAAGTTGCCGTCCTTGTTCTTCAGCAGAACGTGCGACATCTTGTTTTGCTTGGCATAGGCGTACTCGACGTAACCGATCGAATTGGGCAGGCGCTGCACATACGACGCCACCCCTTCATTGCCCTTGCCACCCGCGCCCGTCGGCCAGTTGACCGCCGTGCCTTCACCCACCTTGGCCTTCCACTCGGCGTTCACCTTGCTCAGGTAGTTGGTGAAGATGAAGCTGGTGCCTGAACCATCTGCGCGCCGCACGACGGCAATGTCAGCATCCGGCAAAGCCACGCCGGCATTCAGAGCGGCGATCGAGGCGTCGTTCCACTTGGTCACCTTGCCCAGGTAGATGTCGCCCAGCACCTGGCCGCTGAGCTTCAGTTGCCCAGGATTGATGCCCTTGACGTTGATGACAGGGACCACGCCGCCGATCACCGTGGGGAACTGGAAGAGGCCGTCGGCCGCCAGTTCTTCGTCCTTCAGCGGCATGTCCGAAGCGCCGAAGTCGACCGTCTTGGACTTGATCTGCTTGATGCCGGCACCCGAGCCGACCGACTGGTAGTTGATCCGCGCGCCGCTGGCCTTGTTGTAGGCATCGGCCCACTTGGCATAGATCGGGGCCGGGAACGAAGCGCCAGCGCCGGTGACGTCCTGCGCCATTGCGCCCTGCGACAGCACCAGGGCGGCAACACCCACCCACACGGGACGAACGAGAGAACTCAGCATGTCATCAACCTTTCTTCAGTGCCCGGCCGGCGCTGTTCGCACCCTCGGCTCGGTTCGGGCGGACTGTAGGAAGGTTTTGTGACAGGGCCGTGACGCGTCGGAGACGGCCGGGGGCGCGACGACGGCAGCTGTGCTGCCGTCATGTGAGTGTCACGAAACTGTCACCGGCAAAATTGCCGTAGAAACGCCAAATTCAGGCAACGTCAGCCAACTCCGCGAATCACTCCAGCGCGGCCGCTGCCATCCGCTCAGCCAGACGTTTGGCCTGGCCGGCATCCTGCGCCTCCACCATGACACGAAGTACGGGCTCCGTACCCGACGGCCGAATCAAAACGCGGCCTGATTTGCCCAGCTCGGCCTTGGCCGATTCGATCTGAGCCCCCAGCGCCGCATTGCGCGCCCAATCGGCCGGATCACGCCCCTCGGGCAGACGCACGTTGATCATGGTCTGCGGAAACAGCACCACGTCCCTGATCAGGTCCGCCAGGGTGCGTGAGCTGCGCTGGACGGCCTGGAGCACCTGAAGTGCACTGACGATGCCATCGCCGGTGCTGTGCTTGTCCAGAGCGAGCAAGTGGCCGGAACTCTCGCCGCCCAGAATCCACCCACGCCGCCCAAGTTCTTCCAGGACGTAGCGGTCACCCACCTTCGCGCGAACCAGTTCAATGCCCTGCGCCGCCAAAGCCACTTCGACCGCCATGTTCGTCATCAGCGTACCGACGACACCCGGGACAGGCTCGCCCAGCGATCGGCGATCCATCGCCATCAGGTAGATCAGCTCATCGCCGTTATAGAGGCGCCCGGCAGCATCCACCAACTGGAGCCGATCGGCATCGCCATCCAGGGCGATGCCATAGTCGGCACCATGCTCCTTGACGGCCGCGATCAGCGCCTGGGGAGCGGTAGCGCCATAGCCGGCATTGATGTTGGTTCCGTTCGGCGAACAGCCAATGCTGACCACTTCAGCGCCGAGCTCGTGGAAGACCGCAGGCGCCACCTGGTAGGCCGCACCATTCGCAGCATCGATCACCAGCTTCAAGCCCTTGAGGGACAGCTCGCCGCTGACCGTGCCCTTGCAGAACTCCACATAGCGCCCCTGAGCGTCGGCCAATCGGCGCGCACGGCCCAGGCGGGCCGAATCCACCCATTGCGGCGGCTCAGCCAGCGCGGCTTCGACCGCGATCTCCCACGTATCGGGCAGCTTTTCGCCCTTCGCAGAGAAGAACTTGATGCCGTTGTCTGGATAGGCGTTGTGCGAGGCGCTGATCACCACGCCCAGGTCCAAGCGCAGGGCGCGAGTCAGATAAGCCACGCCCGGCGTCGGCAGCGGCCCGGTCAGCAGCACATCGACGCCCGCCGACGCAAATCCAGCCTCCAGCGCCGACTCCATCATGTAGCCCGAGATCCGGGTGTCCTTGCCGATCAGTACGGCCGGGGCTCGCGTGCTGCCACGACGTTGCAAGCCCTGCTGCAAGACTCGGCCCACCGCATGTCCCAGGCGCAGTGCGAAATCGGCGGTGATGGGCTCTTGCCCGACGGTGCCGCGAATGCCGTCCGTGCCGAAGTACTGGCGGGTCATGGGTTCACTCCTGTTGTGCTTTGATTCACTTCACGCCGGACGAGCCATCCCCAGGCCCGCGGCATTCCAAACTTTCAACGCATCCACGGTGGCTGCCACATCGTGGACGCGCACGATGCGCGCGCCGTGGGCGACCGCAGCCAGGGCCGCGCCGACGCTGGCCGGCAGGCGTTGATCGACCGGCCGCCCCGTCAACTGGCCCAGTGTTCCCTTGCGGGACCAGCCCACCAGCAGCGGGCGTCCGATCTGCAGCAACCGAGGCTGCAGTCGAAACAAGGACAGATTGTGTTCCTGCGACTTGCCGAAGCCATAGCCCGGGTCGAGCACCACACGCTCCGCGGCGACACCCGCCGCTTCCAACGCATTGAGCCGCTCGTGCAGGAACGCCCGAACTTCCTCCACCACGTCGCGGTACAGGGGCGCCTGTTGCATCGTGGCAGGCTCACCCTGCATGTGCATCAGACACACACCCGCCCGCGCATGGCCGGCCACTGTTTCCAGAGCCTTCGGCCAGCGCAAGGCCCGGACGTCATTGACGATGTCAGCGCCCGCCTCGAGTGCCGCCGCGATGACTTCGGCACGGCTGGTATCCACTGACACCGGCACGCCGAGCGTCACCGCGTGCCGAATCACCGGCAGGACACGCTCGAGTTCGACGTCGACCGGCGGCGTCAGCGACCCGGGCCGCGTGGACTCGCCGCCGATGTCCAGGATGTCGACCCCCTCGGCCAGCAGTTGGTCGCAGTGCGCGCAAGCCTGGGCCGCCGCCGAATGCCGCCCACCGTCCGAAAACGAATCAGGGGTCGCATTGACGATGCCCATCACCAGAGGCCTGGGCCCCAGATCGAGCGAGAAACGTGCGGTCTGCCAGATGTTGGCTGTCGAGTTGGGCACGGGCGCGGCGTGGCTGTGTAGCTCTGATGCACCAAGCACAACGGGGCCGACTGGCCCCGTTGAAGTGGCGCCTGCGCCAATCAGGCGGCAGCAGGGGCGCTGTCAGGATTGACTGGCGGCGTGGGGCCGGCGCCCGACCGATTGGCCGAGGGAGACCAGTCCTTCGGAGGACGCGGCGGCTTGCCGTTCATGATGTCGTCGACCTGATCCGCGTCGATGGTTTCCCATTCGAGCAGCGAGTTGGCCATCGCATGCATCTTGTCTTGGTTGTCTTCGATGAGCTTGCGTGCAATCGCATACTGCTCGTCGATGATGCGCCGCACCTCGGCATCGACCTTGCGCATCGTGTCTTCCGAGACGTTGGTCGTCTTTGTCACCGAGCGTCCTAGGAAGACCTCACCCTCGTTCTCGGCATAGACCATCGGGCCGAGCGAATCCGTCATGCCGTAGCGCATGACCATGTCGCGAGCGATCTGCGTAGCGCGCTCAAAGTCGTTGCTGGCACCCGTCGTCATCTGGCCCATGAACACTTCTTCGGCAATCCGGCCGCCGAACAGCATCGAAATGGTGCTGAGCATGCGAATCTTGTCGACGCTGTAGCGGTCCTTCTCAGGCAACGACACCGTCACACCCAGGGCACCGCCGCGCGGAATGATGGTCACCTTGTGCACCGGATCCAGCTTCGGCAGCAGGCGGCCGATCAGGGCGTGGCCAGACTCGTGGTAGGCCGTGTTCTTGCGCTCTTCTTCATCCATCACCATGGACTTGCGCTCGGTGCCCATGATGATCTTGTCCTTCGCGCGTTCGAAGTCGATCATCTCGACCACGCGACCATTGCGGCGGGCCGCGAACAGCGCCGCTTCGTTGACCAGGTTGGCCAGATCGGCGCCCGAGAAGCCCGGGGTGCCACGCGCGATGATGTCCGCCTTGACGTCGCCGCCCACCGGCACCTTGCGCATGTGGACGTTGAGGATCTGCTCGCGTCCGCGGATGTCTGGCAGCGTCACATACACCTGGCGATCGAATCGCCCCGGACGCAGCAGCGCGGGATCCAGGATGTCCGGGCGGTTGGTGGCCGCCATCACGATCACACCCAGGTTCGTCTCGAAACCGTCCATCTCGACGAGCATCTGGTTCAGAGTCTGCTCGCGCTCGTCGTTGCCGCCGCCCAAGCCGGCACCGCGGTGACGACCCACCGCATCGATTTCGTCGACGAAGATGATGCAGGGCGCGCTCTTCTTGGCCTGCTCGAACATGTCGCGCACGCGGGCCGCACCGACACCGACGAACATCTCAACGAAGTCCGAGCCTGAGATGGAGAAGAACGGCACCTTGGCTTCACCTGCGATGGCCTTGGCCAGCAAGGTCTTGCCGGTCCCCGGGGGGCCCACCAGCAGTACGCCGCGCGGAATACGACCGCCCAGCTTCTGGAACTTCTGCGGATCTTTCAGGAAGTCGACCAACTCCTTGACCTCTTCCTTGGCCTCGTCGCAACCCGCGACGTCAGCAAAGGTGGTCGAGTTGTTCGCTTCGTCGAGCATGCGCGCCTTCGATTTGCCGAAGCTGAACGCACCGCCCTTGCCGCCGCCTTGCATCTGGCGCATGAAGTAGATCCAAACGCCGATCAGCAGCAGCATCGGGCCCCAGGACAGCAGCAGGGTCTGCAGCAGCGAAGGCTCTTCATCAGGCTTGCCCGAGACTTGGACGCCGTACTTCATCAGGTCGCCAACCATCCACAAGTCGCCAGGCGACGAGATGGTGAACGGCTGTCCTTCGCTGGGGGTGACCTTCAGCGTACGCCCTTGCACTTCGACGCGCTTCACGCGCCCTTGCTTGGCGTCCTCCATGAACTGGGTGTAGGTCACCTGTTCATTCGTCCGCGGCTTGTCGAACTGCTTGAAGACGGTGAACAGCACCAAAGCGATCACCAGCCAGACGGCGACCTTCGAAATCCACTGATTGTTCACCGCGGTTCCTTTACGAGATCCAGTTGGGTCTGCGCAGGCGGGCTAACCCACCTGCCATCCCAGGCATATAGGGTTGATTCTAGTCGACTCAATACCCCGGCATCCTGACATGTCCCGGAGGCCCCTAAAGAGGCCGATGGCGCCCAATCCAGCGGCTTATCAGGCCTTAGATGGCATACCAGCGTTCGATTCAAGGTCTTTTCAGACCGATGCCGACCAGAAATGTCTCCGCCGACTTGTCCCGCGACGATTTCGGCTTGATGGGTTTCACGACACGAAATGTCTGTTTGAACAGCTCCACCAGTTGGCTGTAGCCGCTGCCATGGAAAACCTTCGCGACCAACGCCCCTTCGGGCTTCAGATGACGCGTCGAAAAATCAACGGCCAACTCGACCAGGTGCGAAATGCGGGCCGAATCCGAGGATGCAATGCCGGACAAGTTGGGCGCCATGTCCGAAACCACCACGTCGACGGCCTTGCCGCCCAGCGCGGCTTCCAACTGGTGCATCACTTCGTCATCCCGGAAGTCGCCCTGGATGAACGCCACACCGTCGATCGGCTCGAACTCGAGCAGGTCCAGCGCAATGATGGTGCCGTCCAGTTCACCGGACGCGGCCCCGCCGACACCGGCCGACTTCGGCGCAAAGCGACGCCGCAGGTACTGGCTCCAGGCACCGGGGGCTGCACCCAGATCCACAACCACCTGGCCCGGGCGGATCAACTGGAACGCCTCGTCGATCTCCTTGAGCTTGTAGGCAGCCCGAGCGCGATAGCCCTCTTTCTGGGCCATCTTCACGTAAGGATCGGTCAGATGGTCGTGCAACCACGCCTTGTTGACCTTCTTGCTTTTGGTTTTGACTTTCATGCCAGGGACATAATACGGGGATGCCTGCAATCGAACTGACCCCCGCCCAACGCAAAGAAAAGCGCGGGGAGGCCCATCACCTTGACCCGGTGGTGATGATCGGCGCCGACGGACTGACGCCTGCCATCGTGAAAGAGACCGATGCCGCCCTGAAGGCCCATGGCCTGATCAAGGTTCGCATGTTCTCGGACGACCGGACCACACGCGAGGCCGCTTTGGCGCAATTGTCCGACGAGCTGAACGCCGCGCCAGTCCAGCATATCGGCAAGCTGCTGGTGCTGTGGCGCCCGCTGCCGCGAAAGGCCGCGGTCGAGCGGGAAGACCGCAAGCCGGGCCCGCGTACCGTCAAGATCGTCAGCTTCTCCAAGAGCGGTACGCATCGCCCGACGGTGAAGAAGGTCAAAGTCTTCGGCAACGAGCGGGTCACAGCCGGTGGTCAGATCAAGCGCGCCAAGTCGCGCACCACCAGCGTCAAGAAGAAGGCCCAACAAGACTGACCTGTCGGGGCGACAGCCCCGCGGCTCGCCAAGCCAGGGCGGTGGCAAGGATGATCTTGATGCCAAAGAAGGCCAAGCTCGCCCCGTGAAGCTGGCCGAAGGTCCAGGCGCCCTGCCCCGCCTTCGCGGCCGCCATCATCGGCTGAAGCCCAAAGTAACCGGCAACGGTGCAGAAAATGGCTCCCAGCGCCATCAACATCGGTGCGTTCAGGCGGGACTCACCGGACAACGACGCCGCGCGACGCTCCAGGGCCAACAGCACCACCGCGATCGCCAGGCTGAGATAGGCCTCCTGGCTGAAGATTCTTCCGACGACTCGCCCCGCATCGCCTGTTGCCAGCACAGCGAATGGCGCAGGCGTGGCGACCAGGGCGATACACCACAGCACACCGGCCCACAGACCGGGCAACACGCGGCGGGTGCGTTCGGCCGCGTTCACTGGTAGCGAACGGCGACGATCTCGTAAGTCTTCACGCCGCCTGGCGCGCGCACTTCGGCCACGTCGCCCGCTTCCTTGCCGATCATCGCGCGCGCAATCGGTGAGCTGATCGAAATCAGCCCCAGCTTCAGATCGGCCTCGTCGTCGCCAACGATCTGGTAGGTGACCTTGGCGCCGGATTCCTCTTCTTCCAGCTCCACAGTGGCGCCGAACACCACGCGGCCGCCCGCGTCGAGGGTGGAGGGGTCGATGATCTGCGCCGCGGCCAGCTTGCTTTCGATCTCCAGAATGCGGCCCTCGATGAAGCCTTGCTTGTCCTTGGCGGCATCGTATTCGGCGTTCTCAGAGAGGTCGCCCTGCGCTCGTGCCTCGGCGATGGCCTGGATCACGGCATGGCGCTCCACAGTCTTCAGGCGCTGCAGTTCTTCTTTGAGCTTTTCGGCGCCACGCGTGGTCAGAGGGATGGTGCTCACTGGAATACCTTCGGTCAGTGCGGGAAGTTTCGGCCTCGAGGGGCCGTTCACCCGCAGCTTGATGAGATTCGTGGGAAAAAGGAAAACGCGCCAAAAGGCGCGCTTAGACGAAGTTTAGAGCAGATTGGGCGGGCTGCAAGCCCGCGCCAACCCCGTGGGCTCAGGCCAACGCCCGGTGCAGCTCTTGCAGAGAAAGCACGTTCAGGTCGTCCTGGTGCTTGAGCGCCTCCGTCGCTGCTTCACACCCCGCCATCGTCGTGTAGTAGGTCACCCGATTGGCCAGGGCTGCCGTGCGGATATAACGTGAATCAGCGATGGCGGTGCGCGTTTCGTCGACCGTGGTGAACACCAGCTGGATCTCGCCGGCCTTGATCATGTCGGCGATGTGGGGGCGCCCGTCCTTGACCTTGTTGACCAGCTTCACCGGGACACCCGCCGCCGAGATCGCAGCCGCAGTGCCTTTGGTGGCCACCACTTGGTAACCCAGGTCGACCAGATCGCCTGCGACCTTGACCGCGCGATCCTTGTCGTTGTTCTTGACCGTGATCACGACAGTGCCCTTGCTCGGCAGTCGAGAGCCCGCGCCCAACTGGCTCTTGAGCATCGCCTCGCCAAAGCTGTAGGCCACCCCCATCACCTCGCCGGTGGAGCGCATCTCGGGCCCCAGGATGGGGTCAACGCCCGGGAACTTGTTGAACGGGAAAACGGCTTCCTTGACGCTGAAGTACGGCGGCACCACTTCGCGGGGCGCTTGGCCATCCTTGCCGCGCTGGTCGACCAATTTCTGGCCCGCCATGCAGCGCGCGGCGATCTTCGCCAAAGGTTGACCCGTCGCCTTCGACACGAAAGGCACCGTGCGCGACGCGCGGGGGTTCACCTCCAGAACGTAGACCGTGCGATCGTCGCCTTCGCCCTGGATGGCGAACTGCACGTTCATCAGGCCCACCACCTTCAGGGCACGCGCCATCAGCGCTGTCTGCCGACGAAGCTCATCCTGCAGACTGGCAGGCAGCGAATAAGGCGGCAGCGAACAGGCAGAGTCACCGGAGTGGACGCCCGCCTGCTCGATGTGCTCCATGATGCCGCCGATCATCACGTCATGGCCATCGCTGATGCAGTCGACATCGACCTCGATCGCGTCGTCGAGGAAGCGATCCAGCAGCACAGGAGACTTCTCGCTGACGCGCACCGCTTCGCGCATGTAGCGCTCCAGGTCTTTGTCGCCGTGCACGATTTCCATCGCACGGCCGCCCAGCACGTAGCTCGGGCGCACGACCAGCGGGTAGCCGATCTCTTGCGCCATCGCGATCGCCGCCTCTTCGGTACGCGCAGTGCGATTGGGAGGCTGCTTGAGGCCGAGTTCGTGCAGCAGCTTCTGAAAGCGCTCACGGTCCTCGGCGATGTCGATGGAATCGGGGCTGGTACCGATGATGGGCACACCGGCACGCTCCAGGTCGAGTGCGAGCTTCAGCGGCGTCTGGCCGCCGTACTGCACGATCACGCCAACGGGCTTTTCCTTGTCGACGATCTCGAGCACATCTTCGAGCGTCACCGGCTCGAAGTAAAGACGATCGGAGGTGTCGTAGTCGGTCGACACGGTTTCCGGGTTGCAGTTGACCATGATGGTCTCGTACCCGTCTTCACGCATCGCCAGCGCGGCATGGACGCAGCAGTAGTCGAATTCGATGCCCTGCCCGATCCGGTTCGGGCCGCCGCCCAGCACCATGATCTTCTTCTTGTCGCTGGGTTGCGCTTCGCACTCCTCGTCGTAGGTCGAGTAGAGGTAGGCGGTCTGCGTCGCGAACTCGGCAGCGCAGGTATCGACCCGCTTGTAGACCGGGCGGACGTTCAGGGCATGACGACGCGCGCGAACTTCGTGCTGGTTGGTGCCGAGCAACTTGGCCAGGCGCTTGTCCGAGAAGCCCTTCTGCTTCAGGAAGAACAGCTCCGCCTTGCTCAGACTGTCCAACGTCCGACCCGACAGCGCCTTCTCGGTGGACACGATCTGCTCGATCTGCGCCAGGAACCACGGGTCGATCGCCGTCTCCGCGAAGATCTCGTCCAGCGTCATTCCGATGCGGAACGCGTCGGCCACGAACAAGATTCGCTCGGGCCCGGCCTCGCCGATTTCCTGCACGACCTCTTCCCGGTCCGTCGAGCGCTCGGTCAGGCCGTCGATACCCGTTTCCAGGCCGCGAAGCGCCTTTTGGAAGCTCTCCTGGAAGCAGCGCCCCATCGCCATCACTTCGCCCACCGACTTCATCTGGGTGGTGAGGTGGGCATCGGCCGCCGGGAACTTCTCGAAGGCGAAGCGCGGGATCTTGGTGACCACGTAGTCGATCGACGGCTCGAACGAGGCCGGCGTGGCACCACCCGTGATGTCGTTCTTCAGCTCGTCCAACGTGTAGCCCACCGCCAGCTTGGCCGCGACCTTGGCGATCGGGAAGCCCGTGGCCTTGGAGGCCAGTGCAGAGGAACGCGACACACGCGGGTTCATCTCGATCACGATCATCCGGCCGGTGTCCGGATTGATCGAGAACTGCACATTCGAGCCACCAGTGTCGACGCCGATCTCACGCAAGATCGCGATCGACGCGTTGCGCAGCAACTGGTATTCCTTGTCGGTCAGCGTCTGGGCGGGGGCGACAGTGATCGAGTCGCCGGTGTGGATGCCCATCGGGTCGAGGTTCTCGATCGAGCACACGATGATGCAGTTGTCCGCCTTGTCGCGGACGACCTCCATCTCGTACTCTTTCCACCCGATGAGCGATTCTTCGATGAGCAGTTCGTTGGTGGGCGAGAGATCAAGGCCGCGCTTGCAGATGGTCTCGAACTCTTCAGGGTTGTAGGCAATGCCGCCGCCGGTGCCGCCGAGCGTGAAGCTGGGGCGGATCACCATCGGGAAGCCCGAGCCGCCGATCTCGGCCTGGATGCTCTTTTGCACGGCCCAGGCTTCTTCCATCGAGTGCGCGATGCCAGATTTGGCAGAGCCGAGCCCGATCTTGGTCATCGCGTCCTTGAACTTCAGGCGGTCTTCGGCCTTCTCGATCGCATGCTCATTGGCGCCAATCATTTCGACGCCGTACTTGGCCAGCACGCCATGCTTGTGCAGATCGAGCGCACAGTTCAGCGCCGTCTGGCCCCCCATCGTCGGCAGGATGGCATCGGGCCGCTCTTTGGCGATGATCTTTTCGACGACCTGCCAGGTGATGGGCTCGATGTAGGTCACATCGGCCGTGTCGGGGTCGGTCATGATGGTCGCCGGGTTCGAGTTGACCAGGATGACCTTGTAGCCCTCTTCACGCAGCGCCTTGCAGGCCTGGGCGCCGGAATAGTCGAACTCGCACGCCTGCCCGATGATGATCGGGCCGGCGCCGACGATGAGGATGCTCTGGATGTCGGTACGCTTGGGCATTCAGTTCTTCTCCGACATCAACGCGGTGAAACGATCGAACAGGTAAGCAATGTCGTGCGGGCCTGGCGAGGCTTCGGGGTGACCCTGGAAGCAAAACGCCGGCTTGTCGGTGCGGGCCAAGCCCTGCAGCGTGCCGTCGAACAGGCTGACGTGGGTGGCGCGCAGGTTGGCGGGCAAGGTCTTCTCGTCCACCGCGAAACCGTGGTTCTGGCTGGTGATCGACACGCGACCCGAATCCAGGTCTTTGACCGGATGGTTCGCGCCGTGGTGCCCGAACTTCATCTTGAAGGTCTTCGCGCCGGATGCCAGCGCCATGATCTGGTGACCCAGGCAGATCCCAAACGTGGGGATGCCCGTCTCGATCAGCTCACGCACCGCGGCGATTGCATAGTCGCAAGGCTGCGGGTCGCCAGGCCCATTGCTCAAGAAGATGCCGTCGGGCCGGTGCTTCAGCACCTCGGCCGCTGGCGTCTTGGCTGGCACCACCGTCACACGGCATCCGCGCTCGGCCAGCATGCGAAGGATGTTGCGCTTGACGCCGAAGTCAAAGGCCACCACGTGGTATTTCGCATCGGCCAGTTGCCCGTAGCCGGGCGTGCCATCGGCCCTCGACAGCTGCCATTCGGTTTCTGTCCACTCGTAGGCTCGGTCGACACTGACCACCTGCGCCAGATCCTGCCCTGCCATGCTGGGGGCCGCTTTCGCGCGGGCCACCGCATCGGCGATGTCTGCGTCGCTGACCGGATGGCCTTCGGCAAAGGTGGCGATGCAGCCGTTCTGTGCGCCCGTCGTGCGCAGCACACGGGTGAGGCGACGCGTGTCGATGCCTGCGATCGCCACCGTGCCCTGCGCACGCAGGTACTCGGACAGCGTCTGTGATTGGCGGAAGTTGGAGACGCGAACCGGCAGATCCTTGATGATCAGACCGGCGGCATGGACTTTGGACGCCTCGACATCCTCACCGTTGACGCCGTAGTTGCCGATGTGCGGATACGTCAACGTGACGATCTGCTGGCAGTAGCTGGGGTCGGTGAGAATTTCCTGGTAGCCGGTGAGCGCGGTGTTGAACACCACTTCACCGACCGTGCGACCGGCTGCGCCGATCGAGGTGCCTGAAAAGACCGTGCCGTCTGCGAGAGCCAGGATGGCGGGCGCCGTGACAGGCACCAGGGACGACGGTAGCGGCAAGATGGAAACTCCGGTGTTCGCGCACCCAGCCCGGGCCCACTATCGCCCTCCGCAGCACAGGGCTGTTCGAAGGCTTGGGCAGGACTCGAGAGGAAACCGTGAGGGGGAGTTTCGCTGGGCGGCTGTGTTTTCGGGTAAACCCGCTAAGTATAGCCTGAACGCGGCCAATGGCCAACCCCGAGGAGCCGCATGAACCCTCTCGCGGAAGGGGGCGGA
Source organism: Ideonella lacteola (assembly GCF_038066555.1). Lineage (NCBI taxonomy): Bacteria > Pseudomonadati > Pseudomonadota > Betaproteobacteria > Burkholderiales > Sphaerotilaceae > Ideonella > Ideonella lacteola. The sequence continues at coordinate 539,077 of NZ_JBBUTG010000001.1, read as the reverse complement.
ACTAGAATTGCCGTTTAACGGTCTGACATGCTGCGCCCTGCGGCGCATTGCAACCAACGGAGGTTCCATGAACGAAAGCCTGCAAACCTATACCGGCCTGGCCGGGTCGGGCTCGCTGGCGGCGCAACGCCACCGGGTGCTGCGAAACACCTACTGGCTGCTCGCTCTCTCGATGATCCCCACGGTGCTCGGCGCCTGGCTCGGGGTCTCCACCGGTCTGGTCACTGGCCTGAGCCCCGGCGTCGGCATGGTGGTGTTCTTCGCGGGCGCCATCGGGTTCATGTTCGCGATCGAAAAGACGAAGCACTCCGCTGCGGGCATTGGCGTGTTGCTGGCCTTCACCTTCTTCATGGGGCTGATGCTGTCCCGACTGCTGGCGATCGTGCTGGGCATGAAGAACGGCAGCGCACTGGTGATGACCGCCTTTGGCGGGACGGCCGGCGTCTTCCTGGTGATGGCCACGCTCGCCTCCGTGATCAAGCGCGACCTGTCGGGCATGGGCAAGTTCCTGTTCGTCGGCGCGGTGGTGATCATGATCGCCGGCATCATCAACGTGTTCGTCCAGTCCAGTGCAGCGTTTCTCACGATGTCGGTGCTGTGCATCGGGTTGTTCTCGGCGTACATGGTGTACGACCTGAAGCGTGTGATCGACGGCGGCGAAACCAACTACATCACCGCCACACTCGCGCTCTACCTCGACATCTACAACGTCTTCCAGAGCCTGCTCAGCCTGCTCGGCATCTTCGGTGGCGAGAGCGACTGAGCGCACCCTGCATCTCAGATTCAAGGGCCCCTCGCGGGCCCTTTTCGTTGGCGGGCAAACGGCACAATGCCGCGGCCGCTCTGCCGCCCGAACGTCGCCCGAACACCGATCCAACGCCGCCGATGAAGATGCCCGACTGGAATCACCCCCTCAGTTCGCTGCCTGAGACGTGCGAGGTGCTGGTCGTGGGCGCGGGACCGGCAGGAAGCGCCTGCGCGCAGCAACTGGCCGCCGCGGGCCGCGATGTCGTGCTGGTCGACGCGCAAGCCTTCCCGCGCGACAAGGTGTGCGGAGACGGCCTGGTGCCCGACACCCACGCCGCGCTGCGCCGCCTGGGCGTCCACGACCGGGTGATGGCACTCGCCCGGCCCGCCGCCGCGGCCCGTTGCGTGGCTCCGAGTGGACGTCACATCGACGTGGCGGGCGAGCTGGCGGTGTTGCCTCGTCGCGAGTTGGATGCCCTGCTGTGCACCGCCGCCGTTGAGGCCGGCGCGCGCATGGTGGCACCTGCGAAGTTTCTGCTGGCTCGCCGCGATGCGAACGGGCGCGTCGTCGGCGCCCAGTTGAGCCACGGCGGACAGACCCGCGACGTCGAGTGCCGCTGGCTCGTGCTGGCCACGGGCGCCACGCCATCGGCCTTGCTCGCAGCCAATCTCTGCGAAAGGCGCACGCCCAGCGCGATGGCCTTGCGGGCGTATGTGCGACACCCGGGCATGGCAGCCGAGCTCGGCAACCCCCGCTTCGTGTGGCACCGCCAGCTTCGAAGCGGCTACGGATGGATTTTTCCGGGGCCGGACGACACCTACAACATCGGCGTGGGCCTGCTGGACAGCCACACCGACGAGAACCAGAGCCGCAACCTCCGGGCGGTGTTCAACGACTATCTCGCCATCGATCCGCTGGCGGCACGCCTGATGCAGGAAGGTGAATCCCTGGGTGAGCTGAAAGGCGCGCCCTTGCGCTGCGATCTCGACGGCGCCCGGTGGTGCGAGCCGGGCGTGCTGGTGACCGGCGAAGCCGCCGGTGCCACTTACGCCTTCACAGGCGAGGGCATTGGCAAGGCGCTGGAGACCGGCATGGCGGCATCAGCGGCACTGCAAACCAGCCCCGCTGAAGATGCCCAAGTGCTGCAGGCCTACCGCCGCAGCCTCGACGCCCTCCGGCCACGGTTCGAGATGTACCGCAAGGCCGCCACCGTCAATCGCTACCCGGCGCTGGTCAGCCTGGTCGTCTGGCGCGCGCGCCACAGCCCCCGCATCGCGCAACGCCTGTCGGACATACTGAACGAGCGTCGAATGCCAGGAAACCTGCTGTCCTGGCGAGGCTTGCGCGGCATCATCTTCGGCTGACGCAGGCGCTACCTCGGTCAGCGCTCGAAGACGGCGATCGACTCGACGTGCGCGGTGTGCGGGAACATGTTGACAGCCCCCGCGGCCACGCAGCGATAGCCGGCGACGTGGACGAGCAGCCCGGCGTCGCGCGCCAATGTGGCCGGATTGCAGCTCACATAGACGATTCGACGCGGGAAACGCCAGCCTTCGCGGGGCGCTTCATTCAGATCCGCCAGCGCCTTGGCCAGGGCAAAGGCCCCCTCACGCGGCGGATCGACCAACCACTTGTCGGCCACGCCGTACGACATCAGGTCTTCCGGGCCGATCTCGAACAGGTTGCGCGCCGCAAAGCTCGTCCGCTCGGCCACACCGTTGCGAACCGCGTTCTGCCGTGAGCGCTCGACCAGCACCTCGCTGCCCTCGATGCCCAGCACCTCGCGTGCCCGCGTGGCCAGTGGCAAGGTGAAGTTGCCCAAGCCGCAGAACCAGTCGATCACCCGCTCGTCAGCCTGCACATCCAGCAGGCGCAGCGCGCGGCCGACGAGCACGGTGTTGATCTGGTGGTTGACCTGGGTGAAGTCGGTGGGCTTGAACGGCATGGTCAGGCCGAATTCGGGCAAGGTGTAGGCCAGCTCAGGGCCTCCCTCATCCATCAGGTGCACCGTCTCAGGCCCCTTGGGTTGCAGCCACCACTGCACGCCGTGCCGCTCGGCAAACTCGCGCAGTCGGCGCACATCTGCGGCCGACAGTGGTTCCAGATGCCGCAGCACCAGCGCGGTGACGGCGTCGCCAATGGCCAATTCAATCTGCGGCAGCCGATCGCGCCCGTCCATGGCGCCGATCAACTCACGCAGCGGGATCAGCATGTCGCTCACCCGCCGCGGCAGCACGTGGCACTCACCCATGTCGGCCACATAGCGCGACTTGCGCTCGTGGAAGCCCACCAGGACCGTGCCCTTTTTCGGCACGTACCGCACCGACAGCCGGGCGCGCAGGCGGTAGCCCCACGTCGGGCCTTCGATCGGTCGCAGCATGCGCTCGGGCTTCACCTTGCCGAGGTGCGCCATGTTGTCTTCCAGCACCCGCTGCTTGATCGCGACCTGAGCCGCCCCGTGCAAGTGCTGCATCTTGCAGCCACCGCAGGCGCCGGCGTGCAACCCGAAATGCGGGCACGCCGGCCGCACGCGTTGCGCGCTCTCGCGTCGCATCTCGCGCATCGTCGCCTGCTCCCACTGGTTCTTCTTGCGGCCGACATCAACCTGCACCTGCTCACCCGGCAGCGCGCCTTCGATGAAGACAACCTTGCCTTCGCTGTTGTGGGCAACGCCCTGGGCCTCAATGTCGAGCGATTCGACGGTCAGCCACTCGTCTCGTGCAGTCATGCGGTTCTCTGGCAGGCGGTGCAAAGGCCGACGCCGCCCGGAGGCGGCGTCAATCGATGCGGATAGGCGGTGGGGGTGAAATCAGCGGGGAGGCAACAGCTTGGTCGGATCGACGGGCTTGCCCTGGCGACGCACCTCGAAGTGCAGTTGAACGCGCTCGGCGTCCGACGAGCCCATTTCGGCGATCTTCTGGCCCTTGCGCACCACCTGATCTTCCTTGACCAGCAAGGTCTGGTTGTGCGCGTAGGCCGTGAGGTACGTGGCGTTGTGCTTCACGATCACCAGATTGCCGTAGCCTCGCAGGCCCGAACCGGCGTAGACCACCCGGCCATCGGCCGCGGCGTAGACCGGATCACCCGCCTTGCCGGTGATCGCCAAGCCCTTGTTGCGCGATTCGTCGAAAGGCGTGGCCACCGGGCCGGCGGCTGGCCAGGCCCACTGGACGTCGTCGTCGTTGTCCTTGGCGGGCACGGCCGGCGCCACGCTGGCAGACGCCGCGGCAGAGGCGGCCGGTGCAGACGCTGCGGGCTTCGTGCCCGCGTCGAGCGGCTTGGTCTCGATCTTGGGAGGGGTGACAGGCTTCGTCGCGACGGCGGTCTCGGCGGCCGGCGGCATCACCCGCAACACCTGCCCTACCTCGATCACATTCGGGTTGTCCATCCCGTTCCAGCGGGCGATGTCTCGCCAGGCCTGACCCGACTCCAGTGCGATGCGCATCAGCGTGTCGCCTGGCTTGACGGTGTAGGTGGCTGGCCGGGCATCGCCTGAGGTCGCTGCGGGGGTGGACGCCGGCTTGGCCGCCTCCGGGGCCGCCGCGGGCTTGACCTGGCTGGCCGAGGTGGCACGCTCCTCCACCGGGGCTGGTGAGTGGACCGTCTTGCAGCCCGCGAGCAGCATGGCCGCGCAGACCGCCCACAGGCCGAGTGTTCGTGTGGAAGTCCAACGGCTGGGGTTCATCGGCGCGTGCAATCCCTGTGTAGTGGTCATGTCAATGGGTGCCGGATTTTAAGGGGACGAACTGCACCGCCTCGCCGAAGCTGCGGTGCCATCCATCGGGGGTGCGATCGACGATCACCAGGACCTGTCCGCGCCCATCGTTCGAACGCGCAGGGGCCACCAGGCGGCCACCGACAGCCAGTTGATCGAGCCACGAACCGGGAAGGTCTTCACCCCCAGCGGCAGCGATGATGGTGTCGTAAGGAGCGTTGGGCGGGTGCCCACGCATGCCGTCACCATATACCAGTCGGCAGCGCGGTACCTGCAGGCGATGCAGGTGACGGGCGGCCAGCTCGTGCAGCGCCTTCAGCCGTTCGACCGAAATCACCTGGGTGGACAAATGCGCCAGCACCGCCGCCTGGTAGCCGCAGCCGGTGCCGATCTCCAGCACACGGCCGAGGTGACCGCGCTGCCGCGCCGCTTCGCCCAGGTACAGCCACTCGATCATCCGCGCGACGACAGAGGGCTTGGAGATGGTCTGGGACAGGCCAATCGGCAGGCTCGTGTCTTCATACGCCTGAGCCACCAGGGCCGTGTCGACGAACTCGTGCCGGGGCACATGGCCCATCGCCGTCAACACAGGTTCGCAGCGAACACCGTCGGACCGCAGGCGCTGCACCATCCGTTGGCGCACGGGCGCGCTGTCCAGGCCCAAGCCGCGCGGGGCCACCTGGCGGGCGGCATCCTGCGCCACCTCGTGCAGCAGGCGTTGCGGGCGCAGCACCCCAGGGGCCGTCATGGCCGGCGCCGGTGCCCGCCCTTCGAGCGACGCCGGAAAACGCGCGGTGCGGGTGCCGGCCGGCTTCTTGTCACTCATCGACGCATCTCGCATGCCCTACTGCACAGCACGATGCTCATCCACCGCCACACAAGCGCGACTGCCAATCCGGCAGCGCGGCGTGATCGGTCAAGTCCACCTGCAAGGGCGTGATGGATACCCGGCCATGGGCCACCGCGTGGAAATCGGTGCCCTCGCCCGCCTCGCGAGCGTCACCCGCGGGGCCGATCCAGTAGACCGTTTCGCCACGGGGGCTGATCTGCTTGATGACGGGCTCACTGGCGTGGCGACGGCCCAGGCGTGTCGTGGCCCAAGGCAGTTGGTCGGCGTCCGGCCGGTTCGGGATGTTCACGTTCAGCAGCCAGGGCTTGGCGGCCGGCGGCCGCTGCGCCATGGAGGCCAGCACCGCCTCGACGATGCGGCGGGCCGTGCGCGCGGCGGCGTCCAGGTGCGTCCAGCCTTTTTCCGCCTGAGAGAAGGCGATGGCCGGCACGCCGAACAGAAAGCCCTCCATGGCGGCGGCGACGGTGCCCGAGTAAAGCGTGTCGTCGCCCATGTTGGCGCCCTGGTTGATACCCGAGAGCACCAGATCGGGCTTGTGGGGCAGCAGCCCCGTCAACGCGATGTGCACGCTGTCCGAGGGCGTGCCGTTGACGAAGCGAAAGCCCTGCACGGGCTCTCCGCGGGCCTCGTGCACCGTCAGAGGCCGGGTCAGGCTCAAGGCATTCGAAGTGCCGCTCGCGTTTTGTTCGGGCGCGATGACATCGATCTCGCCCAGGCCTTGGCAGGCTTGGACCAGCGCAGCGATGCCGGGCGCGAGGTAACCGTCGTCATTGGCGATGAGGATGCGCATGCGGCGATTGTAGGCAGCCGCAACACCCGGTCACGGCTTCTCACGTGTTGTGAAGCGTGGAACCCACGCGGCCCCATCGCCACACCAACGTCACACAGGCGACGATTCGGACCGCCGCGTCTGCCTATCATGCCGCCAGCAACCCATCCACCAGCCTCTGGAGCACGCCATGCAAGCCTGGCTTTGCGAATCGACCACCGGCCCCGGCGCCCTCGTCTGGCGCGAACTGCCCACCCCGGAGCCGGCCGCCGACGAGGTGCGTATCGCCATCCGTGCGGCGAGCATCAATTTCCCTGATCTGCTGACGGTCGAAGGCAAGTACCAGGTCCGCCCACCGCTGCCGTTCGTGCCGGGATCAGAGTTCGCCGGGCGGGTCGAGGCCGTCGGTTCCGGAGTCACGCACTTGAAGGTGGGCGATCCGGTGGCGGCGATCGGCACCTCGGGCGGGTTCGGCACGCACGCCTGCGTGAAGGCGCAACAGCTGATTCCGCTGCCGCCCGGGTTCGCGCTGGAAGACGCGGCCGCCTTCGCCTTCACCTATGGCACCTCGCACCACGCGCTGCTGGACCGCGGCCAGCTCAAGGCCGGTGAAACCGTTCTGATCCTGGGCGCTGCCGGTGGCGTGGGCACCGCGGCCATCCAGATCGCCAAGGCCGCGGGCGCGCGCGTGATCGCCGCCGTGTCGACCGACGACAAATGCGCTGCCTGTCGCGCCATCGGCGCCGACGACACCATCAACTACAGCACCGAGTCGCTGCGCGATGCCCTCAAGCGCATCACCGGGGGCGCCGGGCCGGACATCATCTACGACGCCGTCGGGGGCGAGCACGCGGAGCCGGCGTTTCGCTCGATCGCCTGGCGCGGCCGCTATCTGGTGGTCGGCTTCGCGGCCGGCGGCATCCCGGCCCTGCCCTTCAACCTTGCACTGCTCAAGGGCGCTTCGATCGTCGGCGTGTTCTGGGGCGAATTCGTCCGCCGGGAACCCGCCGCCAATGCGCGGGCACTGGCCGAACTGGCGCGCTGGTATGCCGAGGGCAAGATCAAGCCGGTGATCGACAGCCTGCTGCCGATGAGCGAAGTCCCGACCGCCTACCGCCGCATGGCCGAGCGCGCCATCAAGGGCAAGCTGGTGCTGGTGAACGGCTGAACACCACCGGGCAAGTTCGCGGTTGCTTCGCCGGGCTTTACCCCTAAGAATAGGGAGAGCCCAGGCCCTGGCATCGTCCCCCAAAAGGGGGCTCGGTCCCCCCCTTGGGTGGCTGCTAGCATGCCGGCCCACGCCAGCTTGATGTAATAGGGGAGCGCAAATGACCGTGAAGGTGCTGATCCTGGAAGACAACCCCGTCGCCCGCGACTTTCTGTCGCGCGTGCTTCGGGAGAGCTTCAGCGATCCGATTTCGATCACCGAAGCTGGAGACCTGGAGACCGCCCGCGAGCAGATCGCGCTGACCGGGCCGCACGGCTTGCACGGGGCCGACCCGTTCAAGCTGATGCTGGTGGATCTGGAATTGCCCGACGGCAATGGCCTGGAGCTGCTCGCCGAGCTGACGCAATACCCGGCCACCAAGGTGGTGACCACGCTGTATTCGGACGACGACCATCTCTTCCCGGCCCTGCAGTGCGGCGCCGACGGCTACCTGCTCAAGGAAGACCGCTTCGACGTGCTCGTCGAAGAGCTGCGCAAGATCGTGCTGGGGCAACCGCCGCTCTCGCCCGCCATTGCCCGCCGCCTGCTCACGCACTTCCGCCACGGCGCCGCGGCCGATTCGGCCGCACCTGCGCCGATGAGCACCCTGTCCAGCGCGCCTTCGGGTGCCGGCCAGAAGCCGGTGCCCATCGAAAAGCCGGTCGATCTGCCTCACCTGACGCCGCGCGAGATCGAAGTCTTGACGTACCTGAGCAAGGGTTTCACGATCAAAGAGATCGCCAACCTGATGGGCATCAAGTGGTTCACCGTCAACGATCACATCAAGTCGATCTACCGCAAGCTCAACGTGTCCAGCCGCGCCGAAGCGGCCGTCTTGGCCAGCAAGCAAGGTCTGGTCTGATCTTCGTCGTTCATGCCCCGCGCCACGCGGTGGGCGCATCATGAGTTCCACCACCGCCGCAGAAGACCCCCCCGATTCCGTCCAGCCAGCCAGCGACAGCGGTTGGTCCCACTCCACCGACTCACGTTTCGGCGAGCCCAGCACGTTCGGCGCCACGCCGCCGTTGGCCAGTGGCACGCCCCGCATCGGTTGGCGTCGCCAGGCCCTGCTGCTGGCTGCGGTGGTCGCTTGTCTGACGGTCTTCCTGTTGGCGCGGGTGATGGCCAACAACCCGCACGTGGCCGCCGACTGGCGCGTCACGCACGAGGGCGGGCTGGAGCTGGTCTACACCAATGTGCCCGGCCTGAAGGAAGAGGTGGGGCGCGAGTTGGTCGGTATCGAGATCGAGCCCGGCAGCACGCTGGCTTTCGATGCGCTGGCCCTGACCCACTCCGCCCGCTGGCTGGCCGACGATGAACTGCGTCAGCGCCTGATCAGCACCCGGCTGCAAGTCGCGCGCGAGGTGGAGTCCGGGCATCTGGTGCTGGTGTTCAACAACGGCCACCGGGTGGACGTGGTGCCGCGGCCCCGCGGCTATGCCGGGCTCGGTGCGATGTTCTGGCTGCTCAGCGCCTTTGCGATGGTGCTGTTCCTCGTCGGCTGGATCGTGCCCCTGGTGCAGCCGCAGCTGCGCAACCTGCTCTATGCGCTGATGGCGCTGTCTCAGGCCGGCCAATTGCTGCTGGCCGCCATCGGCTCGGTGCCCGGGCTCACGCTGCCCAGCTCGCTGGTGCTGCGCGAGCATTCGCTACTCACCCTGCTCGACTTGGCGACCGGCGCCGCCGTGCTGCACGCCACGGCCTTGCACCCGTACAGGGCGCGCTGGCGTTTTCTGCCGGTGCTGGCCAGTTGGGGTGCCACCCTCGGATTCGGCATCTACGCGGTGCTCGGCCAGCAGCCGCACCACTGGTGGACGGCACAGGCGCTGCTGATCGCCGATGGCGCCTTGTGCATCCTGTTCCTCGCCTGGCCCGGTTCGGCGCAACCGCATCCGTTTGCCATCGTGATGCGGCGCTTCGCGGCCGTCACCGTCGGCGCACTGGTGCTGCTGACGCTGGCCGTCGCGCTGGTCCCTCACATGCCGCCAGACGTGCAGCCGCTGGCAGCGGTGGGGCCGGTGATCTGGAGCGTTTTCTTCGCCTCGGTCATCCTGATGGTGCCGTTCATCTCGCGCTCACAAAACGTGATGCGCGAGTTCGCGATGCTGGCCGGCGTCAGCACCGTGGCCACCTCGGTCGACCTGCTGTTCGTCGCCGTCTTCTCGTTCAGCCAGTTCGCGTCACTGACACTCTCGCTGTTCCTCGCACTCGGGGCCTATGCCGCCGTGCGCCAGTGGCTGGTCAACCAGATGATGGGCGCCCGCACACTGACCACGGAGCGGATGTTCGAGCACCTCTACCGCATCGCGCGTGAGGTCGAGGCCAAGCCCGAGCGAGCGGCCGATCGGATGGCCGATCTGCTGCGCCACGTCTTCGAGCCGCTCGAGACCTCGCGCACCGGCGGGCAGGGGCGACAGAGCCGGGTGGTGGCCAACGGTGCGGTGCTGCTGGTGCCGGTGCCCAACCTCACCCAGGGCCCGATGCTCGATGGCCAGATCGCCCTGCGGTTTGCCGAGCGCGGCAAGCGCCTGTTCACGCCTGAAGACGCGCGCCTCGCGGATCGCATCGTCGAGCAGTTGATGCGCGCCCTGGCGCACGACCGTGCGGTGGAACGCGGCCGCAGCGAAGAACGCCAGCGCATCGCACAAGATCTGCACGACGACATCGGTGCCCGCCTGCTGACCCTGATGTACAAGGCCCAGAGCAAGGAGATGGAGGACTACGTCCGTCACACCCTGCAGGATCTGAAGACGCTCACCCGGGGCCTCGCCGCCTCCACCCACTCGCTCGCGCTGGCCGCCGCGGAGTGGAAGACCGACATCACCGCGCGACTCGAAGCGGCACGGTGCGAGCTGGAGTGGACAGCCAGCTTCGACGAAGACCTCACGCTGACCATCATCCAGTGGTCGTCACTCACCCGCATCCTGCGCGAGCTGGTGAGCAACATCATCGCCCACTCGAAGGCCACCAAGGTGTTGATCGAGATGCGGCTGCACGAAGGCCTGTTCACCGTCACCATCAGCGACGATGGCGTGGGCCGCACGCCGGCCAAGTGGTCTCACGGCCTCGGTCTGGGCGGCATCCGCAAGCGGGTCAAGCTGATGGGGGGCTCGGTCTCCTGGCGAGAGCGCGAGCCCAAGGGCATCGTCTGCCTGGTCAGCGTGCCGAACCTCGACGGGGGTGGCGCTGGCGCAGCCAAGGGCTGACCCGGTAGCGCTCGCCGCGGTAGTGGTCGGCCAGTCGGTCGAGCAGCGACACCACCGCATCACCATCCCAGCGGGCCAGCCATTCGAACGGGCCCGCGGGGTAGTTCACCCCCAGCTTCATCGCGAGATCGGCGCCCTCGGCGGTGCACACGCCCTGCTGCACCGCATCGGCCGCTTCGTTGATCAGCATGGCCAGGGTGCGTGCCACCACCAGCCCGGGGGCGTCCTCCACCTGCTGAGGCTGCACGCCCGCCAACCCAAGCAACGCGGCCGCTTGATCGACCCACGCTGAGCCGGTGGCCGCACCCGCCGCATAGGCCAGGCAAGCGCCTGCGGGCAGCTCGGCGATGGGCAGATCGAACAGCACGAGGTCGCCCACCCCGTCGTCCCCCCCGTCGTCCACAGCGCGCTGGGTGGCCGCACGGCCGTCGGTCAGTGCGAGCCGGCGGCCCTCTGCCTCGATGCCGATCCAGCCCGAGCCGGCCACCGGCTCCACCGTCACACCCGCCGCTGCCAATGCCTCGCGCCAACGACGGCCGAACGAGGCCATCGCGGCGCCGCCAGCCTCACCCCCATGCCAGCGCACCGAGCGCGGGCACACCCCCGCCCGAGCGGACGGAAGTGCCGGTGCAGCAGCGCCTTCGCCGTAGCCATAGAAACCACGGCCCGACTTCCGCCCCAGCAAGCCACCATCGACCATCTCGCGCTGGACCAGCGAAGGCTGGAAACGCTTGTCGTAGAAGTTCGCCTGATACACCGACTCGGTGACCGAGAAGTTCGTGTCGTGCCCGATGAGGTCCATCAGTTCGCAAGGCCCCATGCGAAACCCGGCGCCGCGCAGACAGGCATCCACCACCGCAGGCTCCACCGCGCGCTCCTGCAGCAGGGCCAAGGTTTCCGCGTAGTAGGGGCGCGCGATGCGGTTGACGATGAAGCCCGGGGTCGAGCGCGCATGCACCGCCGTCTTGCCCCACGAGGTGGCCCACTGAAACACCCGCTGCGCCACGCCGTGATCGGTCTGCAGCCCCGACACCACTTCGACCAACTTCATCAACGGCACGGGGTTGAAGAAGTGCATGCCCACCACCCGGCCCGGAACCCGCAGGCCATTGGCCAGCGCCGTGATCGAGATCGACGAGGTGTTGGAGGCGAGCACGGCATCGTCTGCCAACAGTGCCTCCAACTGACGCAGCAAGGCCCGCTTGGCCTCCAAGTTCTCGACGATGGCTTCGACCACGAGGCCCGCCTCGACGGCATCTTCGAGTCGCAGCACCGGGGCAATGCGAGACAGCGCGGCGTCGGCCGATTCGGCACTGAGCTTGCCCTTGGCGACCAGGCCCTGCAGCGTCTGGCCCAGCTTGTCGCGGGCCGAAGCGGCCGCGCCTTCTCGGGTGTCGTAGAGCATCACCCGGTGCCCGGCCTGCGCGGCCACCTGCGCGATGCCCGCGCCCATGATGCCCGCGCCCACGACGAGGACGGGCGGCAGCTGAGATTGGTTCATGCTTGAAGTTCTCCTGCCCGAAGCATAACGTTGCAGGGTATGCACTATATTGCCTATATTGAGTCAATGGCGTTAGCCTTGACGCAGGTTAAGCAAGATGATGCATCTTCAAACGCCGGTGCTTGCCCTAGCGGCGCCCGACGGCGGCTGCGAATACCCTCGCTCGACCATTCAACGGAGACTTTCGATGACCCCGCGCCGTACCCTTCTCGCCCTCGCCAGCCTGGCGGTGTGCGCCCTCGCCACCGGCCCGCTGGCGGCCCAGACCACCACCAAGCTCAAGGTGGGCCTGATGCTGCCCTACACCGGCACCTACGCGGCACTGGGCAACGCCATTGAGAACGGGCTGCGGCTGTACGTCAGCGAGCAAGGGGGCAAGTTGGGCGGTCGCGAGGTCGAGTTCTTCAAGGTCGATGACGAGAGCGACCCCGCCAAAGCCACCGACAACGTGAACAAGCTGGTCAAACGCGATCAGGTCGATGTGCTCGTGGGCACGGTGCACTCGGGCGTGGCCATGGCGATGGCGAAGGTCGCCAAGGAAACCAACACCCTGCTCGTCGTCCCCAACGCCGGCGCGGACGCCGTCACCGGGCCGCTGTGCGGCCCGAACATCGTGCGCAGCTCGTTTTCGAACTGGCAGCCAGGCTACGCCATGGGCGAGGTGATGGCGAAGAAGGGGCACAAGAAGGTCGTCACCATCACCTGGAAGTACGCCGCGGGCGATGAGTCCGTCAAGGGCTTCAAAGAGGCCTTCGAGAAGGCCGGGGGGCAGGTGGTGAAAGACTTGTCGCTGCCCTTCCCCAATGTCGAGTTCCAGGCGCTGCTCACCGAGATCGCGGCCACCAAACCCGACGCTGTGTTCACCTTCTTCGCCGGCGCCGGCGCGGTGAAGTTCGTCAAAGACTACGCCGCGGCGGGCCTGAAGAAAAACATCCCGCTGTACGGTTCGGGCTTCCTCACCGATGGCACGCTCGAAGCCCAAGGCGCCGACGCCGAAGGGTTGTTCACCGCCCTGCACTACGGTGACAGCCTGAACACGCCCCGCGACAACGCCTTCCGCCTGGCCTACGCCAAGACCTACAAGCTGCAGCCGGATGTCTACGCCGTGCAGGGATACGACGCGGGCCAGATCCTGGGTATCGGCCTGGCGGCGGTGAAAGGCGACGTGAGCAAGAAGGCAGAGTTCGCGGCCGCGGTGCAGAAGGCCAAGATCGACAGCCCGCGCGGCGCGTTCAGCATCAGCAAGGCGGGCAACCCGGTGCAGGATTTCTATCTGCGCCAAGTGGTCGGCAAAGAAAACAAGGTGGTCGGCGTGGCCTCGAAAGGCTTGGCCGATCCGGCACGCGGCTGCAAGCTCTGACGCCTGCATGAGCGGCGGGGCGTCGTCTTCACAAAGCGCCCCAGCCACCGCCACCGGCCCGGGCCGCCGCGCCAACGCCGGCGCCTTGCGCCGCACCGCGTCACTCAACGCGCCACCCACATCACGGCCCACATCACAGCCCACCTCACAGCCCCCCATAGGGCTTTGACCTCGCACCGATGGATTTAGCCACCTTCTTGGTGCAGTGCCTGAATGCGCTGCAGTACGGCCTGCTGCTGTTCCTCGTGGCGTCAGGTCTCACGCTCATTTTCGGCATCATGGGCGTCATCAACCTGGCGCACGGCAGCTTCTACATGATCGGCGCCTACATGGCGTACGCGCTGGCCCCGGCGGTGGCCGCCACGCTCGGCGGCGGGTTCTTCGCCACGCTGGCGGTGGGCGTGGTGCTGGCGGTGGCCCTGGGCTATGTGCTGGAGTGGGCCTTCTTCAGCTTCCTGTACGAGCGCGAGCACCTGCAGCAGGTGCTGATGACCTACGGCCTCATCCTGGTGTTCGAAGAGCTGCGCTCGATCCTGGTGGGCGACGACGTGCACAGCGTCGCGCCACCCGACTGGCTCTCGGGCAGCATCGCGCTCGGTGAGCTGATGAGCTACCCGGTCTACCGCCTGTTCATGTCGGGCGTGTGCCTGCTGCTGGCACTTGGCATGTGGTTCGTGTTCACCAAGACACGGCTGGGCATGATGATCCGCGCCGGTGCCAGCAACCGCGAGATGGTGCAGTCGCTGGGCATCGACATCAAGTTTCTCTACCGCGTCGTTTTCGCCGCCGGCGTGGCCCTGGCGGTGCTGGCCGGCATGGTGGCTGCGCCGGTCTCGTCCGTCTACCCGGGCATGGGCAACCAGGTGCTGATCATCTGCTTCGTGGTGGTGGTCATTGGCGGGATCGGTTCGATCCGAGGTGCCCTGCTGGCGGCCTTGCTGATTGGCCTGGTCGACACCTTCGGCAAGGTCGTCTTCCCGCAGGCGGCGGGGGTGCTGGTGTATGTGCTGATGGCACTCATCCTGCTGTGGAAGCCCGATGGGCTGTTCAAGGCCTGATGCGATGACGGCAGGCAAGCATCTTTTCATCGTCGCGGGGGCGATTGCCCTCGCGTTGGTGCCCCAGTGGGGCGGCAGCTTCGCGGTGGATCTGGTCACCAAGATCATGATCTTCGCGATCCTCGCGCTCAGCCTGGAGCTGCTGGTGGGGATGACCGGGCTGGTGTGCTTTGGGCAATCTGCCCTCTTCGGGCTGGCAGGCTATGCGGCGGTGAAGCTGTCGCCAGAATCTGATTCGGCATCGATGTGGTGGCTGCTGCCCGCATGCGTGGGCGTGTCCGCCCTGTATGCGCTGGTGATGGGCGCGCTTTCGCTTCGCACCAAGGGTGTCTACTTCATCATGGTCACGCTCGCGTTCGCCCAGATGGCGTACTACGTCGTGCACGACACCCCGCTGGGCGGCGGCACCGATGGCATCTACCTGTACTTCAAGCCCACGCTGGCGATCGGCGGCGTGACGCTGCTGGATGTGGACCGGCCGGTCCCCTTCTACTACCTGGTGTGGGGCTGTCTCGCCTTGGCATTCGGCCTGCTGGCGCAGTTGTCCCGCTCGCGCTTCGGCCGCGCGCTGGCCGGCATCCATGCCAACGAGCAACGCATGCGCGCGGCGGGCTACTCGACGTACCCGTACAAGCTGGCCGCCTTCGTGATCTCGGGCGGCCTGGCGGGCCTGGCCGGCTTTCTGTTCGCGGTGAAAGACGGCTTCGTCAACCCGGAGCTGCTGTCGTGGCACCTGTCGGGCTCGGTGCTGATCATGATCATCCTCGGCGGGCTGGGGCACCTGCGCGGCGCCGTCATCGGGGCGTTCGCCTTCACCCTGCTTCAGGAGCTGTTCCAGAGCGAGGCGGTGTTCGGCAGCCTGGCCAAGCACTGGCATCTGGCCCTCGGCCTCACGATCATCGCCTGCGTGGCGCTGTTGCCGCACGGGCTGATCGGCCTGCCGGCCCTGGTGCGCCAGCGCCTGTTCGGAGACCGCGCATGAGCGCCCCGCTGCTGCGCTGCGAAGGCCTCACACGGCGCTGGGGTGGCCTGGTCGCGGTCGACCGCGTGTCACTCGATTTCGCGCAGGGCCAGGTGCATGCCGTGATCGGCACCAACGGTGCGGGCAAATCGACCCTCATCAACATGTTGTCGGGCGAGATCGCCGCGTCGGCCGGCCGTGTGGAACTGCAGGGCCAGGATGTCACCAGTTGGGCGCAGCCTCGACGGGCCCGCGCCGGGCTCGGCCGCAGCTACCAGCGCAACACCATTTTCCCGGGCTTCAGCGTGCTGGAGAACTGCCGCCTGGCGGCGCAGGCCGCGCACCAGCGCCCATGGGCCTGGTGGCAATCGGCCGCGCACTGCGGGCGCAGCCTGGACGCCGCCCATCGGGCCGCCAGTCGCGCCGGGCTGCAGCCGGTGCTCGATCGCCCGGCCGGGCTGCTCAGCCATGGCCAGAAGCGGCAGTTGGAAATCGCCATGTGCCTGGCCACCTCGCCCACCGTGCTGCTGCTGGACGAGCCCTTGGCCGGAATGGGCGCCGAAGAGACCGAACGCATGCTCGCGCTGCTGGCCGACCTGCGCCCGAGCCACGCCACGCTGCTGGTGGAGCACGACATGGACGCGGTCTTCCGCATCGCCGACTGGATCACGGTGATGGTCAACGGCGCCGTGGTCGCCTCGGCCGTGCCCGAGTCCATCCGCAACGATCCCGCCGTGCAAGCGGCCTACCTCGGGGGCCACGGATGAGCGCCAGCCTGCTTCACGCCAGCGGCATTCACGCCTGGTACGGCTCCAGCCATGTGCTGCATGGGGTGGACATCGAGGTGAAGCCCGGCGAGACGGTGGGGCTGCTGGGCCGCAACGGCATGGGCAAATCCACCCTCATCCGCACCCTGCTCGGCCATGTGAAGCAGCGTGAGGGCCACATCGCCGTGCGAGGGCAGGACATGTCACGCGCGGCGCCCCATCAAGTGGCGCGAGCCGGCATCGGCTACGTGCCGGAAGGCCGAGGCGTGTTTCCCAACCTCAGCGTGCGCGAGAACCTGGTGATGGCGGCGCGCCCCAGCCGCGAGGGTCGGCACGACTGGACGCTCGATCGAACGCTGGCCACCTTTCCGCGTCTGGCCGAACGGCTGGGCCACCTGGGCGGCCAGCTCTCCGGCGGTGAGCAACAGATGCTGTCGATCGGCCGCGTGCTGATGACGCACCCCGACCTGATCATCCTGGACGAGGCCACGGAAGGCCTGGCGCCGCTGATCGTGGCCGAGATATGGCGCGTGATCGGCGACATCCGCGCCAGCGGCATCGCTACGCTGATCGTCGATCGCGATTACCGCAAGGTGGCATCACAGGCCGATCGCCTGGTGGTGCTGCAAAAAGGCCAGGTCGTTCTGGCCGGCGATGCCCCGGCGCTCGCGGGCAGCAGCGAACTGGCCGCCTGTTTGGGTGTGTGAGGAGAAGACGCATGAGCGAGATCCGTCCCTTCGGCGATGCGGGCGCACTGGCGCCTGCTCGGGTGTTGCGGCAAGCGCTGCCGGGCGGCGGCTTCGTGCTGCGCAGCGCCGAACCCTTGCAGCCCTTCGCACGCTGCATCGGCGACTGGCTGGAGCACTGGGCCCACACCACGCCGGATGCTCTCTTTCTGGCCGAGCGGCAGGGGGCCGGCTGGCGCACCTTCAGCTACGCCCAGGCGCGGGCCGAGGTGGGCCGCATCGCCCAGGGCCTGATCGACCTCGACCTGCCGCCGAGCCAGCCGGTGGTGGTGCTGTCAGACAACAGCGTCGACCATGCCCTGCTCGCGCTGGCCACGATGCACCTGGGCCGCACCGTCTGCACCGTGTCGAGTGCCTACTGCCGCCTGACCAAGGACTACACCAAGGTCCACACCATTCTCGACACCCTGGCGCCCGCGCTGGTCTATGCCGCTGAACCCAGTGTCTACGGCCCGCCGATTTCCGCCTGGGCCGGCCGGGGTCAGTGCCCGGTGGTGCTCAGCCGCGGTGCCACCGAGTTGCCCGGCGCCATCGATTTCGCACAGCTGGCCCAGGCGGTCGAATCGGAGGCCGTTCGCCAGGCCTTCGAGCGCATCACACCGCAGACGCATGCCAAGTACCTGCTGACCAGCGGCTCGACCGGCACGCCCAAGGTGGTGATCAACACCCACCGCATGCTGTGCGCCAACCAACAGCAGATGACTCAGGTGTGGCCCTTCCTGAATCGCCACCCTTTGCGCCTGCTGGACTGGCTGCCCTGGAGCCACACCTTCGGCGCCAACCACAACTTCAACCTCGTCCTGGCCCACGGAGGCAGCCTGTACATCGATGAAGGACGGCCGATGCCGGGCCTGGTGGAGAAAACCGTGGCCAACCTGCGCGAGGTGAAGCCCAACCTCTACTTCAACGTGCCACGCGGCTTTGACATGCTGCTGCCGTTCCTGGAGAGCGACGAAGACTTCGCGCGCCAGTTCTTCGGGCCCCTCGAAGGCCTGTTCTATGCGGGTGCCGCCCTGCCCCAGAGCGTGTGGCATCGCATCGAGGCGGTGGCCATGCGGCTGCGCGATCGCCCTCTCTGGTTCACCTCGTCGTGGGGCTCGACCGAAACCTCGCCCGCGGTCACAAGCGTGCACTGGGCCATCGAGCGGGCCGGCTGCATCGGCGCGCCCCTGCCTGGCGTTGACTTGAAATTGGTGCCCAGCGGCGACAAGCTCGAAATGCGGGTGCGGGGCCCCAACGTCTTTCCCGGCTACCGCGACGCACCGGATCTCACGGCAAAAGCCTTCGACGAAGAGGGCTACTACCTGATCGGCGACGCGGGCAAGCTGGTCGACAGTGCCAACCCGAGCCTAGGGGTGGCCTTCGATGGACGGGTGGCCGAAGACTTCAAGCTGATGAGCGGCACCTGGGTGTCGGTGGGCACGCTGCGCCTGCGGGCAGTGGCCGCCCTCTCGCCGCTGGCAGCCGATGTGGTCGTCACCGGCCACGACCGCGAAGAGGTGGGCCTGCTGGTCTTCCCGAGCCCGGCCGCCAAAGCAATGGATGCGAACGAACGCCACGACAAGGTCCGCGCCGCGCTGCGGGCCTTGCGCGCCGAGGGCGGCGGCAGCTCGCAGTCGCCGGCGCGGGCCCTCCTGCTGGCCGAGCCACCGCAGGCGGACGCAGGCGAGATCACCGACAAGGGCTACATCAACCAGCGCGCCGTGCTGGCCCGCCGGGCCGATCAGGTGTTGGCCTTGTACAGTCAGGCGCATCACCCCGATCTGATCTGCCTGTAGATCCGCCTGTCGATGAGCAAGACCCACATCCACCGTGTCGACGTGCACTTCGGTGACTGCGACCCCGCAGGCATCGTCTTCTTTCCCAACTTCTCGCGCTGGATGGACCAGGCCTCGCTGGCCTTCTTCATGGCCTGCGGTGTGCCGCCCTGGCGTGAGCTGGAGATGACGCGTGGCATCGTGGGCACGCCGCTGTTGGAGATCAACACCAAATTCCTGCGCCCCGCCACCTATGGCCAGACGCTGGAGGTGCACACGCATGTCGAAGAGTGGCGCGAGAAGGTGCTGATCCAGCACCACCGCATCCTGCGCGATGGCGAATTGCTCTGCGAGGGCCGCGAGACGCGCGCCTTCGTCGTGCGAATCCCCGGTAGCTACAAGCTCAAGTCGATCCCGATCCCCGAGGACATCAAGGCCCTGTGCCAGTGAGCCGCGCCCGGCTGCACCACGGCCCCACCGCCACCACCAGGAAGACACCATGAAACTGCTCGTCATCTCCGGCAGCCAGCGCCAAGGCTCGTTCAACCTGCGCCTGGCGCACGTGGCCGGCGGCATGGCCCGCGATCGCGGTGCCGAAGTTCAGGCCTTCGACCTGCGCGCCTTGAACCTGCCCGTCTACGACGGCGATCTCGAAGCGGCGCAGGGCGTGCCGGCCAGCGCGCGCACCTTGCACGCGGCGCTCGCCTCATCGGACGCCCTGCTGCTCGTGACGCCCGAGTACAACGGGTTTCCGACGCCACTGGTGATCAACGCCTTCGACTGGCTCTCCCGGCTGCCTGCCGGCGAAGGGCTGCCTGCCGCCCTGTCCACCACCACCAACAAGCCGGTGGCCTTGCTCTCTGCCTCGCCGGGCGCACTCGGTGGCCTGCGCTCGATGAACCTTCTGCGCCAGTACCTGCAGATGAACTTTCAGATGCTGGTACTGCCCCAGCAGAACGCCCTCAGCAGGGCCGGCGAAGCCTTCGACGACGCGGGGGCACTGAAAGACCCGAAGACCGCCGCTGCGGTGGCCGGCGTGGTTGATGCCTTGCTCTCGGCAGCCGGGCGCCTGGGCCGCTGAGGCCGCTGAGGCCGATCAGCCCAGCACAGGGTGCGGCAGCTCCGGCACCTCGCGAGAGGGATGGAGCGCACCGCCGCGCAGCGCTTCGACGAAGCCCGGCACCGTCGCCTCCAGGCGGTGGCCCAGCCCCCGCACGACACACACGCCGGCCGCACCACAGGCCGCGGCCGCGCGGGCCTGATCGGGCGCGAGGATGCCCCCGATCGCGACCACCGGGTGCCCGGCCATCCGGCACCACCAGCTGAGGTTGTCCAGGCCTTGTGAACGCCAGGGCATGGCCTTGGTGAGCGTGGGCCACACCGGCCCACAGGCGATGTAGCGCGGCCCCAGCGAGCGAGCCCGCGCCAGCTCCCACAGGCTGTGCGAGCTGATGCCCAGTGCCACACCGCTGGCCCTCAGCTCGGCCCGGCCTGCCTCGCCCAGGGCCTGCAGGTCTTCCTGCCCGAGGTGAACGCCCGGCGCACCCAGCTCACAGGCCAGGGCCCAGTGGTCGTTGATGAAGAGCTGAGCGCCCACGGCTCGGCACTGGTCGATCGTCTGGTTGATGTGTTGGCGCAGGGCAGGCTCATCGACACTGCCCGCCTTGATGCGCAGCTGGACGGTGCGCACGCCAGCGTCCAGCACCTGTTGGACCCGCTCGCTGCTGTCAACGATGGCGTAGAGCCCCAACGGCTCGCGGCGCTCGGCCTCGTCCGGCAAGGCCACCGGCGTCAGCGCCTCTAGCGCCTCGCCCCACGACATTTGCGGCATGCAGCCCACGTCGGTGGCAAAGCCCACGCGGGCACGCACCGGCCCGGCCCCCTGCCCCACCGGGCCGGCGTGTCGCAGCGCATGCAGCGTCGCCATCTTGGCCAGAACCAGCGAATCGGCCGGCGCGTGGCCCAGCGCGATGGCCGACGCAGCGCTCGTCGCAAAAGTGCAGCCCGTGCCGTGGTGATGTGGCGTGCGCACCCGCGGGGCAGCGAGCCAGCCCTGGGCCTGCGGCGTGTCGATCCAGTCGAGCGCCTGATGAGCCAGGTCCGGGCTGTCGCCGCCGGTGATGGCCACGGCCTGGACGCCGATGGCGCGCAATGCTCGGGCGAGCGCAGGCCATGCTGCATGCCCCCCTTCGTCGGGCACGCCCCCCAGCAGCAGCGCGGCCTCGCGGCGGTTGGGCGTGAGCAGCGTGGTGCGCGGCAGCAGCTCGTGCCGGTAGGCGGCCAGCATCGCGTCGTTGGCAAACGAACGGCCCGTGGACGCGCCCAGCACCGGGTCGACGATCAGGGGAATGGGCCCATGGTCAGCCCGCAGTTGATCGAGCCAGCGCACCAGCACCCGCAGGTTGTCGACATTGCCCAGCAGGCCGCATTTGATGGCGCGAGGCGGCATATCGGCGGCCAACGCGGCCAACTGCGCATCGAGCCAATCGGCCGGGACCGGCCGCACCGAGGTGACGGCCATGCTGTTCTGCGCGGTGACTGCAGAGACCACCGGGCACAGGTGAACGCCGAAGGCTTCGGCGGCGCGCTGGTCTGCCGCCAGGCCGGCGCCGCCACCCGAATCGGTGCCGGCGATGCTCCAGATGAGAGGAAGTGTCATGGTGTTCGTACGGACAAGCCAGGCGCACGAACGCAGGGCCGATGCCCCGCAGCCGGGGCCCGGCGGATCAAACAGGAAATCAGCCGGCGATGGAGGGCGCGGGTCGCGGGTCGCCCGGGGCGGCCGCCGCTTGGCGGTGCACCTCTGCCGCAGGCGGCTGAGCCGGCAATGCGGCGGGCGCCACGCACACCCGATTGCGGCCGGCGTTCTTGGCCGCATAAAGCGCCGCGTCGGCATTCTTGAACGCGTGGTCGAGCGTCTGGCCAGCCAGCAGCTCGCACACACCGAGCGACAGCGTCACCTCCACGGCCTGGCCGTCGGGCCGGCAGGGCGTCTGCTCGACCCGGCTGCGCACGCGCTCGCTCCACTCGAGAGCACCGGTGCCGTCGGTCATCGGCAGCAGGGCCACGAACTCCTCGCCGCCCCAGCGGCCCATGAGATCGCCCCCACGCGCCTGGCCGCGCATGAGCCCCGCCACATGGCGGATGACCTGGTCGCCCGTATCGTGGCCGTGCTGATCGTTGACGAGCTTGAAGTGATCGATGTCGGCCAGCACCAGTGCGAGCGGCGTGCCGTGCCGGCGGGCCCGGTCGATCTCGGCATGGGTGAGCTGCAGGAACTGCCGCCGGTTCCACAGGCCGGTGAGCGAGTCGGTGGTGGCCATGTCGTAGAGCTGCTCTTCTGCGTCCTGCACCCGCCGGGTGTAGAACCGCGCGGTGTAGGTGAACATGCCGAACACCACCACGATGCTGAGCCAACGCAGGGTGGTCAGCGAGGCCGGGCTCAATGCATAGGCCGGTGCCGCACGGTGGGCGAGCACATCGAGACACAGGTAGGCGGCCAAAAGAAAGATCAGCGCTGCCAGGGCGCGCCGCGGGGATCGGCTGACCGCCACCGCCGGCAGAAACACCAGCAGGAAGTAATGCCCTCCGCTGGCCCATCCGAGCAGCACCGTGCAGACGCCGGCCTGCGTCAGCACCTCGGCCCACATCAGCACCACGGCGGTGTGGTTCCACCGCAAGCCCATCAAGACATACGCGACCACGTAAGTGGCCGAG
This sequence comes from Ideonella lacteola, assembly GCF_038066555.1. Taxonomy (NCBI): domain Bacteria; kingdom Pseudomonadati; phylum Pseudomonadota; class Betaproteobacteria; order Burkholderiales; family Sphaerotilaceae; genus Ideonella; species Ideonella lacteola. Next base: position 516,715 of record NZ_JBBUTG010000001.1, on the reverse strand, counting down.
CCCACCGCACAGGCGAGCGCCATCGCCGGCATTCCGAGCGCCAGGAACACCGCCAGGTACACCAGCTCGGCCGATGCTGCGAACAAGGCCAGCCTGCGCAGCATCAACCAGAACGCCCCACGCGACATGCCGCCCGACATCACACGGGTGGTCGGGGCGGGGCTGGGGGAAGAAGGCGGCATGGGACGACCGGAAACGGGCTGATCCGTTCGTTGTCGACCCTTGCCCGCCAAACTGGAGGGAATGCCCTCGACGGCTTGCAACAAGCCGTTGAGCGATGTGAACTTGTGGGCGTGAGGCGGTCATGGGCCCTCGACCTCTCATCCGATCAGCAAGGGCCCATCGGCCACGGGGGTGCTGGGCACCGCCATGTCCTGGGGCGCCATCAAGCCGGACTCGTAGCCCAGACGCCCGCCCCGGATCGCGTGGGCGAAGGCCGCCGCCATGCGCGCCGGCTCGCGGGCCTGGGCCACCGCCGAGTTCAACAGCACACCATCGAAGCCCAGCTCCATGGCGTGTGCGGCATGGTGCGGCGCGCCGATGCCGGCATCGACGATCAGCGGCACACCGGGCAGCCGCTCACGCAGCGTGCGCAATGCGAATGGATTCAGCAGCCCCTGCCCCGAGCCGATCGGCGCGCCCCAGGGCATCAAGAGCTCGCACCCTGCATCCAGCAGACGCCGGCAGGTCACCAGATCGTCCGTGCAGTAAGGAAAGACCTGGAAACCATCGCGCACCAGTTGGGTGGCGGCTTCCAGCAGCTCCCAGGGGTCGGGCTGCAGGGTGTGGTCGTCGCCAGTGACTTCGAGCTTGATCCAGCGCGTGCCGAACAGCTCGCGGGCCATGTGCGCGAGCATCACGGCCTCGCGTGCGCTGCGGCAACCGGCCGTGTTCGGCAGCAGCCGCGCTCCGCTGGCGCGGATGATGTCGACGAAGCCGTTGTCGCCCGCACCACCAGCCAACGAGCGCTTCAGGCCGACCGTCACCACCTGCGAGCCGGCGGCCGCGATCGAATCTCGCAGCACCTGGGGCGATGGATAGCCGGCGCTGCCGATCAGGAAGCGGCTGTGCAGCAAGTCGCCATACAGCGACCAGGTGGATGTCTCGAATGGCATCGCATCAACCTCCGACGATGGCCTTGAACACGGTGACCTGGTCACCACGGCTGAGCCCGACTTCACCCCGCGCAGCGCGCGGCACGAACTGCCCGTTCAGGGCTGTGGCCACGGCATCGGCCGGCTGGCCCAGGCGCGCCAGCAGGTCGGCCAGCGTGGCGCCTTCCGCGCCCTCGACCGGCTGGCCATTGACGAGGACAGGCGCCTCGCCGCCGAAGCTCTGCGGCGTCATGCCAGCTCCACCGAACGCAGTGCGTCATCCACCAAGGCGGGCGCCACCAGCCAGCCGTGGCGAAACAGGCCATTGATCCGCGTCAGGCCCGGCTGGGTGTCGAGGTGGGGCTCGTGGTCGGGCAGCGCGGGCCGCAGGTTGCGATCAAGCCGCAGGATGCGAGCCTCCTGCAGGATCGGCATCACGCTCTGAGCAGCCGACATCAACTCGACCGCGCTCTTGAGCGAGACCTCGCTGCGGTCTTCGCTTTCGACCTCGCTGGCGCCGATCACCAGCGTGTCGCCAGGGCGAGGCGCCATGTAGATGCGGTGGCGCGGATGCACCAGCCGCAGTGGCCGGGTGAGGCCATGGCCCGGGCAGCGCAGCCACACCGTCTCACCCCGCACGCCACGCAAGGGCAGCTCGGGCCGGGCCCCCAGGCCGCGCAGATCGAAGACCAGATCGAAGCAACGGCGACTGCCGTCACCCAGGCGCAACTCGCCAGGCGACGCACCGATCACACGCTCACCCCAGTGCCAATGGACGGAGGACGCGTCGTCGTGCAGCGCGCGCATGGCCTGCACCGTGTCGATCTGCGCCTCGCCCGGCAACAGCCATGCGTGGGAGACACCCCGAAGCGCCGGCTCGACCGCCGCCAGCTTGTCGCCAGTCAACACCACTGGCGCGTTGGGCCCGCTGCCGGGGGCGGGCAATCGGGCCAGCGTGCGCTGCGCGGTGGCGAGGTCGCCCCGGTGAACCACCAGCAAACTGCCGCGTTCAGAAAAGTGTGGCGCGCGTGGCAGCGCCTGCACGATGCCGCGCCACAGCATGATCGATCGCCAACCCAGGTGGGCCACCCGGTCGCTGGCCACATCACGCTCGGCCAGCGGGCTGAGCAGGCCGGCGGCAGTGAAGGCGGCGGCGCCCGCACCATCGAAGGTGGGCTCCGGCCCGGCGGCGGGGTCGAACACGCTCACCCGGTGGCCTTTTCGGGCCAGGCGCCACGCCACCAACCGGCCCAGCAGGCCGGCACCGGCCACGCCCACTTGCAAGGTCACGGCCATCGCGTCAGGCCTTGTCGTGGGATGCGGTGTCAGGGTGCAGCGGGATGTAAATCTCGCCACCGCCGGCCCGGAACTGACCGGACTTCTCCGCCATGCCCTGGCGCAACGCGTCGGCCTCGTTCACGCCCAGCGTGGCCGCATAGTCGCGCACCTCCTGCGTGATCTTCATCGAGCAGAACTTGGGGCCACACATCGAGCAGAAGTGCGCCACCTTGCTGCTGTCCTTGGGCAGCGTTTCGTCGTGGAAGTCGCGGGCCGTGTCGGGGTCGAGGCTGAGGTTGAACTGGTCTGTCCAGCGGAACTCGAAGCGGGCCTTCGAGAGCGCATCGTCACGTGCACGCGAGCCGGGGTGGCCCTTGGCGACATCGGCCGCATGCGCGGCGATCTTGTAGGCGATGATGCCCTGCTTGACGTCGTCTCGATCCGGCAGGCCCAGATGCTCCTTCGGCGTCACGTAGCACAGCATCGCCGTGCCCATCCAGCCGATCATCGCGGCCCCGATGGCGCTGGCGATGTGGTCGTAGCCCGGCGCGATGTCGATCGTCAACGGGCCCAGGGTGTAGAACGGCGCTTCGTGGCAGTGCTTGAGCTGCTCGTCCATGTTGGCCTGGATCATGTGCATCGGCACATGGCCCGGGCCTTCGATCATCGTCTGCACGTCGTGCTTCCAGGCGATCTGCGTCAGCTCACCCAGGGTGCGCAGCTCGGCGAACTGGGCCTCGTCGTTCGCATCAGAAGCACAGCCTGGGCGCAGGCCATCTCCGAGCGAGAAGCTCACGTCGTACGCCTTCATGATCTCGCAGATCTCTTCGAAGTGCGTGTAAAGGAAGCTCTCCTGGTGGTGGGCGATGCACCACTTCGCCATGATCGAGCCCCCCCGCGAGACGATGCCGGTGACCCGGTCTGCGGTGAGGTGGATGAACGGCAGGCGCACGCCCGCATGGATGGTGAAGTAGTCGACCCCCTGCTCGGCCTGCTCGATCAAGGTGTCGCGGAAGATGGCCCAGGTCAGCTCTTCGGCGACGCCCCCGACCTTCTCCAGGGCCTGGTAGATCGGCACCGTGCCGATGGGCACCGGCGAGTTGCGCACGATCCAGTCGCGCGTGGTGTGAATGTGGCGGCCGGTGGACAGATCCATCACCGTGTCGGCGCCCCAGCGGATCGCCCAGACCAGCTTCTCCACCTCTTCCTCGATGCTGGAGGTGACCGCCGAGTTGCCGATGTTGGCGTTGATCTTCACCAGGAAGTTGCGGCCGATCGCCATCGGCTCGATCTCGGGGTGATTGATGTTCGCCGGGATGATCGCGCGCCCCCGCGCGACCTCGTCGCGCACGAACTCGGGGGTGATGGGCCCACGCGGCAGCATCGCCCCCATACCGTGGCCTGCACGACGCTGCTCGCGCTTCGCGTCGGCCAGGTACTGCGCCATCCACTCACGGCGGCCGTTCTCGCGCAGCGCGACGAACTCCATCTCCGGCGTCACGATGCCTCGACGTGCGTAGTGCATCTGTGTGACGTTGGCCCCCTGCTTCGCACGCCTGGGTGGGCGTTGCAGCGCTGCGGCCTCGGCCCGCAGGGCAGCGAGCGTGTCTGCCGCCCGATCCACGTGGCGGGCGCCGTCGTCCAGCGCCTGATGCGCGCGACCAGGGTAAGGCTCGGTGTCACCACGTTCGCCGATCCACGGCGAACGCGATGCGGGCAATCCGCGGCGGACATCGATGGCGACAAAAGGGTCGGTGTACGGGCCCGACGTGTCGTAGAGCGTCACCGTCTCGCCATTGGTGAGGCTCACCTCGCGCAAGGGCACACGCAGGTCTTCACGCGAACCAGTGAGGTGAATCTTGCGGGAGGCTGGGAACGGAGCACGTGTCAGCGACAGCAGCTCTTCGAGGCGTTCTGGGGCGTTCATCGGCAGTCCTTCGCGGCAATCGAATGGCTGCTCCGAAGGTGCGCCCCGCAGCCCGCACACCGCGCGCAGCGGTGCCCTGGGCCTCAAGGATCAACGGCTCTTCTTACGCCGGTACTAACCGGTTCAAGTTCGCGGGTTCGGATCAACCGTCTCAGCACGCACCATGCGTGCACCCCGGAGCAGGCGCGCATTCTGCGTGGCCGAGCCGAGCCCTGTCAACGCGGTGGGTATGGCCCGACTCGAATGCGCCGCAAAGCGACACCGGGCACGTCATGCCCGATCGAAGAGGACCGCAGGCCCTCCATACAGGCCGGCCCGATCGAGATCGGGCCGGCGTGGGGCTGGGTACTGCCAGGCGCGGCCCCTTGCCGCGCACCCGTCGGCAAGAGGCCTGGCCCGGCTACTCGGTGCCCACGCGGGCCCAGAGATCGAGGTTGTTCTTGGCGTGCTCTTCCATCAGCTCGGTGCTGGCGAGCACTTCAGTCATCGCCTGAAGCAACATGTGACTCACACTGCTCTCGGCATCGGCCGCGGGTGCCGACTTGCTCAAAGCCTGCGCTTGCAACCGGGCCGCCACGATGGTGGCCGCCGCACCCAGCAATGCATCCTGCGTGAACTTCAATCTGGTCCCCTTCTTCCGCCAACCATTGGCGGCGGCGCGATCTTGCCCGCGGCAGGCAGGCCTTGCCAAGGGGGACACGAATGGGGAGGCGCCGTACAGGGGATCGCAACAGGCGATGGAAATGCGCAGTCGAAACTGAAGACGCGAAGCGTCTGCGACCGCGGTGCGGGGCACACCGCCTGCACCTTCATCAGCCTTCAGGGAGTGAAGACCTGCCGCCGCGATGCGCTGACAGCAACCGAGGCACCGAAGGCGGCCCACCAAGAAAAACGGGCACCTGAGGTGCCCGCGTTTCATGCTGTTAGGTGGGGTGGCTGATGGGACTCGAACCCACGACAACCAGAATCACAATCTGGGACTCTACCAACTGAGCTACAGCCACCACCGGTAAGCCAAAGATTATAGCCTGACTTCTGTGGCCTGGGTTACTTCGTTGCAGCAGAAGCTGCTTCGGCGGTGACGACCGGCTTTTCGATCTTGACCTTGTAGCGGCGCTTCAGCGCGTCGTAGTAGGCCTCGGATTCCGCTGCGGCCAGAGCCTGCGCCACGAATGACTTGGCATCCTCGTTGCGCGGATCGGTCGCTTCGCGGTCGACGCGCTTGGCCACGCGGGCCACCACGTAGCCCTGGTCACCCAGGTCCACGCCCAGCACCGCAGGGCCCTTGCTGATGTCGGCGCGCAGCACCGCTTCAACAACCGGGCGAGGCTGTTGCTTGGGATCGGTGCGAGACACCACGATGGCGGGCTGCGACATCGCCTCTTCGGGGCTCTTTTTCAGCGCAGCGACCCGGGCCTCGCCCTCTTTCTTGGCCAGGGCCGAAGCCTGCTGCGCCTTGACGGCGGCCAGCACGCGCTCACGCACTTCAGCCAACGGCAGCACACGCTCCGGCTTGTGCTCGATGACGCGGGCCGACACCAGTTGGTTGGTACCAGTTTCGACGGCATCGGTGTTGCGCTTGTTCTGCACCGCATCCGTCGAGAACACCTTCTCCAGCAGCTTCGGCGACGCGAGCGGCCCGGTGGCACCCGGCTTCGGGTTGCGCTGCACGGTGGCCTCGGCCTTGACAAGCTTGAGCTTGTCGATCACAGGCTGAAGGCTGTCCGACTGTTCGTACACCATGTTGGTGAACTGCTCGGCGCTGGCGGCATACAGCTCTTGCGCTTTGGGCTTGCTCTGCTCATCGACGATCTGTTGGCGCACGGCCTCGAAGGGCTTGGCCTCACCGCCACGCGCTTCCAGCAGCTTGATGATGTGGTAGCCGAACTCGGACTCGACCAGGTTGCTGATCTCGCCCGGCTTCATCGAGAACGCGGCGTCTTCAAACGGCTTGACCATCGCGCCACGGCCGAAGAAGTCGAGGTCGCCCCCGTTGGCGGCCGAGCCCTTGTCGTCAGAGTTCTTCTTGGCCAGCTCAGCAAAGCCAGCCGGGTTCTTGCGCGCCTCGGCCAGCAAGGCTTCGGCTTTGGCCTTGGCCTTTTCACGCTCAGCCGCTGCCATGCTTTCGGGCGCGTTGATCAGGATGTGCGCGGCGTGCCGCTCTTCGGGCGTCGAATAGCGCTGCAGGTTGTTCTTGTAGTAGGCCTTCAGATCGTCTTCGCCCAGCACCACCTGCTTCTTCAGGGCATCAAGGTCGAGCACCACATACTCGATGCGCGCTTCTTCCTGGCTGCGGAACTGAGACTGGTGATCCTTGTAGTAGGCCTCGAGCTCGGCGTCGGTGGGGTTCAGGGTCTTTTCGAGTTCGCGGGCAAAGAAGGCCTGCACCTGGACTTCGCGTTGCTCCAGCAGCGCCGAAGCGGCCGAGCCCACAGCGGCCTGGCCGGGCAGCACAGAGGACGACACACCTTCGAGCACCTGTCGCTTGGCCAGGTCGTCACGCAGTTGCTGCTCGAACCCTTCCACCGTCATGCCGCGGGCCGACAGGAAGTCGCGGTTGATGCGGCCATCGGGCATACGGATGGAGGCGAACTGCGGGTCGGTCTTGAACAAGCGCTCGAGTCGATCGTTCGAGATCAGCAGGTTCTCCTTCACCACCGCCGTGCGCAGCACACGTTCGCGCACCAGCGAATCGAGCGTGCGGCTCTTCATCTCGGGCGTGTCGAACATCTTGGTATCGACGTTGGGCATCTGCTGCTGCATGCGCATCACCTGCTCTTTGTGAGCCTGGTCCAGCTCGGACTGCTTGATCTCGCCGCCCCCGACCTTGGCCACCGCCGCGTTGCTGGCGTCGGTGAAGCTGGAGTAGCCCTGGATTCCGAAGAACACGAAGGACGGGAAGATCAGCAGCACCAGAATGAACTGCAGCAGCTTGGTGTGCGAACGAACGAAATCGAACATGAAACTCAGCCTTGTAAGAAGGTGCTGCGCAATCAACGGGCCGCCCCGAGGAGGTCTCAGAACCTGGGGGCATAGGGAAACGAAAAAGGCGAACCGGAGTTCGCCTTGTCGTCATCGGTCTGCGTACGCCGCGCGGGATTCTAATCAATGCCCGAGGGCGGCTGCCGATGTGTGGGGTGGTGGGTGCTGAGGGGTTCGAACCCCCGACCTACGCCTTGTAAGGGCGCCGCTCTACCAACTGAGCTAAGCACCCACAGAATCAGTTCAGCGCGTCCTTCAGGCCCTTGCCCGGACGGAACTTCGGCACTTTAGCCGACTTGATCTTGATCGCGGTGCCCGTACGGGGATTGCGCCCCGTGCGCGCCGCGCGCTTGGTGACGGCAAAGGTGCCGAAACCCACGATCGACACACTGCCGCCCTTTTTCAGGGTGGTTTTCACGCCACCGATGACGGCTTCCAGCGCGCGGGTCGCAGCAGCCTTGGAGATGTCAGCCTGGCGTGCAATGTGTTCGATCAACTCGGATTTGTTCACGTAGGTACCCCTCTCTCGACGGTCTGGAAATGGTGTGGCTCGGCTTGAAGTTCAAGCGCCCGAAAAGTGACCTGGTGCGATGTGCCATCGCGGCGCGCTGCGAGGGGCAAAGGCCTGAGTCGCAGGCGAAAAATCATTACAGCCTTGGGTCCCGACGGTGTCAAGCGCGGAAGCGGATTCTATGTGTAAACCCCAAGCCGTTCAGCGCCGTGAGCACCGTGACATGCGGTTTTTGCGACGTCACAAAAGTGGTGCTTCGCCGCCCCTGCCGCCGGGCCCGCCGCAGCGTGCGAGTGACCTCGGTCAACGGGCCTTGGCACGAATTTCCGGTAGCGCTTTTTGCAGGTAGTACACCATTGACCAAATGGTCAGCACCGTGGCCGCGACAATGAGCCCGGTGCCCCACAGCTTGGTGTCGATCAGGCCGAACAACGTGCCGTCGTACAGCAGGAACGGAATCGCCACCATTTGAACCGTGGTCTTGACTTTGCCGAGCATGTGCACCGCCACGCTGCGCGACGCGCCGATCTGCGCCATCCACTCGCGCAGCGAAGAGATCGCGATCTCACGACCGATGATGACGAGCGCGATCAGCGCGTGCACGCGGTGCAGTTGCACCAGCACGATCAGCGAGGCGCAGACGAGGAACTTGTCGGCGACGGGATCGAGAAACGCGCCAAACGCGGAACTCTGGTTGAGCTTGCGTGCCAGGTAGCCATCGAGCCAATCGGTGAGCGCGAACACCACGAACATCACGGTCGCTGCCAGGTTGCGCAGCGGGTCGGACATGGGCAGGTAGAACACCGCAACGATCAACGGGATCGCCACGATTCGTGCCCAGGTCAACAGTGTCGGGATGGTGAAAAACATAGGCGCATTCTGCACGCTATCGACAACCCGATTCGACCACCCCGCTTCGGCCGCCCGGTTTCGGCGGCCGCAGTTCAGCGGTCCAGCGTGACCGGCTTGAACTTGCGGTTGTCGTCGAAGAGAAAGGTCTCCACGTACTTCCACGGCTTGGGCAGGCGAGACACATCACCGAACGGTGCCGCACGCTTGACCGCATCGATCGCGATCTGGGTCGTGTCCTTGGCCTGCGAGGGGTAGCGCATCACCTCGATCTTCGAGATGCTGCCATCGCTGTGAAGCTCGATCGACAGCACCGGGATCGCGAGCAGCGGTTCGGGCACGCTGCCGGTGTAGGTGATGTCGGGGTTGGCCGCCACCAGTTTCTGCGCAGCACGCTGGCGGTATTCGTCCCACGAGCGGGCCGCGTTCGCCGCAGGTTTGGGTGCAGGTGCCGGCGGAACGAATCGTGGCGTCACGGGCGGCGGAGCCGGCGCCGGCATCGGGCTGGAACAAGCCGCCAACCACGCCGCCGGGGCGGTGATGCTGAACAGGTACGCCAAAGAGGCTCGACGCTCGGGCGCGATGGGCTGCTGGGAAATGTGGGTGTCTTCGTGATCAGTGCAACGCACGGTAGATGTCCTCTGCCAATTCTTTCGAGATGCCTTCCACGCTGGCCAGGTCATCAACGCTCGCAGCCGTCACGCCGCGGACTCCGCCAAAACGCTGTAACAGTTTCGCCCGTTTCTTCGGGCCGACGCCGGGAATGTCTTCGAGCCGGCTGCCTCCGGTGCGAACACTGGCACGCTTGGCGCGCATGCCGGTGATCGCGAAGCGATGCGCCTCGTCACGGATCTGGGCGATGAGCATGAGCGCCGCGGAATCCGGCGGCAGCGCGAGCTTGTCTCGCCCATCGGCGAACACCAGCTCTTCCAGGCCGACCTTGCGGCCCTCGCCTTTCTCGACGCCCGCGATCAACGACAAATCGAGCCCCAGCTCGCTGAAGACCTCGCGTGCCATGGTCACCTGGCCACGACCGCCGTCGACCAGCACGAGATCAGGCAGGCGCGCCTTCGAACCCGGCGCCACCGATGCCGGGCCGTCGCTCGACACCAACTCCGCCAGCTTGGCGTAGCGACGCGTCAGCACCTGCCGCATGGCGGCGTAGTCGTCGCCGCCGGTCACGCCTTCGATGTTGAATCGCCGGTACTGCGCGTTCTGCATGCGATGGTCTTCATACACCACGCAGCTTGCCTGGGTGGCCTCGCCCGCCGTGTGGCTGATGTCGAAACATTCGACACGGAATGTGTCCAGGTTGTCGATCGCCAGGTCGAGCGCATCCACCAGCGCACGGGTGCGCTCGCGTTGCGATCCCTCTTCGGCCAGCAGCCGGGCGAGCGCCAGCTCACATCCCTTGATCGCCATATCGAGCCAGATGCGGCGTTGCTCGCGCGGTTGATGCAACGCCACCATCTTGACGCCCGTCTGGGCGCTCAGTGCCGCGAGCAGCGCCTTGTCCACGGCATGGCTCACCACCAACACCGGCGGCGGCGTGCTGTGAAGATAGTGCTGTGCCATGAAGGCTTGCAGCACCTGCTGTTCGGCCACAGCCAGTTGCTGCTCTGCATTCAGAGGTTCGACCGCATCGCCTTCGGCCAGTGCGCTGGATTCGTCGGCCGCCAATGCGGTGGCATCGTCCACATGCGTCGGGAAGAAGGCTCGATCACCGAGATGGCGACCGCCGCGCACCATGGCCAGGTTCACGCACGCGCGACCACCGGCGACCTTCACGGCGAGGATGTCCACCTCCCTGCCGGCGGCCGACAGGCTGCTCTCGTCCATCGACTGCTGGTGCAGCACCCGCGCCAGCGCCGAGATGCGGTTGCGCAACTCGGCCGCCTTCTCGAATTCGAGCACCTCGGCATGGGCCATCATCTGGGCCTGAAGCTCATCCACCACCTGCTGCTGCTCACCCAACAGAAAACGCTCGGTGTCGCGCACGTCGCGGGCATAGTCTTCCGCAGAGATAAAGCCGACACAGGGGCCGGAGCAACGCCGGATCTGGTACAGCAGACAGGGGCGAGACCGGTTGTTGAAGACCGTGTCTTCACAGGTGCGCAGACGAAACACCTTTTGGATCAGCTGGATCGTCTCTTTCACCGCCCAAGCCCCCGGGTAGGGGCCGAAGTAGCGATGCTTGCGGTCCACCGCGCCGCGGTAGTAGGCCACGCGCGGGAAGCCGTGTGAGACCAGCTTGAGGTAGGGGTAGCTCTTGTCGTCCCTGAACAGGATGTTGAACTTCGGGTTCAACGTCTTGATCAGGTTGTTTTCCAGCAGCAGCGCTTCAGCTTCAGTGCGTACGACCGTCGTTTCGAGGCGCGCGATGCGCGACACCATCACGCCAATGCGGGTGCCGCCCAAGTCTTTCTGGAAGTAGCTCGACACGCGCTTTTTCAGGTCGCGCGCCTTGCCCACATACAGCACCTGGCCGTTGATGTCGAAGTAGCGGTAGACGCCGGGCAAGCCGGGCAGCGCGGCCACCTCGGCGAGCACCCGCTCGCGCGCCATGGCCATCGCTTCGGCCGTGTGGGTGCTCTGCGCCGCGGACTCCGCCTCTGCCTGCAAGGGCTCGGGCACATCAGGCTGGGAGTCTGGCGTCGAAGGGTGGTGGGGATCGCTCATCGGAGCGCGATTGTGCAGTGGGCGCTTCGATAATGTCGCGATGCTGTCTGCATCACCGTCCGGCTTGCGCTGGGATCTCTTTTGCCGTGTGGTCGACAACTTCGGCGACATCGGCGTGTGCTGGCGGCTCGCGGCTGATCTGGCGTCACGAGGCCATCGCGTGCGCCTGTGGGTCGATGACGCGACGGCACTGGCCTGGCTGGCACCGCAGGGGCTGCCGGGTATCGAGGTGATCCACTGGTCGAGCGACTGCCCGATCCTGGAGCCCGGCGACGTGGTCGTCGAGGCGTTCGGCTGCGACCCGCCAGAGGCCTTCGTCCGCGCCATGGCCAGCCGCACGGCGCCGTCACGGCCACCGGTGTGGATCAACCTGGAGTACCTGAGCGCCGAAGACTACGTCGAGCGCAGCCATCGGCTGCCCTCGCCCCAGTTCAACGGCCCCGGCGCAGGCCTGACCAAGTGGTTCTTCTACCCCGGCTTCACATCGGCCACCGGTGGGTTGCTGCGTGAGCCGGGCCTGCTGGCTCGGCAAGCCCGATTCGATGCCAAGGCATGGCTTGCCGGCCTGGGCGTGGAACGGCGCCCCGGGGAGCGATTGGTCAGCCTGTTCTGCTATGCCGCGGCGCCGGTCGCCTCGTGGCTCGAAAGGCTGGGCGACATCCCCACCTTGCTGCTCGCCACACCAGGCCACGCGGCCCGCCTGACAAAGGCTGCGCAGGCGCAGGGCGTACCCGGCACGTGCCGCATCCGGGCCCTGCCCTGGCTCAGCCAGCCCGACTACGACCACCTGCTGTGGGCCTGTGATCTGAACGTCGTCCGCGGAGAAGACTCGTTCGTCCGTGCCCAGTGGGCGGGCCGCCCGTTCGTCTGGAACATCTACCCCCAAGACGACGGCGCGCACATCGTCAAGCTTGACGCGTTTCTCGACAGGTACCTGGCCGCCGCAGCGGTGCCTCTGGCCGGGCCCGTGCGGGCCTGGATGCACGCCTGGAATGCCGCGGATCCGGTGCTGCCCGCCTCGCTGCCCGACCTGGCCCGTTGGCAGGGCCATTCGGTGGCTTGGCGTGACACCCTGCTCGGGCAAACCGACCTGTGCACCCAGTTGCTGGAATTCGTCACTGAAAAGCGTTAAAATTCAAGGCTTTGCGGATTTCGGCCGGCCCCGCCTCGCAGATTTGAGATGGCCGCCCAAGCCCCCACTCAGCGCCTTTGCACCGCGGCAACGCCTTCACGTCCAGCACGTGAGGCGCAACGGGCAGGCGGCTCGCTCAAGACGAACCCTTCGGTGTCGCGAGTGCGAGCGTGAGGGCTGGCGACGGTGTCATCGACTCAAGTCGACCCGAGGCTTGACCCGCCGGCCGCTCAACCGCCGCGCACTGAATCACCCGGCAGCCGCCATCAGTCGCAGCCCACTTTCCCGACTCTTCGGAAATTCACCATGAAACTCGCACAGGAAATCCGCGCCGGCAACGTGATCATGCAGGGCAAGGACCCGATGGTCGTCCTCAAGACCGAATACAGCCGTGGCGGCCGCGGCGCGGCCACCGTGCGCATCAAGATGAAGAGCCTGCTCAGCGGCTTCGGCGCGGAAACCGTGTTCAAGGCCGATGACAAGATGGAGCAGATCATCCTCGACAAGAAGGAGTGCACCTACTCCTACTTCGCCGACCCGATGTATGCGTTCATGGACGCCGAATACAACCAGTTCGAGGTCGAGGCCGAGAACATGGGCGACGCGATCAACTACCTCGAAGACGGCATGGCCGTCGAAGTGGTGTTCTACGAAGGCAAGGCCATCTCGGTCGAACTGCCGACCACTGTCGTTCGCGAAATCACGACCGACCCCGCCGTCAAGGGCGACACCTCGGGCAAGGTGCTGAAGCCGGCCAAGCTGGTGGGCACGGGCTTCGAGATCTCGGTGCCCATCTTCGTGGAAAACGGCGACAAGATCGAAATCGACACCCGCACGCACGAATACCGCAAGCGCGTCTGAGTGCCAGGCACCCAGCTCGCCTGACGAAGCCGGCCTCTGCGCCGGCTTTTTTCATTCACCGATGAAGACCGAACCGATCGTTCCTGCGCAGATCACGTTCGACGACGGCGTCCCGTTCGCGCCGGCGTTTGGCGATGTCTACCACGCCCGCGCCGGCGCATTCGAGCAGGCCCGGCAAGTCTTTCTGGCCGGCAACGGCCTGCCCGCCCGTTGGCAGGGCCGCCGCCGTTTTGTCATTCTGGAAACCGGCTTCGGTCTTGGCAACAACTTCCTCGCCACCTGGTCAGCCTGGCGAAGCGACGACCAGCGGCCGGACCAGCTGGTGTTCGTGTCGATCGAGAAGCACCCGCCGACCCTCGATGATCTGGGGCGCGCTCACACCCATTCGCCCGAGCCCGCGCTCGCCGCCTTGCTGCACGGCGCCTGGCCTGCCGCCACCCACGGCCTGCACACCCTGGAGTTCGAGCAGGGGCGAGTGCGGCTGCTGTTGGCGCTGGGCGACCTGGCCGATTGGCTGCCCGAGTTGCAAGCCCAGGCCGACGCCATCTATCTCGACGGATTCGCGCCCGCGCGCAACGCACCCATGTGGGATGCACACGCCTTGCGCGCTCTGGCCCGCCTCGCGGCCCCGGGCGCCACGGCCGCCACCTGGAGCGCCGCGCGCAGCGTGCGCGATGCACTGAGTGGCGCGGGCTTTCATGCCCAACGCGCGCCGGGGTTCGCCGGCAAACGAGACATGACCGTGGCCCGCCTCCGGGACGAAGCCGCCGCACACCGGCATGGTGCGCCGGCCGGACGCCGGCCCTTGCCCGGCGCACGCCACGCGTTGGTCGTCGGCGCGGGGCTGGGCGGCGCCGCAGCCGCCTGGGCCCTGCAGCGCCAGGGCCTGAGCGTCACCGTGCTCGAAGCCGCCGAGGAGGTGGCCACAGGTGCGTCAGGCAATCCCGCCGGGCTGTTCCATGGCGTGGTGCATGCGCACGACGGGGCCCACGCCCAGTGGTTGCGGGCAGCTGCCTTGCGGGCCGAACAGATCTACCGCCCCCTGGTGGCTTCGGGCACCGTGCCGGGCCGGGTCGACGGCTTGCTGCGTGGGACCACCGGCGAGCCCATCGAAGCGCTGCAGCGCATGGCCAGCCAATGGGGACTTCCGAGCCGCTATGCCGAGCCCACCACCGACCTCCAAGCCGCCCAACTGTCGGGCTGCGCCGTGGCGGGCAATGCCTGGCTATTTCCCGGCGGTGGTTGGCTGCAACCCGCCCGTCTGATCCGCCACTGGCTCGACGCCTCGAACATCCAGGTGAAACGGCTGTCGGCCGCGGCGCGTGTCGAGCGATCGGCCGAAGGCCTTTGGCGGGCGTTCTCCGACGACGGTCACTTGCTCGCGGAAGCCGACGTCGTGGTGATCGCCGCCGCCCGCGCCACGCCGGCCCTGCTGCAGCCGCACAGCGATGCGGCGAGCTGGCCCTGGCGGCACACCCGCGGCCAACTCACGGTGGTAAACCCCGCCGCTGCCAAGGCGCTGCCGCAACCCAGGCTCCCGCTGGCCAGCGGCGGCTACGTCATCACCTTGCCGCCTGACATCGGAGGCGGGCTGTTGTGTGGCGCCACGTCGCAGGTGGATGACGAAGGCGCCGAGCTCCGCGAGGCCGACCACCGTGCCAACCTGGCCCACCTCAGCGCACTGACGGGCCAGGCGGTGCAGGTGCCTGAATCATGGTTCGCTGCAGACGCCGCGACGCTGGGTGGCCGGGTCGCGTGGCGCCTTGGCTGTGACGACCGGCTGCCCGTGGTGGGTGGTGTACCGGTGCCCTCGGCCACCCTTCAAGGGGCCTATCGGCTCGAACAACCGCGCCACGTGCCGCGTGTGACGGGCCTGTACGTGTTGAGCGCGCTCGGCTCACGGGGCATCAGCTGGGCGCCACTGTTGGGCGAGGTGTTGGCGGCGCTCATCACGGGCGCGCCGCTGCCGGTGCCGGGCAGCCTGATGGATGCGGTCGACCCGGCGCGCTTTCTGTCACGCCGCGTGCGCCGAGCCTGAACGCGCACGCCGGCTCCAGGCACACACCGCCGCTGCGTCGCGCGGATCGAGGCCACGCCAGCCGCGCCGGCCAGCCCGCCTCTGCGGCTCGAAGTTCAACCCGCGGCAGGGGGTTCGGACGTGGGCGCGTCGGCTGGGCCCGGCTGCCCCTCTGGCGGCTCGGCACCCGCCTCAGGCTCGTCGTCTCGGCCACCATGGGCCTTGCGAGCCGCTTTCTCTTCTTTCTTGCGCTTCTTTGCCAGTTCGCGCTGGCGCTTTTCGTAGGCGTAGTTCGGCGTGGGCACGGACCCTCCTTTGCTTCATCCAGGTCAGCTGTGAGAGGCGGGCGGCGACCCGACAGGCCGGACCCCCTTGGCACCAACGATACACCCAGCGTTGCGATGGCATCACCGCAACGCCCACGGCGATGCTCAGAATCGCAAGGTCTTCACACCCTCGGGCGTGCCCAGCAAGCACACCCGCGCCTTGTGGCGGGCGAAGACGCCAACGGTCACCACGCCCGGCCATTGGTTCACTTCGGCCTCCATCGCTGCCGGGTCGGTGATCGACAGGCCGCGCACGTCGAGGAGCAGGTTGCCGTTGTCGGTGACCACGCCTTCGCGCACGCGGGCGTCACCGCCGTAGGCCTGGCCAAAGCGACGCGCCACTTGGGCCGCCGCCATCGGAATCACCTCGACGGGCAAGGGAAACCGGCCCAGCGCGTCGACCAGCTTGGAGGCATCGGCAATGCAGACGAAACGCTGTGCCAAGTCGGCGACGATCTTCTCCCGCGTGAGCGCCGCGCCGCCACCCTTGATCATGTTCCCGTGGTGGTCGATTTCGTCGGCGCCGTCGATGTAGACCGGGATCGATTCGACCTCGTTGGCGTCGAGCACGCGGATGCCGTGAGCCTGAAGCCGCTCGGTGCTCTTGACCGAGCTCGACACGGCGCCGGCGATCTGGTCCTTCATCGTGGCCAGTGCATCGATGAAGCAATTCACCGTCGATCCGGTGCCTACACCCACGACGGTGCCGGGCACCACTTCCGCCAGGGCGGCCTGCCCGACCAGGGCCTTGAGTTCGTCTTGCGTCATGGCGAGATTGTCTCAGGCTTGCCCTGTTCTTCCGCGGCCGCCGAGCGCCGTCAGGGGCCGCCGGCCTGAGACAATCCGGCCCCATGTCTCTCGTCCCCTACGCCCTTGCCCGCCCCTTTTTGTTCGGCCTCGACCCCGAGGCGGCTCACGACCTGACCCTCGGCACGATCGCCCGGCTGCAGAACACCCCCGCGCAGTGCCTGTGGTCGCAGACCCGAGTCAACGACCCCGTCACGGTGGCCGGCCTGAAGTTCCCGAACCGCGTGGGCCTGGCGGCGGGCCTGGACAAGAACGGCCGCTGCATCGACGGGCTCGGGGCGATGGGCTTCGGCTTCATCGAGGTGGGCACGGTGACCCCCAAGGCACAGCCCGGCAACCCCAAACCGCGCATGTTCCGGTTGCCTCAAGCACAGGCGCTGATCAACCGACTGGGGTTCAACAACGAAGGCCTGGAGGCCTTTCTTGCCAATGTGCGGCGCGCCCGCAGTTTCCGCGCGAACGGGGGCATCCTCGGCCTGAACATCGGCAAGAACGCCGTCACCCCGATCGAGAACGCGGTGGATGACTACCTGGCCGGCCTGACCGGCGTCTTCCCGCACGCCGACTACATCACCGTCAACATTTCCAGCCCGAACACCAAGAACCTGCGCGCGCTGCAAAGCGACGAGGCGCTGGACGCGCTGCTTGGCGCCTTGACCGAGCGCAAGGCCTTGCTCGAGCAGCAGCAGGCGCGCCGGGTGCCGATGTTCCTGAAGATCGCCCCGGATCTGGATGACGACCAGATCGGCGTGATCGCAGCCACCCTGCAGCGCCACGGTGTGGATGGCGTGATCGCCACCAACACGACCATCGCCCGAGACGCGGTCAAGGGCCTGCCGCATGCCGAAGAAGCGGGCGGGTTGTCGGGTGCGCCGGTGCGCGAAGCCAGCCACCGTGTGGTGAAGGCGCTGCGCGCAGCGCTGGGCCGCGGCTTCCCGATCATCGGCGTGGGCGGGGTGATGAGCGCCGATGATGCCCGCGCGAAGGTGGCCGCCGGGGCCGACCTGGTGCAGGTCTACACCGGCTTCATCTACGGCGGGCCGCCGCTCGTGCCGCAGATCGCCCGGGCGCTGTCTGCCAAGGGCTGAGGCGCAACGCCTGCGCGCAGCTCGCGGCAGGCCGCCAGCTCGAAGCTGTGGCGATCTTCCTGCCAATCCCATCGTTCGAGGCGGCATCGGCGGGCCTGGCCCTCGGTGTCGTCTGCGGCACGGCGCAGCAGGTTCACCGAATTGCCGGCCTCATGCCTCACGCGGCTTGAAACGGCGGTGCCTGCCTGCGCCACCCACATCGGGCGGCTGAACGACGCATCGCGCTCGTGCAGGCCCACCACATAAGGCAGGTGGATGTGGCCGCCCAGCACCACGTCCACCCCGGCCTCGCACCAACGGCGCAGGGCCCGGGCGTGGCCATGCATCAGGTCGCGTTCGTCTTGCGGGCGGGTCACCGCCATCGGCTGGTGCACCACGACCACCCGCCATTGCGCAGGCGTGGCCGCGGCCATCCGTTGCGCGACCCGCTCGATCTGAGCCGTCGAGACCACGCCATCCTTGTGGCGCCAGGGGCGCGTCGTGTTGAGGGTGAGCACCAGCATGTCGGCCGACGACCATTCGCCTTCGAGGGCCGGGCCGAACGCCGCGCGATATCGCCCATAGGGCCGCAGCACCCGCTGGCCGATGTCGAACAAGGGGATGTCGTGGTTGCCAGGCAAGGCCAGCAGCGCCGGCGCGCGCAGGCTCTCGCAGAACGCACGTGCGGCCATGAACTGGCGCCGTGTCGCGCGCTGGGTGATGTCGCCCGAGAGCACCACCAGATCCGGCCGCTCGGCGCGGGCCAAGCGAAGCAGACCTTCCACCACCTCCGGCCGCTCGGTGCCGAAGTGCGGGTCCGAGATCTGCAGCAAAAGGCTCACGGCGAGTTGACCGGGTCGGCAGACGCGGGTGCGATGGCGGCCAAGGGCTTGATCAGCATCAACGGCTGCGGTGCCACCCGAAATTGCAGCGGCGCCCGCATGCGGAACACCTCGCCATCGGCCGCCACCTTCATCCGGCGCCGGCCAAACGGCGCGGCGGGCCGAACCTGCATGCTGTCGAAGGCGAAGCTGAACACATCATTCGCCTCGCCCAATTGTCCAAATGCGCCGCGCAGCATCAACCACGCCATCGCCAGCGTGCCCACCGGCCGCAGGGTGATGGCCACCAGATCGCCCTGTTCGACGGCCGGTGCCTCGGCAATGCCAATCTGGCTCAGTTGCAGGCCGTTGTTGCCCACGAACAGCGTGGGCGTGCGGATGCTGCGCACCTGCTGCCCGTTGGAAAGCTCGAGCCGCAAGGGACGGTGCGCATGCAGCAGCGACAGAACCGCTGCCCAGGCCGCCACCCAGCGTGAGCGCCCGTAGCGCTGCTTGTACGCCTCGCGGTCTTGCAGCAACTGCGGGTACAGGCCCAAGCTCGCATTGACGACAAAGGCGCGGTCGTTCACCAAGCCCACCTGCACCGGTTGAGGCGTGCCGGTCAGCAGGCATTCGGTGGCCTGCACGGTGTCTTGCGGAATGCCCTGCGCTCGACCGAAGTAGTTGAAGGTGCCTTGCGGCAACACCCCCATCGTGCAGCCTGTGCCCAGCACCGCGTTGACCACGGTGTTGATCGTGCCGTCGCCCCCCGCCGCCACCACGATGCCACGGCTCGCCTGCGCCGCCGCGACCGCCTCGCGTGCCATGACCGGCACATCGCTGCCACGCGCCGCCTGCAAAAAGCGATGCTCGCGCCCAGCGCGAACCAGCACGTCGCCGATTTGCTGGCGCACCTGCGCCGCGTCGTCACTGCCCGACCCCTGGTTGAGCACGATGAACAGCGGTGGGCCGGCGGTGCCTGGATCGCTCATGTCTCGATCGTCATTGGCCGCGGACCGTGCCTTCGCGGCGGCGGTCTGCACCGCCCACCCAGCCGCCAGGCACACGCATCAACACCTGTGAACCGCTCGTCAGATCCTGCTCGGCCACACGCTGACCGCGTGCCTGGAGCGCCTGGCGCGTCGCGGCTGGAAAACGCCCGGATTCCACGCGGGTGATGCCGTTGTCGTTGGCGAAGTTGGGCAGGTCCAGCGTGGCCTGCGGCGACAGACCCCAGGCCAGCGTGCCAAGCAAGGTCTTGGCGTTGTAGTGAATGATGGCCGAGCCACCGGGCGAACCCATCACCATCGTCAGCGGTTGATTCGCCGGCGCCTGCAGATCAAAGACCATCGTCGGGCTCATGCTGGACCTCGGCCGCTTGCCCGGCTGGACGCGGTTGGCCACCAGGCGGCCCTGCGCGTCACGCGGTACGAAAGAAAAATCGGTCAGCTCGTTGTTCAAGAGAAAGCCGCCCGGCAGGCCGGTGCCACCATCGCTCATCACCCGGCTGCCAAATGCGGCCTCGATGGTCGTCGTCATCGACACCGCGTGCCCGTCCGCATCGACGATGCTCACATGGCTGGTGCCGTGCTCCGGCTGGGCGGGCTGAGGCGCATAGCCGCTGGTCTTCACGGCCTCTGGCTGCCCGGCGGTGGCCACGCCCATGCTGCGTGCGTCGTCGATCAGGCGGGCTCTCTCAGCCAGGTAGCCCGCGTCGAGCAGGCTGCTCCAGCGGCCCGCCGGCGGCGAGACGAAATCGGGGTCGGCCACGTACTGCGCCCGGTCTGCAAAGGCCAGGCGCGCGGCCTCGCTGTAGCGGTGCAGGAAGGCAGCGCTCGGCAGGCCGTCCTGCAGTGCCGGCATGGGGGCCGGCATGGCCTCGAGCAGCCCCAGCATCTGCATCACCGCGATGTGCCCCGACGAGGGCGGCGGAAAGCCGCACACGCGGTAGCGCTGCCGCCAGACCGTGCACATCGGCTCTCGTTGCTTGGGCGCGTAGGTCTCCAGGTCTTCCAGGGCCAGCACGCCCGGGTTGATGGGGTGCTCGCGCACGCGGCGCACGATGTCCGCGGCAATGGGGCCTCGGTGCATGGCGCGGCTGCCCTCGTCGGCGACTTGACGCAAAACGGCCGCGAACGCCGGGTTGCGCACACGCTCGCCGGCAGCCAGCGGCGCGCCGCCCGGAGCATGGAAGAAATAGCCTGCGGCCTGACGGTCTTGCCGCAAAGCCTGGCCATCGGCGCTGGTCAACAGCCCAGCCAGGCGCGGCCCGACCACGAAGCCCTGCTCCGCCAGCGTGATGGCCGGCTGAAAGAGCTGGGCCCACGGCAGGCGCCCGTGCTGCCGGTGCGCCACCTCCAGCATGCGCAAGGCCCCGGGCGTGCCGACCGAGCGGCCCCCGGTCACCGCCGCGTCGAAAGGCATCGGCCGGCCTTGGGTGTCGAGGAACAGCGATTCGGTGGCTGCCGCCGGCGCGGTCTCACGGCCGTCCCAGGCCTGCAGGGTGCCACCGTCCCAATGCATCAGAAAGGCACCGCCCCCGAGACCGCTGGACTGCGGCTCGACCAGGGCGAGCACCAGTTGAACGGCAATGGCGGCGTCCAGCGCATTGCCACCGCGCCGCAGCATCTCGGCGCCCGCGTCGCTCGCGTCCGGGTTCGCGCTCGCCACCGCCCAGGTGGACCACCGCTGTGGTGCCACCTCGGCGGCCAGCCCCGTGGCGGCTTCGGGCGCGCGAGGCAGCTCCTCCGTTGCGGCCCCCGCCACCGGCCCGATCGGTGCCTGCGTACAAGCCGACAGACAACACGCGGCCAGCCAGCCCGGCCACGCCTTGCGCCACGCCGAGACGATGAGGTGGGGTGTCCGATGGTCCTCGCGGGCCCGCATGCCGTGTGCTCCGTCAGTCAGATGAAGCGGGCGATGATGCCATCGCGACTGGGCGTCACAGCACCATGCCCCCGGAGACTTCGAGACGCTGGCCCGTGACCCAGGCGCTGCCGGGTGACAGCAGCATCGCCACCGCAGCGCCGATGTCGTCGGGTTGGCCCACGCGGCCCAAGGTCGTCTGCGCGGCCAACGCCTGGTTCAACTCGGCGTTGTCGCGCACGGCGCCACCACCGAAGTCGGTCTCCACGGCACCCGGGGCGATCACGTTGACCGTGATGCGGCGCGACGCCAGTTCCTTCGCCATGTAGCGCGTCAGCACTTCAAGCCCCCCCTTCATCGCGGCATAGGCGCCATAACCCGGCACGGTGAAGCGGGTCAGCCCCGACGACACGTTGAGGATCCGGCCGCCTTCGGCGATCAGCGGTACCAGCTGGTGGGTCAGGAAGAAGACGCCTTTGAGGTGCACCTGGAACATCTGGTCAAAAAGAGCTTCGGTCGTGTCGTTGAGCAAGACATGTGCCCCCTCCCCCGCGTTGTTGACCAGCGCATCGAAGCGATCGCGGCCGAAGTGGCGCGGCAAGACGGCGCGAAGCTCGTCAACAAAGCGGCTGAACCCGGCGGTGGCAGACAGGTCCAGCGGCATGGCTACGGCGCGGCGGCCGAGCGATTCGATCTGCCGGACGACGTTCGCGGCCTCGTCGGCGCGAGACCGGTAGGTGAGCACGACGTCAAAGCCGGCGCGGGCCAGATGGACGGCGGCTGATCGGCCCAGGCCACGGCTGCCGCCGGTGACCAAGGCGATGGAGGCAGAAGCTTGGCCCGGGGCGGCGGCGGAAGAGAAGGTAGCGGTCATGGTGAGTGTCCTGTCGGGTACGGAGATCAGAAAAGGGTGAAAAGGTGTCGACGACCGTCACTCTATTGATCCGACCCAAGCAGATAAACTACCGCATCAAGATCAGATTGTTCTTTCCATAAGAACAAACCCGCCTTCGATCCGATGAACCTGCTTGAGCACCTTCACGCCTTCGTCCACGTCGCTGAGATGGGCAGCTTCACGCAGGCGGCCGAACGGATGGGTTGGCCCAAGGGCAAGGTGTCGACCACCATCCAGGCGCTGGAAAGCCACGTCGGCGCGCGTCTGCTGCATCGCACCACCCGAAAGGTGC
Source organism: Ideonella lacteola (assembly GCF_038066555.1). Classification (NCBI taxonomy): domain Bacteria; kingdom Pseudomonadati; phylum Pseudomonadota; class Betaproteobacteria; order Burkholderiales; family Sphaerotilaceae; genus Ideonella; species Ideonella lacteola. Next base: position 494,312 of record NZ_JBBUTG010000001.1, on the reverse strand, counting down.
AGTTGACGCAGGACGGCATCGCCTTTCACGAGCGCTGCCGAGACCTGCTGGCCGATGCCGACGAGCTGCAGACCTTCTTCCAGCGTCACGCGCCCGAGCTGCGTGGGCGCGTGCGCATCGACATGTCGACCGGGATAGCGCGCCACCTGGTCATGCCGCGGCTGCCCGAGTTTTTGCAACGCCACTCGCAGGTGGAGGTGGAGATCAGCAGCACCGACCGGCGGGTGGATGTGGTGCGCGAAGGCTTCGACTGCGTGGTGCGCGTCGGGCCCGTGGTCGACCAGGGTTTGATCGCCAGGCCGCTCGGGCGATTTCGCATGGTCAACTGCGCGAGCCCGTCCTATCTGGCCCGGTATGGCGCGCCCTCCAGCATCGACGACCTGGCACACCACCGCCTCGTCCACTACGTCAGCGTGCTGGGCGCCAAGCCGGATGGCTTCGAGCTGGCCGTGCCGGATGGCCACGCCGCACGGGTGTCGATGCCCGGCAGCGTGACGGTGAACAACGCCGAGGCCTATGTGGCGGCATGCCTGGCGGGTCTTGGCCTCATCCAGGCCCCCGAGCACGGGGTGAAAGAGCTGCTCAGCTCGGGACAACTGGTCGAGGTGCTACCAGCACACCGCGCCCCATCGCTGCCCGTGCACCTGCTGTATGCCAACCGGCGCCAAATGCCTCAGCGGGTGCGCGCGGTGATGGATTGGCTGGCAGAGGTGGTCACCCCGCAGCTTGAACCCTGGGCCTGAAGCGTCATCACGGCGCTTTGCCCCGTGAAGGCGTCATCACGGCGCTTTGCCCCGTGAACTTGATGACATCACCGGCAACGCGGCGTGAAGGTCGATCGCCGCAGCTGTCACACTTCACCTCGTGATCGACTTCGACCCGGCCACTTCAGGCACCGAACAGGCGAGCGATCGACGGTCAGAGCCAACGGGAGGGACCCACCATGAGGCGCAGCCTCACACTGTCAACACACGCCACCGCACTACGCCAAGCCGGCCTCGTTGCCGGCTGGGCCCTGGCCGCCGCTGCCCTCGTGTGGGCCGGTGGCGCCCATGCCGCGGCCACCGCTGCGGCCGCGCCGGCGGCCAAGGCCAAAGCCGCGTCCGACGGCTACACCACCGAGCCGGTGCCGTCGTGGGTGCAACCCGTGGCGCTCGACGCGGGCCTCATCTCGCTGTTGCCCCGATCACCGTTGTACGTGCTGCTGCACGACATGCAGACCCGCCTGGAGCGCAACGACCAGGTTCTCTTTGAGCGCATCGTTCGGCAGGTGAACGAGACCGGGGGCCTGGAGAACGCATCGCAGATCCAGATCAATTTCGACCCCAGCTACCAGCGCCTGGCCCTGCACAAGCTCGAGATCTGGCGCCAGGGCAGCCGCATCGACAAGCTGCCGACTCGCCGGGTGCAGATCCTTCAACGCGAATCGCAGCTCGAGCGCCAGATGGTCGACGGGCGTCGAACCGCATCGATCGTGCTGGACGATGTGCGAGTGGGCGACCGTGTCGAATTTGCCTACAGCCTGCGCGGCGCCAACCCGGTGTTCGAGGGCCGATTCGTCGACACCGAGCACACGGTGAGCTGGCGCGGGCCGACAGCGCTGGTGCGCTACCGTCTGCTGGCACCCACCGGGCGCGACATTCGGCTGCGCGCCGACCCGGCCCGGCACGAGGTGAGCTCGACCGAGCAGGCCGGCTGGCGTGAAACGGTAGTCAAGCGGGTGAATGCGCCGCAGTTCCAGCAAGACAACTATGTGCCCGCCTCGTACTACCTGCCGGACCAGGTGCAATTCAGCGAGTTCGCCGACTGGGCCGACGTGGCCCGCTGGGGCGCGCGGGCGTTCGGCGTGATCAGCCAGGCGCCCAGCCCAGCGGTGCAAGCCGAGGCCGCGCGCCTGGCGCAGGCGGGCAGCGACGACCCGGTCGAGCGGGTGCGCCGGACGCTCGACTTCGTCCAGAAAGAGGTGCGCTATTTCGGCACCGAGATGGGCGCCAATTCGCACCGGCCCGCCGAGCCCGACCAGGTGCTGAAGCAGCGCTTTGGCGACTGCAAGGACAAGACCACCTTGCTCGTCTCGCTGTTGAAGGCGCAGGGCATTTCGGCCACGCCGGTGCTGGTGTCCACCTACCTGCGTGGCGATGTCGACGCCATGCTGCCAAGCCCGCTGGCCTTCGACCATGTGATCGCCAAGGTCGACGTGGCCGGTGGCCTGCTGCTCGACGGCACCCGCGCCCGCCAGACCGGCCCCTTGCCTGAGCGCGTCTCGCGCGGCCTCGGCTGGGGCCTGGCCACCGATGCCAGCGCCACGGCGTTGACCGCCCTGCCCGATTCGCGCGAGAGCGTGCACGTGGAAAGCGAAGACCGGGTGGTCTTCGAGCGCATCGCCGACGATCCCACACTCATCGCCCAGATGACCTACCAGGGCGACTTCGCGGAGAGCCTGCGCTACTCGCTGGATGCACAACCCGCGGCCGAGGTAGAAAAGCAGTTCTCTGCCGAGGTGGTGCGCCACTATCCGCGTGCCGAGCTGATCGAGCCGATGGCCATTGATGAGGTCGAGGGGCACAACGCGGTGCGCGTGCGGATGAAGTTCAAGCTGCCGGACTATCTGCGCCTGCAAGACGGCAAGCAGCTGGTGGGCGACTACGGGCTGGCCAGCGTGATGAACGAATTGCGCCTGCCCGACCAGGCGCCGCGCAAGACGCCGATGCGCCTGGGCATGCTGGGCATCTACCGCCACGCGGTCGAGTTCAAGTTCCCCGAAGAAGTGTTCAGCCGCGACGAGCGCACCCCCTTCGATCATCTGGGCGCGGCCTTCGAGCTGCACACCCTGGTGGATGGCAAACGCGACTCGGCCCGCATCTCCAGCGAGTTGAAGCTGCTGCGTGATCGCGTCGAGGCGGCCGACTGGGTGGCGCACCGTGACCTGCTGGTCAAGCTGTGGCCCCGCCTGTCGGGCACCGTCGGCGTGTCCACCATCAGCCAGAAGCAAGGGGCCGACCTGCTGGCCAAGATCAGGGCGGCGGACGAATCGGCGCGACGCGGCGCCACCAAGCCGGGCACCGAGGTCCAACAAACCGCGCAGCTGAAGCTGTGGATGTTGCAGTCGCAGCTCGACGGTGGACGGCTTCCTCGCAAGCCCCGCGCGCAGGTGCTCGTCGAGCGTGGGATGCAGCAGGATCACCTCGGCCAGGTCGGCGACGCCAACCAGAGCTTCAAGGACGCCCTGGGCCTGGACGCCGACAACGCCGATGCGCACGCCGGCCTGTCGGTCAATGCGCTGCTGCGGGGCGATGATGAGGGCGCCATCACGCACGCGTCGCAGGCCCTCAAGCTCTCGCCCACCGATGCCGGGCCGCGTTACACCCGGGCCTTCGCCCACTACTACGCCGGGCGCACCGATGCCGCGCGCGACGAGCTGCTGGAGATCCTGAAGAGCCGAAGCGAGATCGAGCGCAGCTACGCCACGCTGTGGCTGCACCTGGTGACCCGCAAGCTGGGCGGCGATGCCGCGCAGGTCACCAAGCCGTATCTGCCGGCGGACAGCAAGCCGGCTTGGCCGTATCCGGTGGTCAAGCTCTTCAACGGCAGCGGCACGCTGGACGAGGCATTGGCCGCGGCCCGCGCCGACAAGCAGGCGGCCGACGGGCGCCTGTGCGAGCTGTACTTCTTCCTGGGCCAGCAGCAATTGCTCAGCGGCCAGACGCAGGCCGCACGAGAGTGGTTCCAGAAGGCCGTCGACACCCGGGTGCGTGAATTCACCGAGTACGCACTGGCGCAGCGCGAGTTGCAGGCCATGGCCGCCCGCTGACGCCACCGCACTTCAGCGCCCCCATCAGCGCCCCATCTGCGCCCCCCACAATGAAAACGCCGGCAACTGCCGGCGTTTTTACTTGTGGCGACAACGGCTGCCGGTCAGTGCAGCGGCACGCCGGTCTTGGCCTGCACTTCCTCGCGGGTCACGCCTTCGGCCAGCTCCACCAGCTTCAAGCCTTGTGGCGTCACATCCATCACCGCCAGGTCGGTGATGATGCGGTTGACCACGCCGAGACCCGTCAACGGCAGCGTGCACTTCGGGATGATCTTCAGGTCGGTGGTGCCGTCTTTCTTGGTCGCCACGTGCTCCATCAGCACGATCACCCGGCCCACGCCGGCCACCAGGTCCATCGCACCGCCCATACCCTTGACCATCTTGCCGGGGATCATCCAGTTGGCCAGGTCGCCGTGCTCGCTGACCTGCATCGCCCCCAGGATGGCCAGGTTGATCTTGCCGCCGCGGATCATGCCGAAGCTGTCCGCACTGCTGAAGATGGACGAGCCCGGCAGCGTCGTCACCGTCTGCTTGCCGGCGTTGATCATGTCCGGATCGACTTCGTCCTCGGTCGGGAAAGGGCCGATGCCCAGCAGGCCGTTCTCGCTTTGCAGCCACACCTCCATGCCCGCGGGCACATGGTTGGCGACGAGGGTGGGCAGGCCGATGCCCAGGTTCACATAGAAGCCGTCCTGCAGTTCCTTCGCAGCGCGGGCGGCCATTTCATCGCGGGTCCATGCCATGTCGTGGTCTCCTTCAGGCGGCCTTGCGGACGGTACGTTGTTCGATGCGCTTTTCCGGCGTGGCGTTCAGCACGATGCGGTGCACGAAGATGCCGGGCAAGTGGATCTGGTCCGGGTCCAGCTCACCGGTCTCGACGATCTTCTCGACCTCGACCACGGTGATCTTGCCGGCCTGCGCCACGTTCGGGTTGAAGTTGCGCGCCGTGCGGCGGAACACCAGGTTGCCGCTCTTGTCGGCGATGTGCGCCTTCACCAGCGACACCTCGGGCGTCAGCGCACGTTCCATCACATAGGTGTGGCCGTCGAATTCGCGGGTTTCCTTGCCCTCGGCCACGATGGTGCCGACACCGGTCTTGGTGAAGAAGGCCGGGATGCCGGCACCGCCTGCACGCAGCTTCTCGGCCAGCGTGCCCTGCGGCGTGAACTCCAGCTCCAGCTCGCCCGAAAGGTACTGGCGCTCGAACTCCTTGTTCTCGCCCACGTAGCTCGAGATCATCTTCTTGATCTGCCGGGTGGCCAGCAGCTTGCCGAGGCCAAAACCATCGACGCCGGCGTTGTTCGAGATCACCGTCAGGCCTTTGACGCCGCTGGCCTGCAGCGCATCGATCAGCGCCTCGGGAATGCCGCAGAGGCCGAAGCCGCCGACAGCCATCAACTGGCCGTCCTTGACGATGCCTTCCAGCGCCGCGGCGGCGCTCGGGTAAACCTTGTTCATGTCTTTCCAGTCTCCGGGCTTGTTCGGATGGGCACGAAGGGTACTACGTAACACATTAAGTAGTCGTTACGTAGATTTGACTAAAGGCGTGTCCGAGAGATGACTGATTCGACTTCCCCGGTCGGCGTGGCCGAACTGCAAAGCCTGCTGGCCACGATGTTCGCCCCCTGGGTGCAAGAGCTGGACCTGGTGGTGCGGGCTGTGGAGCCCGATGGCGTGATGCTGGCGCTGCCGGTGGGGGCCCGCCACGTGCATGGCGGCGGCGTGCTCTGCGGCCAGACGCTGATGGCGGCGGCCGATACGGCGATGGTGCTGGCCGTCAGCGCGCACCTCGGGGGCTTCAGGCCCATGACCACCGTGCAGCTGCAGACCAGCTTCATGCGCCCCGTGCCCAAGGATGTGGGTGAGGTCACCGTGGTGGCCCGAGTGCTGAAACCGGGCCGCCAGCTGTATTTCGGCGAGATCGAATGCCTGCTGCCCGACGGCAAGCTGGCCACCCACGCCACCACCACCTACGCCCTGCTGTGACCGCCGCGCCGCCGCCCATCGATCTGGACTACCGCACCGCCTTCGATCTGGCGCCGATCGGCATGATCCTGTCGCGCCGTCGCCTGGTGGTCGACTGCAATCGGCGCGTACTGGAAATGTTCCGCGCCCAGGCCGATCAGCTGATCGGCCGCTCGTTCGAAGCGTTGTACCCCAGCACCGATGAGTACGAGCGCACTGGCGAGCGCATCGTGGCCAGCCTCGACGCCGACGGCTTCTACGCCGACGATCGGGTGATGAAGCGCATGGACGGTGAACTCTTCTGGTGCCATGTGTCCGGCCGGGCGCTCGACGCGGCCGACCCACACGCCGCCGGCATCTGGAGCTTTGAAGACCTCTCGGCCCGCCGTGTGCTGAAAGTCGACTTCACCCCCCGCGAGCGCGAGATCGCCGCGCTGCTGATCGACGGCGCCACCAGCAAGCAAATCGGCAAGAAGCTGTCCATCAGCCCTCGAACGGTGGATGTCTACCGGGCGCGGCTGATGCGCAAGGTGGGGGCCAGCACCACCCCAGAGTTGGTGCATCGACTGCTCGGCGGCTGACGCCTTGACACGCTAAGCAGCCTCAATGACCAAAGACACCCCCTAAGTCGACCTGAGCAAGGCTGAGGCCGCAAGCCGCCTTCACCACAATCCGTCTTCCATAGCAAATCCAGGGAAGACAGTGAAACCCATTCGAAACTTGCTGGCGGCATCGGCATGGATGCTTCTGCAGGCATTGCCTTCGGCGGCCTGCGCGGCCAACTACTACGTTGCATCCAATGGCACGCCCGACAACAGCGGCCCCGGCACGAAACAACAGCCCTGGGGCAACCTTTCCAAAGTCTTCAGCGACCACATACTTCGTGGCGGCGATGTCGTGACCGTGCTCGACACTTACGTCGTCACCCAGCGCATCAAAATCGTCGAGAACCCCGGCGCCAGCATCACGCTTCGAGGCGAACCCAGGGTTCAGGGCGGTGAATACAAATTGGACTGCCGGGTGCAGCGGGCCCGCCCGGAAGACCCCACGCCGGACTGCATTTCGATCGAGGGATCCAGCCGGATCAGGCTGTCGGGTCTGACGATCGATGGCGCGGGCACCCCGGACGGCAGCCTGATCCACATTCAGGCAGGCAGCCGCGACATTCAGGTGTCAGGCAACCGACTGCGCAACGGCAAGGTGTACGCCGTGCATGTCGAAGGCCGGCGCAACACCGACCTGAGTGTCGTCGTCGACAACAACGACATCCGCGACAACGTCAACACCGCCGTGTACGTGATGCTGGGCAACACGGTGTCCATCTCCGGCAACGCCATCCAGAACGTCACCAACGGGGACGGCATCGTCGTCGTCGAAACCGTCGGCGCGACGATCGCCGGCAACACAGTCAAATCCGTGCGCAAGGTCACGGCGGACGGCAAAGGCAAAGATGGGATCAAGGCCAGGCCTTCGGAAAACCTGACCATCGAACGCAACTGGGTGGAAGACATTGCAGGCTCGGCCATCTACCTGGCGGGCCCCTACAACTGGGCCGTGCGCACTCGCCACGCCAATGTGAAGGTGCTCGACAACACCGTCACCAAGGCCGTCATGCTCAACGAATACACCGGTACGCCTCGATGCCAGGGCTTCGGCTGGCCATCTGCACTGAACGTCAGCCAGACAGACGGAGTGCTCATTCAAGGCAATCACGTCTTTCAGAACTTTGGCGAGGGCATCACGCTCAACGACGCCACTCGCGGAACGCTCGTGCAGAACAACTCGCACGACAACTTCGGCGTCAACCTCTACCTGAACAACGCGTCTAACAGCACCGTTGATCGCAACCAAGCCATCAACGATCCAGCGTTGACGGCCTTCTACCGCTGCGGCGCGCCAGCAGGTGGAATCGGGCTGGCCAACGAGAAAGCAGAGTACGACAACTACAAGCCTCTGTCCGCATTGAGCATCAGCAACAACCTGGCGATCAATGGACGCTTCGGCATCAACTTCTATTGGGAGCCCACGGACCACTACCAGCCAATCGACAAGACCGGGCTGCAGAACGTCAACATTCTGAACAACACCGTCTACCGAACTTGGGAGAACGCGCTGGCCATCGTCGACACGCGCAATCACCTGGGCAACGCCATTCAAAGCAATATCTGGGTTTCCCGCGACTCGACTTGGCCGGTGGCCAAAGTGCCAACCGTCGGGTTCGATTGCATGTCCAACCTCTGGTGGGCGTCGACGGCTGTGCCATCAAGCTGCGTGCACCCGAGCGACATCTTCGCCGATCCGCAGTTTGTCCATGCGGGGGGCGCCGCGACTGCCGACTACCAACTCACCTCCGGATCACCGGCGATCGACGTCGCCGGGTACACCGTCCCCGTGCCATTCGTCTGGCACGACTTTTTCGGCAACAAGCGAGCGCTGGGGGCATGGGACATGGGAGCCCACGAGCTCAAGAAGTAGTCTTCCGGACTGGTTTGCGACTTGGGTGGCGGGATCGATGGCCAAATTGCGCGGTCATTTCGTCAACCCTCCCCGGACCGGCCCCCAGCGGGATGGACAGTCTCACGCATTGACGTCGGTGTCGACGCCGGAGCTGGTCCATCGCCTGCTGACGAGTTGAACGGCCGTGGGCGCTGGGCTGCGTCCAACCCCATCAACGGCCGCAGCCATCGCGCGTGCCGGGCCAGCCGCCATGCAACCCAGCACGCCAGCAAGGTCGAAGCCACCAGCACGGCGGCTTCCAGCGGCTGCGGCCAGGCGAGGGGCGCGATCAGGTGGCCGACAGCCACTGTCACCGTCTGGTGGACGATGTAAGCCGGGAACACCGCCTCGCTCAGCCTCGCGCGCCACGGGTGATCTCGCCCGGCCAGGTGCCGACGCGCGAAGCCGAGCAGCGCCAGGATCGGCGCCCACTGGCGCACGCCGTTCAACGCGCGCGCCGCGGTGAGCGCAACGGGCCCTGGCTCGTCCCCCGCGACGAGCCAGCCTTCGACCAGCAGCGTTGCGATCACCGCGGCGGCCAGTGCCCACCAACGTAGGCGCTGCGCCGCAGCCCACGCGCCGCGCGCATCGGACCGATCGCCGAAGCCTACGAAACCCAGCACGAACATCGTGGCGTAGACCACGTGCATGTAGGCATCGTGCAGCAGGTCGTGGGTGGTGGGGAATCGTTCCAACAGCAGCACCCGTGCCAGCGCGAAGAAGACCATCGGCAGCCACAGCCACCGCCCGCCCCTGGCCAACCCGCGCACCGCGGCGTCGATCCTCTTCGACAAGGCACCACCGTCGCGCCACACCAGCGCCCACATCACGGTGTAGACCCAGAGGTAGGGCAGGAACCACAGGTGATTCCAGGTCGGCAGCTTCAGGCAATCGTCACCCCGGCAGAAGCCACCATAACCCTGGTAGTACAAGCCGAGAAAGTCCAGATAGCTGCCGCGGTAGCCCACCTTCTCGACGACTTCCAGCCAGGCCTGCGGTGGCACCACGACCGCCATGCCGAACAGCAGCGGCCACAGCAGACGCCGGCTGCGTGAAGCCGCAAAGGGCCGGCCACCGGCCGCCATGAGCGCGGTCGCGGCACCCGAGATCACGAACAGAAGTGACATGCGCCAAGGGCTCACCAGGCGCATCCACGGCTCCAGCGCAGTGACGATCCGTGGCGATTTCACATGCCAGTCCCAGCTGACATAGAACATGCCGCAGTGGTAGAGGATGAGCAGCCCGAAGGCGCCGATGCGCAGCCAGTCCAGCTCGGTCAGACGTGGGGAAGACGAAGTCGATGTCGATGGCATGAAGGCCCGGGCAAGTCGAACAAGACCTGCAGCGTGAGGGCCCCGAAGCGCGGTGGGTTCGGAATGTGACGAGCCGCTCGCCCCCGGGGACGAGCCGCGGACCGCCCGGCGCCAGCCGTGGCTACACTGCGGCCCCCATGCAAGCCCGCGACGACCTGCTCCAGCGCTATCTGGCCCACCGGCGTGCGATCGAGGTGACGGGCTGGTGCCTGCTGTTCACCCTGCAGATCGCCGCCAACAGCCTGACGCTCGCAGTCGACGTGCGGCGACTCGCGCTGCCTTTCGAGCCCTGGGAATGGATCACCTGGGAAGCGAGCAGCAACTTGGCATGGCTGGTGCTCGTGCCGGCCGTCGCCTGGGTGTTGCAGCTCCGCCCGCTTTACCTGGGCGTGTTGCGGGCCCACCTGCCCTGGCACCTGGCGGCCAGCCTGGGGATCAGCCTGCTGCACGTGCTGGCAATGGTGGGGCTGCGCAAGCTCGTCTACCGGGCTCAGGGCGCTGTCTACGACTTCGGCCATTGGCCCACCGAGCTGGCCTACGAGGCGCTCAAGGATGTGCGCAGCTACAGCCTGATCGTCGGCATCATGCTGGGCTACCGATTGCTGCTCTGGCGGTGGCAGGGTGAAGCGTCGGTGCTGCAGGCGCCAGACGATGACGAGAGAACCGAGCCTGGCACTTCAGCAAGTGCCCAACCAGCCGCTTCGCTGTCCGTGCCTGCGCTTGAGCTACCGAACGGGCCACCGAATGAGCAACCAAATGGGCCAACCACCGACCCGTCCCTTCAAAGCGCCGACCAAGAGCCCGGCATCCCGGAAGCCGTGGCCGCCGCCCCTCCCGAGCGCTTTCTCATCAAGAAGCTGGGCAAGGAGTTTCTGCTGCCCACCGAAGAGATCGAATGGGTGCAGGCCTGCGGCAACTATGTGAACCTGCATCGCCGGCAGCATGACTACCCGTTGCGATCGACGCTCGCGACGATGGAGCGCCGACTGCAGGCGCACGGCTTTGTTCGCGTGCACCGCAGCTACCTCGCCAACCTGGCGATGGTCGCGGTGATCGAGCCGACCGAATCGGGCGACGCGCGCCTGAGGATGGCCGATGGCACCAGCACCTTGCCTTGCAGCCGCACCTACCTCGACGCGCTGCGTGAACGCCTGCGCGGCTGAGCGTCGTCACCCGTGCGGGCCGCACGCACGCCCACGACACCAGCAGCTCAGGCGATGAGGGCCCGAAGCCAATCAGGCACCGGCACCGATTTGCCTGCCGGGAAATCGACCCACACCGTGGTTGCGCCGCCTTCGGCATAGATGACACCCGGCTGGTCGGTGCGCTCCATCGTGATGAAGGTGTCGAAGCTGGTACGGCCCAGGTTGGCCACGTAGTGCCGCGCCAGGACGTCGCCGGGAAATTCGAGCTGCTTGATGAAGTTGCAGAACGCGTTGACGATGACCGGCCCCTGCGCGGCCGGATCGGGCGCGCCGCCCACCGAATGCAGCCACTGCACCCGGATGATCTCCAGGTAGCGAAAGTAGACGGTGTTGTTGACATGACCCATCGCATCCATGTCGCCCCATCGAATGGGGATCACCATCTCGTAGGTCAGCTTCTTCTCGGCAGGCAGTTCGAACCGCATCGTCTAGGCTCTCCGTTTCACTGGACTGGGCGCCTCAGTTCAAGCCCAGCTCTGCCTTGACGGCCGCCAGGTCGGCCCGCAGCGACGCCAGCTCTTCCGACAGGCGGCTCACCTCGCCTCGCAAGGCGGCCACCTCACCGGCGGCGACACCGCCGCCATCTGCCCCTACGCCACCCGACGCGGCGGAAGGTTGCACCGGCTCGCCGCACAACAGGTGCGCCCAGCGTGCTTCACGCTCGCCCGGCGCGCGAGCCAGTTTCACGACACGCGCCGGCTGCTTGGTCGACAACTCGTCGAGGAAGCCCTCGACCGACGAGATGTCGGCAAAACGGTGCAGGCGCTCGCTGTTCAGGCGCAGCTCCGCAGAGGTTTGCGGACCACGCAGCATCAACACGGCCAGCAGGGCCACCGACTGGCTGGGCACGCCGAGCACCCGGCCCAGGTTGTGTTCGTAGCGTGCGACGCGGCTGCCACTGACCTCGAAGATCAGGTGCAGGTGCTTGAGGCTGTCGACAGCCACCAGCAGATCGGCCTCGCTGGCCTCCATCACCGGGGCGCGGGCCGTCTTCTGATTGCAGCCCGACTGCAGTGCGTTCAGCGACAGCGGGTAGGTGTCGGGCACGGTGTGCTGCTTCTCGACCAGCACACCGAGCACCCGCGCTTCCAGGGGGGTCAGGGTTCTCAACTCCATCGTCAGCGCGCCTTCAGACCCCGAAACCATCGTCGGCCTGGATGACGGCGCCGTTGACGAAATGGCTTTCCTTCGCGCAGAGCGAGAGCAGCATCAGGTCCAGGTCTTCGGGCTTGCCGATGCGCTTGCGCGGCAGCATCTGCACCAGCTTCTGGCCGGCATCCGTCTGCCAGTGGTGGTGGTTGATCTCGGTATCGATGTAGCCCGGGCAGATGCAGTTGACGTTGATGTCATAGCGCCCCCATTCGAGCGCCATGGCGCGCGTCATGTGGATGACCGAGGCCTTGCTCATCGCGTAGACACCGATCTGGCTCAGCACGCGTACGCCGGCCATCGAGGCGATGTTGACGATGCGGCCGCCGGTGAAGGTGCCCGGCGCGGCACCGCGGGCCCGGGCCACCATGCGCTTGCCCACTTCCTGCGCGACGAAGAAGGCGCCGCGCACGTTGGTGTCCATCACGTAGTCGAAGTCTTCGGGGGTGACCTCCAGCAGCTTCTGGGTGGTGCTCACACCGGCGTTGTTGATCAGGATGTCGAGCGTGCCCACTTCGGTCTCCGCATGGGCGACACCGGCCCGGATGCTGACCGGATCGCTCACATCCATGGCGACGACGTGGGCATCACCGCCCGCGCCTTCGATTTCGGCACGCAGCGTCTTCAGGCGCTCGACACGGCGTGCGGACAGCACCACCGCGGCGCCCGCCTTGGCCAGGGTGCGGGCAAACTGCGCCCCCAGCCCGCTGGAAGCGCCGGTGATCAGGGCAACGCGGCCGGACAGATCGATGTTGTAGCTCATGGTCGTTGGCGCGCAGCGCGTTCGGCAAAGGGAAGCAAAAAGAGTAGCACGCGCAGCCCGGCGCGCACGTGTCGCCAGCGCAAGGCATGCGCGCCTTTCGCGCCCGGCCGGCTGCGGCATGCAGACCACACAGGAAAAGCACGACCGTTCTATTTTGAGCGGCAGCCTATAGAATGCGCCTCGCTTTGCCTGGGCCCGACCGCCTGGGCGCGGCCGCGTCGCCCGGTGGGCGGCCCCTTCGGCCCGCCCGGCCCAGCCGCTGTACCCACTCGAAAGACCACCCATGACCGCCCCCGACCTGCTCGCCCAATACGGCCCCCGCGAATCGATGGAGTACGACGTGGTGATCGTCGGCGGCGGCCCTGCCGGCCTCGCCACGGCCATCCGCCTGAAACAGCTGGCCGCCGAGAAGGGTGGCGAGGTCAATGTCGTGGTGCTGGAAAAGGGCTCTGAGCCGGGCGCGCACATTCTCTCGGGCGCGGTGATGGACCCGCGCGCGATGAACGAGTTGATCCCGAACTGGAAAGAGCTCGGCGCTCCGCTGAACCAACCGGTCACGGGCGACGACATCCTTTTCCTGAATGAAAACGGCGCCACGCGCACCCCGGATTGGCTGGTGCCCCGCACGCTGCACAACCATGGCTGCTATGTCATCTCGTTGAGCAACGTGGTGAAGTGGATGGCCCAGCACGCCGAATCGCTCGGCGTCGAGATCTTCCCCGGCTTCTCGGCCGCCGAAGTGCTGTACGACGACCAGGGGCGCGTGCGCGGCGTGGCCACCGGGGACATGGGCATCGGCAAGGACGGCCAGCCTCACGACGGTTTCCAGCTCGGCATGGAGTTGGTGGGCAAGTACACGATCTTCGCCGAGGGCGCGCGCGGGCACCTGGGCAAGCAGTTGCTGGCCAAGTACAAGCTGGCTGATGGCAAGGATCCGCAAAGCTTCGCCATCGGCATCAAAGAGCTGTGGGAGATCCCGGCCGAGAAGGCCAAGCCGGGCCTGGTGGTGCACACCGCCGGCTGGCCGATGACCGATGCCTTCGGCGGTGGCTTCCTCTACCACCTCGAAGGCAACCAGGTCACGCTCGGCTTCGTGATCGGGCTCGACTACGGCAACCCGTACCTCAGCCCCTTCGAGGAAATGCAGCGCTGGAAGACGCACCCTGCGGTTCGCGCGCACATCGAAGGTGGCAAGCGCATCGGCTACGGCGCCCGCGCCATCAACAACGGTACGCCGCAGGCGTTGCCGAAGACCGTCTTCCCCGGCGGCGCGCTGATCGGCTGCGACGCGGGCTACCTCAACGCCGCGCGCATCAAGGGCAGCCACGCGGCCATCAAGAGCGGCATGCTCTGTGCCGACGCGCTGTTCGACGCCCTGAAGGCCGGCCGCAGCGCCGACGAGCTGAGTGCCTATCCCGAAGCCTTCGAAAAGAGCTGGCTGAACGAAGAACTGCAGCAGACGCGCAACTTCAAGCTCTGGTTCAAGAAGGGCCACCTGGTCGGCAACCTGATGACCGGCATCGAGCAGTGGCTGCTGCCGAAGCTCGGCGTGCAAAGCCCGCCGTGGACGCTGCACGCGACCAAGGCCGACCACGAGTACCTGAAGCCGGCCGACCAGTGCACGCCCATCAGCTATCCCAAGCCGGACGGCAAGCTGAGCTTCGATCGACTGTCGTCGGTGTTCATCAGCAACACCAACCACGAAGAAAACCAACCGGCCCACTTGACGCTGAAAAATGACAGCGTGCCGGTGTCGGTCAACCTCGCCAAGTTCGCCGGCCCCGAAAGCCGTTACTGCCCGGCCGGCGTGTACGAGTTCGTGAAGTCCGACGACGGCAAGGACCGCTTGCAGATCAATGCGCAGAACTGCGTGCACTGCAAGACCTGCGACATCAAGGACCCGACCCAGAACATCGTCTGGATCACGCCGGAAGGCGGCGGCGGCCCGAACTACGCCGGCATGTGACCGCCCAGGCCGTCGCGCTCCAGACCTGGCTGTCCGAACGCTACGGCCTGCACGTCGTGCGGGCGCGCTGCATCGCGCGGCTGGATTGCGAGATCTACCGAGTCTCGCTGCGTGACCGGGCCGACCTGGCGCTTCGCATCTACCCGCCCCGGGTGAGCGACGAAGTCGCCATCACCGACGAAGTGACTTGGCTGTCGGCCCTCGGGGCCGAAGGCCTCCACGTGCCCACCCCCTTCCCGGCGATGGATGGCGGCCTGGTGCAGACCTGGCTCGATGGCCGTGCCGCCGTGGTGCTGAGCTGGGTCCACGGCCGCCTGTTGGACAAAGCCTTGCGCCCAGTGCATCTCGAACGGGTCGGCCGCCTGGCCGGCGCGATGCACCGCATCAGCGAGCAGTTGCAAGCCCAAGGCCGGCTGGCCGGCACCCGGCTGGGCGACGGCCCCGATCTCGATGCCTGGGCAGACGGCACGCGCCCCCCTCACCCCCACTTTCCGGCCTCGGCACAACGCCAGGTGCAATCGGCAGCACGACGCCTTCGGGACGAACTGGCCGGCTTTCCCCGAGACGCCCGCAGCTGGGGCTTCATCCACGCCGACCTCCACCCCTGGAACCTGCTGTTCGCGGGCACGGCCGCCGGGGCGATCGATTTCAGCGAGTGCGGCCGCGGCCACCACGCGCTGGATCTGGCGGCGGTGCTGCAGTACCTCAAGCATCCGGTGGTCGGCAACCACGACCACGCACCGATGTACCTTCGTCACCGCGCCGCCTTGCTCGAAGGTTATGCGCGCGAACGCCCCCTGCCCGCCCACATCGACCAGCAGCTGGACGCCTACATCGAGGTGCGGATGATCAACACCATCGAATGGGTGCTGGATTGCTGGCCCACGCTGGACGAGCGCCCCTGGGGCCGGGCCTTTCTTCAGCGCACGGCAGAGTTCTTCCGCGACCGCGGCTGAGAGGCATTCCCGGCGCAGCGCACTGGCGCGGCCTGTCAAGATGGCGGACCGGGCAGCCGTTCGGCACGACCGATCGCTGCGCCGCCCACCCACCAACACCCCCAGGGACTGACGATGACCTCTTGGCTGACCGCCGCCACCGAGTACCTGCCGCAATGGATCGAGCACCAGATGCGGATGACCGAGCAGCCGGGCTGCACTGTGGCCGTGGCCCACCGCGGCCAGTTGATCTACGAGGGCGCGTTCGGACACGCTCGCCTGGCCGAGCCCCCGGCGGCGCCAGCCAAGCTGACCCCGCAGCACCGCTTCCGCGTGGCCTCGCACAGCAAGAGCTTCACCGCGGCGGCCATCATGAAGCTGCGCGAAATGGAACAGCTTCGGCTCGACGACCCCGTCGGGCGTTTCGTCGAAGGCTTGCACCCGGGCGTGGCGGAGACCACGTTGACCCAGTTGCTGTCGCACAGCGCCGGCCTCATCCGCGACGGCATCGATGCCAGCCAGTGGCAAGACCGGCGCCCCTTCCTCGATGAGCAGGGCCTGCGGGACGACCTGGCCAACGGCACGACGATCGAGCCCAACACCCGCTTCAAGTACTCGAACCACGGCTACGGCCTGCTCGGGCTGGTCATCGAGGCCGTCACCGGTGAGCCCTACGCCGATTGGATGGCTCGCGAGATCGTGGCAGACGCCGGCTTGCCGCACACCGTGCCGGACATGCCGGTCGAAGGCATCTCCGCCCCCTTCGCATCGGGGCACAGCAGCAAGTTGCCGCTGGGCCGCCGGCTGGTGGTTCCGGCCACCAACCCCACGAACGCACTGGCCGCGGCCACGGGCTTTGTCAGTACCGCCGGCGACCTGGCCCTCTTCTTCGGCAGCCTCTCGCCCACGGCCAAGCGCAGCGTGCTCACGGTCGAGAGCCGGCGCGAGATGGTCCGGCGGCAATGGAAGGATGCCTACGGCACGGTCGAGCGTTGGTACGGCCTGGGCACGATCTCGGGCAAGCTGGGCGACTGGGAATGGTTCGGCCACTCGGGCGGCTTCCAGGGCACCATCACCCGCACCTGCTGTGTGCCCGAGCAGGATCTGACCGTCTCGGTGTTGACCAACGCCGCCGATGGCCCGGCGCAACCCTGGCTCGATGGCGCGCTGCACATCCTGCAGGCCTTTGCCAAGCATGGCGCGCCCAGCCGCCGCACCGCCCATTGGCGGGGCCGCTACTGGAGCCTGTGGGGGGCTTTCGACCTGGTGCCCGTCGGCGACCGGGTGCTCGTCGCCACCCCGGCCTGGCCCAACCCGATGCTGGATGCCTCGCAGATCGAGCCCCAAGGCCGGCAGCGCAACGGCATCGACCAGGGCCTGATCACCCTGGCCGGCGGCTTCGCCAACCATGGCGAAACCGCACGCATCGCGCAGGACGCGCGCGGCCGCATCAGCGAGGTGTGGATTGGCGGCACGCGCCTGGTGAGCGAGGCGCGCGCCGCCAAAGAGCTGAAAGCGCGCTACGGCTGAGCAGGGCCGCCACCGCGGCGGCCCCGATCACTCGCTCGATTCGCCGAGCGTGACCGTCTGCTTGCGCGTCTGTCCGCCGCGCCACAGCGTGAGCGTCACCTTGTCACCGGGCCGGAACCGCTCGATCACGTTGAGCAGGTCGTCCAGGTCGGCCACGGTCTCGTCATTGACCGCGGTGATCACGTCGCCCTGCACCACCCGGCCATCGCGCCCGCGTCGGAAGGCTTCGATGCCCGCCCGCTGCGCCGGCCCGCCCGGCGTGACGCCCACCAGGGCCACCCCCGTCGGCAGATCGAGCGACCGGGCCAAGGACGCCGGACCGCTGCTGATGCCCAGCGCCGGGCGCACCATGCGGCCATCGCGGATCAGCCGCGGCACGATGCGGTTGACCTCGTCGACCGGGATGGCGAAGCCGATACCCGAGCTGGCGCCCGAGGGGCTGTAGATCGCGGTGGTCACGCCGATCAGCCGCCCGGCCGAATCGAGCAGCGGGCCGCCCGAGTTGCCGGGGTTGATGGCAGCGTCCGTCTGGATCACACCGCGGATCGTGCGGCGGGTCGCAGATTCGATCTCGCGGCCCAGCGCACTGACGATGCCGGTGGTGAGCGTCTGGTCCAGCCCAAAGGGGTTGCCGATGGCGAACACGCGCTGACCCACCTGCAGATCCTTGCTGGTGCCGATGGGCAGCGCCGGCAGGCGCGCCTTGGCCGCGTCGATGCGCAACACCGCCAGGTCGCGGTCGGGAAACGCCCCCACCAGCTCGGCCCGGTAGCTCGTCTGGTCGGCCAGCGTCACGCGAGCAGCGCTGGCGCCCTGGATCACGTGGAAGTTGGTGACGATGTGGCCGCGCTCATCCCACACGAAGCCGGTGCCGGTGCCGCGCGGCACCTGCTGAACATTCATCGAAAAGAAGTCGCGTTCGACCGTCAGCGCGGTGATGTTCACCACCGAGGGCGAGGCCGACTTGAAGATGGCGATGTTGTTCTGCTCATCGCCGGACAGCGGCCCGCGAGGCGCCACCGCACGCGGCGCGGCATCGGCCTTGGCCTTGGCCACCGCCTGGGGCAGGTTCACCAGCCCGACGCTGGCGGCCACAACGGCCAACGCCGCCGCGGCCCAAAGACCACGGCGGCGTTGCCGCCCTTCGTTGGAGGGCACCGTCATCGGCGACCCTCCGGTGGGTGCCCGCCCGGCTGGGCGGCGGCGTCCACCATGCCGAGGCGGGCGCGACGCATCAGCCCACCTGCACCGTCACACGGCGGGGCTGGGCATGCTCCTGCTTGGGGATGCGCAGGTTCAGCACGCCATCCTTCAGGTTGGCTTCGATGCGGCTCGCATCCAGCTCGCGGCTGAGCGTGAAAGCACGGCGGTAGCGCGGCACCCGCAGCTCGACATACGCCGGCTGCAGCCCGGCCGGGGTCGTCGTGGAGACGGCGCCCTCGATCGTCAGCGTCTCGCCATCGACCTTGATGTCGAGCTGATCGCGCGGCACGCCCGGCAGATCGGCCAGCAGCGTGATGCCGCGCTCGTCTTCATAGACATCCACGCGGGGCAGCAGGGCCCGGGTGTCGGCACCACGCTCGGCGGGGTTGGGCGCGGCGGTGGTCTTTTGCAGTTCGGTGGTGTTGCTCATGATGGATTCCTTTCGTCGGCGTGGGCGTCGATCACTGCACGGTGATGCGCTTGGGTTGCGCCTCTTCACGGCGCGCGATGCTCACGTTCAGCACACCGTCGCGGTAGGTGGCGTTGACGCGGCTGGCATCCACATCGTCGGGCAGGTTGACGGCCCGCTTGAAAGTGCCGCTGGCACGCTCGTGGTTGTAGACACTGGTCTTCGCATCGCCCCGCGGCAGCGACGACGGCCGCTCGCCCGAGATCGTCAACACCCCACGATCGATCACGACATCCACCTTGCTGGCATCGATGCCCGGCGCGAACGCATACACCTCGACGCTGGTGGGCGTCTGGCCCACGTTGATGGCGGGGAAGGCGCCAGGCGCCACCGAACGGATGCTGCTGGGCATGCCGCTGCCGCCGAAGACATCGTCCAATTCACGGCGCAGGCGCTCGAATTCGCCGAGCACGCCGCCGGGGAAGCTCCAAAGGGTTTCGTACATGATGGCTGCTCCTTTCAGGGGTGAAACCGCGGCGCCCGGGAAGTTCACTTCAGCGCCGCATGCACCCGAGTTAGGGGCAGGTTTTTCGACTTCAAGAGCCGATTTTTCAAGCCCGCGGATCGGGCCCGGGGCCATCGGCCAGATGGTTGCGATAGATCAAACCGCAGCGCCCCCACGCGGCCCGCCCCTCAGGTGCCGATCACCCCGCCATCCAGCTTGGTGATCACCACCGTGGCCGAGCGCGGCCGGCCGCCGTCCGGCCATTTGGAGTAACGGCTCGGCTGGGCCGGATCGCTGCGCTCGGACGGCGACTCCCCCGGATGCTGGATGTTGACGAACATCGTGCGCAGGTCGCTGGCCATCGCGATGCCGGTCACCTCGCAACCCGTCGGCCCGAGCAAGAACCGACGGATCTGGCCTTTCGGGTCGGTGGGGTCGCAAGCGAGCATCTGGTTGTTGGGCAAACGGCTGTATTCGCCCTGCCCCATCACCGATGACGAGGCATCGGTCTGGATCCACAACACCCCGCGCGGGTCCACCCACAACCCGTCGGGGCTGCCGAAGTAATCGCCGCGGATGTTGCCCCGCGCTCCCTCGCGCTCTTGGGCCGGATCGCCCGCCAGCACCAGGTGATCCCAGCTGAAAGCGGTGCCGTCGAGGTCACCGTCTTCCTTCCAGCGGATGATCTGGCCCATGGTGTTGGGCGCGCGGGGGTTGGCGGCGTCGGGGCCGGGGCGATCGGGCTTGCCCCGGTCGGTGTTGTTGGTCAGCGTGCAGTAGACCTGCCCGGTGGCCATGTCCACCGTCGTCCACTCGGGGCGGTCCATCTTCGTGGCCCCCAGCGCATCGGCGGCCTGGCGCGATTTGATGAGCACCTCGCCCTGGTCGGCAAAGCCGGCGGCCGCCGTCAACGGGCCCTGGCCGTGCACCATGGGCAGCCACACCCCTCGGCCACCCGCATCGAAGCGCGCCACGTACAAGGTGCCATGGTCCAGCAGCTCACGGTTGGCGGCCAAACCACCCGGCTTCATCGCATCGCGGCTGACGAACTTGTAGATGTATTCGAAGCGGGCGTCCTCGCCCATGTAGACCACCGCCTTGCCCGAGCGCGTCAACGCCGTGGCCGCGCCTTCGTGGGCGGCGCGTCCGAGTGCGGTGCGCTTGACCGGCACGCTGGTCGGGTCCATCGGGTCGATCTCGACCACCCAGCCGAAGCGGTTGAACTCGTTGGGGTGGCGGGTGGCGTCGAAGCGCTCGTCGGCCTCGTGCCAGCGGAAGTAGCTGCCGCTGCCTTTCCTCAATCCCCAGCGTTTCTGGTGCGCATCGGGTTGCTCGGGGCCCTCGAAGTAGCCGGCCCAGTTTTCTTCGCAGGTCAGGTAGGTGCCCCACGGCGTCTGGCCATTGGCGCAGTTGTTGAAGGTGCCGAGCACCTGGGTGCCGGCCGGATCGGCGGCCGTCTTCATCATCGCGTGGCCGGCGGCGGGGCCGGCGATGCGCATCGGTGTGCGCGCGGTGATGCGCCGGGCATAACGCGACGGTGTCACCGTCTGCCAACCGGTCTGCGTCTTCTCCACTTCGATGACCGACACGCCGTGCGCGGCCATCGACTTGTAGGCCTTCTCCGCACTCCAGGTCTTGACGCCATCGGGGTGCAGCAGCCCATCGTCGACGTACTCGTGGTTCATCGCCAGCACGCCTCGACGTGCGCCGCCATCGAGCGGGAAGAACGCCATGCCGTCGTGGTGCATGCCGGCCTGCAGCGCTTGCTCAGCGGCGGTATTCGAGGCGTCGGGCTTGAAAGCCGGCATCTGCCCGGCCACGCCCACCGGATCGCCCCATCGATAGAGCACCTGGGCACGGTAGCCTTCTGGCACCACCACGGTGTCGGTGGCGGCCATGGCCACGCCTTTGAAGCCGATCGAGCGGCCGAGGGCCGGCGCAGCCGAATTCGCGGACGGCGTGGCGGCGCAGGCCGTCAACACCGCCGGGCCGAACAGGCTGCCCGTGGCCGCCGCCAAGCCGCCACGCAACCAGACGCGGCGGGCCGGATCGGACACCTCATGGATGCTCAGGTTGGCGCTGCGGTTCGAATCTTCCATCTCGCTGAAACTCTTGGCCATGCGGTGGCTCCTGCCCGGTGATAGGTGATCGGAACGGTGCGGCGAAGCGGCCTGCAAGGCGCCGCCACGCCCTACGGCATCTCGTCGTGGGCCGATTGTCATCGCGATGCGCTCGGGCAGGCCTGCGTCTCTAGAATCGCCCGCTTTGCCCGGCCCCGTTTCCGATGTCGCTCGCCGCCCTGATCCGCGCCTTCGTGCGCCGCCATGCCGCGGCCTACGCGTCAGCGGCGGTCATGCTCCTGGGCATCGCCTTGCTCACCGTGTGGCTGCCGCGGCAGATCGGCCATCTCGTCGATGCGCTGGTCGCCCGCCAGATCAGCCAGGCCGATCTGTGGCGCGAGCTGGGCCTGCTGCTGGCCGCTGGCGTGGGCATCTACCTGCTGCGGGTGGGCTGGCGGGTGCGCCTGTACGCCGCGGCTTACCAGATGGGTGTCGAGCTGCGACGCCAGCTCTACCAGCGGCTGGCCCACCAAGGCCCGCGCTTCTACCAGACACGCCGCACTGGCGACCTCATGGCCCTGGCGACCAACGATGTCGACGCGGTCGAGATGGCCGCCGGCGAAGCCATGCTGGCGGGCTTCGACGGCACGCTGACGCTGGTGCTGGTGGTGACCACGATGGCCATCGGCGTCGACTGGCGTCTGGCGGCGATCGCGCTGGTGCCCTTCCCCTTCATGGCGTGGAGCTTCGCCTGGATCTCCAGCCACGTGCACGGGCGCTCGAAAGAAGCGCTGGACCGCTTCGGTGATCTGAACGACCACGTGCAGGAAACCCTTTCGGGCGTGCGCACGCTGCGCGCGCTCGGCCTGGAGGCGCGCAGTGCCAAGGTCTTCGCCGAGCTGGCCGAGAAGGCGGCCGACGCGGCCTTCTGGTCGCAGCGCTGGGAGGCCCGCTACGAGCCGGCGGTGGGCATGACGCTGGCCACGTCGGTGGTGCTCTCCTTGGCACTCGGCGGATGGCTGGTGTGGCATGGCGAATTGACCATCGGCCAGCTCACCAGCTTCCAGCTTTATCTGGTGCAACTGATCTGGCCGATGTTCGCTGCCGGCTGGGTGCTGGCCCTCTGGCAACGCGGCCGCGCCGCGTGGGGGCGCCTATCGGCCGTGCTGGACGAGCCGCTGGCTATCGACGACGACGGCAGCATCGAACGGGTAGAGCCGGGCGAACTGGTCTTGCGCGACGTGCGTTTTGCCTACCCCGGCGCGCCCCGCCCGGCGCTCGACGGGCTGTCGCTGCACATCGCCCCGGGGTCCACCCTCGGCCTGGTGGGCCCGACCGGGTCTGGCAAGAGCACGCTGTTGAAACTGCTGCTGCGGCAGTGGATGCCCCAGGCCGGCCACATCAGCTGGGGCGACATCAAGCTGCCGGACTACACCCTCGAGGCCCTGCGCGCCGGCATCGCATGGGTGCCGCAGGAACCCATCCTCTTCTCCGCCAGCGTGGCCGACAACATCGCCATGGCCCGGCCCGGGGCCACCCGCGAGCAGGTGCAGGCCGTGGCCGAGCTGGCCGCGGTGCACGACGACATCCAGCGCCTGCCGCAGGGCTACGAGACGCCGGTGGGTGAGCGGGGGGTGACGTTGTCCGGCGGCCAGCGCCAGCGGGTGGCGATCGCCCGGGCGCTCTTGGCCGATGCGCCGCTGCTGCTGCTGGACGATGCGCTGTCGGCGGTCGATACCGAAACCGAGCACCGCATCCTCGCCCACCTGCGCGAGCAGCGAAAGGGCCGCACGGTGATCGTGGTGAGCCACCGGCTCTCTGCCGTGGCCGATGCGGACGTGGTGGCCGTGCTGCGCCATGGGCACCTCGCCGAGCGCGGCACCCATGCGCAACTGCTGGACAAGGGCGTCGAGCACAGCTGGTACGCCCAGCAATGGCGCATCCAGCAACTGAAGGCATCGCTTGAGCAAGACTAGACACAGACAGCCCAGGGCGCTCTCGAGGCAGACGCCCGTGCCGGCCATCGTGGGCGCGTTGACAGGGAGACCTGCATGACATCCCCCGGCCATCCATCCCCCGGCCATCGCGCGGCCGCGCTGTTGTGGCGCGCCGCCAAACCCGAGTCGCGTCACCTCTGGATCGGCCTGGCATGGCTCGCGGTCGCTGCGGGCCTGGACGCGCTGGGCCCGGTGCTGGGCAAGGCCTACATCGATCGCTACCTGCTGCCCCGAGACCCCGCCCTCGCCCACATTGCCGGGCTGCTGATTGGCGCGTTGCTGGCCGGCTGGGTCGCCAGCTGGGTGCGCTACCGGCAGCTGTCGCGCCTGGCCGGAGTGGCGATGCGGTCGGTGCGCCGCATCCGTGAATCGGTGTATGGCCATGTGCTGCGGCTGCCGATGAGCTTCTTCGACAAGGCCATCACCGGGCAACTGGTCAGCCGGGTCACCAACGACACCGAGGCGGTCAAGCAGCTGTACGTGCAGGTGCTGTTCGTGATGCTCGACTGCCTGATCATGCTGGCGAGCCTGCTGCTCACGATGGCCTTCCTCGATTGGCGGCTGATGCTGATCGTCACCATGCTGGTGCCGGCCGTCTTCGGCATCGTCTACCTCTACCAGAAGCTGTCGGCGCCTGCCGTGGCCCGCACCCGCGAGCTGCGCAGCGAGCTGAACGCCCAGACCGCCGAATCCATCTCCGGCATGGCCGTGCTGCAGGCCACCGGCGCCACCTTGGGCTATGGCGACCGCTACGCCCGCATCAACAGCGATCACTACCACTCCCGCCTCACCGAGCTGCGGGCCAATGCGCTGCTGCTGCGCCCCGCGCTCGACCTGCTCAATGTGGCGATGCTGGCGGTGGTGATCGCGGTGTTCGGGCTGCGCGAAACCGGCGGCAGCCTGAGTGCGATCGAGGTCGGCGTGCTGTACGCCTTCGTGAGCTACGTCGGCCGGGTGACCGAGCCGCTGATCCAGATCACCATGCAGTTCTCGCAGTTGCAGCAGGCCATCATCGCGGCGGCGCGTGTGAACACCTTGCTGGACGAAGCCGAGGCCGATCGCCCGGCGGCGGCCGGCCGCGTGACCGATGGCGCGGTCACCATCGACCGGCTGGACTTCGCCTACAACCCCGGCTCACCGGTGCTGCGCCAGGTGTCGCTCGACATCCGCCCGGGCGAGTTCATCGGCATCGTGGGCCCCACCGGCAGCGGGAAGTCGAGCCTGCTGTCATTGCTGCTGCGCTTCTACCCGGTGACGGAGGGCCGACTGCTGATCGACGGCCAGCCCATCGCCACGCTCGATGAGGCCGCTTTCCGGGATGCCGTGGGGCTCGTACCGCAAGAGCCCTTCCTGCTGGCGGCCAGCGCACGCGAGAACATCGCGATGGGGCGCGACCTGAGCCAGGCGCAGATTGAAGCCGCCGCCGTCGCAGCGGGCGCCCACGGCTTCATCAGCCGGCTCGAGCAAGGCTACGACACCAAGCTGGGCGAAGGCGGCGCCCGCCTGGCCGTCGGCGAGAAGCAGCTGATCGCCATCGCCCGCGCGCTCGCCGGCCAGCCTCGCATCCTGCTGCTCGACGAAGCCACCTCGCACGTCGACAGCGAAACCGAAGCCGTCGTGCAGCAGGCACTGGCCCAACTGCGCGGCCGCCTCACGCTGATCTCGATCGCCCACCGCCTTTCCACCATCCGCGACGCCGACCGCATCGTCGTGCTCAACCACGGCCGCATCGCCGAGCTCGGCGCGCACGACGAGCTGATGCGCATCGACAGCGGTCTGTACCGCCGGCTGGTGGAATTGCAGCAGCTGAGCACCGAGGACGACGCCCTGAGTGCTGGCTGATCGCCCCTGTCACCCGCGCTTGCGCCGATACATGTCCGCATCGGCCTGCTGGATCAAAGACGGCACGTCGTCGCCGTCGCGCGGGTAGAGCGCCACGCCGATCGAGACGCCG
This sequence comes from Ideonella lacteola, assembly GCF_038066555.1. Lineage (NCBI taxonomy): Bacteria > Pseudomonadati > Pseudomonadota > Betaproteobacteria > Burkholderiales > Sphaerotilaceae > Ideonella > Ideonella lacteola. The sequence goes on along the minus strand of NZ_JBBUTG010000001.1, from coordinate 469,051 downwards.
ACCTGGGCGTCGCGGGCGGCGTCGATGGGCTCGCTCAGGCGTGATTCGAGCTGATCGGCGATGCGGCGGGCCAGCTCGATGTGCCCGACGCCGTGGAGGACGATCACGAACTCGTCTCCAGCCCATCGGGCCACTTGGTCGTCTTCGCGGACCGCCTGCCGCATGCGGTGGGCCAGTTCACGCAGAACCTGGTCGCCCGCGCCGTGGCCGTAGCGGTCATTGACCGCCTTGAAGCCATCGACGTCGAGGAAGAGCAGCGCGAACGAAATGGCCTCGGCATCGCGCCGATGCTGCTCGATGTGGTCGCTGATGCGGCGCATCGTGGCCTCGCGATTGGCCAAGCCGGTGAGGCGATCGGTGGTGAGCTTTTGACGCATGGTCGCGAAGCTCTGCGCCAGATCGCCGATCTCATCGTGGCGTTCGATGTGCAACGGCGTGTCGAAGTGGCCTTCGCCAATCTGCCGGGCGGCGATCGCGATGGCACGCAGGTCGCGCGAGACCACGCCCAGGCTGAGCCAGCCGACCCCGATCACCGCCAGCGCCGCCAGCAGGGCCAGTCCCACGCTCTGGTAAAGATTCGACGTGATGCGGTGCAGGAAATCGCTGCGCGGTACCGCCACGGCAACGATCCAGTCGAGGCCGGCGTCGTCACGCAACCGGGCGTAGGCCAGTTGCACCGAAGCCCCATCGGGCCCGTCGATGCGGGTCGAACGGGTTTCTCCTTCATGGCCGGCCTCCAGGCTCAGCGTCTTCACGCGGCCGTAGCTGGTGGCCAGCAGCGCATCGTCGGCCGAAGCGGCGTTCAGCCGCTGTGCCCGGCCTTCGGTGTCTTGCTGCAGATGGGCGCCGCGCGAGGTGGCGATGAGGTCACCACTGGGTTCGACGACGAAGGCCACGCCATTCGCGCTCGGCTGCAAGGATTGAACGAACTGGCTCAGCTGGCGCAGCGAAACGTCGGTGGCCACCACACCGAGCATCTTGCCGTCACGATCATGGACGGTGCGCGCTCGCGTGGTCACCAGCTCTTGCGTGCGGAAATCGATGTAGATCGGCGACCAGGTGTCGCCGCCGCGCGCCTTGGCCGCGCGGTACCACGGCCGCTCACGCGGCTCGAAGACCTTGGTTTCTGCGCGCCCCTCACCCAAAGGGGCATGCGGTCCATCGAGGCGGTAGAGCGTCCGGGCGCCATCACCCGTCGGTCGCAGCCTGAGTTCGGCTGATTCGGCCGAATCGCGCCACAGGCCGATGAACCGCCCTCGCTCGTCGCCATAGTAGGCGTAGTTGTTCAGCGCACGGTGCACGGCCGTGGCCAGCCAGAGCCGCTCTCGCAGGCCTTCGGCGGCGACGTCGCCGGGTGCGGTCTCGCCGGCCGGGAAGGCGATGTCCAGCACGCGGCTGGAGCCCTCCAGGTGCTGATGCACGGCGCGGCCGATGCGGCCCACGGTCTCGACCATGAGCCGCTCGGACAGCTCGTCCACCGCGTCGCGGCCAGTGCGATACGACAGCAGCCCCAGCACGATGGCGAGGCCCAGCACCAGCGCCAGGTACGGCAGGGTCAGCAGTTGGCGAAGGCTGAGCCCACGTAACGGGTGCATGCGCCCGGCCCCGTCTTCAGCGCGATGCAGGGTTCAGCCAGGCGGCCAGGTCGCTCTTGAGCTGAAGGATGTCGGCCTCGCGGGTGTACATCATGTGCCCCGCGCCGTAGTAGCGGTGGGTGATGCGGCGGCGAACCTCGGTGCCGATCTCCAACTGGTCCAGCGTCCAGTCGGTGGCGCTGTAAGGCGTTCCCAGATCGTAGTAGCCGCTCGCCACGAACACCGCCATGTGCGGCAAGCGTCGCATGACACGTGCCAGATCCACGCTGGTGCAGGCAAAGCTGTTGCCTTGCGCCTCTCGGCGGTTCCAGTTCCAGGCCTTGTGCGCCTGCTCGGACATCGGCATGTACACGCGCTCGATCGCTCCGCTGGCCTCACCGATGCCCAGCGTGCCACGGAAGTAGTCCAGCGCAGCCATCGTGTAGGGCGCGACGAGGGCATCGATCGAGGGGTCGAACTCCCACTCCCGCTTGCGGTCTGGCCCCATGGGCCCAGCCACGCGGGCATCCAGCCGGCCGAGCACCTGGCCGCGTTCGCGCAGCAGCTCTTGGAAGTAGCGCATGTCGGACACGCGCAGGTTCATGTGCTCGACCACGGCCGCCGGCAGGCCGATCAATTCGCCCACGCGGCGGGCGATGCGCGCCCGCTCTTTGTCGCTCAGCGCGCCACCGCGGTGCAAGGCGCTGAGGTAGTCGCTGTGGACGAAATCAAGCGCTGCCTGGCGGGCCGCTTCGGGTGACTCGGCCAGCGCCCCCTTCAGACAGCCGTGGTACTGCGCCGTACCTGCGAAAGCCGGCAGGAAGAGCGCATACGGCAGATCGTTGCGCGGAGAAAATTCGAGCGCCTGGATGTCCATCGCGCACGACACGAGGATCACCCCGGCCAGGGCCACGCCCTGGTCGCACAGCAGCTCGGCCATCGCACACGCGCGGGTGGTGCCGTAGCTCTCGCCGCACAGGTAGACGGGCGAGCCCCAGCGGCGATGGCGCCCCAACCAGGCGCGCACGGCCGAGCACAGCATGGCCACGTCGCCGTCGACGCTGAAGGCACGCTTGCGGGCTTCTTCGCTCGCGGTGAGCGAGAAGCCGGTGTGCGGCGGGTCGATGAACACCAGGTCGAAATGCTCGAACCACGACAACGGGTTGTCTTCCACACGGTACGGCGGCGCCGGCATGCTGCCGTCGTCCTGCACACGCACTCGCTTCGGGCCCAGCGCACCCAGATGCAGGAAGATCGACGCCGCACCCGGCCCCCCGTTGAAGGCAAAGCAAATCGGCCGCTGGCCCGCGCCTTCGCCCTCAAGCTGATAGGCCGTCATGAAGATGGCCGCGTCCGGCTCGCCATGCGTTTCGCCGACGACCTCCGAGCGAACGGGCATGAAGCCCGCATCGACACGGTAATCGAGCTGGCGATCGCCCAGCCGCAAACTGCCGCGGCTTTGCGAGAGCGGCTCCCGCAGCGCCTGGTCGACCGCGGCGCGCTGCCGCTTGTTGGCCTCTTCCTTCTCTGCCGCCGTGGTCACGGTGGTGTTGTTCTCACTCATCAAGCATCCCTCTTGCGAATTGCCCTGTCGTCGGTGTGTCTGGCGGCCTCTGGCCCCGTCGTGCGTGACGCCGGCTCAGCCGACCGGCCCCTGGAAGCCGCCGGCACGGTAGGTGAGCACCAGCGTGTCACGGTGCCCGCTGCCGCCAGGCAGCAGAGGCTGGATGGGCGTGGACTCGTGGATCACCCGCGCATCGTCCAGCCACAGCGTCGAGAAGGGTTCGCTCAAGGTGAAACGCAGGCCTTCTCGCCCATCGGCGGCGAAGACGCGTGTCTCGCCCCCTTTGATCTGATGGCGAGACACCAGCGTCACTTCCACCAGGTCGACGCCGTCTCGGTGGGCGCCTTCCGGCGTCGGCCGGCCGATGCCGTCGGTCGTGTCGATGCGGAACAGGTGTGCCTCGACATACCAGGGCTGCGCGCCCTTGAGCGCCGAGGCCCGTTGCGCGCCCAAGACCAGCCAGCGCGCCCACAAGGGGTCGCTCACCAGGGCCTCGGGCAGGGGCTCGAAGTGCCGCTCCAGCCCCCCGTGCAGCGCGTTGTACTCCACCGGCTGCCAGTGCGGCCGATGCGGCTGCGGCGTCACCGATTCGCCATTGACGATGAAGCAGCCGTGGCGTCGCCGGCGGTAGCGCCCGCCGTCCTTCAGGTAGGCATCGGGAGGCAGGTCATCCCAGAACGGCAACCAACGCTGCAGCGCAGCCACCGGCGCATCGAGCAATTCGGCAACGCCGTCGGCGGCCAGCACGGAAAACCCGAGTTCGGCCAGGGCCGCGTCTTGTTCGCCCGGCGGGCAGATGGGGGGAGACAGGAGCATGGTGCGTGGATTGTGACAAGGCTTGGCGCTACCACGTGTCCAACAGGCCACGGCGCGGTGCCAACGGGGTGCCTGCCGCCGCCCGCAGGCCACGCGCGAGCCAGGCACGCGTGTCGGCAGGGTCGATCACGTCGTCGATCTCCAGATGGCTGGCCATGTTGATGGCGCGGCCGCGGTCCATGTGCTCGGCGACCAGCCGGTCGAACAAGGCTGGTCGCCCCTCACCGGCGGCTTCCAGCTCTTTCTTGAAGCCCAGGCGAACGGCGCCCTCGATGCCCATCGCCCCGAACTCGGCCTGGGGCCAGGCCGCGGTGGCCACCGGCGCGTGGAAGTGGCCGGCCGTGAGCGCCATCGCGCCCAGACCGTATCCACGGCGAAGCACCACGCTGAACACCGGTACGCGCAGCGCCGCTGCATGCACGAACAGGCGCGCCGCATGCCGCACCATCGCCGTCGCCTCGGAGGCCGGGCCGACCATGAAACCGGGCGTGTCGACGAAGGTGATCAGCGGCAGCCCGAAAGCGTCGGCCAACTGCATGAAGCGCGCGAGCTTGTCGCAGGCGGCGGCATCGAGAGCGCCGGCCAAGTGGCGCGGGTGGCTCGCGGCGAGTGCCACCGGACGGCCCTCGATGCGCAACAAGGCGGTGATCACGCCCGGCCCGAACTCGGCTCGCAGCTCCATCACCGAGTCGGCATCGGCCACGGTGCGGATGATGGCGCGCGGGTCGTACAGCGCCTGGCGGTTGTCGGGCAGCGCGTGCCGCAGCGGCGTCTGGTCGGCCACGGCACCGGCCGGGCCCGCGCCCTGAAAGTAGCCAAGGTACTGGCGCGCGGCCGCCACCGCGGCCGCCTCGTCGGGCACCCGCAGATCGACCACGCCGCGGGGCGACAGCACGCTCACCGGGCCCACGTCTTCCGGCGCCACCTTGCCCAGACCGCCCCCTTCGATCATGGCCGGCCCTCCCATGCCGATGGAGGCTGATTCGGTGGCGATGATCACGTCCGAACACCCCAGCAATGCCGCATTGCCCGCAAAGCAGCGACCGGCCACGATGCCCACCCGAGGCACCACCCCCGCCAGTGCCGCCCAACGCGAGAACGTGGTGCAGTCCAGGCCCGCGACGATCGGCCAATCCACATCGCCGGGGCGGCCGCCGCCGCCTTCGGCGAACAGCACCACCGGCAGCTTCAGCCGACCCGCCACCTCCAGCAGGCGATCCGCCTTCATGTGGTTGAACACACCCTGCGTGCCGGCCAGCACCGAATAGTCGTAGGCCATCACGGCGCAGCGCGCGCGCTCGGCGCCCACATGCTCGGCGTTCACCGTGCCGATGCCGGTCACCAGGCCATCGGCGGGGGTCTGGGCGATCAGATCTTCCAGCGGGCGCCGGCTGCGCTGCGCCGCCACCGCCATGGCGCCGTATTCGTTGAAGCTGCCCGCATCCAGCAGATCGGCCAGGTTTTCGCGCACGGTGCGGCCACCGGTGGCATGCCGGCGGTCGGTGGCCTCCGGGCGGGCACCATCGGTCAGCAGGTGCCGCCGCTCAAACAGTGCCAGCAACTCGGGGTGGGGCCCCGCATCGGCCACGCGGGCAGCCGCGGGCGGTGACGACGAGGGTGCCTCGGCCGCATCGATCGCATCGATCATGCCCAGCACCTCCCCCTCGGCCACGGCATCGCCGACGGCGACCTGCAAGCGGCGCAATCGGCCCGTCGAAGGCGCTTCGACCGGCACTTCCATCTTCATCGACTCCAGCACCACCACGGGGCTGCCGGCGGCCACCGTCTCCCCCACCTGCGCCTCGATCGCGATCACGACACCCTGCACGGGCGAGCTGAGCATGAAGGTTTTCATGGGGTCATTCTGGGGGCAAGCCACGCACTGCAAGCGGGCATCCGGCCCTAAACTCGAATGGAAGCGCCGCTGGGGGCGGCCATCACTCATGATCTCCACGCCTCAGGATCACAGCTTCGATCTCGCCCAGCTGCAGATGGCGCTGGAGATGTCCCATGTCTCGATGTGGCGGCTGGACATTGCCACCCAGACGGTCCACGCCAACGCAGCCGGTTTCCGGCTGTTGGGGCTGCCGCCACGGGAAGATGGCTGGCCCGTCGACGACATGATGGCCTCGGTGCACCCCGACGACCGGCCCTTGATGGTCGAGGCGGCCCACCAGGCGCGGCAGCAGGGGCGGCAGGTGGAGGCACTCGCCCGCTTCCGGCACGAAGATGGTCAATGGCGGCAGGTGCTCACGCGCCGCATGGCCATCCGCAATGCAGAAGGGCAATTGGTGTCGTTCGTCGGCATGGCCATCGACGTGACGGCCCACCTGCAGGCCGAACAACAACTGCGCGACGCCAACCAGCGCATCGCCTTGATCGCACGCACTGCCGGCATCGGCACCTGGGAGTGGGATCTGCCGGGCGGGCCCAGCCGCTGGGACGAGCAGATGTTCTTGCTGCGCGGCCTCACGCCCGGGCCTCGGCCGCCCACCATCGCGGAGATGACGCAACTGCTGCACCCGGACGATCGGGAGTATGTGAGCCAGCAGATCGATCGCGCCGTCGTCAGCCGCGCGCCGAGTCAGTACGAATTTCGCGTCATGCTGCCCGGCGGCGGCGTGCGCTGGCTGGCCTCGCGTTCGGTGCCGGTGTTCGACGAACAGGGCCACATCGTCCGGCGCATCGGGGTGAACTGGGACATCACCGCCAGCCGTGAAGCCGAAGCCCAGCGCCAGGCCAAGGCCGTGGCCGAGCGCGAAAGCGCGGCCAAGTCGGAGCTGCTGGCGCGCATGAGCCACGAGCTGCGCACGCCGCTGAACGCCATCCTCGGCTTCACCGAACTGATGCTGGCCGACGGCGATGGCTTGAAGCCCGCCGCCCGGCAAGCCAGGCTCGAACACATCCAGTCTGCCGGTCGCCACCTGCTGGCGCTGATCAATGACGTGCTCGAACTGGCTCGCCCCGGTGGGGCCGACGCTCCCGGCCATCCGCTGGGACAGGTGCTGCTCGAAGACGTGATCGCCGACAGCCTGCCGCTGGTGGAAAGGGCGGCCGCCGAGCGGGGCGTGATGCTGCGGCGAGAGCCCTGTGCGCCGGGTCTGGCCGCCCGTGCCGACGCACTGTGGCTGAAGCAGGTGCTGCTGAACCTGTTGACCAACGCGGTCAAGTACAACCGCCGTAGCGGCTGGGTCGATCTCAGCGCCCGAGAAGCCGGCAGCGATCGCGTCTGCATCACGGTGCGGGACGGCGGCCATGGCATGGCGCCAGAGGTGCTGGAACGCGCGTTCGAGCCTTTCCACCGGGCGTCTGACCACGAACCGGGAGTGCCGGGCGTGGGCATCGGCCTGGCCGTGGTGAAGACCTTGATGGAGCGCATGGGCGGCGAGGTCACCGCCCGCAGCACACCGGGCGAAGGCAGCGAGTTCGAGCTGTGGCTGTGGCGCGCCGACGAGCCCGCCAGCGACAGCCGCAGCGTCATCAGAGCGCCCCGACCTGCCGCACCTGGAGGGCCCACAGAGCCTGCCGAGTCAAGCGCCGGTGCCACGCCGGGCGGGCCACGCTCGAACCGCGATGTCGCCCGCATTGCCGACACGCCGCCACCGCCTCCCGGCCGTTGGGCACCGCGACCCGTGGAGCCGGGCACCACGCGCAGCCTGCTCTACATCGAAGACAACCCGGTCAACGTGATGATCGTGCAAGAGCTGGCCGAGCGCCGACCCGGGCTGGTCTTCCACAGTGCGCCGGATGGCACGACCGGCCTGCAACTGGCCGCCGAGCTGGTGCCCTCGCTCGTGCTGCTGGACATGCAGTTGCCCGACATGCACGGCCTGGAGGTCATGGCCCGTCTGCGCAAGGACCGGCGCACGCTGCGCATCCCCTGCATCGCGCTGTCGGCCAATGCGATGCCCGAGGACATTCGCCACGCCCTGCAAAGCGGCTTTGCCGACTACTGGACCAAGCCACTGGACTTCGCCGTGTTCAACCAGGCCATGGACGCCCTGTTCCAAACCGCGCCGCCACCCGGCGCCTGACACAGCCGACAGGTGAACGGGCCCCGGCGCGATCACGCCTTCGGCGCACGGGCCGAGCCCCACGGCATGCGAAGCACCACCTTCAGGCCGGGCTGCGCCGACTCGAACTGCAGGCTGCCGCCATGCGCCTGCGCGATCAAGCGGCACAGGTAGAGGCCCAGCCCCACGCCGCCGGTGGCCCGCTGGCGGGCGGCATCGGCGCGGTAGAACGGCTCGGCCAGGCGTGCCAGCACATCCGCCGGTACGCCGGGGCCGTGGTCGCGCACCGACAGGGTCAGCACACCATCGGCGAAGCGCGCCTGCAGCTCGGGCGGCGCCGAGGCGTCAGTAGCGTGGCGCAAGGCGTTGTCGATCAGGTTGCGCAGCAGCAGACCGAGGCGCGTACGGTCGACATCGGCCGAGGGCAAATCGGGCGGTAGGTCGACCGCCAGCGCCTTGCCGATGAACGGGCCCGCCTGGAGACCCGCCACCAACACCGCCAGGTCGGTGGGCTCGCGCTGCAGCGCGGCATGCGGCTGGGCCAGTCGCTCGCTTTCGAGCAGGCTGGTGATCAGGTCCCGCATCTCGGCCAGGTCACGCAGCAAGGCGTCGCGCTCAGGCCCTTCGGGTACCAGCTCGGCATTCAGGCGGGCCCGCGTCAACGGTGATCGCAGCTCGTGGCTGATGGCCAGCAGCAAGGCGCGCTTGGCATCGAGCATGCTCGAGAGATCAGCGGCCATCGTGTTCACCTGCTCGGCCAGTTCGCCCAACTCATCGTGCCGACGCAACTGGATCGGCTGGCTGAAATCACCGCGCCCGAAGCGCTCGACCCCGGCGCCGATTTCCTTGAGCGGGCCGAACAGGTGGTGGGCCAGCTTCCACGCCAACGCCGTGAGCATCAGCAGCACGGTCAGCGTCATCCAGCCGATCATCCGCGGGCGCTGCATCCAGGCCTGGGTATCGAGCCCGAAGCGAATCCGATGGCCATCTGCGGTGGTGCGGATCAACAACTCGTGCGGGTGTTCTTCCAGCAAGGCCGGCCGAGCGGTGGGCGAGCGCCAGTGCACCACCGGGCCGTCGATCTCGATGGACAGGGGCAGCCGCGCGGTCAACGCCTGGGCCCGCTGGATGTCGGGTGGGCTGCCGAGATCGCCGGCGAGCCGATCGACATAGTCGGCCACCAAGGGCTTGATCACATCCCGCCAGCCCATGCCCAGCGCGCGCTGCATGCCGAACAGGAAGGTCATGCTGATCGCCAGCGCCAGCGCGAGGAACAGGATGATCAGCCGCAGCCCCAACGAATGGCGCATCCGGCGCTGCCAGCGGCGGTGCCAGCGGGGGTCGGGCTCGGTGTCGCACCAGCGGGTGGCACCGCGCCGGCGCGGCGATGCGCCGGCCAGGCCCAACGGCGCAGCCGCCAAGGTGCCGGGGGCGTCGCCCGATCTGCGATGGCTTCTCATGCGGGCCTCAACGCGCGGCGCTGCCCGTGCTCGGCGCGCCCGCAAAGGCGTAGCCAGCGTTGCGCAAGGTCTTGATGCAATCCAGCGGTTCGAGCTTGCGGCGCAGACGCGAGACGAGGATGTCCACCGCCCGGGTGGCCAGCTCGGCGTCGTGCCCGCGCAGGCGATTGAGGATCTCGTCGCGACTGAAGACCTTGCGCGGCTCGCCCGCCAGCAGGGCGAGCAACTCGAACTCCGTGCCGGTGAGGTCGACCACGCAGCCCTGCCGACGCACTTCACGCCGCGCCAGGTCGATCGAGATCTCTTCGAAGCAGAGTTGGTCGGGCGGCGACACGTGGGTGGGCGTCGACGCGGCCGTCACACGGTGACGCCGCAACACGGTGTGCAGCCGCGCCGCCAGCTCGCGCGGCTCAAACGGCTTGGGCAGGTAGTCGTCCGCCCCGAGCTCCAGGCCCACCACCTTGTCCGGCAGTTCACCGCGCGCGGTGAGCATGACGATCGGCAGCTCTGCCATGGCCTCGCCCCCCTGGCGGATGGTTCGCAACAGCTCGAACCCGTCCATCTCGGGCAGCATCACATCGAGGATGGCGGCGTCGAACGCCTCTTCGCGCAGCCGGGCCAGCCCCACGCTCGGGCGCGGCGCCCAGGCCAGCTCGAAGTCGAAACGCTTCAGATAGGTGGTCAACGGCGGCGCGAGGTGCTCGTCGTCATCGATCAGCAGGATTCGAGGCATGTCGCTATCGTCGCACGCCAGGAGAACGCCCCGTCACCAGCGAATCTCCCGGCGCGCCCAACGGGTGCCGATCGCGAACAACGTCGCGGCCATCAGCAGCACGGCAGTCATCACGGACGCCATCGACGATGATGCCCCGTTGGCCGGCAAGCGTTGGGCGGCCAGGGCCGCTCCGCCTGCCAGCAGACCGCCCAGCACGCCGGCGAGCAACTGGCCCGTCGAGCGCGGCAGTTGGGGCGACCACAGCGCCCAGGCGGCCAGGCCCGCCAGCGTCAGCATGCTCACGGCATGCCAGGCGACGAGGTGGCCGTCGCCCGGGGGCGCCGCCGCATCCAGCAGCAGCGCCAGTCCGCCGAGCAATGCGATGGCCAGCGTGATCAGCATGCGGCCGATCGGGCGGTGCGGCCACATGGTCAGCCCCGCCAGCCGTGGTGGCGGCCACGCGCCATGAAGTCGCGCACCTTCTGCTGCTGCTCCGGGCGCAGGCTGTCGTAGAAGGTGGCCGCGGCCGCGATCACTGCCGGGCTGGCGTTGCGCACCGCTTCGGTCTTTTCACTGACCAGGCTCTGGGCACGGGCGGCATCGAAGCGTTCGCCCGCGATCAGCGACTGCAGCTGTTCGCGCGGATGGCTGCCGGCCGGCATGAAGCTTTGACGCTGGGCTTGCAACGTGTCGGCCAGGGCGACGAGGTGCTGGCGCTGGGTGGCGTCGAGCGACAGCTCGCTGCTGGCGCGGTCGATGATGCGCTCGCGGAACTTGGCCATGTCGGCCTCGCTCATCGAGCCGTGGCCATGCCAGCCGCAGCCGTCTCGCACGGTGCTGGCGACGGCCATGCCGCCCAGCGCCACGCTGGCGCCCAAAGCGGCAATCAGGGTGTTCTTGATCCAGGTTCGCATGGTCGGCTCCTTGGTGACATCGGGGTTGGTCAGGTGTCGCCATCGTGCCCAGGCCATGCCGCCGCGTCCTTTCGTCGCGGTATCGGCGTGTTTCGTTTTTTGTCAGCGCGGGGCGCGCGCCGTCCGCCGGCGTGCCGGCGTGGCGGCCACGACTGCGTCGTCTGGCTGGCCGGCCGGCGGCGTCCGCCGTCCGCGAACCCTCGCTGGCGCCGGGCCATCAGCTGCCGCGTCGGGGCGTGCCTGCGGCGCCGCCACCGCCTGCGCGGCCACCCGCTGGGCCCGAGCCAGCTGCAACCGCTGGCGGTCAGCGCGGCTGGCGCCGGGCCCCTCGACCACCGTCACCTCGCGCGGGGAGAGCATCCGGCCATCGGCCGACAGGAGCGCCAGCGGAGCGATCTCCTGCTCGGTGGCACGCTCGACGATGCGGATCGGCGGCCCCTTGGGTGCCGGCGCATGCTTGCCCCCCCACTGGGCCAGCGCCACGATGATGGGGAACAGGTCGCGGCCCTTCTCGCTCAGCCGGTACGCCAGCGCCTTGCCCGCCGGCGTGCTCTCGGTGATGTTCAAGATGCCGTGCTCGACGAGCTTGGCCAGCCGCCCGCTCAGGATGTTCGGCGCAATGCCCAGGTGGGCCTCGAAGTCTTTGAATCGTCGGGTGCCGTAGAAGGCCTCGCGGATGACGAGCAAGGTCCACCAGTCGCCAATCTGCTCAAGCGAGCGGGCAACCGGGCAACTCATCGACGCGAAAGAGGTTCGGCGCATGGGCAGGGGGTTGGAGCGTTGATTCTAGGAGCGCACTTGCAAGCTGCAAGTGTCGAAGCTATTCTTACTTGCATGATGCAAGCAAATCGTTCACCGGCCGCTGGCGGTGGTCCGCACGCCGTCTTCCTGCACTCCACCGGCATGGGGCCGTTCATGTGGCGGCCCTTCGCCGAGCACCTGCCCGAGAGCTGGGTGCTGCACACGCCCGTCCACATCGGCTATCCACCGGGCCCGCTGCTGCCCCGCGGCCACGCCGCCTCGTTGCAAGACGACGTCGAAGCCGTGCTGCAGCAGTTGCCCACCGGCGTGGACGAACTGCACCTCGGCGCCCACTCGTACGGTGCCCTGGTGGCGCTGAAGCTGGCCCTCTCGGGCCGAGCACCGGTGACATCGTTGTGGCTCTATGAGCCGGTGATGTACGGTGCGCTCCGCCTGCAGCCGAGCCAGCCGAACGCCGACGTCGCGGCCGAGATCGAGCGCTTGTACAGCCACCCCGCCTACCAGACGATCGACGCGGAAGAAGGCGGCAACGATGCCTGGCTGCAGGGCTTCATCGAGCACTGGAACGGCCCCGGCGCCTGGGCCGCCATGCCCGAGGGCCTCAAGGCCAAGACCCGCGCCGTGGGCTGGAAGATGTACATGGAGGTGCGCAACCAGGCGGCCGACACCGCGCGGTTCGAAGACCACCGTGTCGGGCTGCCCCTGACGATCGTCGTGGGCGAACACACCACCGCTGCCGCCCGCGCGATGGCCGAATCGCTGGCCCGCGCCAACCCTGGCGCCCGGCTGGAGGTGCTGGCGGGCCAAGGCCACATGGCCCCGGCCACCGCGTTCACGTCGGTGGCACCGTCCATCCTGCGACATCTGGCATGGGCGACCGGCGAGGCGGCATGAACGAGCCCACTGGGCGCGTGTGATTCTTTCGTCGGCAAGGCACGGCCGACAAACTCTCAACCGCTGACGCAACCCCCGTCGTCCTTGTCACGGCCAGGCCGTAGACTCCCGCGCCAACTGCACAAGCACCATCGGGAGGTACGGGATGACGCCGCAGGAACTCGCCACCAGTGTGGTGGCGACGCTGATCTCGATGGGGTCCGTCGTGGGCGGGGTCGCGCCGCTCGAACTGGCGGCCAATGTGATGGCCACCTTGTCGATCTTGCTGGCGGGCCGCAACAACATCCACACCTGGTGGACGGGCATCGTCGGCTGCGCGCTGTTCGCCTGGTTGTTCGTGCAAGCCAAGCTCTATGCCGACGTCACCTTGCAGGCGTTCTTCATCCTGAGCAGCGTGGTGGGTTGGTGGCGATGGCGTGGCCATGTCGACGCCGCTCCGGCGCCGGTGACCCGCGCCTCGTCTCGCGTGGTGACCACCGCCGCCGTGGTGGGCGCCGTCGCCGCCGTGTCGTACGGTGGCTTGCTGTATCACTTCACCGATGCCTATGCCCCCTACCCCGACTCGGCGGTGCTCAGTTTCAGCGTGGTGGGGCAGTGGCTGCTGATGCAACGGCGGGTGGAGTCTTGGCCTTTCTGGGTGCTGGTGAACATCATCGCGGTACCGCTGTACTACAGCCGCGATCTCTACCTCACCAGCGCCCTGTACGCGGTCTATCTGGTCAATGCGCTGGTGTCGTGGCGGCACTGGTGGAAGCTGGCCCAGGCTGACGACGCGCTGCCGGCCGCCGCGACGGCATGAGCACGCGCTTTCGCCGTGGCCTGGTGGTCGGCAAGTTTTCGCCACTGCACCTCGGCCACGAGGGGGTGATCGAGACGGCGCGCCAGGCCTGCGACGAGGTGCTGGTACTGAGCTACAGCCTGCCAGAGCTGCCGCGCTGCGCCGCCGCGATGCGTGAGCGATGGTTGGCCCTGCGCTGCCCACAAGTACAACGCTTAGTGCTCGACGACGCGCGGCTGGCACGCCTGTGCAGCGAGCGCGGCCTGCCGCCGCGGCAGCTCCCCGACAACCAAGCCGCAGACGAAGTGCACCGGCACTTCGTGGGCAGCCTGCTGTGGGATCTGCTGCAAACCACCGTGGATGCGGTGTTCACCAGCGAATCCTACGGGGACGGGTTCGCCGCGTCTTTGACCCGGCAGTTCCAGTCCCGGCAGCCGGCTCACCCGGTGGTGACCCATGTCAGCGTCGACCCCGGCCGACAGCGCCGACCGGTGAGCGGCACGGCCGTGCGCGCGGCCCCAGGCGCCTGGCGCGAGCAGGTGGCCCCCGAGGTGTGGGCCGATCTCGTTCCGCGCTTGTGCCTGCTGGGCGGTGAGTCTTCCGGCAAGACGACCCTGGCCCAGGCGCTGGCCCAGGCCCTCGACACCGTCTGGGTGCCTGAGTACGGCCGCGAACGCTGGGTGGAACTGGGCGGCGTGACGATGACGCCGGAGCAACTGCTGCACGTGGCGCGAGAGCAGGTCGCCCGGGAGATCGCCGCTGCGCCGCTGGCCAAAGGCTGGCTGGTCTGCGACACCTCGCCGCTGACCACGCTGCAGTACTGCCTGATCGACCATGGCCACGCGCCCGACGACCTGCACGACCTGGCTCGCCGGCCTTACGACCTCGTGGTGCTGTGCGATGGCGACTTCGGCTTCGTACAAGACGGCACCCGCCGCGACGAGGCCTTCCGCGCCCTGCAGCAGACACGCACGATCGACGCCCTGCAGCGTCAGGGCGTGCGGCACCTCGTCGTCACCGGCAGCGTCGAAGAACGCGTCGCCCAGGTGTTGCGGGCCCTGAACGGCTGAGGGCTGAGGGCTGTGCCCTAACGCCGCAGTGCGAGCGCGGTCCTCTCGATGTCGTCCGCACGATGAAGCGTTTTCAGCCAGGCAGCCGGAATGCCACCACGGCCGTAGAACGCCCCCGCCAGTTGCCCGGTGATGGCGGCGGTGGTGTCCGCATCGTTGCCCAGATTCGCCGCCGCCAGCACGGCGGCCGCGAAAGAATCTGTCTGGGCGAAGCACCAGGCCGCGGCCTCCAGCGATTCGACCGCGTAGCCCGAGCCCGTGATGTCAGAAACAGACTTGGACGTCCACGCGCCCGAGGCGATCAGGGCCACCGCGGTGGTCGGCCAAGGGCCGTCGACGGCGGCCAGCACCTCGTCCTTCGACCGGCCCTCCACCGCCCTCGACAGCCATGTGGCCAGCAGCCGGCAACAGGCCACCGCCTCGGGCGCGGCGTGGGTGGTGCGCGAGCTCTCCTCGGCGTAGCGAAGCTGATCGGCCAAGCCCGGGTGAAAGAAGAGCACCACCGGCGCCAGCCGCATCAGCGATCCATTGCCCGCCGATGCCGGGTGCGTCGACCCGGCGTACGGCTGGCCATCCTCCCGATAGCGGTTCAGCGCGGACTGCACCGTCGTGCCAATGTCGAAGCAGACGCCGGTCGAGCTCTGGTAGCCCCGCGTCCACCAGTTGAGGTAGCGGCCCATCTGGTCCGCCGCGTCGAAGCCGGCCTGGCTGATCAAGCTCTCGGCCAGGCACAAGGCCATCGAGGTGTCGTCGGTCCAGTAACCCGGCGGCAGGCCGAAGGGGCCGCCGCCCACCATGTCGGTGAGGGGTGCGAACGTGCCGCGCGGGCTGAATTCCACCGTGGTTCCGACCGCATCGCCGCAGGCCAGCCCCAACAAGCAGCCTGCGTAACGGTCGTCCAGCAAGAGGCTGTCAGACATTGATCCCCCGATCCAGCATGGACAACGCGTGGCGGAACTCGCGCCGCAGCCGATAGAGCTGGGCGGGGCGGTGGGCGCCCCCCGATGTCTGGGCGCCGGGAATGGCTTCGAGCATGCCCAGCTCATCCATCTTGCGCCGAAAACTCACTTTGTTGACCGGCTCGCCCAGCACCGCCTCGTACACCGCCTGCAGCCGTGGCAGGGTGAAGGCTTCGCCGCACAGGTACACCGGCAACGACGAGTACTGGCTCTTGCTGCGCACCCGCTGCACGGCCGCATCGACGATGCGCGCGTGGTCGAACGGCAGTGCCGGCAGTCTGGCCACCGGCCGCAACTGCCGTTCGGCCCCATCGACGGCGAGCAACTCAGCCGGCAGCAGCGCGCAGTAGGCGACCGACAAGCTCCAGCCCCGCGGATCACGCCCTGGGCCGGAGAAGGTCGCCAGTTGTTCGAGGTAGGGGCTGACAATGCCTGCCTTTTCTTTCAGCACCCGCGCGGCCGCATCCTCGGCACTCTGATCGGCCTCGGCATGCACATAGCCGCCCGGCAGTGCCAGCGCGCCGGCAAAGGGCTCGCGATCGCGCTTGAGCAGCAGCACGTGCAGCATGTCGTCCTGCAAGGTGAGCAGGGTCACGTCTACCGTGCAGATGATGGGGGTGGGTTCGACCATGGCAACCGTCCAGTTCGACTTCGGTCAGTATAGATACAAACAGATGCCTTGACGGAGATCGACCCGATCTTCCCCGTATTAGGAAGCCACTGACCGGACCCATTCATGTTAGTTGCGTCCGTGTACTAACTAGCGTATACTGACCTCACTGCGATACAAGGAGTTCACCATGAGCCGCCGCACCCAGTTGCTGATCATCGATCCCCAGAACGACTTCTGCGATCTGCCCGACAGCCACCGCCCGATCGACCCGCTGACGCAAGCCCGCATGGCACCCGCCCTGCCGGTCGTCGGCGCCCACGCCGACATGCTGCGCCTGGCCCACTTCGTCAACGCCGCTCGCGATGCGCTGGACGCCATCAGCATCACACTCGACTCTCACCACCGCATCGACATCGCCCACCCCGGCTTCTGGTGTCAAGCCGATGGCACGACCGTCAGCCCATTCACCACGATCACCGCCGCGCAGGTCCGCGCCGGCGCCTACCGCCCGCGCGATGCCACCGCCCTGCCCCGCGCGATGGCCTACCTCGATGAGCTCGACCGCCTCGGCCGCTACACGCTGATGGTCTGGCCGGTGCATTGCGAGATCGGCACCTGGGGCCACAACGTTCACGCCGACCTGAAGGCTGCGCTCGCCAGTTGGGAAGAGCAACGCCTGGCCGTGGTACAGACGGTGACCAAGGGTGAGAATCCGTGGACCGAACACTACAGCGCCATGCAAGCCGAAGTGCCAGACGCCGACGACCCCCACACCCAGCTCAACCAGGCGCTGATCGATCAGCTTGACCAAGCCGACCTGCTGTTGATTGGCGGCGAAGCCAGCAGCCACTGCGTGAAGGCCACCACCGAGCACATCGTGACCCACCTGCGCAGCGGGCGGATGGACAAGGTGGTCCTGCTCACCGATGCGATGAGCCCGGTGGGCGGTTTCGAGGCGCAGCACGAGGCCTTCTTCGCCGACATGCGCGCCCGCGGCGTGCGCCTGGCCCGCTGCGACGAAGCGCTCCAATGGCTGCGCACACCGGTCGCTGCCTGAACACCCTCCAAACGGCCCACGAGAAGCATCCCACCATGGCCCCCGTCATCCAGAGCCTGCTCGATACCGATCTCTACAAGTTCACGATGTGGCAGACGATGCTGCACCGGCATCCACAAACGCAGGCCGAGTACACCTTCGTGTGCCGCAACCAGCCGGCCTACCCGCTGGCCGACCTGCTGGCCGATGTGAACCGCGAGCTGGACCATCTCTGCCAGCTCAGCTTCAGTGAAGGCGATCTCGCCTACCTGGGCAGCCTGCGCTTCATCAAGCCTGACTTCGTCGATTTCCTGCGCATCTTCAGGTTCCAACGCGCCTTCATCGAAGCGCGCGCCGAGGGCGAGCGGCTCAGCATCGTGGCGCGCGGCCCCCAGGTGCATGTGATGGGCTTCGAGATTTACGTGTTGGCCCTGGTCAATGAGCTGTACTTCCGCCGGCTGACTGTCCCTGAGACCCTCGCCGAGGGCCAACGCCGCCTCGAAGCGAAGCTGGCCCTGCTGGAGGGCTCCGCCGCCGAGGCGCCGCGCCGCCACCCCTTCGAGTTCTTCGACTTCGGCCTGCGCCGCCGATTCTCTGGCGCTTGGCAGCGCGAGGTGGTGAGCACCTTCAAGCAACGGGTGCCCCAGTACTTCAAGGGCACATCGAATGTGCTGCTGGCGCGCGACCTTCAGCTGGTGCCCATCGGCACGATGGCGCACGAATACCTGCAGACCTACCAGGCGCTCGGCGTGCGCCTGCGCGACCACCAGAAGGCCGCCCTCGAAGACTGGGTGCAAGAGTACCGAGGCGACCTCGGCGTGGCACTCACGGACGTCGTGGGCATGGACGCCTTCCTCTCGGATTTCGACCTGTACTTCGCCAAGCTGTTCGATGGCCTGCGCCACGATTCCGGCGATCCATTCACCTGGGGTGAGAAGGCCCTGGCCCACTACGCCAAGCTTCGCATCGACGCCCACACCAAGCGCCTGGTGTTCTCCGATGGGCTGGACCTGCCCCGCGCAATGGCGCTGTATCGCCACTTCGCCGACCGAACCCAGCTGGGCTTCGGCATCGGCACCAACCTGAGCAACGACCTGGGCCTGACACCGCTGAACATCGTGATGAAGCTCACCCGTTGCAACGGCCAGCCGGTGGCCAAGCTCTCCGACAGCCCTGGCAAGACGCTGTGCGACGACCAGACCTTCCTGGCCTACCTGCGGCAAGTGTTCAACGTTCCCACCGAAAAGGCCGCGTGATGCTGACCTTCACCCTGGCCCAACTGAACTACACCGTCGGCGACATTGCCGGCAACGTGCAGAAGATGATTTCGGCGGCGCACCGCGCCCGCGACGAAGGCTCGTCGCTCGTCGTCTTCTCCGAGCTGTCGCTGACCGGCTACTACCCTTTCGACCTGCTCGATGAGCCGGATTTCCTGCAGCGCATCGACGACGGCCTGGCCGAGTTGTGCCGCGCCTCGCGCCAGTTGCCCCAACTGCATTGGGTGATCGGCGCGCCGCAGCGCCGCGAGGGCCCCGGCAAGCTGCTGCACAACGCCTTGCTGGTGCTGCATGCGGGCCAGGTGGTGCTGCGCTATGCCAAGCAGTTGCTGCCCACCTACAACATCTTCGACGAGCGCCGGCACTTCGAACCTGGCCCCGATGTGGCCAAGGTGCTGCGCATCGGCGACACCCAGGTCGGGCTGATGATCTGCGAAGACGGCTGGAACGACGAAGGCGCCGACTACGGCGTCAACCCGTTCGAGCGCATGCGCGATGCCGCGCCGGACCTGGTGGTCTCCATCAACGCCAGCCCGTCCAACATCGGCAAGCGCGAGCAGCGTCATCAGGTGTTTGGCGACGCCAGCCGCCGCCACGGCCTGCCCATCCTCTACGTGAACCAGATCGGCGGGCACGACCAGCTGGTGTATGACGGCGCCTCGTTCGCGGTCGAGCCGGCCGGTGGCGTGGTCTTCGAGGCCGATCGCTTCGTGGAAGACGTGCGCACCCTGCGTTTCGAGCAAGGCCGCTTCCTGACCCGCGAAGGCGACAGCCCGGCCTCGGTCAAGCGTGAGGGTCTGTCGACGATGGCCTTCTACCGGCAGCAGATCGTGCTGGGCTTGAAAGACTATGCCCGCCGTTGCGGTTTCAAGCAGGCGGTGGTGGGCTCGTCCGGCGGCATCGACAGCGCGCTCACGCTGGCGCTCGCCGCCGAAGCCCTGGGGCCCCACAACGTGATGGCGGTGACCATGCCGTCGCGGTTCTCGTCCGCCGGCTCGGTCGACGACTCGGTCAGCCTCTGCCGCAACCTCGGCATCGAGCTGACCACCCACCCGATTGCCGATCTGGTCGCAGGCTATGGCACCCAGTTCGAGAAGAGTTTCAGCCGCCCGCTGGCCGGCCTGCCGCTGGAGAACCTGCAGGCCCGTATCCGCGGCACGATCCTGATGGAGTACTCGAACGCCTTCGGACACCTGCTGCTGACCACCGGGAACAAATCGGAGATCTCGGTGGGCTACTGCACGTTGTATGGCGACACCAACGGCGGCCTGGGCCTGCTGGGCGATGTCTACAAGACGGAAGTCTTCGCGCTGTCGCGCCATGTGAACGAGGCCGCGGGGCGCGAGCTGATCCCGAACGCCATCATCGACAAGGAGCCGTCGGCCGAGCTGGCCCCCGGGCAGCGCGACACCGACAGCCTGCCGCCGTACCCGGTGCTCGACGAGATCCTGAAGATGCTGATCGAAGGCGACCGCTTGTCCGCCGCCGAGCACGCCGAGGCCAGCGCGTTCGTCGTGCGTCTGAAGGCGGCCGACGAGGGCCGTGCTCTCGTCGAGCGCATCCGCCAGATGATCGCGCGCAACGAGTACAAACGCCGCCAGGCGCCCCCCATCATCCGCGTGCGGGCACGTGCCTTTGGTACGGGCCGCCAGATGCCCATCGCCGCCAAGTACTGAACACCGCCCCACCCCACGCCTCCATGCGAACACCCCCTCCCGCTGTCGCCCCCGCCCTGCGCGCCGCCGTCTGCATCGGTCGTTTCCAGCCCTTCCATGCCGGCCACCTGGCCCTGCTGCACCGTGCCCTGGAGAAAGCGCCACGCTGTGTGGTGGTGCTGGGCTCGGCGTTTCAGGCCCGCTCACCGAAGAACCCGTTCACCTGGCAAGAGCGGGCCGAGATGATTCGCCTGAGCCTGCCCGAGGCCGACCAGCACCGCGTGCAGTTCCTGCCCCTGCGCGACTGGTACGACGAAGCGCGCTGGACCATCGCCGTGCGCGAGGGCGTCGAAGGCCTCTGCCCCGCCACCCCCGGCGCCGGCGACATCGCGCTGGTGGGCCACTTCAAGGACGCGACCAGCAACTACCTGCGCAACTTCCCCGGCTGGCGCATGGTGAGCGTCGAGCGCCTGCACCCGGCCGATGCCACATCACTGCGCGATGCCTATTTCGGATCGACCCGTGCCGACATGCCCGGCACGCTGGCCGCGCTGGTGAACCAGGTCTCGCCGGCCGTGAAGGCCTTTCTGCAAGGCTGGTGCGCGCTGCCGGCGTTCGACAACCTGCGCCAAGAGTGGGAGATGCTCAAAGGCTATCGGGCGGCCTGGGCCACGGCGCCGTACCCACCGGTGTTCGTCACCGTCGATGCGTTGCTGCGCTGTGCAGGCCACGTGCTGCTGGTGCGGCGTGGGCAGGCGCCCGGCAAGGGCCTGTTCGCCATGCCGGGTGGTTTCATCGAACAGCGCGAGACGGCCTACCAGTCGGCCCTGCGCGAGCTGCACGAAGAGACCAGCCTGAACCTGCTGCCCGAGACCATGCGGCAGTCGCTGCGCGCCGTGATGGCCTTCGACCATCCGGACCGCAGCCAACGCGGCCGCACCATCACCCACGCCCACTTCTTCGACCTGGGCGAGCGCGATCTGCCCGAAGTGCGCGCCGGCGACGATGCGGCCAGCGTGCAATGGGTGCCGGTCTCCCAGCTCGCCGCGCTGGAGGACCAGTTCATGGACGACCACTTCCACATCCTCGACCATTTCCTCGGGCTCACCGCCTGACGAACCCGCGGCCGCTCAAGGCCGCAGCGACCACCCGATCGGCAAGGGACGCTGGGTATCCACCGCCCAGAAGCGCCCGTGGTCGTCGAACAGCATCACATGGCCCGCCTGCACCCGGCAGCGCGGCCGGCTCGCGGCGGGCCACGACACCTCGGCATGCTGATCGCGCGTGACCATCGCGATCAGCTTCCAGTGCACCAACGAACCCGCCTCGATGCCCACCACCAGCCAGCCAGACGCGGCACGGGCGTGCAGCCGGCGCACCTCGGACAACGGTATGCCCACCAGCGACAGGCTGGCCGCCAGGGCCCCGTTCTTGCGATGCCGCAGCACGGCCTGGCCGGCCTCGTCGGCCTCGCACCACAGATCGATCACGCCACCGGCGGGGTTCAAGATGCGCAGGCACTCGTCCGCCGGCATCGGGCCCATCACGTCGCCACGTGAGAGCAGGCGACGACGCGGCAACTGGTACGACCACAACTCGACGGCGCCATCTCCGTTCACGAGGGCGACCTGCTCCAGATCGGATTGCACGGTGAGGCCCAACGCCGTGCCGGGAAGGTCACTCACCTGCCACAGCACTTCTTGCAAGGAGTGCTGGGTATCCAGCACCCGCAACCGGGTGCCCGCCAACACCGTCCACGCCACCCCATCGAATTCGGTCGCCACATGGCCGAGATCGGCCACGCCGAGATCGATGGCGCGGCGGCTCGTCAGCTCCAGCCGCGTCACGCGCCAGAGTCGATCGCGTGGTGCCATCACCAGCGCCACGCGCCGGCTGTCGGCGATGACGATGCGATAGGCCGGCACCGCGAATCGGGCGACCCACCGGCCTCGTCGGTCGACCACCGCGGCACCGGACTCGCCGAGTGCCACCAGGCAGCAGCCATCATCGAGCAACGCCGCATCGTGAATGCCCAGCGCGCCGGCCTCCGGCGGCTGCCCTGCCAGGAGCTCGCCACGCGACGCGAGCGGCTTGATCTGCGGCGACACCAACTGGGCCAGCGGCGCATCGGCATCGAAACATGCATCGCCCGCCCGCGACAGCATGCGCTCCAGGTCCGAGCGGGAGAGCGTGAGCTGGCCCGCCGCATGGTCGGCCAACAGCCCCGGGTTGATGAGCCGCGCCAACCGAGCCGCCGCCTCGGGCCAGGTCTTCATCGCCAGCAGGCTCTGCGCCATGGCGTGGCGCTCGACGTGAAGCTCGGGATCGTCGCGCAGCGCCTGCAGCCGCTCGGCGTCGTGCTTCAGCGTGTCGGGCCACAGCACGGCCCGCTTGACGAGCGCCGCAGCCCCCAACCCGCCGCCGGCCGCTTCGGCGCTCAACAGCCAATCCGCCGCCTGCGTGTGCAGCGCGGGGATCGGCCAGATCACCTCCACCGCCTGCAGCCAGTCGCCCTGGGCCGCCAGGTGGCGAGCCCATTCCTCGCGCAGGCGCGCGGCCGCATCAGGCCAGCGCTTCTCCAGCAGCACCACCGCGTCGGCAAAGGCGCGATCGCGCCGCGCCACGGCCAGCGCCTTTCGCCAGTCACCTGCCAGCGCGTGCAGCCGCACAATCACGGCGGGCGGCGAATCCCAGGCCAAAGAGAGCTCGGCAGCCTGGGCGAACCGCTGATGCTTTTCAAGGTAGTCCAGGGCCTCGGTGCGCGATTCCAGCAGCTCGGCCAACACGAACACCGCCTCGTCGATGCGCCCCTCACGGTCCAGCCGCTCGAAGCTCTGGCGGTACAGGCGCCGCAGGTAGTTGGTCGCGTCCAGGCCAGGGTCGATGGAAGGCCCCGCCGTGCGGCCGCGCGACAGCGACAGGTCTTGCCGCGGCGTGGGCGCACCAAAGGCCTGGCCCAGGCTGTCACCATCGCCCCCCAGCGGGATCGCGTGTCGCAGGGCCTCTTCAAGGCGACCCGACTCGAACAGCTCCATGGTCTTGCGCAGATAGGCCGCCTGCCGTCGCCCCATGAATCGGGCGAGCTGGGTCGTCACCGCCCAGCGCGCCAGCCAATCGCGCCAGCGCTGTGGCGGGCTGGGGGGACGCCGGCTCGGTAGGTCACCGGCACCGCCATCAGACGCGCCCGCGGGCCCCTTCCCCGGCCGCGATGCGGCGCCACTGCCGGCGCCACTGCCGGCATCGCCGCGAGCATCAGTGCCGGCGGCAGCACCTGCTGGCGCCGATCCACCCGCCCCGCGAGCAGCGGCCGCGACTGCCCGCGCAGGCCAACCGAGAAGCCATGTCCAGCCGCGCCGCAACCAGCGGGCCACGGCCAGCACCGATGCCAGGATGACCAGCACCACGCACAAGGCCATCAGCAGCACCAGCCACGCATGGCCCACCTCCACCCCGCTCAATCCACGGCCGATGATGTAGAGCACCAGGCCCAACAGAAAGACGGCGCGGGCCAGCCGCAGCAGATCGCGAACCCGGTTGCGCCCGTCCGGCGGGGCGGGCTCCTGCGCACGGGGCCGCTGCAACCGCCGGGCCGCCTCGGCCGAGGGGGCGGCCCGCGCCGCACGCTCTGACATGGCTTTGAGGAAGTCGCGCTGTTCATCGCTGGGCGGCGCGATCTTGCCGTTCAGCACATCGCGCAGTTCGCGCGCGTCGGCCGGCACCAGCTCAACCACGGGCGCCACCACCGCGCTGCAGTCGTAGGTGTCGAGCAAGGCGTAGGCCTCCACCGCCAGCCAGCGAGACGGGTTGATCGGGTTGCCCTGGCTGAGGCTCCATCCCCGCGCCTGGCCGCCTTCGACCAGCCAGAAGTCCGCCGTCGGTGCCGCCGCCAACTCAGCCGCCGACAACGGCGCGGAGCTGAGCCCTCGCCCCTGCCGGCACAGCGGCCAGCCCCCCAGCTCATCGCACGACATCGCGATCGGTTCGGGAAACCGCAGCAGATCACCTTCGGCAAAGCGCGTGAGACTCGCCCCTGCGCGCCATTGCTGCAACACCCGCCGTGCCCGCTCGGCCTCGGGGTACCACCCGGCAGGAAACCAGATGGCGGCCACCGGCACGGTGCCTTGCCACAAAGGATGCCGAACTGAGGTGGCGCTCAGCGAGGTGGCGCTCAGCGAGGATTCCGTCAGCGAAAAGTCGTGGTCAGCCATGGGCATCCCCCGCCCGCTGCACCTCGCCGGTGGCCTGCACGGTCAGCACCATGCCTTCCACCTGAGAAGACCACACATGCAGCGTGCGCTCGCTGGTGAGCATGGCCACCACGCCACTGCAGGGGCAGACCGACACTCGCTCGATGGGGGCGACCGATTCCCACAACAGGGTCTGCTCCGACGGCGATTGCATCCAGAGCTGCCGGCGCTGGTGCGACAGCACGACCAGCCCGTAGCCCGACGTGCGCTGCCGCTTCACCAGGCCCACCGCCCGCTGGCCCCGCGCCAGCGCCGCCGACCACGCATCCTCCGAGGTCGTCGGCGATTCGTAGATCCGCCAGCTCTCGGCGCCGTCGGAGGCCGACATGCGCAGAGCGAGGCCGCCACTGGCAATGGCCCAGCGCCCTGCGGCCGCCAGGAAGGCCCTGGCGTCATCCGCACCCGGGTCGGGCGCCAGGTTCACGACGCTCTGGAAGGCGGCGCGGCGGTGCCTGCCGGCGAAGCGAAGCCAGACGCGGCCGGCATGACGGCAGACATAGACGATGCGCAGTCCCTCGACGGTGGCCATGGCCAGCACGGCGGTGTCCAGCACCTCCGGTGGGGCCGGGCTCGGCGCCGTCGCCTGTGGAACCTGGTCGGACCACAACACCAGGCGCCCAGCCGCATCGATCACATAGGCGCCCACCTGCTGGCCCTCGCGCGCCCAGCGCATGGGCAGCAAGGTTCCACGGCCCGGAGGCGATTCAAACTGCTCGCGAGGCGGCTTGTCTCGCAGCCCCATGCCGGCGATCTGCCAGAACTGAAGGCTCTCGGGCCCGTTCAGGACGGCACCGAAGACCTTGCCGGAAAACGCCGCCGCCAGGGGATGCAGGCCCTTGGACCAGTTCTGGCGCCGGGGCGTGTGACGCGCGGCGTGGACCGCCGCTGTCAACTGAAAAACCATCACGCCACGTTCGTCCAGCAACGGCACCGCCACACGGTAGCCCTGCTCCGCGATGATCGGCGCAAAGCGCAGCGACAGCTTGTCAGACGTGACCGCCCGCGGCCCGGGATGGGCGATCTCGTGGGTGAAGCGGCCCTTCAGCAACATCGCACCGGCATGGGCCAGCGGCAAGCTCAGTTGCTGCGTCCGCAGCGAGGCACCCGAGCGCCAGAGCACCTCCAACGCCTCGCCCACCAGATCGCGGCGGATCTGCACCGCGTGCGTCGGGGCCCGGCCACCCGGCGTTGCCCCGGCCTGCGGGTGGTGGCCCACCCACCAGCACTCACCGGCGCGCACCGCCTGTTGATCCAGCCATTGCGTCCACCGTGGCCATTGATCGGCCGCAGCGGGCTCGAAGCAGCGGGCCGTCAGAAACCGGCGCAGATCGTCGACCGACTCGGCACCGTGCCACTCGCCCGGGCGCTGCAGCGATCCCCAGCGCAGTTGCCCCCCCGCCTCCTGGGCACGACGCGCCAGCAGTATCCACAGGGCCATCTGGGCCAGGCGCGGTGCACCCAATTGCCACGGGCCGGTGTCAAAGAGCGCCAGCACCAAGGGGTCGGCCCTCTGGGCCCGGGGCCGGGGTGCGAGAAAGAGGTGCTCGGCGCTGGCGGCGCGACGCAGGAACTCGTCGGGGATCTCGCTGGCCAGCAACCACTCGCTGGGCAACAGCCGCTCATAGGAGCCGCGACGTTGCAGATCGCCCAGGCCGTCCGGCTCGTGCGGGGGGCCTTGGCGCTGGCCCGACAGGCGGCCGAGCATCGGATGCATGCGGATCAGCAGCGGCCCGATCTGCGCCACCAGCTCCGGCGAGAACCAGCTCAACCAGCTCGCCCACGCTTGCAGCGGGGCCGGCAAGGGCATGGAGCTCATGGGGCCTCCACCGACGCACCTGAGCGATGCGCCTGGATGCGCGCCAGCATCGGGCCCGAAGCGGGCAGCATCCGATCGAGCGGCACCACGGCCGCCGGATCCGGCCACAACAGCAAAGGCCGGCGCCGATGCCGCTGGTGCATCGCATGGGCCAGCAGGTCGAGTGGCACGTCGGGCACCCACAGCGTGGGCAGCCACAGCGCCGGGTCGGCGTCGCAAGGCGCCGCGTAGGCCACGCCCGGGCTCCAGGGCAGCGCCTCGGGCCGATCGGCGGCAACGACCAGCGCGGAGCCGCAAGCCGTGGCCTGCAACGGTGCCAGCGCTGCATCGTCCATCTCCATCAGCCGGTGCAGCAGGCCATCGGCCGCTGCGTGCCACGCCACCACGGCCAGCGGGGCCGGCGGGGCCTCGCTGCGCTGCCAGGCCCAACCGATCGTCGCCGTCACGCTCACGTGCGAACGACGATCAACGCAGCCAGTTGATCGCGCAGCGGCCCGAGCCCATCAGGCATCGTCTCGGCGGAGAAGTTGGCATCGATCTCGCGCAACAGCGATTCGGCGCGGGCGGCGCGGTCGCCGTGGATGGTGGCCAGGCACGACTGCGCGGCTTCGATCAGGCGGGTGGCCCGGGACAGGGGCTGCAGCGTGGCCTGCTCAACCGCACTCAACAGGTTCGGGTGATGCGCCTGCGCCAGCAGATCGCGCAGCACATCGCGGGCGCTGTTTTGCGATTCGCGCGTGGGCAGCACATAGAGCAAGGGCCAGAGATCGGCCCGCGTCGCTTGCCGTCTTCCAGCCAGCACCGAAGCGGCAGCGATCAATCGCTGCGCCTTCACGATTCGGCGGTCCGACAGCTGGATGCCCGCCTGGCGCAATTGCCGTATCGCCTGGGCCAACTCAGGCCGGGCGAGGCCCAGATCGACGGTGGGTACCGCTTGGCTCAGCACATCCAGGTGCGACATGCCAGCTTGCGGCTCGACCACAGACCGGTCGGATTGCCAGCCCCCTGCCAGCATGGCCTCCAATTGGTGATCGGGCACCGGTTCGATGAACAAGTGCAGCAGGAACCGGTCTGCGAAGGCCGACAGGGCCTCATCGTCCGGCAGCGCGTTGGCCGCGCCGACACACACGCGCAAGGGGCAGTGGATCTGGGTGTGGCCGCGCCGGAAGCGGCGCTCGTTCAGCACGCCCAACAGCGTGTTCAGGATGGCGGTGGAGCCGAGGAAGACTTCATCCAGGAATGCCACTTCGGCTTCCGGCAGCATGCCCGTCACATCGGTTTCCACCGTGCCTTCGCGCAGCTTCTTCAGATCGACCGGGCCGAAGAGTTCCGAGGGCTCGGTGAAACGGCCCAGCAGGTATTCGAAGTAGCGGCCCCCCATGGCCTGGGCCACACGGCGGACCACGGCGCTCTTGGCCGTCCCGGGCGGCCCGATGACCAGCAGGTGCTCCTGCGCCACGGCGCTCAACACGATCAGCTCGGCCAGTTGATCACGCCCCACCAAACCCGCGGTGGCGGCACGGATACCGGCGCGAACATGCCCGGCGGAATCGATCAGGGAATGGGACATCACAGAACCAGGAATGGCCGGGCGAAAAGAGACAGAGTCTGCCAGAGGGCCCGTGGCCCGTCGGTGAAAAAAGGCGCAGCCCGGCTGGGCTGCGCCTTGGGGGCCTGCGCCACCCAGGGCGGCATCAGGCCGTGGACTCCAGGGTGCCGATGGGCGCCGTGGCGTGGTGATGCAGGTGCATCGAGAACTGGGCCCTGCCCGAAGACAGTGCGCGCAGGCTGCCGATGTAGCCGAACATCTCCTTCAGTGGCACGTGAGCCTCGACCACCGCGGCGTTGCCGCGCTGACCTTGGCCGCGAACCTGGCCGCGCCGACGGTGCAGGTCGCCGATCACATCGCCCAGATGATCGGGCGGCGTGATCACCTCGACCGCCATCACCGGCTCCAGCACCTCGGGGCCTGCCGCCGCCACCGCCTCTCGCAAGGCGGCAGCTGCTGCCAGCTCAAAGGCCATCGTCGACGAATCGCGCTCGTGGTGGCTGCCATCCAGCACGGTCGCCGCGAAGTCGACCAGCGGATAGCCCGCCACGATGCCCGCCAGCGCGGCGCGCCGGATGCCCGCTTCGATCGCCGGGATGAACTCGCGCGGTATCGCGCCACCCACCACCTGGCTTTCGAAACGGAAGCCTTCGCCCCGTGCCAACGGCTCGATGCGCAGATGCACATCGGCAAACTGGCCGGGACCGCCAGACTGCTTCTTGTGCACATGCCGCACCTCGGCCACGCCGGTGATGGTTTCGCGGTAGGCCACTTGCGGGCGCCCCACCACCACATCCACCGCATGCCGCGACCGCAGGTTCTCGACCGCCACCTCCAGTTGCAGCTCACCCATGCCGGAGAGGATCGTCTGCCCCGAATCGGCATCGTGCCGAACATGCAGGCTCGGATCCTCACGCAGCAAGGCCTGCAAGGCCTTCGACAGGCCTTGGCTGTCCGCCTGACGGCGGGGCTCGATCGCCACGTCGATCACGGGTTCGGGAACAACGATCTCCTCCAGATGAACCGGATGGCTCCGGTCGCACAAGGTGTGACCGGTGAGCGTGTCCTTCAAACCCACGACCGCAGCGATGTCGCCGGCCAGCAACTCGTCGCGCTCGAGGTGGTCATCCGCATGCACTTCGTACACGCGCGTGATGCGCTCGCTGCGGCCGGTATTGGCGTTGAACACCTGATCGCCACGCCGGAGCCGCCCGCGGTAGACCCGAACAAACGTGCGCGCACCATGGCCGTCGACGACGAGCTTGAACGCCAAGGCGGCGAAGGGGCCGTTCGGGTCCGCTTCGGGCTGGCCTTCATAGCCGCGCGCTTCGCCCGGCATCGGCAGGTAGTCGACCACGGCATCGAGCAGGGGCTCGACACCGCGGTTGCGGTAGGCCGAGCCCGCCAGCACCGGAACGAACGCGCCTCGCAGCGTGCCCGCACGGATGCAGCTCTTGAGCAAGTCCACCGGCACGTCGTCGCCGTTCAAGAACGCAGCCATCGCCCCATCGTCCATCTCGACCACGGCTTCCAGCAGGCGCGCCCGCAGTGCCTCGGCACGGTCACGCAGAGCGTCTGGCACGGTGTCTTCGCGCACCGGCGCCTTGGCATCGTCACGATCCCATATCAGGGCCCGCATCGACACCAGATCGACCACGCCACGGAAACCGTCTTCTTCACCCATGGGCAACTGCAGCGGAAGCGCGCGAACACCCAGGCGGTCCGACATCATCGCGACCACGCGAAGGAAATCGGCGCCGGTGCGATCGAGCTTGTTCACGAAAGCGATCCGTGGCACCCGGTATTCGTCGGCCAGGCGCCAGTTCGTCTCCGTCTGAGGCTCGACGCCCGCGACACCGTCGAACACGACGACGGCACCGTCGAGCACGCGCAGCGATCGCTTGACCTCGATGTTGAAGTCGATGTGACCCGGCGTGTCGATGAGGTTGATCTGCGTGCCTTTCCAGTGCACGGTGATCGCGGCGCTGTTGATGGTGATGCCGCGCTTGCGCTCTTGCGGGTCATAGTCCATGCGGGTGTTGCCGTCGTGGACTTCACCCATGCGGTGGCTCTCGCCCGTGTAGAACAGGATGCGCTCGGTGGTCGTGGTCTTGCCGGCGTCCACGTGAGCGATGACGCCGATGTTGCGCAGGTTTCTGAGAGGGGATGTCATGACGATCTTTCTGTTCGGCGGCACCCCGTTGAGTTCGGTGTGCGCCGCCGCCGGTAGGCTGGATGCCAGCCCCGGCGGAGATCGCCCGGGCTAGCGTGGAAGAGGGGTTGGGCTGCCGAAGCGCGCACGCGCAAGCAAGCTCTCGCTTCGGCGAGCGCGAATCGTGGCGATCAGCTTGTCGTAGGTGCGCATGGTGAAAGACCTTGGAAAAACAAAACCCCGGGAGGTGTGGACCTGCCGGGGTTCGGTGATGAAAACTCCGGAAGGTGCTGACCTTCCGAACGCAGTCGAAAGGCGTATCAGGTGGCGAAAGTCGCCTTGATGGCTGCGGTGTTCTTCATGATGGACGTGATTGTCGCTTCGGTGGAATACGCCCGCAAGAGGCAGGGCCTTGGCGCGGCGCCGGTTGTGGGGCCGATGTCACGCCGCTCGCAACTCGGCCCTCACCTGCATCAGCGCGAAGCCCAGCAGATTCAGGCCACGCCATTGAGACGGATCGCGTGCTCGATCATGGCTGGCGGACAGGCCAATGCCCCAGATGGTGTCAAAGGGGCTGGCTTCCACCAGCACCTGATCACCCGTTCGCAACAGGTACTCGGCCATCGCGGGATGCTGGGCGAACTTGGCTCGGTTGGCGCGAACGACGATGTCGAATCGATGCGCCTGCCACGTCGCCTCGTCAAAGCCCCGCACCTGTCGCCCCACGGCTTTCGCGGCGCCTGGATCGACCGCGGCCAGCACACGCGCGAGCGCCGCGGCGTCATCGAACAAGCGGGCCTTGCCGGCCATCATGAAGTGCTCAGCCGTGAGGTATCGATCGCCTTCCACGATGAAGGGCGCTGGAAACCATTGGCTGAAGCAACTGGCGGACACCTGCCCATCGGCTCGTGCACGATGTCCCCAGAAGAGCAGGTAGTCGAATTCGCTGCCTCCTTGGATTCGTTCCAACAGGTCACCCACATGCTTCGGTGGATGCGCGGTATTCATGTTCCCTCCACGGGGACGGGATCGCCCCCTTCAAACTCGACATAGGTATGGTCTTCGCCGGCCAGTTCTTCGCTGATGATCGCCCGAATGGTGGCCCAGTCACCACCCGCGAGACCCGCACCGATCTTGGGATAGCCGATGCGCAGCCCGCTGAACTGCCGACGCACCGTCTGCATGACCAGGCGTATCGCGTCGTAGTCGGCTTTCACCCCGGCACCGGCCCAATGGAATTGCGTATAGCCGTTCACGATCGTGATGGCGTGACCGTTTCGATGCACGGTGGCCGTGCTGATCGTTCCAAGCTTCGCTCGGTCGCCAGGCTTGGTGGCTGAATCAGCCATCTGCGCCTCCGGAAATACTCGCCTGATCGTCAGCGCGATGCCGCGCGCCATTCGGCACTGACAGTTGCAGCCCTGAACGATGACGTCGAAATGTCCTTGCAAAGCCATCTCGATCAAATCCCCTTGAACGACATTCACGAACTAACCCCATCGAATCGGTGGAGGATCTGAATCGTGCCAACGATGTGGTCATTGAGCTCTTCAAGCTCATCGGCGGGTACCCACCACTCGGTATGGTGCTTCGATCCAACCTGCTGAACGGGGTAGCGATCCATGAAGCTCTGCTCCACTTCGAAGCGCGTCACGTAACCTCGACCACTGGCCTTCACGTTCCAGTCACGCGCGATCTCGATGGCATAGGCTTCGTTGGTCACCGGATAGAAAATGGGCTGATCGGGCAGCCGTGCTGGCCATCGCTTGAATCCGCTGGCCTCGACCAACGCCAGCTCCTTCGGTCCAGTCGGCCGGTACAGGGTCACCAACGGGCTCAGGTACGCTGGCGGCACCGCGTCCGTCAGCCAGACCCCGTTCGCCGAACGGTAGAAGACATGGCCATCGGCGTGCATGCGGGCGGCGTCGACCTTCAGCAGCACCGATTCGCCGCGGCGGGCGCCCACCGCCGTGGCGGTCAAGGCGCTTTCGCTCAGGTGCACGTGATGACGGGCCCGCTTGGCCAGGCCCTGCTCCAGGATCGATGCGAGAAAGCGCCGGGTGGTGCCGTGCAGCAGCACCGCCGGTGGCTCGAGGGGCGGCAACCCCAGGTCCACCGGCACCGAGTGGCCTTGGTTCGCGCGGATGCGGTGGCCGTCGTCGCTGAAGGCAAATCGCTGCTTGTCGCTGCTGCGGACGATCTCGTCCAATGCCTCTCGGCTCAGCGCATGGCCAGCGTCGGCGAGCTTGGCCAGCAGCTCGTCCACCGGGGTCCAGCCGGCGTCGTCAAGCGTCAGGCCGATCAAGGCCGGTTGGTGGCGCAACACCAGGCTGAGGAACTTGCTGGTCGTCGCCTGTTGGCGGCCGTTGTTCCGGGTATGTGTGGGCTTCATGGGTTCTCCCTCCTTCAATTGTTTTAAGGTCCGACACTTTGCCTCTTATAAGTTGTCCTGAGCAACTTTATTAAAGTTGGACAATACAACTCATAATGCCGCCCGTCAAGCCTTCTGTCGATCGGGCGCTTCCACCGCCCGCTTCGGCCCGGACTGAATTCGCCACCACCGCCCGCCATGACGAAGACCCAGGCCTCTCGATCACCCTCGCCACCTCCCTTCCCGCTGCCCTACACGACGGTGGACATCGTGATCTTCACGGTCCGCGATTCGGTGCTGGAGGTATTGCTGGTCAAGCGCCCCGCCGATTCGCGGGAGCCGTTCCCCAGCCGCTGGGCGCTCCCGGGCGGCTTCGTCAACATCGACCTGGACCTGGACCTGCTCGCCTGCGCTCGCCGAAAGCTGCAGGAAAAGACCGGCGTGGTCAGCCCGTACCTGGAACAACTCGGCAGTTGGGGCGGCCGTGATCGAGACCCACGCGGTTGGTCTGCCACGCACGTCTATTTCGCCCTGATTCCCAGCGATGAGCTCGAACTGCGCCACGGGGCCAATGCCGCGGATGTGTCTTGGATGGCCGTGGACCGGGCTTTGAAGACGCGGCTGGCGTTCGATCACAGCGATTTGCTGGCGGCTGCCGTCGAACGATTGCGCAGCAAGGTGGAATACACCTCGCTGCCGGCGTTTCTGCTGCGCGAACCCTTCACCCTGCCCCAACTGCAGCATGTGTACGAGGTGGTGCTGGGCCGTCCGGTGGACAAGAGCGGCTTTCGCACGCGCATGCTCGCGGCCGGCTTTCTGGCCGAAGCGGGCCACGTGGAGGGCACCTCGAACCGGCCCGCCATGGGCTACCGCCTGATCAGCCGCGACGCGGCGGTTGTCTTTCCGCGCACCTTCAGCCCGCGGGGCTGAGGTGGGGCCGGCAGCGGCCCTGCCGCGGGGGCGAATCCGCATCCCCGGGCCCTTGAATGCGGCAAGATGCCCGGATGACCGCGCCATGCCCCTGCGGCCGCCTCGGCCCCGACAAAAAACCCCTGCCCTACGCCCGCTGCTGCCAACCCTGGCATGAGGGGCCCTCACGCGGGCAAGCCCCCGACGCCGAAGCGCTCATGCGCTCGCGGTACAGCGCCTTTGTGATGGACCTGATCGACTACCTGCAGGACACCTGGCACGCCAGCACCCGGCCCGAGAGCCTGGCGCCGAACGAGCCAGGGCTGAAGTGGCTCGGGCTGGAGGTTCGCCGCCATCAACAACAAGACACTGACCATGCCACCGTTGAATTCGTGGCCCGCAGCAAACTGGGCGGGCGAGCGTTTCGCCTGCACGAAACCAGCCGGTTCCTGAGAGACCCCGCCACCGGCCGGTGGGCCTATCTCGACGGCGACCTGCACTCCTGACGAGAAGGGACACCTCATGCTGATCTTCGCCAACCCGCACCACGCCCAGCACGAAGGCCGCCAAGAGATGTTTCGCGGCCGCCTGGTGCCGTGCCACGAAACGCCCTCCCGGCTGGAACACGTGATGGCCGAACTGGCCCGACGACCGGTGGGCCCGGTGCAGGATCCACCGCCTGTCGAGCGGGCAGTGCTGGAGCGGGTCCACGCGCCGCGGTATCTCGATTTCCTTCGCACGGCCTGGGAAGAGTGGGTGGCGCTGGATCCGGCCAACGCTGCGCTGGACGCACTCCCCTCCACCTGGCCCGTGCGCGGGTTCAGGCACGACATCGAGCCGAGCAACTTCGCCGCTCGCATGGGCCTGTATTCGTACGACGCGGGCACCCCACTGACGGCGGGCACCTGGGTGGCCGCTGAAGCGGGCGCCGCCTGCGCGCTGGCGGCAGCCCAGGCCGTGAGCGGCAGCCGGGGAACCCGCTCCGCCACCGCATTGACCCGCCCACCCGGCCACCACGCCGGCTTCGATTTCTTCGGGGGCTACTGCTTCTTGAACAATGCCGCGCTGGCAGCTCAGGCGCTGCGCGATGCCGGCGCCGGCCGCGTGGCGGTGCTGGACGTGGACTACCACCACGGCAACGGCACCCAGAGCCTGTTCTATGGCCGGCCGGATGTGCTCACCGTATCGATCCACGGTGATCCGCGCACCGAGTACCCGTTCTTCCTCGGCCACGCCGATGAGCGTGGCAAAGGCGAAGGCCTGGGCTTCAACCTGAATCTGCCACTGCCCGCCGGCACCGGCTTTGGTGAATGGCGCGCCGCCCTGCAATTCGCCCTGCAACAGGTGCGCGAGTTCGCGCCCGAAGCGCTGGTGGTGGCGCTCGGTGTGGACACGTACGAAGGCGACCCCATTTCGCGCTTCCGCCTCGCCAGTGACGATTACTTTCAACTTGGCCGAGATCTGGCATCGGCGAACTTGCCCACCGTGTTCACGCTGGAAGGCGGCTATGCGGTGGCCGCGATGGGCGTGAACGTGGTCAACGTGCTCGAAGGCTTCGAGGGGCGTTGACGAGGCGTGTACCACGGCCAGGCGTAAAAAAGCCCGGCAGTGCCGGGCTCAGACTCGGGGCGGGCGCGCCGATCAGGCAACGAACTCCTGCCGGACCTTGGGCGACATCAGGCGGCGGATCACCCAGGCCAGCAGACCGCAGGCCACCAGGGTGACGACGCCGGACAGTACCTTGGCCGCGGTGGCGAACCCACCGAAGACGCCCACCGCCGCCACCGGCAGCGGCGTGTCGCGCAGCGTGGCGTCGACGAGCGACTTCACGAACTCATGCTGCAGCCACAAGCTGGCCAGATTGGCGGCAATCGCCACCACCACCAGGCCGATGAAGGCGCGCCGGGCCCATTCGTAGCGCATCAGCAGGCCGACCGCGGCCACCAGCAACGCCACCGCCAGGATCAAGCCTGCCCCGGTGACCCACGGCAGATAACCCAGCATCAAGCCGCTGACCAGCGGCATCGGCTCGGCCTGCACCGCCGCATCGAGCGCGGGCGCCCAAGAGGCCAGCGAGGCTTGCTGAATGGCGCCAAACGCGCACGCCACCGCGGCCAACACAATGGCGGCCCACGCAGTGAGGGTGACGAAAAGCGAGCGGTATCCGAGGTAGTAGGTCTGGGGCATGGCAGTCTCCAGTGCGAGCGCATCATGGCGATTGCACGTGTCGCTCATTTTTCAGCGCGCAACCAGACGTGTCATTCCCCCTAAAGTGGGCCCTCCCTAGGACAAAGGGTGAAAGCGACGCCACGCGTCGCAGCCGCCCCACATCGAGTGTGACCAGCTTCGCAGAACTGCAACTTGTGTATCGCGACGAGGACCTGCTGGTCATCCACAAGCCCGCAGGCTTGCTCGTGCATCGCACGACGCTGGACGCCCACGAGACTGACACCGTGCTCGATCGGCTGCGTGCGCAACTGGGCCCTGGTACGCCGCCGGGGCTGGCGCCGGCGCATCGGTTGGACAAGGGAACTTCGGGCTTGTTGGTGCTGGCCTGCCACGCGGACGCTGCGCGAGCCTTGGGCGCTGCCTTCGATGCAGGCGCGGTGGCCAAGCGCTACCTCGCCCTGGTGCGAGGGTGGCCCGCCGAACAAATGGACCTGGACCACCCCCTGGCCAGAGACCCGGAGCAGCCCAGCACCGGCCAGCTGCAACTGCCGGCGAGAACCCTGTTCCAACGCCTGGCCCGCGTGGAGTGGCCTTTCGCCGTGGGCACCCAGCACCCCACCAGCCGCTATGCCCTGGTCGAAGCCAGACCGCTGACGGGTCGGCGGCACCAGATCAGGCGGCACCTGAAGCATCTGGCACACCCCATCGTGGGTGATTCAACCCATGGCAAGGGGCCCCACAACCGCGCGGTAGCCGCCTGGCTGGGCGTGAACCGGCTGTGGTTGCATGCCATCGAGCTTCGCCTGCCCCACCCGGCCGACGGCCGGCTGCTGCACTTCGCCGCCCCGCCTGGCAAAGAGTGGACGGCCTTGCGCGCTCGAGGCGCGTGGGTGGACGACGAGGGCGCCCACGCCGCCGTCCCCGCACTCGATTGAGGCCCTGGCGCCACCGACAGGCCGGGCGCCACCCAAACACCCATGCCAGCGCCGCGAGGCGGCACCATCGACAATCGCCGGCCCTTGTCGCCTTCCGTGCCGCCGCGACGGCAGCACGCCGCTCCATGTCCGCAGGCCTGCTCGCTGCCGCCCTTTCCTACGCCCTCTGGGGGCTGTTTCCGCTGTACTTCCACCAGGTGGCCCAGGTGCCCGCCCTCGAGATCGTGGTGCACCGCTCGGTCTGGTCGATGGTGTTCGTGCTGGGCTTGCTCACCGTGTTGCGGCGCTGGGCCTGGGTGGCCGAGGTCGTCAAGCGGCCGCGAACGCTCGCCGTCTTTGGCGCCAGCGCCCTGCTGCTCTCGACCAATTGGCTGATCTACGTCTGGGCGGTGAACAACGCGCGCGTCATGGAGGCCAGCCTGGGCTATTTCATCAACCCGCTGGTCAACGTGGCGCTCGGCATGCTCTTTCTGCACGAAAAGCTGCGGCCGGCGCAGCGCTGGGCCCTGGCGGTGGCCGGCGCCGGTGTGGCCTGGCTGACCTGGAGCGCCGGCGTGCCGCCGTGGATCGCGCTGGCCCTGGCCTTCAGCTTCGGGGTGTACGGGCTGCTGCGCAAGACGGCACCGCTGGGCGCCTTGGAAGGGCTGGCCTTGGAAACCGCCCTGCTCGCCCCGTTGGCACTGCCGGCATTGATCTGGCTCAGCGCCCACGGCGGCGCGCTGGTGGGTGCCAGCCCGTCCACCTGGGCATGGCTGCTGTTCGCGGGCCCGCTCACCGCCGTGCCGCTGCTGCTGTTTGCCCACGGCGCGCGGCGGGTGACGATGGCCACGCTGGGCCTGCTGCAGTACCTGGCTCCGACGATTCAGTTTGCACTGGCCGTCTGGGTGTTCCATGAGCCGCTTCGGCCGGAGCGGCTCGTGGGCTTCGTGCTGATCTGGATCGCCCTGGCGCTCTACAGCGCCGAGTCGCTCTGGCGCATGCGGCAACAGGCCAGCTCCGGCGCAGCGGCCGGATAAGCCGCCAGCCCCGCCCACGGCTACCGCTACGGCTACGGCTGCGGCTGCGCGGCCACTGACGAGGGCCCCGAGTCAGCGCAGATCGCCCGCCAGGCTGGCCAGCGTGTCCGGCGGGATGGACAGGTGCGCGGGATAGTGGGTGTGATCGCAGCCCAGCCGCGCCGCGGCGCCCGCGCGCACGGCCAGCCGTGCCGATGGAGGCAACTCAAACCGAAGAAAGTGCACCGCCGAGGTCTTCTCGTCGTTCTCGCGGTCCATGTCTTCATCCGCCACGGCATAGACGCGGGCGTGTCCTTCCACCTCCACGAACATCCTGTCTTCCACGCCGATCAACCGGGCCAGCTCTCGTTTGCGCTCATGCGGATCGGCGTATTCGAGAAGCATCGTCGCCTTCCAGTTGGTGCCGTCCGGCACGAGCGGCGCGTAGGCATCGATCTCGCCCTGGATGCCTTCTTCGTCGAAGATCTTCTCGATGTGCAGCATCTCCTGGATCTGCCGACGGATCGTCTGCTCGTCTTCGAACTGCAGCGTCATGTGCTCGCCCAGCACCACGCTGCGGCGCCGGCGATGGGCGATCAATGCCGATCGCTGGGCCTGCCGCACCTTGGCATAGGCCTCCAGGGTGAGCAGGCTGTCTCGGGTGACGGTCATCCGTGTCTCCTTCACTGCATTCACAAGCCGTAGGCCAGGCGCAGCAGGCTCAAGGGATGGGCCAGCGCCTTGGGGGGCGCGCCCGCCTGGGTCATGCCCTGGGCGATGTGGTGGCCGGCCAGCGCGCAATCGCTGCTGATCACATCGGGCTCGTCTTTGGCCATGGCCTTGAACACCGGTTTGCCGATCTTCATTGCCATCGGGTGGTAGGGCGTTTTCACCCCATAGGTGCCCGCATGGCCAGAGCAGCGCTCGACCGTGTTCAGCTGCACCGTCACCGTCTGGCCGATCAGCTTGAACATCTCTTCGGTCTTCCGGCCGATGTTCTGCACCCGGCCGTGGCAGGGGATGTGATAGCTGACCTTGCCCAGCGCGTTCTTGAAGTCCGTCTTCAGCAACCCGTCCTTGTGGCGTGCCACCAGGTACTCGAAGGGGTCGAACATGGCCTCCTTCACCAGGCGCACATCCTCGTCCTCGGGGAACATCAACGGCAGCTCCTGCTTGAACATGAGCGTGCAGCTGGGAATGGCGCTGACGATCGCCCAGCCCTCGCGGGCGTACCTGGCGAGCACGGGGATGTTGGCCTGCTTGTGTTGCGCCACCGAATCGAGGTCGCCCAGCTCAAGCTTGGGCATGCCGCAGCACCGCTCCTTGTCGACGATGGTGTAAGGGATGTCGTTGTGCGCCAGCACCTTCAACAGGTCGTGCCCAATGCCGGGCTCGTTGTAGTTGACGTAGCAGGTGGCGTAGATCGCCACCTTGCCGGGCGTGCGCTGGCCGCGCGTCGCCACCTGGGCGTCACCATGGGCCCGTGCCTGCCAGCGAAAGCGGCTGGTGGCGAGGTCCGGCAGCCAGGCCTCGGGGTGCACGCCCAGGAGTCGATCGAGCTGGCGGCGCATCAGCGGCGTCTTGTTGAGCGCGTTCACCGCCTGCACCACGATTGGAATTCCCGCGAACTGGCCGTGCACATCGGTAGAGGCCAGCAACCGCTCTCCCCGCCCGACCAAGCCTTGCTGGAACTTGATCGCCTTGGCGCGCAGCATCAGGTGCGGGAAATCAAGGTTCCAAGCATGCGGCGGCACATAGGGGCACTTGGTCATGTAGCAGAGGTCGCAGAGGTAG
This sequence comes from Ideonella lacteola, assembly GCF_038066555.1. Taxonomy (NCBI): domain Bacteria; kingdom Pseudomonadati; phylum Pseudomonadota; class Betaproteobacteria; order Burkholderiales; family Sphaerotilaceae; genus Ideonella; species Ideonella lacteola. The sequence continues at coordinate 430,014 of NZ_JBBUTG010000001.1, read as the reverse complement.
CACTGGTCCACGACCTTCACATAGTCGGCCTTGGCCACCCCGTGCACTTCACCATCCTGCGTCGCATCGACCAGGTCGAACAAGGTGGGAAACGACTGGCACAGGCTCACGCACCGGCGGCAACCGTGGCAGATGTCGAAGACGCGCTCCATCTCCTTGTGCAGATCCGCCTCGTCATAGAACGCGGGTTCACGCCAGGCGATGGGGTGGCGGGTGGGCGCCTCGAGATTACCTTCACGCTGGGCCATGCATCCTCCTGCAGGGTGCAAGCGAAGGCGCCACCACGGCGGCGCCTGCCGGCGGTCAACGAGCCAACGTGCCGGGCACGTCACCGTCACCCAGCAACAAAGCGGGGGCGTCGATGCGCCCCCTTCAGGTCTCGCGAGCGAAACCGCTCGGTCTGTCCGGCGCGGGTCAGTCGGCCAGTTGCTCGAGCGCCTTGGTGTAGCGGTTCGCGTGCGAGCGCTCAGCCTTGGCCAAGGTTTCGAACCAGTCGGCGATCTCGTCGAAGCCCTCTTCACGGGCGGTGCGCGCCATACCGGGATACATGTCGGTGTACTCGTGCGTTTCGCCGGCGACGGCGGCCTTCAAGTTGTCGCGCGTCGATCCGATCGGCAACCCGGTAGCCGGGTCGCCCGAGCCCTGCTCCAGGAACTCGAGGTGGCCATGCGCATGGCCTGTTTCACCTTCGGCGGTGGAGCGGAACAGCGCCGCCACGTCGTTCTGCCCCTCGATGTCCGCCTTGTTGGCGAAGTAGAGGTAGCGCCGGTTCGCCTGCGATTCGCCCGCAAAGGCGTCCTTCAGGTTTTGTTCGGTCTTGGAACCCTTCAAACCCATGACAAGCTCCTCAGTGGTGGTGACAGAGGCTGCCGGCGCCGCAGCGGACACCCGGCGACTCGTCGTAGACATTAGCAGAGCCCACGCCGCCAACCATTCATTGCATCAATGCGCCGGATAGGCTGCGACTATGCGCCCCGGCGGAGGTGTCATCTCACAGACGCAGCTGACTGGGGCCAACCCTGATCAACGCAAGCCGAGCAAGCGCAACGCCAGGTCGTGCAGGCGCCCGGCGGGGTCGGCCAGGTTGTAGAGCACGTCGAAGTGGTGGTGCGCCGCCAGCGTTTCGCACACCGGCACCGCCGTCGGGCCCCACTGATCGCGGATCAACTGGTTCTGACGGATGAACTCTTCGCTCTCGCCCCCACCCACCACCGCATACAGCGGCCGCTTGGGGCGCGGAAAGAAGGCCGGCGACAAGCGCTTGACGCTGGTGGGGGTGAGCGCCAGGTCAGCCAGGAACGGCGCCAGCCGCAAAGGCTCGAGGTCGTAGACGCCGGAGATGCCCAGTGCCCCATGAAGCGGCAGGATCGGCATCTGAGGATCGACGTCTTTCCAGCGGCAGCACAACAGCATGGCTGCCAATTGCGCCCCGGCCGAATGCCCCGCCAGCGCGATGCGAGACGGATCAATGCCCAGTTCGGCGGCATGGCGCCAGGCCCAGGCCACGGCGCGCGCCATCTGCATCGCGATCTGCTCGATCGTCACCGCGGGGCAGAGGCTGTAGTTGGGCACCATCACCGCCGCGCCATCGGCCACGAAGGATGGCGCGATGAACGACTGGTCGGATTTGTCCAGCGCCCGCCAGTAGCCACCGTGGATGAAGATCAACAGCGGCGCATGGGGTGCCGGTGCAAAAAACACGTCGGCCCGCTCATCGGCCCCCTCACCATAGGCGACATCCAGCTCGCACCTCGACTGCTCACGCGTCAGCCGCGACGCCTCGCGCCATCGATCAAAGATGGCGGCGTGCTCAGGCACCCGAGCCCGGTTGTTGTACTGCGCGTCCAGCCACTGGGTATCCAGCAGGTTCATGCGAAGCCTCCCGAAGTGAGTGTTCCGTCCGGTGCCAGGCCCGCCCGAGGCGTCGCCCATGCACGTGGCCAGCCGCGCGGCCAGCCTGCCCCTCGAGGCGGCGCGATTCTGCCGCCGCTTGGGCGCCCGCGTGAAGCGAAATTCTTGCTGCTACAATGCCAGCTTCTGGGGACGTAGCTCAGCTGGGAGAGCGTCGCGTTCGCAATGCGAAGGTCGGGAGTTCGATCCTCCTCGTCTCCACCAGATGCCTGAAGGCCGGTACTGCAGAGTACCGGCCTTTTTCGTTTCCACGCCCCGCACTGTTTCTAGGGCGTGGGCTTCTCCAGCACTGCCACATTCACCTCGGCGCGAGTCACGAAGCCCAGCGATTGGTACAGGGCGATGGCGGTGTGGTTGGTGGTCCAGGCGTGCAGGAAGGGCTGGTCGCCTCGGGCCTGGATGCGGGCTGCGACGATGGTGGAGAGGCGGCGTGCCCATCCTCGGCCGCGGGCATCGGGGTGGGTGCAGACACCGCTGACTTCGGTGTAGCCGGGCAGGCGCAGACGTTCGCCGGCCATGGCCAACAGCCTCGGGCCCGCCGCGCCCATACCCGGCGAAGCGGGCGCCCTTCCAGACACATCTCGCACGCCCACGAAGCTGCCCATGCGGTGGGTGCCGGCCAAGAAGGGGCCAGGCTCGGTCAGCTGAGCCAGGGCCAGCATCTGCGCCGCATCATCCGCGCACAAATCGGCCACGCCGTCCATGACGGCATCGGCCTCCGAGCCCAAGGATCGCTCGGCCAGCATCTGCACGCCCCGGGCGCGTTTGACTACCTCCAGCCCCGCAGGCACGACGATCTCGGGCACCTGCAGCACATACACCCGCTCTCCGGGGGCCATCAATTCACGCAGCGCACGATACGACTCAGCACCTTCGTCCCGCGTCGAGGCAAAGACGTTCACCTCGCGGTCGAAGCGCCGTGCCTCACTGCCGCCGAAGGACAGGCCCTGATGCAAGGTGCTGAGAGAAGCCCAGACAGGCCGATCGAGTGGATGGGGGGTCATTCGGTGTGTCCTGGTTGCTGCAGGCGGGTGGCGCGGTCACCCAGGCTCTCGGCTGCCAACGCCTCTTCGAGCACCGACAGCAGGCGCAGCAGCGCCGGGCCCTCTGGGCCGCAGGCATCGGCCACGGCCGCCTCGATGCCCGGCCACATCGTTCGCCGAGCCCGTGCAATCAGTTGCCTGCCTGCTTTTGAAAGCTCCACCGTCCTGCAACGCAGGTCATGCGGTGCCGCCCGGGTCTCGACAAGGCCCTCGGCCTGGAGCACACCGATTTGCCGGGTGACGCCGGGCTGGCTGATGCCGAGTGCTTCGGCGATGTCGCCCACCCCCATCGCGCCGGATTGATCCAGGGTCATCAGCAATGGAAAGTGCGAAGCCGGCGTCCGAATGTGTTGGCTTTCCAGCCAGGCCTGCGTCTGGGCCTGCACCCGCTCGCCTGCACGTTTGAGCCGCGTGCCCAGTGCCTGCAACCCGAGGTCTTTGACGATGTCCTGCTTCATGATGGTTCGATTTCAATAACGCGTTATATAACAAGCGATCGACCTGATCAAGCCACTGGTTCCGCCCATCGCCATGCGGGATCGCGCCTTGCCCCTACCGCTTCACTCTCTTTCCTCTTTCTCACGGAGCCCATCATGGAAACATCGACCGACAGCACCAGCCCCGTCATCTCGTCGTCGCGTGTCGAAGGCACGCTCGTCTACAACCCGCAAGGCGACAAACTGGGCTCGATCGAGCACCTGGAAATCGAGAAGCGTTCAGGGCAGGTGCGCTATGCGGTGCTGGAGTTCGGCGGATTCCTCGGCATGGGCACGGACCGGTATCCCTTGCCGTGGGATCTGCTGAAGTACGACACCGAGAAGGACGGCTATGTCGTGCCGCTGCAAAAGGCGCAGTTGGAACAGGCGCCGCGCTACGCCAGTGACCAGCCCGAAGCCTTCACGGAAGACTACGGCCGGCGCGTCTACAGCTACTGGGACATCCCGATGTGGTGAACTCGGGCGCGCCTGGGGGACGGGTCGCTAACATCTTGGTTTGACACACCCCCAGGGAGCCTCCATTGATCCTCGATCACATCGGTTTGTCGGTCAGCGACTACGACAAGAGCAAGGCCTTCTTCACTGCGGCGCTCGCGCCGCTCGGCATCCGACTGGTGACGGAAGTGGCCGGTTGGGCCGGCTTCGGGCGGGACAACCGGCCCCAGTTCTGGTTTGGCACGGGCGGCCCGGCCCAGCACCCGATGCACATCGCCTTCACCGCCGACAACCGGGCACAGGTGCGCGCCTTCTACGAGGCGGCGCTGCAGGCCGGCGCGAAAGACAACGGCGCGCCAGGCATTCGCGAGATCTACCACCCGCACTACTTCGGCGCCTTCGTCATCGGGCCGGATGGCCACAATGTCGAGGCGGTGTGCCACAAGCCTGAATAGCCCCTGCGGCACCACTCGGCACCACCGCCCGCCGCCACCATCAGGCAGGCGACCACAACAGCCAGCCGGTCAGGGCCACGGCGCCCAGCACCTGCAGGGCAATGACCACCGGCAACACATCGATCGGCTGCAGGCGGAAGGTGGGCATCAGATCCAGGCACAGGCCGCAGGCGGCCAAGGCGAGCAAAAGCAAGCCCGAAAGCACCCAACCCGCCAGATGGGCGGGGCGGCTGATCAGTTCCACGGGGTCGGGTCGAAGGGTCAGGTTCATGTGGGTCTCCCAAAAGCCCAGTAGACCGGCCCCGAGGCTCAGGGGCTGAGCCACGGCCAGCCCGACCGGGCGGAGAGATCTCACCCCCGGTGTAATGCTGCGTAATTGTCCCGTCGGGCCCGCCGGCCGACCATGGGCCTCCGCTGTCATCACAACAAGGAGGTTGCATGAGCTCCCCCCGGATGCCCGATGGGGCTCACTCCTGCTGGGAGGGACGGGACGCCGGTCGTGCCACGTGCAACGGCGCCCGTCCTGCTTCTTTCGGCGAATCGGCGCCGATGCAGGTGACGGTGGATTCGCGGCTCGGACAGAGCCTGCAAGTCATGACCCCCTTCAACCCGGGCGCTGGCCTGGGTGCGACGCGCAATGCGGCGGGCGAAGTCGAGTTTTTCAGCATCGGCAGCGACCAGGCGCTTTACAACTACCTCGCCGATACCGCTGCCGACACCGGCTATGTGGCCACCCCGGTCGGCGTCTTCGCCCAATGTGCAGCGGTGGCGGCCGACGCCTCTGGCGCGATCCTGATCTTTGCCGCCGAAGGCACCCGCCTGACGATGGTCACCGAGCAACTCGGCCACGCGCAGCGTTGGAGCGCCCCACTCGCGATGCGCTGGCCGCTGCCGCCCGGGGCGCGGCACATCGCCGCACTGCACACGGCGCAGGCTGGAGACACCTGCTACCTGGCGATGCTGGTGGAAACCGACTCGCTGGCCGGCCCGGCCGCCTATCGGCTGGTGATCCTCACCCTTTGCGATGATGAACCGGCCGAGTTTCAGGACACCGGGCTCACCCTGCACAGCCTGTGCTGCACCTGGGTGGGTGAAACGGCGGCCACCATGCGGTTCGTGTGCGTCCAGGCCGACCTGGTCTCGGTGTCAGCGGTCACCGGCGTGGCCACTCACCAACGGATGGCCACAGCGTCCCCAGCCGTGGCGATCGCCGGTGCGGTGGACGCCTGGGGCCGCCAGCATCTCTTCGCCGTCCTGCGCGACGGCAACGCCTACCGGCTTGATGCAGGCGGGCGGACGAACGACACCGACGCCGCCGTCACCTGGAGGCCGTTGACCACCGGCCAGTGCTTCTCGTCGATCGCTGCGCAGGCTGATCACCTGGGCGCGATTCACCTGGTGGCCCAGGCCGCCGACCGGCTGTGCCACCTTCGGCCCGACCCCACCAGCCCGATCGGGTACGCCGACCCTCAGCCGGTGCTTGGCGGCGTGGCGGCCTTCGCACTCGCGGCCAATGACGACGGCGACATCCAGGTCCTGGGCGGCCATGCCACGGCATTGCACAGTGTGACGTGGCACGCCGGTGCCGCTCGCTGGCACACCGAGCCGGTGGAGCTTGCTGCCGGCGCGCTGGTCGACGAGCACAGCGCCTATCTGTCAGAACTGCAGTTCCGCAGCCCCCAAGGCGCCCCGCTGGCAGGCCTGGGCGTCGCCATCACCGCCAGTCGGCCCACCACCATCACCGTCCAAGGCGCCCGCTATGTGATCGATGCCCAACGCGCGGCCCATGTCGCCACCAACGCCATCGGTTCGTTGTCGGTCCACCAGCCGGCAAACGCCCTGGCGGCCGCGACGCTGCTGCTGCACGTGCCAGGTCGATTGCCGCCGGACGAAGTGCTGGTGCTGTCGCCAGACACGGCCCTTCAGGCTCGGCTGGCGGCGCTGACGGGCGAGGGATTGCTGGCCGCCCGCACCGACACCGGCATGCCGTTGCTGCCCGCCCCGCATCGCCAGCCGGCACAGGCCGACGCGGCAGCCATGGCGGTGGCCCAGGTGATGGTTCTGGCCACTTCCACGGATGCGGCGGCGTTCGGCCCCGTCCGCGCTTCAATCGACGTGCTCAACGGTCTGCGCCGGGTGAACGTCAGCGACGCCCGGCTCGCTCGACGCCTGGATACGGCCATGCCGCAAGCCTGGCGATTCAGCACGGCCGATGGCGCGGCGCGCTTCGAGCTCATGGCGCCGACCCAGGCCCACCAGCACCTGGACGACCTGCGCGCGGCCTCCTTCCGCTTCGGCGGATTCATCGCCTTCGTTCATGGCCTCAGCGACATCGTGCAGCGCACTGCCCAGGGTCTCTTCGAGATTCACGATGTGACCTTGAGCCCCGAACACGACCAGGTGCAGGTCGCGGTGCAGTTCGTGGTGGACGATGTCCGCTACCTCTACGAGACGCGCCTGGAGACGATCGACCATCTGTACGACCTGGTCGAAGTCGTCTTCGCGCAGGTTCAGGTGCATTTCACCGGCCTGCATGGCTGGCTGGGCAGCCACACCGACTGGGCGGCCGTCGCCCGCACCACCCGGGCGCTGGCCTACACCGCCACCCAATTCCTGGGCTTCTTCCAGGGCGCCGTGAGCGGCATGCGCGATCACTTCGAGCAGGGTCTCGCACCGCTGCAGGCCGCACTGGACGACCTGTTTGGCCAGGCCATCGACGGCGCCGGGGCGGCCCGCCTGGGTGGCCCCGCGCCCACCCCGGTCACCAGCGACCCACGCGTGCTGGCGGCGCTGTCGAACAACCCGCTGGTCGACGCCATCCTGGAGCGCGCCGGCGCGCTGACGGCGGCGCCCTCGCCGCGCCCCGGCGCCGCGGCCCAGAGAATCGCCAGCCCTTGGGCGTCGATCGAATCGGCCGTGCGTTCCTGCGCGCAATCGATCACCCGCCAGCCCGAGTTCGAGCCCCTTCAGCAGCATTTCGTCGGCATCGGCGCGGCGCAGGCGGACCTGCTGGGTTCGTCACTGGCAGAGATGCTGCATGTGGTGCGCGATCTCGTCAAAGCGTCGCTGGCGGGCCTGAAGCCGGTCGTCGATGAGCTGCTGCGCCAACTGCGCTCGATGGTGAGTGCCTTCAACGCCGGCCTCCACGCCCCGTGGCGCGCTGCCTCGCTGCAGCCTCTGTTCGGGCACATGGCGCCCGGTCTGAGCATGAACACGCTGAACGTGGCGGCGGCGGCACTGGCGATCCCCGCGACTCGCCTCTACCAGAGCGCCTACGGCCGTCCCCCGTTCGAAAACGACGATGAGCTCACGGCGTTCGAACACGCCTGGGATGCCAACACCTTGCTGCGCGCCAGCGGGCTGCGCGGCCCCTCGGCGTTGGGCTCGCAACGGGCGCTGATGCGCGTGTCGAGGCTGGGCAGCAGCTGGACGGGCCTGCTGCCGCCCAAAGCCGCTCCGGTGATCGCGCTGGTGGGCGCCCTCGCGCCCCACCTTCAGGCGGTGTTGGCCGCCGGTGCGTCGGCAACCCACAGCCCGAACTCGCCCGCCGCCTCGGGCGACGCGGCGGTGTGGTCCGATCCCCAGGGGCTCGCCCAGGTCACCTCGGCCCTGATCGGCCAGGCTGCACGTTGCCCGTGGTTCTTCGCCGCCGGTGGGATCGGCCGTTCGCGTGAAGGGGCGGGCTACCTGGAATGGACCTACGCCAACCTGGGTGTGGCCTTGGAGTTGCTGTGGCTCGTGGACGGCCGTTCGATCCCTGACGAGGCCCAATCCGTCGTCACGCACCTGTATGGCAATGTGCACCTGGCGCTGGCCACGCTCGCCTCGCGTGGCCAGCCGGCCCAGCAGGTGGCGTCCCACCTGCTCGCCCTGGTGCCCGAGACGGGCCGGATCCTGCGCTTCTCGCCGATCGTGGAGGCCACGCAGGGCCATTCTCTCCAGGCACTGCAAACACTCGATGCCGTGTGCCGGCGCGATGCCGCCGTCAACGCTGCCTCGCGCGCCATGGCCCGGCATTTGACCGAGCCCCCACACACGCCCGGCATGGCTTCGCCCGCCGCCGCGGTCGACGGGGTGCTTGCGGGCCAGCAGGCGGTGGCCGCGTGACCCGGGGCGCCACCGGGCGGCCCCGGCCTGCACCTGTCGATGCGACGAGGTAAGCCACCACCCCTGCCTGCTGAACGCCGGGCCGCCCGGGCTTCGCCGGAACGCCCCGCTGGCTCCAGCCGCTGACTGGATTCGCATGCCGATCAAGTTCACCGATTCAACGCCCCTGGTGTCTTCGGACAGCCACACGCTGCCGCTCGGCCCGCTGCTGCGCCGGCCGCAGCGGCTGATCGACACCAGCAGCAGCTTCGCCGGCATCTACCTGCGCCCCAGCCACGCCAACGGCGGCGTGGTGCCGGCCAGCGGTGCGCTGTGCTGCAGCCCGGACATCTGGATCGCCAACCAGGCCCCCATCGATCAGCCCGGCACCTTGATCCAGCCCGACAGCCATTCCGTGAGCAGCAGCAGCAATATCGAAAATGGCATGTCGAACTTCATCTACGTTCGGGGCTACAACAACGGCTCCGCCAGCCAGACACGGCCGGTCACGTTGCATTACGCGCCGGCGGCGGTGGTGCAGTGGCCATGTCAGTGGCGTGACAACATCGTGCGCACCGCCAGCGGCTCGACGACCAGCCTGCTGACGGCGGCGGCCCAATCCTTCGGTGTCACCGAGCAGCCGTTCGTCTGGCACGACCCGCCGCCCCCACCGCCGGGCAGCGACCACTACGGTCTCATCGCCCAGGTGAGCGACACCGACGAGCCGCCCGCGCCACGCACCATCCACCATGTGCTCGACATGGCCGCATGGATGACCCATGGGCTGAACTGCGGCTGGAAGAACAGCACCCACGTGCCGGCGCCGCTGGGCACCTCGTTCGCCTATTCCACCTTGCTGTCGATTCCCCACGGCCTGCATGCACCGGGCAACACCTTCTTGCTGTGGATCGCGCCGCGCCGCTACACGGGCTGGTCGGTGCAATTCAGCTGCAGCGAGCTCGATTCCGACGGCAGACCGGTGACGCTGGGGCTGCAGCCGGTGCCGATCAGCGCAGACGGCCAGATCATCGGCCTGGTGGTCACGCTGGAGCCGGGCTTTCATGCGCGACTGTCGGTCACGTTGTTTTCCAACGGCCACCGGCAGCTGCCGGGCGCCAGCCTGCCACTCATGTGCTCGTACCAGGCATCGGGCACGCATGCCGAGCAGGCCTTCGCCCGCGGTTTGGTCGACCCCGTCTTCATGCGCGCCGTCAACGACGGCCTGCGCGGCACGCGCCAGAACCTCGGCACCACACCCACCGCCTACGTCGGGTTGGGGGGCTACACCTGGACCAACCCGATCACTTCTTGAGGAGGCCGCCATGTCTCGATATGCCTTGCCGCCGATGACGGCCGTGTCCGCGATGAACCTCTCGTCGTTCGCCACCGTCGCGGCCGCCCCTTCTGCCAGCTTTCACCTGCGCCACAACCTCGCCGACACGGGCAGCGGTGCGCAGGCCGCGCCCTACTGCCAGAGCCCCGACATCATCCAGTCAGACATGCCGGTGCTCAATCCGCATCTGGTGCTGCCGGCGAGCGACTGCTGGGCCCAGGCCTACAACGCAGCCCCCGTCGGCGACTTGAACTACTACTACGTTCGCGGCCGCAACCACTCGGGCGTGGCGGTGTCGCCCCAGGTCAGCTTCTTTGCGCTGCCCGCGCAGCTGATTCCCTGGCCCTCTCTGTGGGGCCGGCCCATCCCGACACTGGATGGGCAGACTCGCGCCTCGGTCGGCCGGATCGAGCCCGGAGAGGTCGGCGTCACGCCCACGCCGTTCCGGTGGATCCCTGCGCCGCTGCCAGCGACGAGCAGCTTCCACACGCTGGTGGCCATGTCCACCGCGTCGAGTGCCGCGGCCGCTGCCCCTGTCGTTCACACCCTGGCCGACATGGCCGCGTTGTTGACGTCGACGCCGGGCCTGGCCATCAACCAGCTGACCTGCCTGGACGCTGACAACGGGCCATGGCTGGTGCGCCTCGGGCTGAAGGTGCCCGCGGAGCTGACCGACATGCAGCCGATCACGTTGCTGCTCAGCGGATGCGGTCTGCACGGCGCCACGGTGGGCGTGCTGGGCGACACCTTCACCGCTGGCCGGCAGACGCTGCAACTGGCGCCGCAGGTGCCACCAGACGGGACGGTCATCGGCTTCTCGGCCGAGCTCGAGCCGGGCTACGACGGCAGCATCACCATCCAGGTGTGGCCCGGCGCCCGTCCACCGGCGGATGGGGCGACGCTCACGCTGCAGGCGATGTACCCGGTGCCTCAAGACCTCGTGGCGCAGGCCGCGCGCCGGGGCACTCTGGCGCCCGCCGGGCGCCACCTCAGTGCGCTGGGCATCACACCTCGGGCCCTGTCGCCACTCGGGGAAGTCACGATCAGTTTCTCCCGCGGCTGAACCGCAACAATTCTCACTGTTGTTGCGATGTCGGCACTACACTGCGGCCACAAATGCAGCCCGTCACGGGTGCCTATCAGGGAGAGACGTCGGGTCATGGGAATGCTGCTCAACAGCGAGACGGGCGATCGCGTCCTGCTGCGCGGCAACCACGTGTTCGGGCGCAACGCACTGCGCTCCGACACCGTCCTGCCTGACCCCGAAGCCTCGCTGCTGCACGCCGTGCTGCGCTGGCGCGAAGGCCAATGGTTTGTCACCGATCACAGCCGCAACGGCAGCCTGCTGGATGGCCGCCGATTGCAGCCCAATGAACCGGCGGCGATCGCTGCCGGCCAGGTGCTTCGCTTCGGGCCCAACTCGCCAGTGTCATGGCAGGTCGTCGACCTGTCGCCACCCGGCAGCGCGCTGCTGCCAATGGACCCCGGCCGCGCGCCCATCAGCCTGACGCGACACAACCTGCTGCCCGAGCCCACCGCACCCGAGCTCAGCCTGTACGAGGGTGAGCCCGGGCAGTGGCTCGTCGAGCAGCACGGTGAAACGCATCCACTGAAGGACGGCGATGCACTCGTGGTCGGCGGCGTGCGCTACCGGTTGGCGGTGGTCAGCGACCTGGACGACACCTACGCGGTGGCCCAGCCCGCCGAGCCACCGCACTTGAGCTTTCGCCTCAGTCTCGACGAGGAGCACACCTGGCTGCAGGTGCGCTGCGGCCCGCACCAGGCCGACCTGGGCGAACGCAGCCACCACTACGCGCTGGTCACCCTGGCACGGCAGCGGCTTGCCGATGCGCGGGCGGGCCTGGATCCTGCGGCGCAAGGCTGGCTGGCCAGCGCCCAGTTGGCCCGCATGCTGGGCATGGAGCCCACCCATCTGAACATCCAGGTGTTCCGCGCACGCGACCAGTTGATGAACGCCTTGCCAATGGTCAGTGCGCTGTCACAGGTGATCGAGCGCCGGCGTGGCGGCCTGCGCCTGGGCACGGCCAGCATCGAGATTCACCGCGGCTCGCAACTCGAGGGCCGCTGGCCCCTGTCACGAGAAGAGGTCACATGAACACGATCGAACTGGGTGCCGGGCCGCCCGGCTACAGCCTCGTCGAGCGCCTGGGCGAAGGCGCCTCCGGCGTCGTCTACAAGGCACGCCAGCACAGCACCGGCCAGTGGGTGGCGGTGAAGTTCCTGCGCGCCGCCGCCGGGGCCGACGAGGCCACTCGCGCTCGCCGGCATGCCCGCTTCGCGCGCGAGACGCACCTGTGCGCGCAGCTGCACCACCCGCACATCGTGCGCCTGCTCGACCAGGGGCAGACCGAGGGCGGCGATCTGTTCGCCGTCTTTGAATTCGTGCCGGGCGAGACCCTGCGTGATCTGTTGCAGCGCGAGGGTGCCCTCACCCCCACGCAAGCCGGCATGCTGATGGGACAGGTGCTCGATGCGCTCGTCGATGCGCACACCCAGGGCATCGTGCACCGAGACCTGAAGCCGCTGAACATCATGGTCACGCGGCGCGGCGACCGGCTGCATGCCAAGGTGCTCGACTTCGGCATCGGCACGCTGGCCAGCGAGCTGGCCGCCGCCGAGTCCGGCGAGTTGACGCTCAGCACCGAGACGCTCGGCACGCCGCGCTACAACGCGCCCGAGCAACTGCGAGGCGAGCCGCCCACCGTCAAGTCAGATCTCTACGCCTGGGGCCTGATCCTGCTGGAGTGCCTGACCGGTGGCCCCGCCGTGCGCGGCCAGACGCTGGCCGAGGTCTATCACCAGCACCTGAGCCCGCACGAGCTGCCGCTGCCACCGGCGCTGCTGTCGCACCCGCTGGGCGAGCTGTTGCGCCGTGTGCTGAGCAAGCAGGCCCGAGACCGCGGCGAGACCGCTGCGGTGTATGCCCGTTTTCGCGAAGTGCCGCTGCAATCTCTGGTGGGCTCGTTCGCGCAGGAGGGCGGCGGTTTCGACAGTGCGGCGACCACCCGCGTGGCGCCGCTGCGCACCGAGCGGCGGCAGATCACCATGCTGTGCTTCTCGCTCGATCTGGTACCCCTGGGCGACGCCGCACCGTCCGAAGCGGCAGTCGAAGCGATGGAGGAACTGCTGGGCGACCAGTTGGCCCAGTGCCACGACACCTGCATGGCCTTCGGTGGCCACCGCGCGGGCTCGCTCGGCAGCACGCGCTTGATGTACTTCGGCTACCCGCAAGCGAGTGACACCGCCGCTCGCCGCGCCGCCAGCGCGGCGCTGGAGTTGGTGACGCGCTGCGCCCAGCGCAGCCGCCGCATCGAGGCGCGAATCGCCGCCCGCCTGGAAGTGCGAGTCGCCCTGCACACCGGCGTGATGCTCACCCGCCCCGGCCAGACACCGGCCGGGCTGGCCACCGGCGTGGCCGAGCGGCTGCTGCACCAGGCCGAGCCAGGCAGCATCGTCGTCAGCGACCGCGCACGCCGGCTGCTCGAACGCCATTGCCTGCTGGAAGCGGCCGCGCCCACCATCGCGATGGAAGACGGGCTCGTCACGCCCACCTGGCACTTGTGCGCCGAGCGTCGGGCCGACAGCCATGCGGGCGGCGCCCTGCACCATGCGCCGCTGGTGGGCCGCGCCCGAGAAACGGCGGCCCTCACCGAGCTGTGGCGCCGCGCCGCCAGCGGTGGCAGCGGGGCCGTGCTGCTGGTGGGTGAGCCGGGTCTGGGCAAGACGCGATTGACCCAGGCGCTGTGCGAGCATGTCACCGACGACCATGGCACCGCCTGGGTGCTGCAGTGCCTGCCGGAACAGCGACACAGCGCGCTGCACCCCTTCTTGCGCTGGCTCTCGCATCAGCTTCGTCTGGACGACGCGCCCGACGCCGGTGCGCGTCTGCAAGCCGAGTTGACCAGGCTGCATGTGGGCCAGGCCGAGACCGCGGTGATCCTGGCGAGCTGGCTGGGCCTGCCGCTGCCACCACAAGCCGGCGATCTGCAATACGCACCGCAGCGTCAACGCGGCATCGTGCTGGATGCGCTGCAAGCGCTGCTGACCGCCCTGTCACAAGGACCGGCAGTGCTGGTGATCGAAGACGTGCACTGGGCCGACCCCACCAGCCGAGAGCTGATCGACCGATTGCTCGCCAACGGCGGTGTGCCGGGCCTCGGCCTGGTGCTCACTTCGCGGCCGGATTGCGACTACCGGCCGCAGCTGGAAGTGCTGCAGCTCAAGGGCCTGGCCCCGGCCGAGGCGGAAGACCTGCTGCGGCGCCTGCCCGGTGCCCAGGCCTTCGCCGCCACCGACATCGCGCGCCTGGCCGAGCGCGCCGATGGCAACCCGCTGTTCCTCACCGAGCTGGCGCGCGCCCGGCTGGACCCCGGTTCACCATCGTCCGCCACCGGCTCGGCGGCGGGCGCCGCCGTCATCCCGCCCAGCCTGCAGGAAGTGCTGGCGCAGGCGCTCGACCGCCTGGGCCCGGCGAAAGAGACGGCCCAGATCGCCGCAGCCATCGGCCGCGAATTCGAGCCGGGGCTGGTGGCCCAGGCCGCAGCGCGCGATGAAGCCGCGGTGCAGAGCGACCTGGAACAGCTCTTCCTCGCCGACCTGGTGGCGCGCCAGCGCCGCGTGCAGGGCGATGCGTACATCTTCCGCCATGCGCTGATACGCGATGCGGCCTACGACTCGTTGCCCCGCCTTGCCCGCAGCCAGGCGCATGAGCGCATCGCGGTGGCGCTTGAATCCCAGCCCGGCTCACCACCCGGTACGCTGGCGCAGCACTACGCGCAGGCTGGCCGCGTCGAACGTGCGGTGCCATTGGGATTGCGCGCGGCGGGCGAAGCGCTCGCCCGAGCCCAGCACGACGAAGCACTCGGCCAGGTCGAAGCCGTTCGCCCTTGGCTGGACGCCCTCTCCCCCGAGCAGCGCGGCAGCGCCGAGCTGGACCTGACGCTGCTGCACACGCATGCGCTGATGTCGCGCTTTGGGTGGGCCGACACCCGCGTTCGCGCAGCCGCCGAACGCGCCCACACCCTGCTCGACCAGCAGCAAAACGACCCGGCCAAGCAGGCCGCCGCGGTGTGGGCGCTGGCCACCTTCCACCATGTGGCAAGCGACCGCGCGCAGGTGAGGCAACTGGCCCGCCAGTTGATGGCGCTCGCCGAAGCCAGCCCCGAGGCCACCGCGCTGCACCGTGCGGCCTACACGCTTCAGGGCGTCGGGCAATGGATCGACGGCACGTTCGCCGAATCTGCGGCCTCGCTGTCGCATGTGGCCGAACTGCCTCGGGCCGCGGGCACCGAAGACGCTGCGCGGTTCGGGCTGGACTGCCACTGCTGGAGCCTGGCCGCCCTGGCCAATGTGCGCTGGTTCCACGATGGCGACCGCGAGGCCGCCCTGGCACTGGCACGCCACGCGGTGGCAGAAGCCGAGGCGCTGGGCCACATCCCCACGCTGGGCCTGTGCCTGATGTACCTGTCGTTCATCCACCAGCACGATGGCGACCGGCAGGCCGCGGGCGAGGTGTGCGGGCGGCTGCTCGAACTCTCATCACGCTACGGCTTGCCCGCGGTTGAAGCCTATGCCGCACTCGTGCACGGCTGGAGCCGCGACGACGCCCCGATGCTCGGCGCCATCCTCGAAAAGCTGCAGCAGATGGGTTGCGGCCTGGGGGCCACCTACCTGGGCTCGTTCCTGGCCGAGGTGGCTTGGCGCGCCGGCGAGCACGACCGGGCGCTCACCGCGATCGACCACTGCTTGGCGCAAGCCGATCGCAGCGGCGAAGGCTACTTCGTGCCCGAGCTGCTGCGCATGAAGGCCGCCGTGCTGCTCGACCGCAGCCCGGCCACCTCGGCGGCGCAAGCCCGTGCGCTGCTCGACCAGTCACACGCCCTGGCCCTGCGCCTGGGCATGACCTTGACCGCCCGTGAAGCCCTTCGGCAGATCGGGGCGCTGCCGCAGACCGGACAGGCCACAACGGCCGACCGCGGGACCCACGCCCCACCCCTCGACACCCCCCAGCGGAGTTCCAGATGAAAGACAACTACGGCACCTATGACCGTTTCATCGCCTTTCGAGCGGCTGTGATGCAGGCCATTGCATTGGCCTGGCGCAGCGAGCGCTACCGTGAGGAGCTGATCGCCGACCCGAAGAAGGCCCTCAAGGACGGCGTGGGCTACACCTTCCCGTTCAACATCGACCTGGGTGTCGACGTCGACAACGCGCGCTGGCAACCGCTCAGCCTGGTCGATTGGCATGTGCTGCGGCGCGACACGCTGCGCATGGTGCTGCCGCCCGCCCCGCCGCAACCCGAGCAGGTCGAGGCGCTGGCCACCTTCAACGCCACGCACCTCACGTTCCTGAACGACTGAACATCGCCCGGAGGAGCCACGCCATGCCACGCAATAACGAACTGCCTTCCTACGAGTCCCTGCTGGAGTTTCAGGAGGTGTACTTGCGCGCCGTCGCACTCGCCTGGACCGACAAGGTCTTCAAGAAGGAATTCCTGGAAGATCCCGCCGGCTGCCTGCAAAACTACTTCGGCTATTCGGTGCCGTGGAACGTCGACCTGAAGGTCGTCGAGCCACAGGGCCCCGAGTTCGGCTGGAACCCTCAGAGCAAGAGCTGGACGCTGCCGCGCATGAAGGCGACGTTCGGCCTGCCGATCGCCCCGAAGATCGAAGAGCAACTGGTCGCGTTCGCCGCCTACAACGACGCCGGCCCGACCTACCTCTTCACCTGCTGCTGAGCGATGAGGCCGCCGCACGACATCGAGGCGGCCGAGAACCCGGTGCCCCAGTGGCAAGCCGGCCTCGCCGTCGCCCTGATTGATGAACGCACCGTGCTGATGCACGGGGAGCATCGTCGTGTCGTGCTGCGCGGCCACGAGGTGGCCGCGGTCGCGGCCCTGATCGATGGCCGGCGCAATGCGGAGCAGATCGCCAGCGCATTGCCGCCACCGTTCAGCCGGCTCGAAGTCGACTATGTGCTGCAGATGCTGCAGCAAGGTGGGCATCTCGCCCCACCGGCCAACGCGCCCGCCGCCCAGGCCGTTGCGGCGTCACCGATCGTGGCGCTCAACGCGATCGGCATCGCCGCGGGTCCCCTGAAGCTCGCCCTGGAAGCCGCGGGCCTGCGCCTGGCCTCGCCGGGGGCCGGCGCGCCAGCGTTCGATGTGCTGGCCTGTGCCGATTTGCTCGATCCGCGCGTGGCCGAACAACTCGCCGTGGCGCGGGTGTTGGGCCGCCCCGTGCTGCTGGCCCGCCCCGCTGGCGCGCAGCCCACGATCGGCCCTTGGATTGATGCGAGCGCAGGGCCTTGCGCCGATTGCCTGTTGCACGCTGTGGCCTGGAACCGCCCGGCCCAGCGATTCGTGCAGCAGCGGCTGGGCCGGCCCTTCACCATGCCCGCGCCGGCCGACGAAGCCACCGTGGCCACCTGCGCCGCCTGGCTCGCACAAGCCGCCCGGCAGGCTGCGGCCGGCGATCGCCAGTTGCGATCCGCGATGCTGGCCTTCGACCCGCGCAGCCTGCAGTCCATCCGTCATCTCGTGCGGCAGCGGCCGCAGTGCCCCACGTGTGGCCAACCGGGCTGGATGGCCGCCCAAGCCGAGCGCCCGGTGCCATTGCAGGCCCAGCCCGCGCGTGAGCGCACCGATGGCGGCCACCGCACGCGCACGCCCGAAGAAACGCTGCAGGCCCTGCGCCCACTCGTCAGCCCGCTGACGGGCGCCGTGCAGTACCTTCACCCCATGCCGGGCCGCCACACCGGGCGCCGACAGGTGTTCGTCAGCGGCTACCCCGTCTGCCCGCAAACCTGGCCCGCCGACAACGGCTTCGACAAAATCTGCGCCGGCAAGGGCCGCACCGCCGCGCAAGCCCAGGCCAGCGCGCTGTGCGAAGCCATCGAGCGCGCCAGCGGCGTGTGGCAGGGCGACGAAGCCATGCGCATCGCCACCCGCCGCGAGCTGGGCGAGGTCGCCATCGGGTTCGACACCTTGCAGAACTTCAGCGCCCAGCAGTTCGCGCAGCGCGAGCGCATCAACGCCGCCACCCAAGACCGCCGCCGTCAGGTGCCCCTGCCCTTCGACGACGACGCAGCCGTCGCCTGGACACCGGCCTGGCCGCTGGCCGGCGGTGAGCGGCACTGGGTGCCGCTGGCGTACTGCTACGCCGAGACGCCAGCCGCGTTCGGCGCCGACTACGGCATCCACAACCCGAACGGCAGTGCCGCCGGCAACGTCTTTGAAGAAGCGGTGTTGCAAGGGCTGCTGGAACTCATCGAGCGCGATGCCACCGCCATCTGGTGGTACCAGCGCGCCCGCCGTCCCGCCATCGACCTGGACGGCATCGACGACGCCTTCGTGCAGAGCCTGCATGCGGACTACGCCCAGACGGGCTGGCAAGTGCAGGTGCTCGATCTCACGCACGACCTGGGCATTCCTGTCTACGCGGCGGTGGCACATCACACTGAAGCCGATCGCCACGCGATAGGCTTCGGCTGCCACCTTCAAGGCAGCATCGCCCTCAGCCGCGCGCTGACCGAGCTGAACCAGCTGATGGATTCGCGCGACGATGCCCCACCGCCTTGGGATCGCCGGTTGCTGCCCGAAGCGCTTTTCCTGGAGGGCCACGGTACCGTCACCGCCGCACTGCCGCGACTGTCCGGCGGGAACGATCTGCTCGAAGACATCGACGTGTGCCGGCAGCGCTTGGCCGGCGCCGGGCTCTCGGCCCTGGTGGTCAACAAGACACGCCCGGATTTCGGCCTGAGCGTGGCCCAGGTCATCGTGCCCGGCCTGCGCCACTTCTGGCCGCGTTTCGGCCCCGGCCGCCTGTATGACGTGCCTGCCGCCCTCGGCTGGCAACCCTGCGCGGCGGACGACGCCGGCCTGAACCCCGCGCCCCTGTTCCTCTGAGCTGCCGGCCCGGCCGCGCACTTCGCCGCGGTGCCGCGGGGCCCTGCTATCCGCCAACCAGCCGTTACCAATTCGGAGGCGCAGCCGCGTCCGTTCGTTGATCTCTCATGAAAAACGATATAAACTGTATATACCGTTTTAAAGGAGAGACCATGAACGATCAAGCCGCAGCCAAGACCGACCTCGAAGGCGCCTCCGTCGATGTCGACCTGAACACCGAGAAGGCCGAGGGCAAGGAAGGCAAGACGCCCAAGACCAAGCTGGTGCGCGACAGCTTCACCATTCCCAAGGCCGAGTACGCCACGCTGAACGAACTGCGCCAGCGCTCCACCCGCCTGGCACAACCGGCCAAGAAGAGCGAGCTGCTGCGTGCGGGCATCGAGCTGCTCAAGGGCTTGTCGGACGACGCGTTCCTCGCCGCCCTCGCCGCCGTGCCCAACCTGAAGACCGGCCGCCCCAAAAAGGACGGCGAAGAGTCCGGCGAGCCCGCCGTCAAGACGGGCCGCAAGATCATCGACAAGATCGCGCAGCGCCCCACCCGCGGCGGCAAGACCGCCGCCAAGGCCGAGGGTGAAACCGGCACCGCGAAGCCGGCCAAGAGCCCGGCCCGCAAGGCAGCCAAGGCCACCCGCCAAGCCGCCGCGGCCAAGGCCCCCGGCGCCAAGGCCAAAGCCGGCAAGGCGGCCAACAAGGCTGGCGCGAAAGCGGGCAAGGCCGCCAAGGCCCAGCGCGCCGCCCGCCAGGCCCGAGAAGAGGGCGAAGAAGAGTCCTGATCACGGCATCGGCCTCGAGAGCCCCGGGTTCACCCCTGGCCGCTTTAGGGTCAGCCGCCTAGCTGCTGCCAGCGCCCTCCGGTACGCTGCACCGCCGGTCCTTTCTGGAGGTGCAGCGTGAACCAAGACATCGAAGAACACCTGCGCGTCACGCTCGAGCAGCAGCGTGCCGCGTTCTCGTCAGAGCCCTTTCCCACCCTGGCGATTCGGCGCGACCGGCTCGCCCGCGTGCGCGCGATGACGGCGCAACACGCTCAGGCCCTGGCCGAGGCGGTGTCGCAGGATTTCGAGAATCGTGCCCACCAGGAGACGATGCTCACCGAGGTGTTCACCGTGCAATCGGCCGCGCGCCATGCGATGCGCCACCTGCCCGGCTGGATGAAGACACGCCGCGTGCCCACCGCCATGCATTTCTGGCCGGCACGCAACCGCCTGCTGCGGCAACCGCTGGGCGTGGTGGGCGTGGTCTCGCCCTGGAACTACCCGTACTACCTCGCCATGGCCCCGGCCGTGGCCGCACTGGCCGCTGGCAACCGCGTGCTGATCAAGCCGTCGGAGCTCACGCCCGCCACCAGCGAACTGATGGCCCGCATGGTGCGCGAGAACTTCGCCCCCGAGGAAATGCAGGTCGTGGTGGGCGATGCCGATGTCGGCCGCGCGTTCACCTCGCTGCCGTTTGACCACCTGTTCTTCACCGGCTCCACCGCCGTGGGCCGCATCGTGGCGCAGGCGGCGGCCAAGAACCTGACGCCGGTCACGCTGGAGCTCGGCGGCAAGTCACCCGCATTCATCGACCGCAGCGCCGACCTCTCGCTCACGGCCGAACGGTTGGCGTTCGGCAAGCTGCTGAACGCCGGCCAGACCTGCGTCGCGCCCGACTACGTGCTGGCCCCTCGCGAGATGGTGGCGCCCCTGGTCGAAGCCCTGCTGGCCCGCATGCGTGCGATGTACCCGAGCCTGGCAGGCAATGCCGACTACACCAGCATCGTCTCGCCCCGCCACCACGCCCGGCTGCAGGCACTGCTCGACGATGCCCGTGCCAAGGGCGCCCGACTGGTGCCCACCCACACCGAAACCGCCGGTGGACGCAAGCTCGTGCCCCACCTGGTGCTCGACGCCACCGAGCAGATGACGGTGATGCAAGAAGAGATCTTCGGCCCGCTGCTGCCGATCATGGCGTACGACAACGCGAACGAGGCGGTGGACTTCATCCGCCGCCACGATCGGCCTCTCGCGCTGTACTGGTTCGGCCGCGATGACCAGGCCCAGCGGCAGGTGATGGAGCGCACCCACGCCGGCGGCGTGACAGTGAACGACTGCATCTGGCACCTCGGCCAGGAAGAACAGCCCTTCGGCGGCGTGGGCGCGAGCGGCATCGGCGCCTACCATGGCGAGTGGGGCTTTCGCACCTTCAGCAAAGAGAAGCCCATCTTCGAACAGAGCCGCTTCGCCGGCACCAAGCTGTTCTACCCGCCCTACGGCGCCACCTTCAACCACCTCTTGGGTGCCCTGAAGAAGATCGCGGGCTGAAGGCATGCCCGTGGAATCCAAGCGCCCAGAGGCGTCGTATTCGAAAGCACCGGCCTGATGTTCATGGGCCGGCCCCCACAAGGGCCAGCCCTGGCATCGCATCGCCTGCCTGCGCCGGCCCTTGCACACCCATCTCAGTGTCAAGGAGCTTTCGATGTCAAACCTCTCATCGGCCCGCCTCTGCGCTGCGGCCCTGTTGGCGGCAGTTGCCACCGTTCATGCCGAACCCATCTCCACCGGCGCCCGTGTCTGCAAGGAGCCGATCTTCACCACCACCACCGTCACATCGTTCGGAACCGCCAAGAACGCCTTCGGTGGCCCAGCAGTGGCGCACTTCACCGTCAAGCGTTCGTACACCTTTGACGGCAACTATGTCGATGTGTTGGTGCAGGACTCGTCCTCCTACTACTTCAATGCCACCTCAGGCACCCGACCCGATCTCGTGCCAGGCTGGTTCAAGGTTTGCGCGCGCAACAACACGACCAGCACCATCTTTGTCGACATGTCGCTGAGCGGCTACTGACCCCGCCCGCTGTCCGCGGCCGCGCTGGCGTGGTGCACCGCGCTGCCCGGCCGCACGAGGCTCGCCGAGCCGTTCGCTTCCATGAACGGCAAGGGCGCACCCCAATTCGGAAATGGCTCAGATGGCGTTTCGATCGCGGGCTCACAGCCCCTCGCAGCCGCCCTGCCTACAATGCGCGCCCTTTGCCGCTGTTTTGAATTTCGCGCGCCCATGGACATCGTCGTCAACGAAGAACTCAAGGCCTACATCGATCCATTGACGCCCGAAGAGTACGAATCGCTGGAACGCAGCCTCCTCACCGAAGGCTGCCGCGACGCGCTGGTGCTGTGGGGCAATGTGCTGGTCGACGGGCACAACCGCTACGGCATCTGCCGCAAGCACAACCTGCCGTTCCAGACGGTGCAGAACCCCCGATTCCAGTCGATCGAGGACGTGCACCTGTGGATGATCGACCAGCACCTGGGCCGGCGCAGCATCTCGGACTTCCAACGCGGCGTGCTCGCGCTGCGCAAGCGCGAGATCGTGGCCGAGCGGCGTGCTCGCCAATCGCCCGAAGCGCCCGCCCCGGCCACGGCCGATCCATCGGCCAGTGTCGTCGCGGTGCCGACGCCGGCCGCCGATCCGCTCGACACCCGCCAAGCCATCGCCAAGGCAGCCCGCATCAGCAACAACCAGGTCGTGCTGATCGAGAAGATCCACAAGCAGGCCGCGCCCGAATTGGTGGCCGCCGTCAAGGCCGGCACCATTTCGATCAACGCCGCGGCAGCCGTGGCCACCTTGCCCGCCGAAGAACAAGTCGCCGCCGCCAGCGCAGGCGCCGATGAGCTGAAGCAGGTTGCCAAGCGAGTGCGTGAGTCGAAAAAGAAGTCTGCGCCGGCTACGACGAGCGCCGGAGCCACGCATGCCGCCACCGACATGCCAACGACAGCCCGAACCGCCGTCGAGCTGGCCGATGCTGGCGCCTCATTGCCTGGAACTGCTCCTTGGGAGACCGGCGAAACAAGCGACTCCATCAACGCGCTGCGGGAACGCGTGGCCATCCTGACCGCAGAGAACGAAGCACTGCGCGCCGAGGTAGCCGAACTCAAGGCCCAACTCGCCGAGGCGTGAGATGCCCAGTGGCGACCTGGCCGAGGCAGCCTCACCCCTTCCAGGTGAATGGAAAGGCCACCTGCTTCAGGAAGCCGTCCGGCACGTAGTCACCCAGCACTCCGTAGCGCTCGGGCCAGGGCCGGTCGGATTGGACCGCTGTGCCGAACAGGTGATCTAGGAAGGCGAAGTGGGCCGCATAGTTGCGGTCCAGCGCCTCCTGGTCTTGCGAATGGTGCCAGTGGTGGAAGTTCGGCGTGACGATCAGGTAGCGCAGCGGCCCCAGACGCACGCTGACGTTGGCGTGGTTGAACACCGCCTGGAAGCCGACCACGATGATGTAGGCATCGATCACGTCCTTGCTGAAGCCCAGCAGGTAGATCGGCGCCAGAACCATTGTGCGGGTGATCAGCAGTTCCAGGATGTGCTGGCGCGAGCCTGCCAGCCAATCCATGCTCTTCACGCTGTGGTGCACGGCATGCAGACGCCACAGCACCGGGATCTCGTGGTACGCGCGGTGCGTCCAGTACTGCACCAGGTCGGCCACCAGGATGATCAGGAACAAGGCCACCCAGAAGTTCAACTGCTGCACCCAGCCGCGCACCCCATCGTTGGAGGCCCAGCCGAACAGCTTGTGCACCAGCAGGTTGGTGGCCAGCAGCACGAAGCCCACCAGCATGTGGTTGACGATGAAGTGGTGGAAGTCGGTCTGCCACTCTGCGCGGAACACCGGCTGATCCTTGCGCAAAGCAAACAGCTTTTCGATGAAGATGAAGATCAGCGTCGAGCCCAGCAGGTCGAGAATGAACCAGTCCAGACCGATGTAGGGCGTGTGGTCGGGGAAATCGCTGTCGACGGGTACCTTGTGTCCACCCAGCGCCAGCGACAGGCCGATCAGCGCGAACGACGCGAAGGCCAGCCAGCGCACCCGCCCGCGGATGACGTTGAACAGCGCGATCGAACCCGACAAGACCAGCGACCAGAACAGCAGCTTGCGGATCAGCTCGACGCTGTAAGACTGCCGCAACTGCGGCGTCGTCAGGTACTCGGGCCAATGGAAGGCCAGCACGCCCAGGAAACACAGGATCGCCAAGCTCAGCGCGATCACACCGGAGACCATGCCCTTGCCCGGCTGCAAAGCGCCGTGCGACTGGCTCAGCCGGTTCAGTTTGTCGAGTTCATCCATGTTTCCCCCTCTTCGGCCCCTCCGGCCTGTGTGCTTCGGTCGCGCGTCCGACGATATGTCTTGCATCGCGCGGCGATTATCCGGGCCCGATGCCCGACAGCACTCACCACATTGGGGGAGTTGACGCGCCTGCCGGATGGCCATTTCAGCTATCAACCCCGGCCTCCAAAGCTTGCCCCCGCCAAGGCCGCCGCGTCGTCCAGAGGGCCGCCATCCCCTGTTTGCTGGGATTTAACCCCGCCCAGCCACGCCGACCGTAGAACGCTGGTCACTCATCGTTTTCGGAGGTCTTCATGGGTCAAGCTCATCCCTCGGGCGCGTTGCGCCCCGCCGCCCGTCGCCGCTTCATGTCGGCCTGCGGGCTCGCCGCCGCGGCAATGCTCACCACCGGGTGCACGCCGGCGGTCTGGGCCGTGGGACACAAGGTCGACGTCGAGGTGATCGACCGCGAGACGGGCGAGACACTGCCCGTCTACCCGTTCCGAGACCAACGCTACATCGCCGGCCGGCCCGGTTCGCGCTACGCCATCCGCGTCACCAACCGAACGGGTGAGCGGGTGATGGCGGTGATGTCGGTCGACGGGGTGAACATCATCTCGGGTCAGACCGCCTCGTGGAGCCAGAGCGGCTATGTGCTTTCGCCGTGGCAGAGCTACGAGATCACCGGCTGGCGCAAGAGCAACCAGGAAGTAGCCGCCTTCGAATTCACCGCCCTGCCCGACTCTTATGCGGCACAGACGGGCCGCCCCCACGACGTCGGCGTGATCGGCGTCGCGGTCTTCACCGAGCGCGTCCGATGGCAGCCCCCCAGCCCGCCGGCGGCACCGCCAAGGGGAGAACTGCGCGAGGAATCGCGCCGTGCCGATGCCGAAAGCTCGGCACGCGACGCCCCATCGGAGGCGCCGGCCACGGGTGCTGCGCGCGCCTTGCCCAAGTCCGCAGCGCCTGCCGCGGCGCCAGCACCCGCCCCCGCGGAGCGATTGGGCACGGGCCACGGTGCGCGCGAGACCTCGTATGTGACGAACACCGAATTCGAGCGCCAGACCGCCCGCCCGGTGGAGGTGGTGAGCCTGCGCTATGACCGCCAAGAAAACCTGGCCCGCGCGGGCATCATCCCCACGCTTGGCTGGGCGCAGTCGTCGCCGCGCCCCTTCCCCCGATCCAGCACCGAACCCGGCTTCGTGCCGGACCCGCCCTCACGGTGAGTCGGACGGGCACGGTTCTCCGCGAACCGATTGCCGAAACTTCCACGGCGATGTACCGAGCAATTCCATACCGCCTTCAGCGCGCCACGACGCGACCTTCATAACCTGAGGGTGGTGATGACAAGCCTCCAACGTGCATGTTTGGCGAAGGGGCCCCCGTTATCACCTCAACCATCAATCTCAGGAGAAATGCAATGAAAATCAACCAGCTGACCCATGCGCTGTTGGTGGCGGGACTGTTGATCACCACGGCCACCACGGCCTCGGCTGCACGCCAGCGCGGCGGCACCGACCCTGCGCCGAATGCCGCTGAAGTCGAGGCGGTATCGATCGCACCGGCCATCACCTGCCCGGCCGGGTTCTACTCGGTGGGCGCCACGCTGTGCATGACCGGCGCCCTCGGCCCGACCTCATTCGCCAACGCCATGGCGTATTGCCAGGCGATCGGCGGCTCGGTGGCGGGCTATGGTGCGTGGCGCTATCGCGTGCTCTACGGAGACGGCATCGCCGCACCCGTGGGCTGGTGGTTGGGCCCCATCACGGCCGACGACAACGCGCTGTTCGTGAACTCGGGCGACGTGGGCAACTTCGACGGCGAAGGCAGCCGCTTCGACAGCCGCTACTACGCCTGCTCCAAGGGCTGAGGCAACTGCTTCGGCCGAAAGGGCCCCTCGGGGCCCTTTTGTCGTTCATGCCTCAGCATGCTGCAGGGCCACGAAGCGGTAGCCGAAGCCTGTCAGCGTGCGCACATACCGGTGCGGCTGGCTGCGATCGTCCAACGCCAGCCGCACATCCTTGATCGTGCTGGCGAGGGTCTCGTCACTGATGATGCGCGGCGACCAGACCACCTCGCACAGCTCATCCTTGGGCACCGCCCGCGGGCTCTGCTCGATCAGATAACGCAAGCACTCGTAGGCCTTGCGGCGCAGCGGCACTTCATGATTCTCTCGAAACAAGGCCCGGCGCAGGGTGCACAGGCGAAACTCCCCGAAGACATGGATCACGATGGCCTCACGATGGACAGGGGCGAGCCGGTCTGCAGGCTCTGGCTGGTGGCCTGTGACGCTTAAATCGGAAGCGGCTGCCGACGCGATACGGCACGCACTGCGGCGTTGCGAATGCTCGCGATGCCACGAGGCATCGCTGTGCTTCGCGCCTGGCATTGCATACCGTCTCGCACCGTCCTCCACTCCCATTTAAACGTGACAGGCCACGAGTGGGCGAATACAGGCCGCGGGCCGCGCGGTGCATCGGGCCTGGCCGATGAAGCCTTCCCAGGCCGGCCGCGTCGCGTACCGTCCAACGCTCATCGATGCGGCCACGAGACGCCGCGGCGATGGACACACCCGCAGCAGTGAAACACGTTCAGGCCGCATCGCCTGTTCGCCACCTTGACCGACAGTGTGCTGACATCCGCCGGCACGCGCATCCTCTCGGTTGGTGAGCGCCCGCACGGCATCGGGTGAAGGGGTTTCAACTGTTACCGGACGCAGGCACCCAGGGGCAGTTTTCTTCAAGCGATCGACCCACCGGCCGCCTAGAGTCGCATACCGTTCAACGACGAAGGGAGAGCACCATGTTCAAGCACGCTGCCGCAAAGATGGCCGCAAGAATGGCCACACAGATGGCCGCCCTGGCCGCGGCCCTGTGTATCGCCACGCCGGCCGCCGCGCAGCCACCCGAGTCGTGGGCCGGCTGGCGCGTGGACGGCCCGCGCATCGTCGATGCCGCCGGCAAGAATGTGGTGATGAAAGGCTTCGGCGTCGGCGAATGGACGAACGTCGAGGCCTACATGATCGAGTGGCCCGACGGAGACGGCAAATACCTCTGGTACTACGGCGACACGCGCATCCACGAGACGCTCGCCGACATGATGAGCCCTTCGGCCTATGAGCGCTACTGGCAGTCCTGGAAGCGCAACATCATGACGGAAGACGACTTCGCGCGCATGCAGCGATGGGGCGTCAACACCTTGCGCATTTCCGTCAACCACCACTGGCTGTCACCGGCTGATGGGGTCTACCTGCAAAGCGGCTGGGACTGGCTCGATCAGATGATCGGCTGGGCGCGTGCCCACGACATCCATGTGGTGATCTGCCTGCATGCGGCGCCCGGAGCGCAAAGCAACGAGCTGATGTCCGACACGGTCGACGGCGTGCCCCACCTGTGGACGGAGCCGGATGTCTACCAACCGTGGACGATACGGCTGTGGCAGGCCATCGCGCAGCGCTATGCGCAAGACACCACCGTGGCCGGCTACGAGTTGCTCGATGAACCGATCGTCAGCAAGTCCAAGCCACGCAGTGGCGGTGACAAGCTGCGGGCGTTCTACGTCAAGCTCAGCGCCGCAATCCGCGAGGTGGACACGAACCACATCCTCTTCGCGTGCGGCACAGAGTGGTGCGGCTCGCCGGCGGCCATGCGCACCATCCTGCCGCCGTGGGACGACAACATGGCCCTGGTCTTCCACAAGTACTGGGACAAGAACAACCAGGACTCGATCCAGGGTTACCTCGACATCCGCGACAAGCACAACGTGCCGCTGTGGAACGCCGAGACTGGCGAGAACAGCAATGCGTGGGCGCAAGGCATGGTCGACCTGCTCGACACCCACAACATCGGCTGGGCGTGGTGGACCTACAAGAAGGTCAACAACAACACCCAGCCGTGCAAGGTGCGCGAGCCGGCGGGCTACGGCAAGGTGCTGTCGTATGTCGAGGGCCAGGGCCCCAAGCCCTCGACGGACACCGCCGACCGCATCATGCTCGACCTGGTCGACAACACGGCCACCTCACGGTGCGTGTGGAACGACGGGCTGCTGCAGGCCTTGTTCAACACACACCACTGAGGCCACCTTCAGGCATTGACCATCGCCATGCCCGCAGCCGGGTAGCGCTCGCCCGCCACCGGGTGCTGAGCCAACAGCCGTTCGAGCGCCTGCCAGGAGGCGTCCGCCAGCATGAGGTGGGCAGCGCCGGCGTTCTCGTCCAACCGCTCGATGCGTCGGGTACCCGGAATCGGCACGATGTCTTCGCCCTGGCGCAGCAGCCACGCCAGCGCGAGTTGGGCCGAGGTGGCCCCCTCGGCGGCCGCCAGCGTGGCCACGGCGTCAGCGAGGGCCAGGTTGCGCGCCAGGTTGTCGCCCTGGAAGCGCGGGTTCTGCCGGCGCCAATCCTGCGCATCCAAGGCGTCGGGCGATCGGAACTGCCCCGCCAGAAAGCCGCGTCCCAGCGGCGAATAGGGCACCAGGCCGATCCCCAGTTCACGGCAAGTCGGCAGGATCTGCGCCTCGACGTCCCGAGTCCACAGCGAGTACTCGGTCTGCAGGGCGGCGATGGGGTGAACCGCAGCGGCACGGCGAATGGTCTGGGCACTGGCCTCCGACAGGCCGAGGTGGCGCACCTTGCCGGCCTTCACCAGATCGGCCATGGCACCCACCGTGTCCTCGATCGGCACCTGGCGGTCGACCCGGTGCTGGTAGTACAGGTCGATGTGGTCAACCCCCAGGCGCTGCAGGCTGGCATCGCACGCGGCCTTCACATACTCGGGCCGGCCATCCACCCGCACGAAGGTGCCGTCTTCCAGGCGTACGTTGCCGAACTTGGTGGCAAGCACGACCTCATCGCGCCGCTGCTTCAACACCGTGGCGAGCAGCCGCTCATTGGCACCCACGCCATACATGTCGGCGGTGTCGAGGAAGTTGATCCCCCTGTCGAGGGCATGGTTCAGCACGGCGATCGACCGGCCGTCTTCGGCGGCGCCGTAGAAGTCGGACATGCCCATGCAGCCCAACCCAATGGCCGAGACCCGAAGGTCTCCTTGTCCGAGACGACGATGTGGAAATGGGGTCTTGTTCATGTGCAGTCTCCTGAGGAACGTGGTGAAGGCGCATCGCAGCGCAGACAAGCATGAGCGTAGGCGCCGCGCCCCGCGAGGCGATAGCCGATTGCTCGGCCATGCTTGCCTGTTCGTCCAGAACCGATCGGCCGCCCGGGTCTGCCCGGCGGTGGCGCGCCACAATCGGCCGCATGGCCGACATTGCCACCGATGACGCCGTGCCGCTGCACGCGAGCGATCCCCACGCCCCCGCCTTCGATCACCGGCATCAGGCCGAGATGAAGGCCATCGCGCTGCGCTTCGCACCGCGGGCGGGGTCCCACGACACGCCGATCCGCGGCTTGCACATCATCCGCGCCGATGCGCCTGGCGAGCGACTGCCGGTGGTCTACGAACCCGGCGTGGTGGTCGTGCTGCAGGGCCGCAAGCAGGCCCGGCTCGGACAGGAAGTGCTGCAGTACGACCCGCTGCACCACCTGGTCGTGTCGATGACCATGCTGCCCACCAGCCAGGTGACCGAAGCTTCGTCCGAAGCGCCTTACCTGTGCCTGCGTCTGGCTGCCGACACCCAAGACCTCGCCGCGCTGGTGCTGGAAGCGGGGGCGGTCTCGCGCTCACCATCGAGCCCGCCGCTCGAACGCGGTCTGCAGGTGGCCCCCAGCTCGCCCGAATTGCTGGATGCGGTCTGGCGGCTGCTGAAGCTGCTGGACAAGCCAGCCGACGTGTCGGTGCTGGCACCGCTGGCCTGGCGCGAGATCTTCTACCGCGTGCTGACGGGAGAGCTTGGCCCTCGACTGCGGGCCCTCGCGGTGGCTGAGAGCCACGCCCAACGCATCGCCCGGGCGATCGATCTGCTCAAGCGGCGGTTCGCCGAACCCTTGCGAATCGACGAGGTGGCCGAGGCCGCGCACATGAGCACCTCCAGCCTGCACCAGCACTTCAAACAGTTCACCTCGATGTCGCCGCTGCAGTATCAAAAGCAGTTGCGCCTGCACCATGCGCGCCAGTTGATGATGGCCGAGGGTGTCGACGCGGCCGCAGCGGCCCACCGTGTGGGCTATGAAAGCCCCTCGCAGTTCAGCCGCGAGTACCGGCGCCTGTTCGGCGCGCCGCCACGCACCGAAGTCCAGCGGGCCCGCGGCGCCGCCGCCAACGCCTGATCGTCCGAATGAAGCTGCAACTCGACCACATTACTGTCGCCGCCCTCGATCTCGCCGAGGGCGTGGCCTGGGCCCAAGAGCGCCTGGGCGTGGCCATACCGCCGGGGGGCGTGCACCCGCTGATGGGCACACACAACCACCTGATGCGGCTCGGCGAGGGCCTGTTCCTGGAAGTGATCGCGCCGCAAGCGGACACGCGACCCGGCCGCCCTCGATGGTTCGCTCTGGACAGCCCTGCCGCGCGGGCCGAACTGTCGCGCTCGCCCCGGTTGTGGACGTGGGTGGCCGGCTGCTCCTCGCTCCACGCAGCCTTGGGCGAGGTGGCGGGCGCGGCCGGCCCGGCGGTGCAGGTGAGCCGCGGCACGCTGACCTGGCGGATCGGTGTGTCAGACGATGGCGCCATGCCGTTCGATGGCGCATTCCCCACGTTGATCGAATGGCCCGAGGGCCCGCACCCCTCCGGCCGCATGGCCGATGCGGGCTGCACGCTGCGCCGGCTGACCATCCAGCACCCGCGCGCCGAGCAACTCGCGGGGCAACTGGCACCGCATCTGGCCGACCCTCGCGTGGTTGTCGAGCCGGGCGATCGCTGCCGGCTGACGGCCGAACTCGACACACCGCAAGGCCCTCGCACGCTTTGACGAGGCACGGGCCGCGAGCCCTGCGAGAACGGCTCTCACGGCCCTGCAGGGGCCCCACAGACGCCGTTTGAAGGCATTCAACGCCGCTTTTCGAGCGACTGCCGCATGGCCCGTCCGCTCACCATAGGAGGCGAAAACGACTGTCTTCGACTGTGCCCACCCTCCACCTCCGTCGCCCCGCCGTAGCCGGCTGGATCGCTTGCGTTCCGCAGGCCGCGCATGTTCGCTTCGCCCTGGTTGAACCGGGCGAGCGCCCGGTCGTGCGGTGGCTGCACAGCGAGGCCGGCCGCTCATCCGCCCTGGTGCTGCGGCGTGCCCGGCGCTCGGTGCCGTGGGGCCGCTGGGCCAGTGTGGCGCTTCTGGAGCGCAGCCAATACCAGCTGGTGCAGGCCGAAGCGCCCGACATGCCGCGCCACGAGTGGCGCGATGCCCTGCGCTGGCGCCTGAAAGACCAGATCGAATTCCCGGTGGATGGCGCCGCCATCGACCTGCTGCCCATGCCGGCCCAGGCCGGCCCACGCAACCAGCGCACCGTCATCGCGGTGGCGGCCCCCGGCCCCGCCCGTGATGCCCTGCGAAGCGATGGCGACGACACCGGCTGGTCGTGGCACGCCATCGATGTGGCCGAAACAGCCCTGCGCAACCTGGGTGCGCTGCTGGCCTCGCCACACCGCGGCCATGCCCTGCTGCACCTGGGCGACACCCACGCGCTGCTGGTCATCACGGTGGCGGGCGCGCTGCTGCTGTCGCGACAGATCGAAGTGCCACGCGCCCAGTTGGCCGATGCCAACGACGAGACACGCCAACAAGCGATGGAGCGCGCGGGGCTCGAACTGCAGCGCACGCTCGACAGTTTCGACCGCGTCTTCACCCAGGTGAGCCTGGAACGGCTGGACGTGCTGCCCGGCCCCGGTGCCGAGCCCTTTGCCGATTTCGTGCGCGAGCTGCTCTACGTGCCGGTGCTGGTGGCGCGCATCCAGGAAAAGCTCGACCTCTCTCGTCTGCCGGCCGACGTCGACCTGAGCGACCACTGGGTGGCGATCGGTGCGGCGCTGCGGCCCGTGGCCGAGCCCAAAGCCGCCGCCGAGAGCCCGATCGAGGCGCCGAGCACCGAGCCCTCGCGCCAGCCCGATCTGAACCTCGACCCCCCGTCGCTGCGCCCCGCACCTCAGCCCTGGCGGGCCAGCCAGGCCCTGTGGTCGCTGGCGGGCGCGCTGGCCGGCTGCTGGGCCCTGGGCCAGGGGCTGGACACCTGGGCCCAGCACCGCCAACACCGCGCCGACGCGATCGCACAGGTGCTGCCCATGCAACGGGCGCAGTTGGAAGCCCGCGACCCTGGCGGCGCCGAGGCCATCCAGCGCCTGGCCGCCGAACGCACCCGCCTGCAGAACCTGGAGGCCGATCAACGCCGGCTTCGCGCCCAGATCGACGATCACCTGCAGCGCGGCAGCACCGGCTACACGCCCTACTTCATGGCGCTGTCGCGCCAGAGCCAGGCCTCGGTCTGGATCACCGGCTTCAGCGTGGCCCCGCAAAGCGGCGCGATCGAGATCGAAGGCCGCATGACCGACCCCGCAGCGCTGCCTGGCTACCTGCAGCGGCTGAATCAGGAAGGCAGCTTCAAGGGCCGCCAGTTCGCCCGTCTGCAGCTCGCGCAGGACGACGGTCTCACGGCCTTCACCCTCGCCGGCGTGGGGGCCGCCACGCCCCCGGGAGCGAAGTGATGAACTGGCAGGATCACCTGTTCGAGCTGAACCGCAAGCTGCGCGCCCAGGCCCGCCGTTTCGACGCACGGCCTAAGCGAGAGCGCCTCATGATGCTGCTGGCCGCCGTGGCGCTGCTGCTGCTCGCGGGTGACCGCTTCTGGCTCGCACCGGCCTTCAAGCACTTCAACACCGCCTCGACGGCGCTGGCCGCGGCGAAGGCCGACCAGCAGGTGCTGGCCGAAGAATCCGAGCGCCGCCGCGTGGTGGGCGAATCCCAGCGCCGCGAGCTGGACGCCGACATCGCCCAATGGCGCCAACGCACCCAGCAAGGCGCCAAGGCCCTGCTCGACACCCAAGCCGGGCTGATCGGGCCCGACCGCATGGTGGCCCTGCTGGAACAAATGCTGCCCAAGGGCGGCGCGGTGAAGGTCATCGGTCTGAAGACCCTGCCGCCGCAGGACGCTCGGCTGCCCCTGCCTGCCGCGACCACGCCCCGCCCGGCCGTCGCCTTGTTGCCCACTGCCGCAGCGTCGGCCGCGCCGGCCCTGGCGACCACGCTGGCGGCACCGGCGCCCTCAGCGGCCGCCGTGAATCCCGCTGTGAATCCCGGGGTACTACCGGCGGTCGTGCCCGCCCCTGCCGATGGCGCACCGCTGTACCGCCATGGGGTGGAGATCACGGTCGAGGGCCAGTACGCCGATCTGATGGGCTACCTCTCCGCACTCGAAGGCCTGCCGGGCCCGCGCCTGCTGTGGGGCGGCATCAAGCTGAAGGTCGAGAAACACCCCACCGTGCAGCTCAGCCTCACGGTCTACACGCTGAGCCTCGACCAGGCCTGGCTGGAGCTGTGACGATGACACGCTGGTTCGCCAGACGCCCCCTGCCGCCCGGTGCCTGCACCCGGCCCCTCGGCCGGAGCCTGCCCACCTGCCTCTCAGTCGCGCTGCCGGGTCTGTGGCTGGCACTCATGCTCGGCCTGGCCGTCACGCCCGGGCCGGCCCAAGCGCAAGCCGCCTCCGCCACAGCGACGGCCTGGGCCGACCCCACCCGGCCCCCCGCCGCCGCCGCTGAAGCCGGCTCGGCACCGCGCTCGGCCCACGCCGCTGGTGCTGCCTCGGCCCCGCCCGCCGCGGCCCCGCAGCTGCAGTCGCTGCAGGTCGGCACCAACGGCCAGGCCAGCGCGCTGGTGGATGGCCGCTTCGTGCAGGCCGGCGACGCCATCGGCGCCGCGCGAGTGATCACCATCGACGCCGAAGGCCTCACGCTGCGCGACGGCCAGGGCCACACGCAACGCCTGCTGCTGATTTCCGCAGCCATTGCCAAGCGCGACGGCGGCCCGGCGATGCCGACCACGGCTTCGTCCCAACGAACACCTGCTGCCGCGCCCACCCGGGCCGACGGCACCGAATCGCGGCCACGAGCGGCCGTTCTGACCTCCGGCGCTGCAACAACGGCCGGCACCCTTGGTCGCGGCGGACGCGAAGGACAACGCCCATGAACTGCACCTCTTCCCCGATCGCGGGCCACGGCCCTGTCAACCGGCTGTGGCGTCGCCTGCCGGCCCTGGCCGCCAGCCTGGTCCTGGGCACCAGCGCGTGGGCGGCGGACCCGGGCCGCTTCGACCTCTCGGTCAACAACGCCCCGGCCGCGCAGGTCTTCATGCAGATCGGCAGCGGCACGCCGTACAGCATGCTGGTGACCCCCGAGGTGGCCGGCAACATCACCGTGACGCTGAAGAACGTGACGGTGGTCGAGGCGCTGGAGTCGCTGCGCGACCTCTACGGCTACGACTTCAAGGTCAACGGCACGCGGGTGCTGGTGCTGCCCAACACCGTGCAGTCGCGCCTGTTCAAGATCAACTACCTGCCTGGCCGCCGTCAAGGCGCTTCGGACCTGCGGGTCAACACCGGCTCGGCGTCGATGGCCGTCACCGGCAGCACCGGCACCAATGGCAGCACCGGGAGCAACAGCTCCAGCTCCTCGCAGAACAACTCGGGGCCGCAAGGCAACGGCCGGGTGGACAACAGCGCCCAGGTGCGCACCACCAGCGACGCCGATTTCTGGGCTGAAGTTCAGGCATCGCTGAATGCACTCATCGGCAGCACCAATGGTCGTGGGGTGGTGATGAACCCCGCTGCCGGCGTGATCGTCGTCAAGGCCACCCCCAGCGAGCTTCAGCAGGTCGAAAAGTACCTCAGCGCCATCCAGCTCTCGGTCGAACGCCAGGTGATGCTGGAAGCCAAGATCATCGAGGTGCAGCTGTCGAAAGACGCTCAAGCCGGCATCAACTGGGGCGGCTTCGGTCGCGTGCTGGGTGACAAGCTGGCCGGCTCGTTCGGCGTGGTCGGCGCCGGCATCACGCTCGGCACCACCGGCGCGCTCACCTCCGGCGACGTGGGCAGCACGCCCGCCAGCAACATCAGCACCAGCGCCACCGGACGCGGCTTCTACGGCCTGGCCTTGCAGTCGCCCAACTTCGCCGCGCTGATCAACTTCCTGCAGACGCAAGGCGATGTGTCGGTGCTGTCCAGCCCGCGCGTGGCCACGCTGAACAACCAGAAGGCCGTGCTCAAGGTGGGCAGCGACGAGATGTTCGTCACCGGGCTGCAGACCACCACCACCACGGCCGGCAATTCGGCCGTCTCTTCGCCCACGTTGACGCTGACGCCGTTCTTCTCCGGCATCGTGCTGGATGTGACCCCGCAGATCGACGACACCGGCGCGGTCATCCTGCACGTGCACCCCGCCATCAGCAACGTGGCCGAGAAAACCAAGGCGATCGACCTGGGCTCGCTCGGCAACTTCCGGCTGCCTCTGGCCGCCTCGACGGTGAACGAGACCGACAGCATCGTGCGCATCGGCGATGGCCAGATCGTGGCCATCGGCGGTCTGATGATCCACCAGAGCGCCAATTCGCGCAGCGGCGTGCCGGGCCTGTCCGAAGCGCCGGTCGTGGGCGGTCTGTTCCGGCAGACCAGCGATGTCAGCACGAAGCGCGAACTGGTCATCCTCATCAAGCCCACGGTGATCCAGGGCGACGGTGCGAACTGGCCCGAGGCTCCCACGGCGCAGGCAGCACCGGCCGTGACCAGCACCCCGCTGGCCCAGCTGGACGCCCACGCCGCCGGCCGCCTCGCGATGCCCGGCTCCAGCCTGAAGCTGGACAGCACCCTCACCCACTGACGACGCAGGACGCTTTCCGATGGCCCGCCCTGAACGCATCCGCCTCGGCGACCTGCTGATACAGGAGCAGCTCATCTCATCCGAGCAGCTCGACAAGGCACTGGTCGAGCAGAAGCAATCCGGCCGCAAGCTCGGTCGCATCTTCATCGACTCGGGCTTCGTCACCGAGGTGCAGATCGCCAAGGCCGTGGCACGGCAGCTGCGCGCCCCCTTCGTCGATCTGACGAGCCGCGTCATTCGCCCCGAGATTGCACGCCTGCTGCCCGAAGGCCAGGCCCGGCGGATGCGCGCGCTGCCGTTGGAAGAAACCGCCAGCGGCCTTCGCGTGGCCATGGCCGACCCGACCGACGTGGCCGCCTGGGACGAACTGAACCGCCTGCTCAAGCGCGAGATCGATCTGGCCGTGGCCGCCGAAAGCCAGCTGCTGGCCGCCCTCGACCGCAGCTACCACAGCACCGAAGAGATCGCTGGCCACGCCCAGGCGCTGCAGGCCGACCTGGCCAACGTCACCGAAGAATTCGGCGACCTGCTCGGCCTGTCCACCGCCAGCACCGAAGACGCGCCTGTCGTGCGGCTGCTGCACTCGGTGTTCGAAGAGGCGCTGCGCGTGCGCGCCTCGGACGTGCACATCGAGCCGCAGGAACGCACGTTGCGCATCCGATTTCGCATCGACGGCGTGCTGCACATCCAGACCGAGGCCGACCCGAAGATCGCCACCGCGGTGGCCCTGCGGTTGAAGCTGATGTCGGGCCTGGACATCTCCGAGAAGCGTCTGCCGCAAGACGGCCGCTTCCACGTGAAGCTGCGCAACGGCGCGGTGGATGTGCGGATCTCGACCATGCCCACCCAGTACGGCGAATCGGTGGTGATGCGCCTGCTCAGCCAGAGCGGTGGTCTGCTCTCGCTGGACAAGGTCAACCTGCCGCCTGCCGTCGACCGTGCGCTGCGTCGTGCCATCGCCCGCCCGAGCGGCATGGTGCTCGTCACCGGGCCCACCGGCTCGGGCAAGACGACCACCCTCTACGCCGCGCTCAACGAGCTGAACGACAGCGAGCGCAAGATCATCACGGTGGAAGACCCGGTCGAATACCGCCTGCCCGGCGTGAACCAGGTGCAGGTGATGGAGAAGATCGAGCTGAGCTTCGCCCGTGTCCTGCGGGCCACCCTGCGGCAAGACCCGGACGTGATCCTGGTGGGCGAAATGCGCGACCAGA
This sequence comes from Ideonella lacteola, assembly GCF_038066555.1. Lineage (NCBI taxonomy): Bacteria > Pseudomonadati > Pseudomonadota > Betaproteobacteria > Burkholderiales > Sphaerotilaceae > Ideonella > Ideonella lacteola. Next base: position 393,281 of record NZ_JBBUTG010000001.1, on the reverse strand, counting down.
CCACCGCCGAGATCGGCATGCGTGCCGCGCTCACCGGCCACCTCGTGCTGTCCACGCTGCACACCAACGATGCCCCGTCGACACCGCTGAGGCTGATCGACATGGGCATCCCGCGCTACATGGTGGCCATGTCGCTGGCCCTGGTGCTGGCGCAACGGCTGGTTCGGGTGATCTGCCCGCAATGCGCCGAAGACGTGACACCGAACCCCCACCAGCTCGAATGGCTGAGGCTGGAACTGGGAGACGAAGTGGCTCGCCACCGCTTCCGCCATGGCCGCGGTTGCCCGGTGTGCAACGACACCGGCTACTCGGGCCGCACGGGCGTCTACGAGTTCATCGAGATGACTCAAGAGCTGGTCGAGACGATGAACCACGGCGAGCCCACCGATTTCGCGCGGGCCGCGCGCAAGCAGATGGGCCGCCTGACCCTGCGCCACGACGCGGTGCGCCTGGCCACCGAGGGCCGCACGACCATCGAAGAGGCGATGCGCGTGGCCACCCAGCTCGACGGATGAAACGCACCGTGCACGCGCACCTCGCTTTCCTCGCGCCAACGGCTTCACGTCGCGGCGCCGGCCTCACCCTCGCTGAGGCTGGTCGATGATCCGCTACGCCTACACCGGCCGCAGCGCCACCGGGCCTGTCCACGGCACGCTCGAGGGCCCCAACGCCAACGCGGTGGCCGACATGCTGTTCGCAAGGGGCGTCACGCCGCTGCGCATCGAGGCCGAGGCGCAGGTCAGCACGCCCACGGAAGAAGCCCCATCCAAGCCGTGGCCGCAGCGCCTGAGAGAGATGCTGCAAGGGCCTGTCGGCACGGTGGAGCTGATGCTCTTTTGCCGGCAGTTGCACACCTTGATGCGATCGGGTGTGCCCATCCTGCGAGCACTGCTCGGCCTGCAGGAATCGGCCACCCATCCCGGCATGAAGGCCTGCCTGGCCGAGGTGCGCCGCAGCCTCGAATCGGGCATCGAACTGTCGATGTCGTTCGCCCAGCAGTCGCACCTGTTCAACGGCTTTTTCGTGGCGATGGTGCGCGTGGGTGAGATGACAGGGCGCCTGGACGAGGTGTTCGATCGGCTCTTCAAGCACCTCGAGTTCGAGATGTTCATGCGTCAGCAGGTCAAGTCGGCGCTGCGCTACCCGATGTTCGTGATGTCGGCGATGGTCATCGCGATCGGGGTCATCAACGTGCTGGTCATCCCGGCCTTTGCCGGCGTGTTCGAGAGCTTTCACGCCGAGCTGCCCCTGCCCACCCGAATCCTGCTGGCCACATCGCGCTTCACCATCGATTTCGGCTGGCTCATCGCGCTGATGGCCGTCGGCCTGGCGCTGGGATGGAATGCCTGGCGCAAGACACCCGAGGGCGAGCTGCGCTGGGCCGAGTTCGTGCTCAACATCCCGGTGGCCGGCAAGATCGTGCGCAAGGCGATGCTGGCCCGCTTCGCCCGGGGCTTCGCGATGAGCCTGAAGAGCGGCGTGCCGATCGAGCGAGCGCTCGCCGCGGTGGCGCAAACCGTGGACAACGTCTACATCGCCAAGCGCATCGATGGGATGCGCGACAGCGTCGAGCGAGGTGAATCCGTCACCCGCTCGGCCGCGGCGGCGGGCGTCTTCACCCCGGTGGTGCTGCAGATGATCAGCGTCGGTGAAGAAACCGGCGCGATCGACGAGCTGATGGAAGAAGTGGCCGACCTGTACAGCAACGAGGTGCAGTACGAGCTGAAGACGCTGAACCAGCAGGTCGAGCCGATCCTCATCGTTTTCCTCGGCGTGCTGGTGCTTGTGTTGGCACTGGGCGTGTTCCTGCCCATGTGGGATCTGGGCCGCGCCGCCTCCGCCGCGCACTCGTGACCACGGTGATGGACCCTCATGCCACCGCCCATCCGATGCACGCGCAGATGCCGTCCAGGCTGCCACCGGGCCGGGCCTGTGCCGGCGGCCGGTTTCTCGCGCTTCGAGGCGATGGTGGCGCTGATCGTGGTGGCCGTTCTGGTGGCGCTCGCGCTGCCGAGGCTCGCCTCATCGCGCGTGGCGGCCAGGCAGGTGCTGCTCAAGAGCCTGATGGCCACGACCCAGTCCACCGCCCACCTATTTCACCTGCGCTGCGAGGCCCAGCGTGCGGCACTGCCCCCGGGCAGCACCGACTGCGGCGAACTGCTGATACAGGGCACGAAGGTGGTCGGAGTTCACGGTTGGCCGGCGGCCAGCCTCGATGGAATCGCGGCAGCCGTCAATTCCTGGGGAGAAGCCGCCGATATCGACTGGCGACCCGCGCGGTTCGACGGCCAGCCTGCCTTGCGGGCTCGGCTGCGGCCCACCCAGGTTGCCGGCACATGCGAGTTCATCTACGCCCAGGCGGCATCGCCGGGTGCGGCCCCCCGCATCGAGCTGACTGATGCGTCCTGTCCATGAACCTGATTCCCGACAACCGTTCCTCCTCCGTTCCTCTCTCTTTCTAGGAGATTTGCCATGAAACGTATGCAAGCCGGCTTCACGATGATCGAGCTGATCGTCGTCATCGTCATCCTGGGCATCCTGGCCGCCGTGGCCATGCCGAAATTCGTCGACGTGTCGTCAGACGCCGAAACCGCCGCCATCAAAGGCGTGGCCGGCGCTGCCACCTCGGCGATGAATGTGAACTACGGCGCCCGCAAGGTGAACACCTCCAAGGGCCAGGCCGTCACGAACTGCACCGACGCGTCGAGCCTGCTGCAAGGTGGCCTGCCGACCGGCTACACCATCACCGCCGCCGCGATCGCAGCCGACGCCTCGGTGACCTGCACGATCACCAAGGGCAGCTACACCGCCACCTTCACCGGTATCGGCATCCTGTGACGCCACGGTGCCGCCCCGCGCGGCATCATGAGGGCCCATGCTGAGCCACCTCGCCAGCTTCACCACCCGGAAAGACGCGGCCCCGCGGTCAACGCGGGCCGCGTTTTCGTTGTGGTGCCTTCTGCTGGCCTGGTGGTGCCTGCTGGGCCTGCCGCTGCCCGCCGCAGCCGCGACCTACACCTTCAAGAGCGACACCTACTCGTGGGAGTCGACCCTCAACACGATCGCGTGGGATCGGCTGTGCACCCAGTACCCAGGTGACGACGACCAGGCGACCATCACCTTCACCGGCGGCTTCACCTTCAAGTTCGCCGGCACCACCTACTCGTCTGTTCGCGTGCTCGCCAATGGCGCCCTGCAGTTTGGCGCCGACACGGGCTTCATGCGCACGTACACCAACACCAACCTGCCGGCGGGCACCGCAGGGGGGTACACGGGCTGCACGGCTGCGCCGACCGCCCGCACGATCATGGGCTACTGGGACGACCTCGACCCGAGCCACGTGGGCTCGGGCGGCGTCACCTGGCAGCAAAAGGGCAGCTCACCCAACCGCTACCTCGTCGTCTCGTGGAACGGCGTGTACCAGTACTCCACGACCACGCCGTACACCTTCCAGATCATCCTGTACGAGAACGGCGAGTTCAAGTACCAGTACGGCAACGACAACGCCACCGGCGCCTCGGCCACCATTGGCGTGCAGGTCTCGGACACCGACTACACGCTCTACTCGTTCAACAGCGGCTACAACGCCAACGGCACGGCCATTCGCTGGTTCATCCCGAGCGGCTCGCCCACGCGGCTGGCCGAGTACCGGATGGACGAGTACTCGTACACCGGCCGCGTCGGCGAGGTCACCGACTCCACCGGCAACGGCTACAGCGGTGTGCGTGTGGGCTCCGCCGCCAGCCACGCCGGCGGCTACGTCTGCCGCGCCATCGACATTCCCGCGAACACCGACACCTCGATTTCAGCGGTGGACACCACCGTCGACGTCGACACTGCCCTGGGCGAAGACGGCGGCATCAGCTTCTGGTACCGCAGCAACGCCGCCTGGGTGTCGTCGCCCGAGGCGATGCTGTTCGACGCCAGCGGCTCTGCGACGCGACCGTTCTTTCTCGCCCGCAAGAGCAACGGTGCGCTGCGCTTCGTCGTGTCTGACACCGCGGGCGCGCTGGTCGACGTGACCTCCAGCGCGCGCACCATCGCCGCCGGCACCTGGACGCACATCGCCGTCACCTGGCGCCTGAAGAGCGGCACCGGCCAGAGCAACGCACGCATCTTCGTCAATGGTGTGCAGGTGGGGGCGACCAGCACCACCACCAACGGCGTGATCGACAACAGCCTGCTCACACTGTTCCTCGGTGACAACCGCACCGCCGACATCCCCACCAACGCCACGTCTTCATCAGCGAACGGCCGGCTGGATGAGGTGAGCATCTACAACTACGAGATCAGCACGCTGGAGGTCGCGGCCGACATGACCGTCAGCCACAGCTGCCTGCCACCGCTGCACCATGTGGAGATCCGCCATGCCAGCGGCAGCGGCCTGACCTGCACGCCCAGCACCTTGACGGTGGCAGCCTGCCAGGATGCCGCCTGCACCACCACCTACACCGGCGGGCTCAGCGGCACGCTCACCGCCACCGGAACGCCCAGCGTGGTGTGGCCCTCTGGCGCCACGTTCAACATCGCCTCGGGCAGCAGCACCACCACCACGAACGTGCAGGTGACGACGCCGGGCTCGGTGGTGTTCGGCGTCACCGGCCTCAGCGTCACGCCCAGCAACTCGACCACCTGCAACTTCGGCAGCCCGTCGTGCACCTTCACCGCCGCGGATGCGGGCCTGTTCTTCGATGTGCCCGACCATGCTGCCGAAGCGTCGCAGACCGTGAGCGTGAAGGCGGTGCGCAAATCGGACAACGCACTGAGCTGCACCCCCGCGTTCGCGAGCGTCAGCAAGTCCATCACCTTCACCTGCGGCTACACCAACCCCACCACCGGCACGCTGCCCGTGCGCGTGGGCGGGCGCGCGCTCAACGCCAGCAAAAGCACCAGCGCGGCCTGCGACGGCACGGGCCAGGCGGTGACGCTGGCCTTCGATGCCACCGGCACGGCGAGCACCACCGTGCAATACGCCGACGTGGGCCAGATGAGTGTCGCCGCGCGCTACGCCGGCAGCGGCAGCGATGCCAACCTGGTGATGACGGGCAGCGACAGCTTCATCGCCGCTCCGGCCTCGTTCGCCTTCAGCAACCTGCCCGCCGGGCCCATCAAGGCCGGCAACGCCTTCTCGGCCACGCTGACCGCGCGTAACAGCAGCGGCAACGCCACGCCGAACTTCGGCAAGGAAACCACGCCCGCTGCGCCCACGCTCGGCTTCACCCGGCGACAACCCACCGGCACCGGCGCGAGCGACGGTGTGTTCAGCGGCACCTTTGGCAGCTACACGAATGGCGTGGCGAACGCCAGCAACCTGAGTTGGACCGAGGTCGGCCGAGGCGACCTCACCGCCACGCTAAGCAACTACCTCGCAAGCGGTTTGTCGGCCAGTGGCACCACCGGCACGGGCGGAGCCGTGGGCCGGTTCACGCCGCATCACTTCGACACCACCGTGACGCCCAGCTGCGCCAGTGGCCCGTTCACCTATTCCGGCCAGCCCTTCACCACCCGCATCACGGCCGAGAACGCCAGCGGCGGCACCACGGTGAACTACGACGGCAGCGCCGCCACCAGCCCCACCTTCGCCCAGGCCACCACGCTGACGGACGCCGGCTTCGGCAAGGGCAGCTTCGACAGCGCGGCCAACGTGGCCGCCAGCCGGTTCACCGCGGGCATCGCCACGGTGACACCGGCCTACACCTTCACCAGCAAGCAGGACTACTCGGCCACCGCGATGACGGTGCGCGCCACCGATGCCGATGGCGTCACCTCGAACGGTGCCGTCGAGGGCAACACCAGCCTGCGAAGTGGCCGCCTGCAACTGGCCAACGGCTACGGCAGCGAAAAGAGCAGCCTGGCGCTCTCGGTGCGGGTGGAGTACTGGAGCGGCCTGGCCTGGGTGCTGAACAGCGCCGACACCGCTTGCACCGGCACCATCCCGGCATCTGCCGTGGCCTTCTCCAACACCCGCGACCACAAGGGCAGCGCGGCCACCTGGACGACCACCGCCTCGGCCGTCACCATCTCGGGCGGCGTCGGCACCCTCACGCTGGCCGCCCCCTCGGGCGGCTCGACAGGCACGGTGGACCTGGCACTGAACCTCGGCAGCAGCGCGGCCGACCAGTCTTGCCTGGCCAGCCACCCCGCCAGCACGGGGGCCGGCCTCGCTTGGCTACGTTCGCGCCAGGGCAGTTGTGCCGCCACCTATGACCGCGACCCCTCGGCGCGCGCGGCCTTCGGTGTCTACACCCCGGAAACCCGCAAGACGGTCCATGTGCGCGAGATCTTCTAAGGCAACGCTGAACAGGGTGCCAGCCAGGCGACGCGCCTTGAGTGGCGATGACCTGCATCGCGCCAACCGCAGCCGCGGCCGCCACGGGCAGGCCGGCTTCACGCTGATCGAGCTGATCGCCATCCTGATCCTCGTGGGCGTGCTGGCGGTCGTCGCCCTGCCCAAGTTCGACACCGCATTGAGCCTGCGCAACGACACCGCGCGCGACGAGGTGGTGGCGGCCTTGCGTTACGCCGGTCAGACCGCCCTGTCGCACCGCCGCCTTGTGTGCGCGGACGTGGGCACCAGCAGCGTCACGCTGCGCATCGCCACGAACCGCGGCGCCACCAACTGCGACAGCGCACTCACCGGTCCGGACGGCAGCACCACCTACACCAGCAACCCGGGCTCGGCCACCTTCAGCGTGTCGCCCAGCGGAACGATGTATTTCCAACCCGACGGACGGGTGACCAGTGACGGCGCGGGCAACACCGCCAGCAGCCGCACGCTGAGCATCACCGGCGTGGGCACTGTCAGCGTGGGAGGCGAAAGTGGCCTGGTGCGCTGATCAACGCCGAGCCCGACGCCGCCCGGAACGCCGCCCTGGCCGCGGCACGAACGCCGGCTTCACGCTCGTCGAGATGATCCTCGCCATCGTCATCCTCGGCGTCGGCCTGGCCGGCGTCGCGGTGGCCTTCTCGGTGGCCATTGGCCGCAGTGGCGACCCCATCATCCACCAGCAGATGCTCGCGATCGCCGAAGAGATGATCGAAGAGATCCAGCTCAAGCCGTACGCCACCGCCAGCAACACCGCACCGTCGGGCTGCTCGCGCGGCACCTACAACGATGTGTCCGACTACAACGGCTACGCCACCAGCGGCCAGATCTGCACGGTCGATGGCGTGGCGGTCAGCGCGCTGTCGGGCTATTCGATCAGTGTCAGCGTGGCCACCGGCACGCTCAGTGGCGTCGCTGCCGCCAAGCGCATCACCGTCACCGTGTCTCGCGGGTCGAGCAGCCTCACGCTGATCGGCTGGCGCACCGATTTCGCCTCATGAGCCGCCTGCCACGCCGCCCGCGCGGCTTCACCCTCATCGAGCTGATCATGGTGATCGTGATCGGCAGCGTCCTGGCGGCCACGCTCGCCGTGTTCCTGCGGCCGGCGTTCGACAGCTGGATCGCGCTGCGCAACCGTTCCGAGCTCTCGCACCAGGCCTCCAGCGCCCTGCGCCGCATGCGCGACGAGGTGCGGCTGGCCGTGCCGAACTCGATCCGCAGCCCGGGGTCGCAGTGCATCGAGCTCGTCCCCACACTCACTGGCGCGCGGCTGCGGCGCGGCCCCGATACGGTGAACGACGGCACCGCGCCGAATGCCTCTCTGCCGTTGGATACCAGCGCCGCGACGACCCAATTCGATGTGCTGACGTCGTTCTCCGCGACACCGAGCGTGGGCGATCACGTGGTGATCGACAACCAGAACCCGGGCGACATCTACAGCGGCACGAACCGCGCCGCCATCAGCGCGGTGGCCGCGCCGCCCAACGCCGCCTTCGGCAAGCACCGCCTCACCGTGGCATCGACACAGTTCCCCGCCGGCTACGATGGGCACCGCATGGTCGTGGTCTCGAACAGCCAGCAGGCCGTGTTCTACGTTTGCGAAGGCGCCGACGGCACGCTTGATTCATCAGGCAATGGCAAGGGCGTGCTGGCGCGCCTGTCGCGCTACGGCTTCAACAGCGCCTACCCCACCGCCTGCCCCAGCGCCGCGAGCGGCGAAGTGCTGGCCAGCTCGGTGAAATCGTGCCGCTTCATCTACGACCCCGCGCAAGGCGCCACCCAGCAGAGCGGCTTCGTCTCGATGCAGGTCGAAATCACCCGCAACAGCGAGAGCGCGAGCCTCGTCGTCGGCGCCCACGTGGCGAACGTGCCATGACGACGCTGCGTCATCGCCAATCCGGCCTGGGCGCCATCGCCGCCATCATGGTGTTGGTGCTGCTGGCGGCGCTCGCCGCCGCGGTGGTGCGCCTGACGATGTCGCAGCAGATGGGCGGCGCGCAAGAGCTGGGCGCGGCCAGGGCGGCGCAGGCCGCGCGGGCCGGCATCGAATGGGGGCTGTACCAGGCCTTCAAGGGCAGCTGGACGACCTGCGCAGGTGCGACGCAGACGCTGGACCTGAGCAGCGACCTGGGCATGCGCGTCACGGTCAGCTGCAGCTCGTCGCTCTACAACGAAGGTGAATCAGCGCCGGGCACACCCGCCACCGTGCGCGTCTACACGATCGATGCCGTCGCCTGCAACAGCACCTCCAGCTGCCCCGACGCCACCCGCGTGACCGGGCCGACCTACGTCGAGCGGCGGATGCAGATCCACGCCAGCTCTTGAGCCCACCGCAACCGCCAGCCCAGGCGCGGTATTTGCCGCAGCGCCGAGGCCCGTGCAACGGACCCGCGGCATGCGGCGGAGGCAGGAAACCCCATGAACACCCGACACGACACGCTGCTGGCGCTGCAGCGCCAGCTGGCTCACGAGATGCCAGGCCCTGGGAGCGGCTGGGCCCCACAGGCCACGCTCAAGGCGCACGATCTGCCCCCCGACCCGCCGGCCTCGCCACCCGCGCCGCGCCCGCCCGCCGGCGAGCCGCCGATCGAAGACCCGCCGCCGCCCGGTACCTCCGCGCCGATCAGCGACCCGCCCAAGTCGGGCTGATGATGTGACCCGCGTGAGGCCATTCGCGCGATGCCCTGCTCTGGCGCCGGCTGCTGTCAGCCGGTGGCACGCCCACGTCGAGCCGCCCGAGCCGAAGTCGACAACGACGTCGAGGCTCTCGGCCCCGTCGCACGTTGGCGGTCGGTGGCACCTGCCACCGACACGGGGCGCTGCGGCTCGCAGGTCAGCGCGGCGAGCGTGCCCACCACTTCGCGGCGCAAGGCCTTGAGCTGCGCGATGTGACCATCGATCTCGTCGAGCTTGCGGTTCAGGTGCAACTCGATGTCGGCCCGCTGCACCTGGCCGCCATCGAGGCGGGGCAGGATGTTGCGGATCTCGGCGAGCGAAAAGCCGAGGGCCTGTGCGCTGCGAACGAAGCGGACGCGCTGCGCATCCACCTCGCTGTAGACACGGTAGCCGTTGGGCGCGCGGCCGGCGGGCGCGAGCAGCTGCTCGCGTTCGTAGTAGCGCAGGGTGTCCGCCGAGACGCCCGTCAGCCGGGCCAAAGCGCCGATGTTCATCGCGGAAGTTGGGGGGTGGTGCAAAGCGCGTGGGTTCCCGCGTCACCGCGGGCTTGACCTTGGAGCTTACTCCAGGCTTTAGCCTTCGATGGCTCATGCATCCCGAGTACTGCCTTCTTCCAACATGCTCAAAACACTGATCGCTGCCCTCGCCTTGGCGGCCACCCTCGCCGCCGGTGGCTGGGCCGCCAACGCCCAAGGCGAAACGCCGCCACCTGCCCCCTCCGACACGCGCGTGCGCTTTGCGGTGGTGAAAACCGCCTCGCTGCAGACACAGGAATGGCTGCTTTTTTCCGGTGGTCGCTTCGCCGCCGCCGAAACCGCCTTCTCGGCTTTTCTGATCCAGCACGGCGAGGATTCCTTTTTGTTCGACACGGGCCTCGGCGCTCAAGTTGGCGCGCAATACCAGGCCGACATGCCAGGCTGGAGCCAGCTCTTCTTCCGCTACGACGCCCCGGTGCAGCCGGTGAAAGCGCAACTCGACAACGCGGGCATCGGGCCCATCCGCCGAATCATCATCAGCCATGCCCATTGGGACCATCTCAGCGGCGCGCCAGACTTTCCCGACGCCGAGGTGTGGCTGGCGCCAAGCGAGCACGATCTGGTGAACCAGCCGTCTCAGCGGGTGGGCGGCGCCTGGCCCTCGCAGGTCTCGGGCGTGACGCGCTGGAAGGACATCCGCTTCGATGGCCCGGCCCACGAGGGTTTCGAGGTCAGCCACGATCTGTATGGCGATGGCCGCGCGGTGCTGGTGCCCATGCCCGGCCACACCGCGGGTTCGGTGGGGCTGTTTCTCACCGTGGAATCAGGCCGGCGATACTTCTTCGTCGGCGACGTGGTGTGGAACGCGGGGGCACTGAAGCACGGTGCGGCCAAGCACTGGCTGGCCCGGCAGCTCGTCGACCAGGACGTCGATCAGACGCAAGTGGCCATCGAGCGCATCCGGGCTGCGATGGCGCGCGACCCGCAGCTCATCGTGGTGCCGGCGCATGACGCCAATGTCCATGCTGCCCTTGGTCTTTTTCCGGCCTGGGTGGAATAGTCATCAAAAATGTTCCGCAGCGACGATCAAGTCGCGTCGACGGTTGCCGTACTGGAGTTCATGACCTCTGACATCGGGCCTCTGCAGGCCGCACGTGCGGCACTCGAGGCCGGCAACATGCACCAGGCCTCGCTGTTGGCCGGTGCGGCCTTTCGTGCCGCCGCCCAGGCCGATGACCATGGCCGCGCGGAAGCCGGCTACCTGCTGTGCATGGCGCAGTTTCGCCTGGGGCGCTGGCCTGCCGTGCTGGAAAGCGGCGAGGCCAGTTCCCCGCTGCTGCACCGCATCGGCGCGATCGTCCGCCAGGTCGAGGTGCTGCGCTGGGTGACGATCGCGGCCAGCGAGCTGGGCCGCTTCGACCTCGCCTTGGCCAGCGCCAACGAATCGTGCCGCGTGGCCGAGGCGGCCGGCGAGCGCGTGCCCCTGGCCCTGTCGTTGATGGCGCTCGGCGTCTGCATCGAGCGCATGGGCGACCCCTGGCAGGCGCACCGGTTGGTGGAAGAAGCCCGCGTGCTGCTGCAAGGTGAAAACAGCCCCTATGCGCAGAGCATGATCCTGAACAACCTCTGTGCCTCGTACCTGGGGGCCTTCTACCTGTTGCGCGACGGCGCGGCCCCGGCCGAGGCACGCGCGGTTCTGGAGAAGGCGGTGGGGCACGCACGCGAGGCGCTGCCGCTGATGGCGCAACTGCCGAACAACGGCATCCTCAGCGCCATCATCGAAGGCAACCTGGCGGAGTCGCTCGTGCACCTGGGCCAATGCGACGAAGCCGAGCAGTTGCTGGACCGCGCGCTGGGCCGCGTGAACGAGCAGGGCAACACCTCGCACGGTTGGCGCCTTCGCTATGCGCGCGGCGAGCTGCTGCTGGCACGGGGCGACGCGGCCGGCGCGAGCCGAGAGCTCTCGGCCCTGTGGCAAGACCTCGATGGCAGCGAGCAATCGAACACCCTCACCCGCGTGCACGATGCGCTCTACCGCAGTTGGCGCGCGCTGGGCGTCCATGCGCGCGCGCTCGCCCACCTCGAAGGCTTCGAGGCGCTGGAGCGGCGACGGGTGGTGGCGCAGCTGCAGGCCCAGTCACGCCTGTTCGTGACGCGCGTGGAGGCCGAACGGGCCCGGCTGGAGGCGCAGGTCGAACGGCTGCGCGCCGCCGAGTTCGAGGCCGACGCCCAGCGCGATGAGCTCACCGGCCTGGGCAATCGCCGCCATCTGGAGCGCCGTTTGCCGCCGCTGCTGGCGGCAGCCGCCGCCAGTGGTCACCCGCTCAGCGTCGCATTGGTCGACCTGGACCACTTCAAGCATGTCAACGATCGCCATGGCCATGCGGCGGGCGACCGTGTGCTCACCGTCATCGCCGATCTGCTGCGTGCCCATACGCGGGCAACCGACCTGCTGGTGAGGCTGGGCGGCGAAGAGTTCCTGATCGTGTTCACCGACACCGACATCCACGCGGCCCAGGAGGTCAGCGAACGCCTGCGTGAACGGGTCGAATCGCATGACTGGACTCATGTGGCGCCCGGCGTGGTCGTCACGCTCAGCGTGGGGCTCACCACCGCCCCGCCCTACGATCTGGCGGCGTTGTCGCACTCCGCCGATCTGGCGCTCTACCGCGCCAAACGCGCCGGCCGCAACCGCGTTGTCGTCTGCAACGACGGCGGCTGAGCGCCTTCGCCTCGGCGCCACCGGGCCGGGCACGACAGCCACCTGTGCATTGCTGCACAGCCCCACCGCGGCCACGGTCAAATGCCGGGGAGCACCCCAGCTTTTCCACCGTTCCGCTCCTGGGGGCTTTCGTCTAATGACGCCCGAGGCCCGACGGCGTGGCGATCACTGCCACCGTCCAGAAGGCCCAACGAACAGCGGAGCCCCCCATGTCCATGTCCCCCCTCATGAACACGGCGCAGTTCAGGCCGGAGCCTTCACATCCCTCTGCACGACAAGTCTTGCCGCACGTCCTGCGGCCAGAAGATCCGCACGACATGGTTCTGTCCTCGCTCGACCTGCGCGAAGGGCTGCAGGTCAACGAGGTGTTCGAGACCTTGCCGGCGGATCTGTGGGATCTGTTCTGAGCCGCTGAGGCGCAGATCAGCCGCGCAGGCGCAGGCTGCCCAGCGCGGGGTCGCTCGAACTCGGTTTGCCGTTTTCGATGTGTCCGCCCAGTTGCACCTCGAAGCCGGCATCGCCATCGACCGTCAGCACCAGGTCGTACCAGCCGAAGGTGGCGTTCAGGTCCCACTGCAGCGTCTCGGTCGCACCAGCGCCCAGCGTGATGGATTGGCTCTGCCCGCTGTAGCGATCGAGGGCACGAAGCACCGCCTTGCGCTTGGCCACGTTGTGCAGCTCCAGCTTGATCACGAGCGCATCGGCGCTGTAGATGTCGCGCACATCGACGTTGGCGATGGTGCTTCCTTCAACGCTGCCCTTGTAGCTGCGGAAGAAGCCATTGGGGCCGCGCACCGACAGGTCATAGGTGGTCGCCCCTTGGGCCTTCACCGCCCAGTCGCCCGACAGCTTCTTGCCCGGCTCGACGGTGTAGCAACGGGGCAGATCGGCCTCGCGCGACGAATGCACCTGGAACACCGCGGTGGCATCGCCCGTGTTGCTGAAGCGGATGCGGTAGCTGCCGTCTGATTCGATCACCCGGCCGCGGGCGTGCAATTCGTATGGCAGGGCACGGGCACGGCGCAGCCCCGGCTCCTGCTGGGGCACCAGGTCGTCTTGCGGGGCCACGACCTGGTAGCTGTCGTGGCGGTTCAGGTCGGGCGGGAAGTAGGCATCGGTGCTGGGTAGCGAAACGATGGCGGTGTCCGGGTTGGCGAAGTCGAAGGCCGTGGTCAGGTCACCGGTCACCGCACGCCGCCATGGCGTGATGTTGCTCTCGGTGAGATCGGGCTTGCCCTGGCCGAAGCGTGCTTCGAGGAATTTGATGACCGACGTGTGGTCGAACACCTGCGAGTTGACGAAGCCGCCCTTGCTCCACGGCGAGACGACCAGCAGCGGCACCCGCATGCCCAGGCCATACGGGGCCGCCTTGTACGACGAATCGCCCGGGTAGATCTCGTTGATGGTCGAGACGGTGGACGCCCCCTGCGCCGTCGTCTGCGGCGGCACCGGCGGCGGCATGTGGTCGAAGAAGCCGCCTTCTTCGTCGTACATGATCAGCAGCACGGTCTTGCTCCAGACCGCCGGGTTGGCGGTGAGCGCGTCCAGCACTTCGGAGATGTACCAGGCACCGTAGTCGGCCGGGAAGTTCGGGTGCTCGCTGAAGGCCTCAGGCGCCACCACCCAGCTCACCTGCGGCAGCTTGCCGCCGGACACGTCCTGGCGGAACTGATCGAGCAGGTGGTTGGGGTCGCGGGCCTGGTTCTTCACCCGCGTGCCGGTCTTGCCCTTGTCGGCCAGCGGCTCGCCCGGCTTCGCGCGTTGGTACTGGTGGAAGTACAGCAGCGCGTTGTCGCCATAGTTGCCGATGTAAGGATCGCCCGTCCAGCCCCACGAGTGGGCGGCATCGAGGCCCTCGCCTTCGTCCTGGTAGACCTTCCAGGACACGCCGTTGCGCTCCAGGCGCTCAGGGTAGGTGCTCCAGTCGTAGCCGGCTTCGGCGTTGGTGATCACCGGGCCGCCGCCCTTGCCGTCGTTGCCGACCCAGCCGCTGAACAGGTGATAGCGGTTCGGATCGGTCGGCCCCATCAGCGAGCAGTGGTAGTCGTCGCAGACGGTGAACGCATCGGCCAGCGCGAAGTGGTAGGGGATGTCGCTGCGCAGGTGGTAGGTCATCGCGCTCAGGCCCTTGTTCGGCACCCACTGGTCATGGCGACCCTTGTTCCAGGCAGCGTGGGTGTCGTTCCAGCCGTGCGGCGGATCGGGCAGGAAGGTCAGGCCCAGGTTCTCGACAGGTGGGCGGAACGGCAGCAGCTCGTCATTGCCTCGCGGCTGGTACCACACGCTCTTGCCCGAGGGCAGCTTGATGACGCGCGGATCGTTGAAGCCACGCACGCCGCGCAGCGTGCCGAAGTAGTGGTCGAACGAACGGTTCTCCTGCATCAGGATCACGACGTGCTCCACGTCTTTGATCGTGCCGGTGCGTCGGTCGGCCGGGATGGACAGCGCCCGGGCGATGCTCGGCGGCATCGCGCCGGCGGCGGCACCAGCGCCCATCATCTGCAGGAAGGAGCGGCGGGAAGGTGTGGTCATGTGATATCTCCTCTGGGTTTATCAAGCATCGTCTTCCTGGCCCGATCGGCCGGGACGATTGTCGAAAGGCAGAACACTACGGCCAATCGTTGACAGCACAGTGTCAGCACGTAAGCCCCTTGGCAGCCAAAGCTCGATGCCTGCGATAGGCTGCGGCGCATGGACTTGATCGTGCAGCGGCCCGAGGGCCTGTACTGCCCTGCGGGCAACTTCTACATCGACCCCTGGCGCCCCGTGGCGCGCGCGGTGATCACCCACGCGCACAGCGACCATGCGCGCCAAGGGCATCAGCACTACCTCGCAGCTCACCCATCTGAAGGCGTGCTGCGTTCTCGCCTGGGCGACATCACGCTGCAGACGCTGGCCTACGGCGAGATCATCAATCATCACGGCGTTCGGCTCAGCCTGCATCCGGCCGGCCATGTGTTGGGGTCGGCGCAGGTTCGCGTCGAGCATGGCGGCCAGGTGTGGGTCGCTTCGGGCGACTACTTTGTCTCGGGCGAAGACGACAGCAACAACACCTGCGAGCCCTTCGACCCCATCCGCTGCCACTGCTTCATCACCGAGTCGACCTTCGGCCTGCCCATCTACCGTTGGGCGCCGCAGCGGGCAGTGTTCGATGACATCAACCAATGGTGGCGCCGCAATGCCCAGGCGGGCCGGGCGAGCCTGCTGATGGGCTACAGCTTCGGCAAGGCCCAGCGCATCCTGGCCGGTGTCGATGCCAGCATCGGGCCGATCGTGGTGCATGGCGCCGTCGAACCGTTGAACCACGCCTACCGCGCAGCCGGCGTGGCGCTGCCGGCCACCCTGCACGCCACCGAGCTGGACAAGGCCGCCATCGGCCGCGCGCTGATCGTGGCGCCGCCGTCGGTGCAGGGCTCGGCCTGGACAAAACGCTTCGGCGACTACAGCGATGCCTTCGCGAGCGGCTGGATGCAGTTGCGAGGTGCCCGGCGCCGACGCGCGGTGGACCGTGGCTTCGTGCTCAGTGACCATGCCGACTGGCCCGGCCTGCAACGCGCCATCGCTGCCACCGGCGCCGAGCGGGTGATCGTGACCCACGGCTATGAAGCGATCATGGTGCGGTGGCTGGAAGAGCAAGGCCTGCAGGCCGGCGCCTTCCAGACTGAGTACGACGACGAGAGATTGGCCACGGCGGACGCACCTGGCGACCCGGCCCCGGCGGCCGAAACGGAGAGCGCGGCATGAAGCGCTTCTCGGAGCTGTTCAACGCGCTCGACGACAGCACCGCCACCAACGCCAAGGTCGATGCGCTGCGCCGCTACTTCGACGAGGCGCCGCCGGCCGACGCCGCCTGGGCCGTCTACTTTCTGGCGGGTGGCAAACCCCGCCAGGTGGTGCCCACGGGGGTGCTGGCGGAGCTGGCCCGGCAGCAGGCCGGCATTGCCGCGTGGCTGTTCGACGAGTGCTATCAAGCCGTGGGCGACCTCGCTGAAACCATCGCCCACGTGCTGCCCGCGGCGGTCGCCACCCGCGAGCTGGGGCTGGCCGAGTGGGTCGAGCAGCGCCTGCTGCCGCTGCGCGAGATGCCGCCCGAGCAACAGGCCCAGCGCATTGCCAGTTATTGGGCCGAGCTGGATTCAACCGGCCGCTTCTTGCTGACCAAGCTGATCGGTGGCGGCTTTCGTGTCGGGGTGAGCAAGCTGCTGGTGCAGCGGGCGCTGGCGGCCCACGCCGGTGTCGACGCCAAGCTCGTCGCCCAGCGGATGATGGGCTACACCGACAAGACCGCGCGCCCCGACGCACGCGCCTACCAGGGCTTGATCGCACCCGAGTCCGAGCGTTCGGCAGCCGATTCAGGCCAACCCTATCCGTTCTTCCTCGCCCATCCGCTCGAAGGCGCGCTGCACGAATTCGACGCGCGGTTGGGCCCGCCCTCGAATTGGCAGATCGAATGGAAGTACGACGGCATCCGCGCCCAGGTCGTGCGGCGAGCCGGACAGATCTGGATCTGGTCGCGCGGTGAAGAGCTGGTGACCGACCGCTTCCCCGAGATCGTCATGCTCGCCGGCCAGTGGCCCGACGGTACGGTGGTCGACGGAGAGATCGTCGTCTGGAAAGACGGGCGCCCGGCACCCTTCAACCTGCTGCAGCAGCGCATTGGCCGCAAGACGCTGAATCGCAAGATCCTGGCCGATGCGCCGGTGAGCCTGATCGCCTACGACCTTCTCGAGTGGGGCGGCATCGACCAGCGTGAACAGCCCCAGCGGCAGCGTCGCGCCATGCTTGAAGCCCTGGCCGCCCAAGTGAAGGGATCGACCCTGTGGGTGTCGCCGATCGAGCAACGCGACAGTTGGCCAGCCTTGGCCGCCCTGCGAGAGGAATCGCGGCAGCGTGGCGTGGAGGGCTTCATGCTCAAGCACGTGGAAGCACGCTACGGCAGTGGCCGCACCAAGGCCGAAGGCACGTGGTGGAAGTGGAAGATCGCGCCGCTGACGGTGGATGCGGTGCTGATCTACGCCCAGGCAGGGCATGGCCGCCGCGCGAGCGTCTACACCGACTACACCTTCGCCGTGTGGAGCCGACCACCTCAGGACGCCGCCGAGGCTCAGGCGGTGGTCGATGCGATATCGCGGCGCGAGCCGGCCCAGCCAGGGGCGCTGCAGCTGGTGGCGTTTGCCAAGGCCTATTCGGGCCTGACGGACGAAGAGTTCCGCGAGGTGGACCGCATCATCCGCGCCACCACGCTGGAGAAGTTCGGGCCGGTGCGCAGCGTCAAGCCGACGCTGGTGTTCGAACTCGGCTTCGAAGGCATCAACCGCAGCACCCGCCACAAGAGTGGCATCGCGGTGAGGTTTCCGCGGATGCTGCGCATCCGCCAGGACAAGCCGCTGCACGAGGCCGACACGCTGGCCTCGCTGCAGGCGCTGATGAACGTGGATTCACCAGCGCCCCTGGCGCCAGAGCTGCCGATCAGCGGAAGCTGAGGACGTAGTTCGGGCCGCGATCGTCGATCTGGCCGTTTTCGAGCAGCACCTTGGTGCCGTCCACCGTGTCGGCCAGGTGGCCACAACCGGCGTAGTTCTGCTGCGTCAGCACCGAACGCTGCCAGCCGATGCCGCGGGGCTTGCTCTTGTAGATCACATCAGGCGCCTTGTCGACCAGCGTCGTGTCACACGAGGCATCTTTCAGGGTGACGTAGACGTCCGGCCGGCTGTCGCCGGTGAACTCGCCGACGGTGAACGAGGTGCCGATACCGGGCAATTTATCGGTGAAGCTGAGCTTCTCGAAATACGGTGCGCGGCCGGTGTTGAACCAGATCTCGAACACCGTCTTGTCGCGGATCAGCAGCAGGTCGTCGCGCCCGTCGCCGTTCATGTCGCGCAGCTTGGCGAATGTCCATTCACCACGCAGCGCCGGCGGAAGCACCTCCTCGAAGTCACCTTCCTGGTTGTTCACATACACATGGCCCTGCACCTTCTCGTGGCACACCACGAGGTCGTCCCAGCCATCGCGGTTGATGTCGCCCTTGGCCACGCACTGCGCGCCACGGTCGCCGGTCGCCAACGTGGGCTTCTCGACGAAGTGACCATCGCCCTGGTTGATGAACATGTGGTTGATGTTCGCCTGCCCATCGTCGCGCGTGGTGGACAGGTTGGCCAGGTAGATGTCGGCGAAACCGTCATGGTTGAAATCCATGAAGATCGGCAGACGGCCCCGGCCATACGGGTCTTCGGCGCCGTGGTTCTGGGCCAGCGTGAAGATGCCGTCTTCGCCCTGCAGCCACAGCTCCTTCGGGCCATCGCCCGTGCCCTTCTCGGCGCCCACGGCGCAATACAAGTCGAGGCGGCCGTTGTGGTCGACGTCGGCGGCATCGCAATCGTGGCGATCGACCCACTCCAGGATCTGCTCCGAGGGCTTGTACCCCGTTGACGTCCAGTACCAGACCCGGTCTTCCGAGTGGTGGCCGCAAACGAAGATGTCGTCGTGACCGTCATTGTTGAAGTCGGCAACGACCGAACCCCAGGCTTTGGAGTCTTCCAGGAACTCAGCCCTGTACTGCGCCTGCGCGACCATCGATGCCGACGCCAGCAAAGCGGTAGCCGCCCAACGAACCGAAATATGCATGAAGCTAACCTTACAGAAGGGTGACACGTGCATTGCTGATCAGCAATGACTTGGCGAATTGTGTCGTGCCTCGCGGCTCGCCCACATCAGGTTTTCGATGCTGCTCACGCAGATTTCTCAGCCCGCCACCAAGACGCCTTGACGCAGCGCCCTGCGCAAGGCGTCTGATCATCGCCTGCCGTACCCATCGCTGTTTGTAACAAGCGTCGCCAATAGCGTCTTTGGGAATGGCGATTGCCCGAATGGAAGTCCCGGGGCCCTGCGTGATACGGGCCTCATTAACCCAAGGACGGCAGATGCAACAACGTGACTATTCGAACCGCCAACGCGGTGGCTACCAGGATGACGATCGGTTCAGCGGCTCTTCACCCCGAGACCAGCAGCAGCAAGGTCAGCAAGGCATGAGCGGCGGCGACTTCGGCGGCCAGGGCCACTACAGCGGCGGTCGCAACCAGGATTGGGGCGACGATCGGGGCGGCTACGGCGGCCAGTACGGCGGCGGACAGCAGCAGCAATACGGCGGAAGCGGACGCCAGCAAGGCGGCAGCCAATTCGGAGGTTCCAGCGGAACCTACGGTGGTCGGGAACCGTGGCAGGGCAGCCGCGAGATGGGCGGTGGACGAGGGTTCGGGCAGGACTACGAACGCGACTCCGGCCGCGAATGGAGCCCTGGCACATCCAGCGGCGGCGGCCAACAGGACCAGTACTCCCGTTCAGGCTCTTTTGGCGGACAACAGGGCGGTCAGCGGGGCGGCCAGTACGGCGGTCAGTTCGGCGGCCAAGGTCGGTCCGGCGAGTACGGCCAGGGGAGCATGTCCGGCGGCGGATGGGGCGGCGGATCCGAGTGGCAGAGTGGCGGGCGTTCAAGCCCCTGGATCGGTGACCAAGGCACGTTCGGTGAAGGCCAAGGGAGCGGCTCCATGGGCAGCCATGGCGGCCAGGGTTCATTCGGCCGCGGCCATCAAGAGCAGTTCGACCCCGACTACCACCAGTGGCGCACGGAACAGTTGCGCGGCCTCGACGAAGACTATCGAAGCTGGCGCCAGGACCGCTACAAGAAATTCTCCGACGAGTTCGACCAATGGCGGTCCAGCCGCAACCGCGGCATGGGCAGCGGCAGCAGCGTCCAAGGGGCTTCGGGCGGCATGTCCGGCTCAACGGGCAGCGAAGCCGGCGCCGGCTTGAGCGGCATCTCGGACTCGACCGGCGGCTCGACCACGTCCGGCAGTACATCGGCTTCCAGCGGCTCGTCGGGCACGTCAGGCACGTCGGCATCCACCGGCACGGGATCGTCGCGCAAGTAATGGCCTGAACAGACGCCCCCCCGGATGGAGGCTTGTGCCTCTCGGAGTCTCCGTCCATGGATGGGGCGTCACGGGTGCCGGGGCGAAGTGGTAAACCCGAGTTGGCGGCGTCGCTTGACGCCGTCTTCGCGGGTCGCCCGTGTGGCAAGCCTGCCGGGGGGCTGGCCTGCTGCACGGGCATCTGATGGAGGTTGCGCCGCCTGCCCGGCCAGAGTGCGCGCCGTGAGTGGCGCTATCCGTTGCTCGCCAACGTTTCGATCCGATCGGGCAGCACGTACACCACGCCGCGTTGCCGGCCCAGGACGGGCGCAATCACCTCGTCGTAAAAGGCTCCGCTGACGATGACGCAGCCTTGCGAAATGCGGTTGTCATCCGGCGAAGGCGAGGCCAAACGCGCCGGACGACGCTCAGCGGCAGGGGCAGGACGCAGACGATGGATGGCGAACGCAGCGTCGTAGTCGACCCACACAATCGCTTCACCCTTGGCGTTGTGGCCCGGCTCGGAGTTGAATCGGCCCGCCGGGGTGGTTCGTTCGGCCGGTGCAATGTAGCCGCCGGCCTTCTTGCCTATGCCCGGTGCACTCTCGTTGCCCCGGGCCAAGCCCAGCAGCACCGGAGTCGTGCCGCGCAGCACCCCGTCCGCACCAAAAACAAAGATGCGGGCGTTCTGCTTGTCGACGATGGCGATAGGTCGCCCATGGGCATCGCCGCGCTCAAAGGCGTGGACGGCCACCGCCCGCACCTCTGCCGAAGCCGGTTCCTCAAGAAAATCGACACGGCGCCAGGGCGCCGAATCAGCGATTGCCCCACTCGCCTGGGCCGCACCTGCGAGCAGGCCGCACCACACCGCCAGGCACGCCGCACGCATGCCTTTGAATCCCGCCACACCCATCGCGCCAATGCTTCCCTTGAAACCCCAGATCGATCTGCCGCGTGATCGGCAAATCTCAATGCGGTGGGAATGCTAAACGCAAGCAGGGTAAGCGAACGCGACAACAGCCGCCAGAACGCGGCCATTTGGGCAATTTCAGCGCCGTGAAAGGAATGCTTTACCGAGCAGCGAAACGTCCGTCGATCAGAGGTGATCTGAAGGGTGGCTCAGAGACGGCGCAGAGACGACGTGATAAGGCGTCTGCACACCAGGAAATACATCTGTCAGAGGCCGCACCTCCGGCAGCACATAGACGATGCCAGGCCGGGACTGGAACGGAGGCCAAACCACCTGCTCGAAGAAGGCCACGGGCAGATTGATGCACCCGTAGCTGATGCGGTTGTCGGCCGAGGTCGGCGTGGCCAAGCGTTCGAGACGCCTTTCTTTCGGATTGGTGGCCCGCACGCGGTGCATGGACACGGCCGCCTCGTAGTCGACCCATACCACGTCCTCCTGGTTGGCGTTGCGACCCCGGGCCGCCTCGAACCGCCCTGCAGGGGTGGTTCTCTCTTGAGGCTTCACCTCGGAGATGGGTTTGTCACCAATGCCCGGAACGGTGTCGTCACCGGCTGCAAAACCCAGCAGTACCGGGCTGTCGCCGGCGAGGCGGCCGCCGGGCTCAAAAACATAGACCCGCGCGCGCCGCTTGTCGAGGATGACGAAATGCTGTGTGCCGTTGTCCGCCGAATCCACCACCCATTGCGCCAAGCGACGCACATCACCCGAAGGGCTGACGCCGTTCCAGTCCAGACGTCGCTGGACCGTGGGCACCGCCGATCTCCCGAGCACAGCACCCGGCGCGTGGCCCGCCTGGACCGGCGCTTCCACCACCCCCGGCTTGGGGCCACTCGACGTGGGAGCCGTGCCTCCCGGCCACAGATGCGGCTGCAATGCCAGGAGCGCCGCGAGGATAACCGTCCCCATCAGGAGGCCTTGCTTGAGGCCCTGTGTGATGTCTTTGCTGATCATCATCTTGATTGCGCTCCTCACACAGTGCCGGCCCGACAGAGAAGGCGGCACGCGGGCGTCCGCTTCCGTCGGGCCGGCGGCCGGTGGCGTGGAGATTCCACGCCGCCGGCTCCTTCAGGCTCGTGTCTTCGTGAACATCAGTTGCGGTCAGGGCGCGGTGCGCGCTCGTCGGTGCTGCTGCTGCGGTTGCCCATGTTGTAGATCGGGTCGTTGGGCGAGTTCAGGTCCACGTGCGTCTCGGCCGGAGACGTCGACGTCGCGGTGCCGGTGTTGGGCATCGTGGAGGTCGATCCAGCGGCGGCGGGGTTCGTCACGGTGCCGCCCTCGGTATAGGCAGTCGTGCCGGTCGCGCCGGTGGCGCCCGCTGCGCCCGTGGTTGCCCCGGACGGGCTCGTCGAATCTGCAGCCCACGGGCTGTTGGCATCCGTTGATGCGGCGGTGGTCGACGCGGTGCTGCCAGCGGCGGTGGAGGTGGTGGAACTGGCGGTCGAGTTGGTCGTGTCGCTGGCCATCGGCGCCATGGCGCCAGCGGCCGTCGGAGCGGCGGCTTCGTACGGATCATTGCTCACGCTGTCGCGAGCCCAATGCTTCGGCACATTGTTGTCGACGGAGCCGTTGATGTTGGCGTTGGGCACGGCGCCTTCGTCGCTGCTTTGCGCGTAGGCAAAGCCGATCGATGCGACAAGCGCGGCGGTGGTGACAGCGGTAGCAAGGGTCTTGTTCGACATGGAAATCTCCTTCAAGAGTGGCCCGCACGGGGCGGATGGGCTGAAGCCGTAGCGGTTGAAAGGCCGGCGACTTCCCGGTGTGTTCACTCTAGGCCTCCAGCCTCGTTCGCCAGGTCCGCCACCGGAGCATCTGCGTGTAGGAAAAGTCCGCGTCGGTGGCATCCCGCGGGCCCCCCAACTGTTATGGCGATCTGTCGCGAGACCAACTGTCCAGCGCAGCGCCGGGGTCTTCTTCGCCAACGGCGGACCCAAGCGGTTCGGCTGCCGAAGGCGCCACGGACGGCGAGCTCTCAGCCACCGATTCGACCTGCGCCTCACCGCCGCTGCGCATGGCCGAGGATTCCGCTGCCGCGGCACACCATCCGCCCCACCACTGCCGCGCCGAGGCCAGCACCGTCGCCAGGGCATCGCGATCGCCCTGCAGCAGCGCCGCACCGTACGCCCACACCTGCTGACCGGTGAGGTGCGATGGAACGAGCGGCACGTTCGCATCGACCACCACCTCCAGCAACATCGGGCGGTCGGCGTTGAACGCCTCTTCCCACGCCGAGGCCAGGGCTTCGGGGTCTCTCACCGTCCGTGCGGCGAGGCCCAGAAGGCGCGCGTAGTCTGCATACGGGAACGGCGGAACGAACTGTGAAATCGAGGCGCGCGGGTCCCCTTCGGTGGCGCGCTGCTCCCAGGTGACCATGTTCAAGTCATCGTTGCGCAGCACCAGCACCACCAGCCTTGGATCACGCCACTGTGGCCAGTCGTGCGCCACCGAGATCAAGGCGTTGATGCCGTTCATCTGCATCGCGCCATCGCCGACGAGAGCCACCACCGGGCGCGACGGATGGGCGCGCTTCGAAGCCAGCGCATAAGGCAAGGCCGGCCCCATGCTGGCCAGGCCGCCCGACAGTGAGCCCATCATGCCGCGCCGCATCTTCAGGTCGCGGGCATACCAGAACGTCGCGCTGCCTGAATCGCAGGTGATCACCACATCGTCCGGCAAGCGCGGCGACAACTCCCAGAACACACGCTGCGGGTTGATCGGATGGGCGGCGACCATCGCTCGGCCTTCCACCACGGCCCACCACCGGGCCACCTGGCTCTCGACACGCTCGCGCCAGCGCCGATCGGGCTGCTGCCGCAACATCGGCAGCAGGGCCCTCAGCGTTGTGGCGCTGTCGCCTTCGAGGTTGACCTCCATCGGGTAGCGCAGGCCCAGGCGACACCCCTCCCAATCG
Source organism: Ideonella lacteola (assembly GCF_038066555.1). Lineage (NCBI taxonomy): Bacteria > Pseudomonadati > Pseudomonadota > Betaproteobacteria > Burkholderiales > Sphaerotilaceae > Ideonella > Ideonella lacteola. Next base: position 369,297 of record NZ_JBBUTG010000001.1, on the reverse strand, counting down.
ATCTGAACGCCGCGGGCCTGACCTTCTTGCGGCAGAAACTCCGCGTAGGGGAAGTGACTGCCGACCATCAACAGCGTGTCGCAGTGGGCCATCAGGTCCCAGCTGGCATCCGTGCCCAGCAGACCGATGGCCCCCGTCACGAAAGGAAGATCGTCCGGCACCGCCGCTTTGCCAAGCAGTGCCTTGGCCACGCCGGCCCCCAGCCTTTCGGCCAGCTCGATCACTTCGTCGGTCGCGCCCAGCGCCCCCGCCCCCACCAGGATCGCGACGCGTTGGCCCGCATTCAGCACCCGGGCGGCGGCCTCCAGATCCGCCTGCGGGGGAACGACGGCACGCGCCTCGCGCCCGATGCCGCTGTGCAGCGTGCCGTGGCGGTGCGGCGGCTGCTCCACCGCCGGCAACCGCTGCACGTCAGACGGAAGCACGATGCAGGTCACCGTGCGCTGGCGGATCGCCATACGCATCGCCCGATCGACCACATGCCGCAGTTGGGCCGGCACCATCACCGTCTGCACGTACTCGGCCACATCGCCGAACAAGGCGGGCAGATCGACCTCCTGCTGGTAGTCGCCGCCCAGCGATGAACGCGCCTGTTGACCCACGATGGCCACCACCGGCTGGTGGTCCAGACGAGCGTCGTACAACCCATTGAGCAGATGGATCGCCCCAGGCCCCGACGTGGCCAAGCAGACGGACACCTCGCCCGTGAACTTGGCGTGGGCGCAGGCCATGAACGCGGCCAGTTCCTCGTGACGGGTCTGCACGTAGGTCGGCCCCTCGGGCTCGGCACGTTGCAGCGCGCCGATCACGCCGTTGATGCCATCGCCCGGATAGCCATAGACGAATCGCACGCCCCATTCGCGCAGGCGCTGCACCAGGTGATCGGACACGGTGTCGGACATGCAAGATGGGCGGCAATCCACGTGCCCTTGCGCATCGGGCATGCCTTCTGCCCTGTCGACGAGGCAGATGCCGCGCGGCATCTGGATCCACTCACCGCCACCGGGCTTCACAAGCCCCACGACAGAAAGGCCATCATGGACAACTCAGACCTGATCGATACCCTGAACCACCTCGTCTCGACCTGCAAAGACGGCGAGTTCGGGTTTCAAAGCTCGGCCGAGCATGTGAAAAGCGAGAACCTGCGCAGCGTGTTCCTGGCGCGCGCTCAAGAGTGCCGGCAGGCCGCGGCAGAGCTTCAATCGCTGATCCAGCAGCACGGCGGCAAGCCGGATGACGGCGGCACAGCCACCGGTGCCATGCACCGCGGCTGGGTGGCCGTCAAGGGCACGATCGCAGGCTACAGCGACCTGGCCATGCTGGAAGAATGCGAGCGTGGCGAAGACGCTGCGCTGGAGCGTTACCGCTCGGCGCTCGAAAAGCCGCTGCAGCCGCTGGAGCGTGCCTTGGTCGAGCGCCAGTACGAAGGCGTCAAGCGCAACCACGCGCAAATCCGAAGCTTGCGCGACACCGCGCGCGCCATGACTTGACGGCCAACGATTCGTCGTCCTAAAAAAGAGGGCACCCCGCGCGGGGTGCCCAATCGCTCTCCTCAGCGAAAACTCGGCTCAAAGCTTGGGTGCGGCACCGAGCTCAAAAGCGGTGGCGGGCACCGAGCGCCCAGGTGGTCCCGCCGTCCAAACGGGTGACCCTATCGCTCATGCCGACCGCATAGAGATCGGTTCGCTTGGACAAGCTGTAGTCATAGCCCATCGATACGGTGGTGCGCGTCGCGTCCTGGGCATCACTGCTCCCCCCGGCCGACAGATCGCGCCTGGATTGCGCCACCGAAGCCAGCAGCGCACCTGAGCCCCAGGGCACGGTCGCGCCGAGCTGCCAAGTGCGCAATTTCAAGGTCTTGTCTGGCGGTGGCGGCCCGGGACGCGTACCGTCGATTTGACCGTCGAACCACTGGCCGAACACCTTGGCGACTCCGAAGTCCCATGACGCCGCCAGTTGCCACATCGAAAACTGCTGGCCGGTCAAAGGCGGTACCGCGCCGCCGAGCGTGGGAAACGCCAACGGGAAGGTGAGGCTCGCCCGCTCGGTTCGGTCGTACACCACCGCCATCGCCAGCGGTTGCCCCGCCGGCGCATACACCACGCTGCCGCCCCAGCGACGGCCAGCCGGGCCTCCTTCCGACGGCGCGGCTTGCGCCGCCACGGTGAGGCCGGCCCAGTTGGGCGACGTGTAGGCAAGCGTGTTGTTCCAGCCCGAGTCGGTCGCCCCGGCGATGGTGGTCAGCGGCTGGGCGGCCGACCCGATGTAGGTGTGCAGGAACACCGGGTTCAAGCCGGCAGCCGGGCCGAACGGGCTGAAGCGCATCATGTTGACGAAGTTCAGCGTCGACATGCGGCCCAGACGCACCTGACCCCAGTCACCCGACAGGCCGACCCACGCCGAGCGGCTCCAGAAGGCCTCGCCCGGAATGCCTCGTGTCGATTCACCGGTGTCGGGACGGAGGAAGGTGCTAACGTCGAACTGGGCCTTCAGACCACCCCCGAGGTCCTCGCTGCCTCGAAAGCCCAGGTGGGACGTCTCCATCAGGCCGCTGTCGACGTTGCGGACTGCGTCTTGCGCGGCCAATTGCCGCTGGGCCACGGCCACATCGAGGGTGCCGTAGACGCTGACCTGGCTGGTCGGCGGTGTCTGCGCCCAGGCCGCGCCCAGGCAACTGCAGGCGGCCAGGCCGGCCGCGGTGAGGGGGAACTTCATGTTGTCTCCTGTCGGGTGGATGAAACAGCTTCTGGCAACCGGCCCAGGGGCCGGTCCACCATCGCAGGAGGAGAGCGGGTCGTTGTGTACGGGGCGCATCTGCGGCGCCCTCGTCGGTTCGGCATCAGCCAGGCGGCCCTTGAACAAGCCACCCACCTGCTGCCGCCGGTGGGTCAAGTCATCAAGGCATCGTCGAAGATCGCGACGGCGCGGGTCCACCCCGCAGAAGCGCCACGCACCTTGTGCGGGAAGCAACTGATGTAGAAGCCATCAGCCGGCAGCGATTCGAGGTTGTGCAGCTTTTCAAGGTGGCAGTAGCCGATGTCACGGCCCGCCTTGTGGCCTTCCCAGATCAGCGAGGCATCATGCGTCTGCCCATACTTGCGGGCCGTGTGGACAAAGGGCGCGTCCCAGCTCCAGGCATCGGTGCCGGTGAGTCGAACGCCGCGCTCGAGGAGGTACATCGTCGCGTCGTAGCCCATGCCCACACCGGCTGAGACGTAGTCGCTTTGCCCATATCGCGAGCCGGCACGCGTGTTCACCACCACGATCTCCAGTGGCTTCAGCCGGTGGCCGATGCGGGCCAGTTCGGCTTCGACTTCGTCGGCTCCGATCACGTGGCCGTCAGGGCGATCGCGAAAGTCCAGCTTCACGCCCGGCTGAAAGCACCATTCGAGCGGCACGTCATCGATCGAGATCGCGGGGCGCTTCTCACCGCTGCGCGCATCCATGGTGCTGTGGAAGTGCCAAGGCGCATCGAGGTGAGTGCCGTTGTGGGTGGACAGCTGCACCAGTTCGACCGCCCAGCCCTCGCCATCGGGCAGGTCTTCACGTCGCAGCCCTGGAAAGAACGGAGCGATCTGCTCGAAGGTGTGTTCGTGGGTGAAGTAGGTGATCTTCGGCTCCAGCCCGGGCGGGTCGGAGGCCACGTCGTTCTCGAGGTAGATGGACAGGTCGACGAAGCGGCGTTTCATAAGCGGTTGAGATTGATTCAATGAGACCGTTGCCAGCGCAGCGCACGCTGCTCGAAAGCCGCGAGCGCCAGGTTGCTGACCACACCAATGGCGCCGAGCAAAAGCACGCCAGCGAACAGATCAGGGGCACGGAAAGAGCGCGCCGCCAGCAGCACTGCCTGCCCCAGGCCGGTCTGCGAAGCCATCATTTCACCGACCACCGAGACGATCAGCGACACGGTGAGCGACAAGCGCAGCCCCGAGAGGATGTCAGGCACAGTGTGAGGCAAGGCGATCTTCCACAGGTACTGCCATCGCGACAGCTGCATCGCCGACGAGACCTCGCGCAAGCCACGGTGGACACTCGCCACACCATGTGCCGTGGCCAGCAGCACCGGCCACATCGCGCCGAAGGCGACGACGAACAACACCATGCCGGTGGACAGACCGAAGACAGCGATCGCCGGTGGCATCACGGCCGACGCAGGCAAGGGGCGGAAGAACTCCAGCGTGGGCTGCAGCCACGCACGGGCCAGCGCCGAGCTGCCGATCCATACGCCCAGCGAGATGCCCATCAGCGAGGCCAGCAGCCAACCCACCAGCATGCGCCCCACGGTCGCACCGGTGTAGCCCGCCAGCGCTCCCTGGGACCAGCCTTGCACGATGCTCTGCACCGTGGCCTCAGGTGAGGGAAGGAAGGCGCGGCTGATCCAGCCCAAGTGGCTGGCCAACCACCACACCAACACCAGCGCCCCGAGCATCGCCACCGAGCCGGCGGCATCCGCCAAGGTCTCGCGAAGCGGGCGGTTCATGTCGCCACCTCGCCGAATCGGCGCGCGAGGCGGACCTCGGCCACACCCGCAAGCGCATTGAGTGCATAACCCAACGCGCCGATCCACGCCAACCAGGCCAACATCTGCGCCGGATCGAGGCTTTGCTGGGCCAGGATCAACGCATAGCCCATGCCACTGGGGTTGGCAGCAATCTCCACCGTGACCGCCACCACCAGGGCGATCGCCAGCCCCAGTCGGAGCGCCACGAACCAGCGGGCCAGCACCGAGGGCAGCACGATCTTCTGCAGGCGATGCCAGCGCGACAGGCCCAGGGCCGCTGCCACCTCCAGCCAGCGCGGTTCGATCTGGCGAACCGCCGCCTGGGTCATCACCAGCATGGGCCAGAAGGTGGCGAACGCGACCACGCTGGACTCCATGGTCAAACCGAAGCCGAACACCAGCAATGCCAGTGGGATCAGGGCGACCGAGGGCATGGGGCGCAGCAGCTCGACGGAGAGCAGGCTCCACGCCGCGGCGCGGCGCGACGAGCCGAGCAGCACACCAGCTGCCACGCCCAGCACGCTGCCCAAGGCCAGGCCTGTCAGCGCCGCCCGCAGGGTAAAGCTGGTGGCCTCCCACAACGAGCCGTCGGCCACCAACCGGCCGAAGGCCACCGCGGCTGCGGTGGGCGGGGCGAGCGAGTCGCTGCCCTGGCCCCAGCCACGGGCGTAGACCTCCAGCGCCAGCAGCAGCACGGCGGGCAAGGCCACAGCGCGAAGCCAGCGCCGGGTGAGCGGCGCGCGGTCAGGCTTGGCCATGGTCGAGGTAGGCATACAACTCACGGCGAAGCCGCAGGAACTCGTGGTGCTCGCGGGTGGCCAACTGGTGGCGAGGGCGCGGAATGGCCACCTCGATCGAGCGGGCCAGGCTGGGCCGGTCGGCGCCCGGCCGGGCCCGCAGCGCGAGCACCGTGTCGCCCAGGTAGATGGCCTCTTCGAGATCGTGGGTCACGAACATCACCGTGAGGCCGCGCTCGCGAACGAGTTGGGCCAGCTCGTCTTGCAGCCGCTCGCGCGTCATCGCGTCAAGGGCGCCGAAGGGCTCGTCCATCATGATGACCTCGGGGTCCTGCGCCAGGCAACGAGCGATCTGCACACGCTGCTGCATGCCACCGGACAGCTGACCCGGGAACTTCTCGGCGTGTTCGAGCAGGTTCACCGTCTTCAAGACCTGCTCGATGCGGGCGGGACGCTGCGATCTTTCGACGCCAGCCGCCTCCAGCGCCAGGCTGATGTTGCCGGCCACCGTTCGCCAGGGCAGCAAAGCGCGCCCATAGTCCTGGAACACGAAGGCCACCTCGCGGCACGGGCCTGTCACCGGCCGGCCATGGCGGCGTACTACGCCGCTGCTCGGCTTGACGAAACCCGCGGCGGCGCGCAGCAGCGTGGTCTTGCCGCAACCGCTCGGGCCGATGACACACACGAACTCGCCGCGGCGGATGGACAGGCTGGTGGGGGTGAGGATGTCGCGCCCGCCCAGATGAACGCTCAGCGCGTCGAACTGCAGCACGACATCATCGGGCTTGGATCGGGCCTGTGCCTCGGGGGCCGGCCGCGGCGTAGCCAGGGCTTGCAACATGGCATCAGGCCTTCAGGACCAGGTCGGCGTAGTTCATGTTCGAGGTCACCAAGCCCTGGTCGCGCAGCAGCGTGCCCCACCACTGCAGCTGCTTGGCTGTCACCACCGGCCCGGGCGGCGATATCTGCATCTTGGCCACGGCGGGCGGCGCGAGCTTGAGGTACTTGCCCAACAACTCCCGCACCCGGGCGTCGTTCTTGCTCTGCAGAAGAAAGGCGGTCGCCTCCTGCAAACCTTCGCGAAAGGCCTTCACGGCGGCGGGATTCGCTGCCACCCAGTCGCGCCGGGCGACATGGATGACCGTCGGATAGCCCTCTGGCAGGAAGGTGGTGAAGTAAGACGCCACATAGCCGGCGCCGCTGTCAATGATGCGGGTCATGAACGGCCCGCCCGTCACCACCGCGTCGACCGTGCCGCCCTTGACCATGTCAGCATGTTGGGGGAACGGCGATTCGATGAAGGTCACGCTCTGCGCCGACACGCCATTGACCTTCAACCACTGTGAAAAGGCGACATGCAGCAACGCGCCAATGCCCGGCACACCGATCTTCTTGCCCGCGCAGTCCTGCGGTGTCTTGATGCCTGCGCCGGCTCGCGCCACGAGGCCCAGCTCGGTGTAGGTCTTCGAGAGCACACCCCCACCACCCAGCACCACGTGATCGAGCCCGCCCTGCACCGCCTGCAGGTAGCCGGTAGGGGTAGGCCCTCCCATCTGCAGCGAGCCCGACTGGATGGCCGCCGGGATGGTCGAGGTGATCGGAATGAACTTGAGCTCGACCTCCAGGCCACGCTTGGCGAACATGCCCTCATCGGTGGCGATGAACACGGTCGCGAAATCGGAGACGGCCGAGTAGCCGAAAGCCACCTTGGTGGCGGCACGCGCGGACAGTGCGGGCAGGCACAGCGCGCCTGCCGCAGCGGCGCCCTGCAACAGGGCCGCCCTTCGGGTGTTCGAGAAGTTCAAAGGCATGGTTGTCTCCGTCGGTGATGTGATGGTCTGCAGGCCAGTTGCTCAGCCGCTCTTCAGGGCGCCGCGGAACCCGGCGGCGAGGAAGCGCAGCAGCGCCTGCTGGCCGTGATCGTCGGTGGCGCGGTTCTCACCACGCGACAGCGTCTCGACCCGCACGTCGGTGAGGTAGTGCAGCACCGCGCCCAGCATGAACTGGTAGCACCAGGCCACCTGGCCCCGCGTGGCACGCGGAAAAATTTGCTGCAGGGTGTCGATGTACGCATGCGCCATCGGGTTGAAGAACTCTTCCTGCGCACGCTCGGATTCCGGTGTGGGCGACATCAGGTCGCGCGCGGCCATCAGCGCGTAGTACTGCCCAGTGGGGTGACGCGACAGCTCCACCAGCGGCACCACCCAGGCGCAGAGCACGCGCTCCAGCGCGTCGGGTGCCTTGAGATCGCTGGCCGCGGCTTTCAATGCCGCCACACGCTCATCGATCGAGCCCTGCCACGATTCGAAGATCGCGTGGTAGAGCTCATGCTTGGCACCGAAGTAGTAGCCCACCAGGGCGAGCGGCACACCGGCCTCGCCAGCGATGTCGCGGATGGACACCGCGTGGTAGCCACGCAGGCCAAACAACTTCTCCGCCGCCAGCAAGATGGCCTGGCGCCGGTCGGGCGCGGCCTCGGCCAGCGTGTCCTTGGCGGCGCGCGCACCACGTCGAGCGGCAGCCATCATCGGGCCCCCACCTGAGCGGGTTGCAGCGGGCGCAGGATCGGTGCCGCCCGCGAATCAGCAGCCGCGGGCACGACGCGGTTGCGCAGCACGCCCAGGCCTTCGACTTCCAGCTCGATCACATCACCGGCGCGCAGGAAGCGGCCGTGCTCCACACCGCAACCCACGCCGTCTGCGCCCGAGCAGGTGCCTGATCCGAAGAACTCACCGGGGTACAAGGTCTCGGCCTGCGACACATAGTGCAGCACGTCGTCGAAACGGAAGCGCATGTCGCTGCTGCGCCCGACGGATACGCGCTCGCCGTTGATGCGCGCCTGCATCAGCAGGTTATAGGGATCGGGCACCTCATCCGGGGTGACGAGCCAGGGGCCCATCGCGTTGCCGGTGTCGAAGTCCTTGCCCTTCGCGGGCCCGAGCCGCCCCCCCATCTCGCGGCTCTGGATGTCTCGCGCCGAGAAATCGTTGAAGATGACGTAGCCGCCGATGTGCTGGTGGGCCTGGTCTCGCGGGATGTTGCGCCCGCCGCGCGACAGGAAGATACCGAACTCCAGCTCGTAGTCGAACACCTGGCTGTAGTGCGGGATCTGCACCTGCGCTTCCGGCCCGACCACCGAGAAGCGATTGCCCTTGTAGTACACCGGACGCTCGTACCACGGCAGGCTGCTGCGATAGGCAAGTGTGTGCTGCCGCCCCACGTGCCGCTCGATGAAGCGGTCGATGCGCTGGCGCCAGCGGGGCATGCCGAACTTGCGGGCGCAGTTGATCACGTGCTGCTCGAAGTTCATGAACTCGCGGATCGATTCGGGCACCGGTACGGGTGCCAGCAGGCACACGTCGGCCAGCGCCACGCCGCATTCGGGCCGCGGATCGCGATCGAACTTTTCAAGCAGGCGCTGGGCGGCGTTGCGGGCCGCTACGTCGCCGCGCAGGAACGCCAGCATGTCGGTGAACCACGGCGACTGTCGGCCTTCGAACACTTGGGCCGCAGCCTGCAGGCGAGCCAGGCGCTGGCCGTCCGGCAGCAGCGCGCCGATCTCCGTGGAGCCGTGGACTTGATAGGTGGCGAGTTTCATGTGAGCACGTTTGAACGATCGTACAAATTTTGTTGTACGACCGTACAAAACGTGCCGGGTACAAACCCGAATCTGGCGTCATCGTGAGCGCGCCGGCAGACGTGCAGCGCAGACCGGGTACCCACCCCGCGCATCTTTTTCGGGTCACTCGGCACCGAAACGCCCCGCGGCGCTCGGCCCCAGCACTGTCAGCGCAACGTCAAACTGATCAGCGGAGTGGCGCCGCCCGCAGGTGGCGCCGGTTCCGGCTGGGGCACCTCCATGGGCAGGTCACCCGGTTGTGCAGGCATTTCGGGTGGAGGCGGCGGTGGCACGGTGTCAGGGGGCGGCGGAACCACGTGCGCGCGCAGGCCGCTGGAGGGAGGCAAAGTCATGGTGAGAACTTTCTGCCGGCCTCAAGGGCCGAGTGTGACGTTGCGATCCAGGGCCCGTGCCGCCTGCAGCTGTTCGCGCAGCGCCGGCAACGATTCGGTCGCCCTGGCTTTCAGCTCTGCGTCCGTGGCGGTCAAGGACATCTGGTTGAATGTGGCAACGAGGCGCGCCGTGCCCGCGGCCGCCTCCTTGCTATAGGCGACATCGAAGGCCGAGCCATTCAGGCCGCCGATGACATCCACCACGGCGCGCCCCACGCGCCAGAGGCCAGACGGCATCCGCCATCCCCGCGCCGCGCCGATGCGCTCCAGCTCGGCGACCAAGCGGCCGCCGTCTTGCAAGGCCCGTTCGCCCAGGCGCCGTATCGGCTCGCTGCCGCCGCGCTGCTGCGCGAGGCGAGCCAGCTCCATCGACACGCGCAACTCGCCGATCGCCTGGCGCATCGCCACTTGATCGGCATTGCTCAAGGGCTGCGCGCCAGGCTCAGGCCCCGTCGCCTGCGCCAGCACCCCGACACTCAGGCTCAGGCAGCACACGGCCAGACAGAGCAAGGCCTTCAACGATCGCACGATCATGAACATGGTGCACCCACCCTCAGGCGAACAGCGTGCCGACGCGCGTCGCCCGCTGAAGGGCCCAAGCACCCAACGGGGCGTGGATCTGCGCGGGAACGGGCTGATTCGGAGGGTCCTGAACAGGGACCGGCGGCAGCCATGGATCAGGATCTTCGATGTGCCGGCGAGATGGCTCGGGCGGCATCGGCGGATGCTGCGGCGACTCAGGCAGGGGTGTGATGGGGATGGGCATGATCAAGCTTTCGGCAAGTGCCGTGCCGATCTCCTCAGCGGTGGGATGGCGGCGGCGAGGGCAGCGGGGAGCGACGCGCCCTGCGGTACAGACGCATCACCGGCGTGGCCGACGTGCCATGCATCAGCACCGACAGCGCCACGGTGACCAGCACTGCATCGGCAACAGGCCGCCATGCGGGGCCGCTCAGGCCGTGGGTGAGCGCCAAGGCCAGGTAATACATCGACCCAACCCCTCGGATGCCGAACCAGGCCGCCAGCCGGCGCTGCGAAGTCGTCAACGCCATGCCCTGCGTCGTGGCCAGGACGGCCAGGGGTCGGGCCACGAAGCACGTGGCGGCCGCGATGCCCAGGCTCTGCGGCGTGAAGGCTGCTGCCGTCAGCAGCGCGCCGATCACCACCATCACCACCAGTTCAGCCAGCTTCTCCAGATCGAGGGTGAAGTCCATCACCACCCGGGCCATGTAGGCACTGGCCCGATTCGGGTGCGCGGCCGCCTCGGGCCCGAGGTCCGTCACCGGGTCGACCACCGTGGCCGCTGCCGCGTTGTCCACCCGTTCGAACTGGCGCATCGCCAAGCCTGCCGCAAAGACCGCCAGAAACCCGTACACCTCCAGCAGCAACGCCAATCCGTACGTGAGCGCGATCAGCCCCAGCGTCAGAAAGCTCTCCATGCCCAGCGCCTGCTCGCGCTCGCGCCGCAACCACACCACCAACCGGCTGAACGAAAAACCCATCACCCAGCCCAGCAGCAAACCGGCCGACGTGGGCCACAGCAGATCACGCTGCCACCACAGGGCGCCCCACGGGCCCAGCGCATGCGTGCCCATGATGCCCAGCGCCAGCATCACGAACGGCCCCGCCGTGCCATCGTTCAAGCCCGCCTCGGCCGTGAGGCTGAAGCGCAGGCGATCCCGGTCGTGCTCGTGCTCCACCTGCACGTCCGAGGCCAGCACCGGGTCGGTGGGGGACAGCGCAGCCGCCGCCAGCAACGCCGGCCCGACGGCCAGTCCCAACGCCACGCCCGCCCCGAAGATGAGGGCCATGGTCAGCAGCATCGTCACCGTGGCCATCACCAGGGGCACGCGCCAGAGCCGATCGCTCAGCGGCACGCGCAGCCGCAGGCCCACCGCGAAGATCGAGACCAGCACGGCGGCCTCGGTGAGCCGCTCCAGCAGCACAGCGTCGCGCTGCAGATCGATCTGCAGGAATCCGAGCACGCTGGGGCCGAGCAGATAGCCCGCCAGCAGATACAGCGCCGATGCCGACACGGGCAGCTCGCGTCGCCAGGTATCGGTCAAGCCGATCAGGATCAGCAGCAGGCCGACGATGACGAACCAGCTGGTGGCCAAGGTCGCGCGCCTTCAGGGCAGCGAGCGCCGCTCGCCCACCGTCAGCACCTGAGCCGCCACGAAGTTCCAATCGCGGCGATCGCCAGACGCGTCCCCATCTGGACGCCAAGCCCGAAGCCGCTGCACATCGCGGCGCAGGTCGTCAAGGGCGTGCTGCCGAAGTTGCTCCAACAGTGCGGCGATGGCGGGGCTCTGAGCATGCATCAGGGGATCCTGTGCGGCAAATGAGCAACCCATGTGCCCATCCCCGCGCCACCGCCCCAGCCAGCGCCCGCGAGCCGGGCCGCTCGTCAGGCACGGCCGCGTCGACGCTCGATCGGATCGATACGCAGCAGTTGCCGATACTTGGTGACGGTGCGCCGCGCCAGCCGCACGCCCTGGCGGGCCAACTGCTTTGCGATGTCCGCATCGGACAGCGGGGCGTCGGGTGACTCGGCCTCGATCATGTCCTTGATGAGACTGCGCAGCGCCGTGCCAGAGCAGGTCTTGCCACTCTCGGTGGTGAGCGCACGGGAGAAGAAATACTTGAGCTCAAAGACGCCGAGCGGCGTCATCATGAATTTGTTGTTGGTGACGCGCGAGACCGTCGATTCATGCAAGCCCAGCTCATCGGCGATTTCCCGCAAGCCCATCGGCCGCATGGCCATCTGCCCATGCTCCAGAAAACGGTGCTGGCGAGCCACGATCGCCTCGGCGACCTGCACGATGGTCGCGAAGCGCTGCTCGACATTGCGCAAGGTCCAACGGGCCTCTTTGAGGTGATCGGCCAGTGCCTGGTCTTCGGCCCGGCGATGCCGCTGGAACAGCTCTGCATAGACGCGGTTCATCCGCACACGCGGCACCACCGCACCGTTCAGCTGCACCGTCCAACGCCCCCGCACTTTGCGCACGATCACATCGGGCACCACGTACTGCACCTGCGCCGGGCCGCACCGCCAACCCGGGCGAGGGTCCAGCCGGCGAATGCGCTCGCAGACCGCCTCGATCTGCTCGGGCGACTCGTGCAGCACACGGGCGAGCTTGGCCACATCGTGGCGAGCCAGCGACTCCATGTGATCGTTGACGATCGCGCGGGCCAGCGCCCTCGTTTTCTCGCACTCGATGCCCTGCAACTGCAGCGTCAGGCATTCGGCCACGTTGCGAGCTGCCACGCCAGCCGGCTCGAGCGATTGCACGCGGCACAGTGCGATCTTCAGCTCCTGCGGCGTGGCGGGCGGCGACAGATCGGTCAGGTCGATCAACTCCTCCAGCTCGGTGCGCAAGTAGCCATCGTCGTCCAGCGATTCGACAATCGCGCGGGCGAGCGCCGCATCGCGCTCGGGCAGCGAAAGCAGGTCGAGCTGGGCGTGCAACTCGGCCGTCAACGTCGGTTCGGCCGCCATCAGATCGAGGGCGCTGATCTCACCGTCCTCAGCACGGCGAAGCCGCGTCAGCCCATCGCCAGACCACGCGTCGTTGCTGACGGCATCGAGATAGGCCTCCGCTCCATCCATGCTCGAGGCCTCGGCGCCATCGTGTTCGGCCGATTCGCTCGCCGGCATCGCAGGCGCCCCGTCGGTGAAATCGTCTGCGGTGGCGTCGAACCCGTCCGCAGATACCGTGAGGTCGGCACCGCGATCCGTGGCGGGCATGTCGCCTGCGTCATGTGAGGCGTCGAGGCCCGGCTCCTTGGAGGCGGGATCGGGATCGCCCCCCTCGCCTTCTTCACCCTCCAAAAACGGGTTGCGCCCCATCACCGATTGCACCTCGTGGGCGAAGTCGGTCGAAGACAGTTGCAACAGCCAGACGGCCCGCTGGAGCCGCGGCGACAAGGTTTGCTGTTGTCGGTGTTCTGCGTGTCGTTGGATCGAAAGCATGGGCTTGAACTCGTTCTGCGTGGCTCGGAAACGCCTTCATTCATGCACGCTTCATGCCGGCTGACCGCGTCGTTTCATCACGACACGGTTGCAGTGTTCGTCCCGCCTCGCTCACACCGGCCCAAGCACCCTTTTTCCCTCGTGAACAGCGGGGAAGAATGGGCACGACAAGTGCTGCACTTGAAGACGAATGTTTCGTTTTCGCCCCGCGTCAAGAGGCTGGGGCGACGCCAGGCGTCACGCCCGTTTGCGCGAAATTTCCGGGAACTGGTCAGACTTACCGATCACCTGACGGGTCGGGGGCTGGGCGGGCTGGCGAGACGCGCCAGGACGAGAGCGCCCTGAGGAGCCGCGCCCGGATGAGACGCGGCGAAAGCGCGCGTCGTCGCCACGCGGTTGACTCCGCTTCGCCGCGTGGCAGCGAAGCGCAGGATCAACGGGCCACGGTGGCGTTGCTCACGCGCCAGATGGTGTTGCCCACGTCGTCGGCCACCAGCAAGGCGCCGCTGCGGTCCAACACCACGCCCACGGGCCGGCCGTACGCCTCGCCGCGGGGGCTGAGGAAGCCCGTCAACACATCTTCCGGCATCGCGCCTCGTGCCGGCAAGGCGCCGTCGAACGGCACGAACACGACCTTGTAGCCACTGCGCGGCTCGCGGTTCCACGAGCCATGCTGCCCGATGAACGCGCCATGGGCGAAACGGGCCGGCAGTGTGGTGCCGTCCGAGAATGTCAGCCCGAGCGACGCCGTGTGAGAGCCCAAGGCGTAGTCTGGCACCACCGCGCGCTCCACCATGTCCGTCCGAGTCGGCTGCACGCGGTCATCGACATGGCGGCCGTAGTAGCTCCAAGGCCAGCCGTAGAAGGCGCTGTCTCGAACCGAGGTGAGGTAGTCGGGCACGAGGTTGTCGCCCAGTTCATCGCGTTCGTTGACCACCGTCCAGAGCACACCGCTGCCCGGCTCCCACGCCAGCCCGTTGGCATTGCGCAGGCCGCTGGCGAAGATCCGCTTGCGCCCACTGGCCACGTCGATCTCCCAGATGGCGGCGCGGCCCTGCTCTGCCTCAAGGCCACGCTCGGCGACGTTGCTGTTCGAGCCCACGGTGGCATAGAGCAAGCGCCCATCGCGGCTGGCAATCAGGCCTTTCGTCCAGTGGTGGTTGATGGGGCCGGCGGGCAGATCGGTGAGGCGCTCCCCCGGGGCGGTGATGCGCAGATCACTGCTGCGGTAGGGAAAGCGCCAGACCGCGTCGGTGCAGGCCACGTAAAGCTGGTACGTGGCGCCAGTTGCCGGGTCACCCGCAGCGGGTGTCGATGACGAAGCCGATGCAGAGGCTGGTTGATCCGCCGCGACGACGGGCACAAGTGCCATGCCGAAGGGCGACTGGAGGTTCTCCAACAACACGCTGCGCACGTCGGCCACCCCATCGCCGTCGGTGTCGCGCAGCAAGGTGATGCGGTTGGGGCTGGGCGTGCCTGCGCCGGCCTCCTTCATCTTCGCCTTCATCACCATGCCTTTGATGCCCGGGTTGTCATCGGGCTTGGGTGGCGCATTCGTCTCGGCCACCAGCACATCGCCCTGCGGCAACACCAACAACCACCGGGGGTGCACCAGGCCCGTCGCAAAGGCCTTCACGGCCAAGCCGTTCGCCGCCACGGGCGATGTGCCGGCTGGCCAGGGCCGCGCCGGTGCCACCAGCACCGTCGGAATGAAGTGTTTTTCTGGCGCTGGCAGGCGGGGCGAGGGCCCGTAGCCCGGATCGGCAGATGCGCCGGCGGGCGGCGTGCCGCTCGGGCCACCTGCCGCCGCGGCGGACACACTCAGGGCGAGGCCCATTGCGGCCAGCATGGCCACCCGTTGGCGCGCCAGGGCGGCCCATTCGAAGATCCATCGAAACCACATCGCGCGCACCACCGGTCAGTGCTGGTGGCCGCGCGAATCGCGCCGGGTCGACTTCTCGGGCGGCACCTTGCCACCCTCGCGGCGCGCCTCGGACAGCCCGATCGCCACCGCCTGCTTTCGGCTCGTGACCTTTTTGCCGGTGCTTCCGCTCTTCAGCTCGCCCTGCTTGAATTCATGGACCGCCTTCTCCACTTTTTCGTGGGCCTTCTCGCCGTATTTCGCCATGGCTGCTCCTTCGCGGCGCCACCGTGGGCCGCTCTGGGCGAAACCGGCAATCCCAATGCCCGCTTCAAGCAGGCGAGCACCAATGCTTGCGGCCAGCGATCGGTGCGCCCGCAGGCGCTGTCAGCCTTCAGTCGGGCCGGTGGAACTCATCTGCCAGTTGGCGGTAGCGAGCCTGCTGCCACGTGCGGTAATCCGCGTCCATGGTCTGCCAGGGGTCGATGTGCCAAGGCTGCAGGTCAGGCCCGAAGGCGGAATCCGGGCTGCCCCAGGGATGGGGGGCTCGGGCACCGCTGTCGCACAGGTTGCTGGCATCGGGCCCAGGGACTCGTTCGGCAGGACGTAGGGGCATCTCGCATCCTTTCGATCGGGGCTGGCGACGCCGCAGCGACCCGCCCAAGCACCTCCAGCATCGTGATCGGCCCGGATGAGCCGGTGACGTGGGGGCATGTCGGGCGCCATCGTGCCACGGTCGATGACAGATCGGTGACAAGAACATGAAGAAGCAGGCCCCGCTTGTTGCCCGATCGCCACGCGTCACGCCCGTCGATCCCGTGTTGCGATCGCTCCGACCCCGATGCCCTTGGGGCCATGCCCAGGCGAGACCGGCGTGTCAGCGCGACGCCTGCGAACGCTCCGGAATCAACGCGCCCAGGATGGGCTGCACCCAGGTGTCAGAGCGCATGTCCCAGACGATGAAATCCGAATCGAACTGCCAGTACGACCAACCGAAGCCGCGTGCCTCCGCGGCGCGTGCGACCGCACTCGTCCATGCCACCCGCATGGGCGTAGCGCCCGTTTCGAGCGCACCGAACTCGCCCAGCAGCACGGGGCGCCGGTGGCGGTCCGACCAGGCCCTGACGCGGTCGAAATCACCTTTCAGCCGGTCCAGATCCGCCGGGGTGCCCCAGGTCACGCCCGAGAGCTTCTGGTACTCAGGCGCCCACGACGCGCCCTGGTGGGTGAACTCCATCGGCGCGTAGTAGTGGAAGGTCACGATCAGGCGCCGATCGTCCTCAGGCAACTGCAGGCTCTCCAGGTGATCCTGGTTGTTCCAGAATTTGGGGCCCACGATCACCCGCCGCGTCGGGTTGGTGGCGCGGATGATGCGCAGGTTCTCGGCCAGCACCTCGTTCCACACCGCATCCATTTGTCCGTTAGGCTCATTGAGGATCTCGAACAGCACCGCATCGGGCTGTTCGCGGTAGCGCTGCGCCACCTGCTGCCAGAACGCCATCAGACGGCTGCGACAGGCCGGCACCTCCTTCGAGCACGCGATGAAATCGTGCTCGTCGATGATGACCTGCAAGCCGGCCTTCACCGCCTCGCCCACCAACCGGTCCAGCGTGGAAAACCACGCGGCCGACAGGCGCTGCTGGGCGTCCATGTGGGCAAAGGCGTGCAGGTTCAGCCGCACGTGGTCGAACCCTGCGGCGCGGATGGCGGCGAAGTGCCGAGGCTGGAAACGCGCCTGATCCGGCGATTGCCAGATCGGGTCATAACCCACGATGTTGACGCCACGCCACGCCGCGGCACGGTCGCCGCCGGGCCGCTGTCCTGCGCCGCCGACGTGGCGGGCGATGCCACCCCCACGAGTGCGCCCACCAGGGAGCACCAGGCCGCCCAACGTTTCATACCAGTCCACATCTTGTGCTCCTGCCATCGGCGAAGGTCGTCTGACCGCCGCTCAGTCTTGTCAAATAAACATTCAACTAAACGGCGTTGTTTAGTGATTATCTGAAGCGACCGCCCGGGCGGGCTCATGGCTTTCCCGCGGCGCTGCTTCTCGACGCGATCGCGGAGGCAGGCGGGCCGCGAAGGCCAAATAACCCATTGAAGTCAATTAAAAATCGGTCTAGACTGCACTTAATCCATAGTCATTTCACTAAAAGACGTTCATGCCCCACATCACGCCCCTGGCGCTGGGTGGCTGCCTCAGCGCACTGGCCGCCCTCGCCCACCTGGCCTGCGTCGCCATCGGCGGCCCGGCCTACCGCTGGATGGGCGCGGGTGAGGGCCTCGCCCGCGCCGCCGAAGCAGGCCGCTGGCAACCGACCGCTATCACCCTGTGCATCGCCGCGGTGTTGGCCGTATGGGCGCTCTACGCGTGGGCGGGCGCCGGCTGGTGGACGCCCCGTTCGCCCTGGCCTGGGATGAAGCTGGCCCTGCCCCTCATCTCCGCCATCTACCTGGTACGCGGCGTTGCGTTCCCGTGGCTGAAGCCGCACTTCCCCGACAACTCGAACCTCTTCTGGCTCGTGTCCTCGGCCATCTGCCTGCTGATTGGCGGGTTGCATGCCTGGGGCACGGTGTCGAGGTGGTCGGAACTCTGAAGGCCTGTTGCCATGAGAACCAGCAAGGCCCAACAGGCCCAGACGCGGCGGCGCCTGATCGAGACCGCCGTGCGCCTGATGAGCGAGCGCGGCTACGACGCCACCACCTTGAAAGACGTGGCCCGCGAGGCGGGCGTGGGAGATGCCACCGTCTACAACTACTTCGCCAGCAAAGAGCGGCTGCTCACAGGCTATTTCGAACTGGTCATCGACGACGCCCTCGTGCAGTGGCGCGCCACGCCGGAGCTGGGCCAGTTCAGCCTGCAGGAGAAGCTGCAGTGCCTGGTGGACGCGGTGCTGGAACGCCTGAGGCCCGATCGCCCGTTCGTCGCGCTGGCGCGCGATCTGCTCACGCGCGCGCCCCTCACCGTGCTGGGGGCCGATCTGCCCGGCAAGGCGGTGATGCAGCGCGAGCTGGAGCGGCTGCTCGACGAAGCCGAAGCGGCCGCGCAGATCGCGCCCTGCAGCTTCAAGGCAGCGCTCGGCGGCTTGTGGATCGACTATCTCTTCGGCGTGATCGCCTTCTGGTTGCAGGACGAATCACCGCACGAAGGTGAGACGACCGAACTGGTCGATCTCAGCCTGGAGTTGCTGGTGATGGTGCTGCACGCCGGGCTGCTCAACCGTGTGCTCGCGCTCGGCGGCTTTCTGCTGCGGGCCCAGATGGGGCGCTGGATGCGACGCGGCCCCGCGTTGATCGACCTGTTGCGCGGCGTGCGCGCGGCGGTGGGCCCGGCATGAGCGGTTGCCCGCCCACCGGCAAGCTGGCCCGCGGCGCCATCGGCGGCGCCACCGCCGCCCGGCTGGGCGCCAAGCGCCTGCTGCACAAGGCGCACAGCGCCCTGGGCACGCCCGACCTCTCGGCACAGCAAGCCGAGTTGGGGCGGATCTTGTTTCAAGGCCTGAACCAGCTCAAGGGCACCGCCCTGAAGGCCGCACAACTGCTGAGCCTGGAGCTCGGCTGGCTGCCCGAGCCGATGCGACAGCAGCTGGCCCAGGCGCACTACCAGGCCAGGCCGCTGAACCGCGCCCTGGTGCTGCAGCTGCTGCGCCGTGAGTTCGGTGCCGGCCCCGAGCAACTGTTCGCCCAGTTCAACCCGCAGGCCTTCGCCGCAGCCAGCTTTGGGCAAGTGCATGAGGCGCGAAGCCACGGCAGCGAGCGACTGGCGGTAAAGCTGCAGTACCCGGGAATGGCCGCGGTGGTGGCCAGCGACATGCGGCTGCTGCGTCGCCTGCTTCAGCAACTCGCGCCCAGCGCGGGGCTGCACCTGCCGGGAGACACGGTGCTCGAAGCGGTGCTGTCCGACGTCGAGACCAAGCTCACCGAAGAGTTGGACTATCGCCGTGAAGCGGACGAGCTGGCCTGGTTTCGAAAGCACCTGCTCCGCCCCGGCCTTCGCTTGCCGGCCCATTGGCCCGAATGGAGCAGCGAGCGGGTCATCACGCTGGAATACCTGGACGGCCAGCATCCCGAGGCCTGGCTGGCGCGCGACCCCAGCCAAGCAGAGCGCGATGCACTCGGCCAATTGCTGTGGGACGGCTTCATCGACATGCTGCGCCTGCGCCGCATCCAGGCCGATCCGCACCCGGGCAACTTCCTGTGCCTGCCCGCCGGCCAGTTGGGGCTGCTGGATTTCGGCCGAACGCTGGCGCTGGGCGAACGGTTCGTCACCACGCTGCACGGCGGCTGGGTGGCTCGCCGCGCCGACGACGCGACCGCCCTGCACGCCCTCTACGCGCAGCAAGGGTTGATTCGGCCCGAGCTCGAGCTGGCGCGCTTTCGCAGCGAACTGTGGCCGGCCATCGGCCCCTTGATCGACTGGCAGCTGACGCCCTGGCGGGAAGCCGTCTGCGATTTCGGCGCCTATCCCCTCCCGCCCAGGATGACGCCATCGCAACAACAAGCCGCGATGCGCCACCTGAACCACATGCCGGCGGAAATGCCCTTCTTCGATCGCAGCTTCATCGGCGTGACCCAACTGCTGCGCCAATGGCGCGCCCGCGTCCACACCCAAGGAGAACTCCCATGCCTGTGAACCCTTCACCTCCCCGGGCGTGGGTTGCGCCCTGGCTGCTCGGCGTTGCCGCGCTGCACACGCTGTTCGGCGCGGTGGTGTTCGGGCCGGTGCTCCGCCAACTCTGGCAGGGCGGCGTGTTCAACACGGTGGGGGCCGATCCGCTGCGCGGTGCGGTGGTGTGGTTCTTGATGTTCGGCGTGCCGCTCGCCCTGCTGGCGCGCGCGATCGCGCCGCTTGAGCGCCAGGCCGACGCCGGCCCCGTGCTGCGCCAGCTGGGCTGGGGCCTGCTGGTGCTGGGGCTGGCCGGTGTCGCGCTCATGCCGGCCTCGGGCTTTTGGCTCACCTTTCCGCCGGCCATCGGCCTGCTGCGTCGCCATGCTTGAACTGGCAGCCGCCCTCTTGGCGCTCATGGGCGTGGCCCACGCCTACCTGGGGGAACGCTACATCCTGAGTCGGCTGGCTCGCCGCGAGGCACAGTTGCCCCCGCTGCTGGGCGGCACCGCCTTCACCCTGGGCACGCTGCGATTCGTCTGGCACCTCATCGCCGTTCCCTGGGGCACCATGGCCTATCTGCTGCTGGTGCTTGCCCACAGCGATCCCAGCCGCGACCAACTGCTGACCGCCATCGGCGCGAGTGCCAGCCTGTCGGCCCTGATGCCGTTCTGGTTCACACGCGGGCGGCACCTGTCGTGGCTGGTCTTCCTGCTGATCGGCGGGCTGGTGCTCGGGGCCTGAGGGCGCTGCATCGCCCAGCAGCGCGCCACGCGCAGCGGCGCAACCCGAGCCCCATCGCGCGCCTTCGAAGACCGTCCACGCCGCCTCCTGCCTCGGCACGTGCCTTGCCGCCGTCCACGCCAAGACGCTCACTTTGGCAAGAAAGGACGTTGCGATGCGCCTGCCCCGATGGAGATTGGTGTGGTCAACCCGCGGCTGCTGATCGTCCGCCGGCGCGGCCCGTCGCTCCCCTCCTGTTTGGCCGATGCCTTGCGGGTGCGCTGCGCGGCGTTGGATGAAACCTTGCGGCAACAGTGCGGTCCGGCCTTGATGCTGCTGCTCTTGCGCGACATCGAACGGCTGAGCGACGAGCTTCGCATCGCCATTGACACCCAGGAAGCGATCGATCGGATCCGGCGCCGCCGCGCTTGAGCGGGCCGCGCGCACGCTGCCCGCGAGCGGTCTTCGGGCCATCGGGCACTGCCGCGTAGCCAGCCGCGCCGTGTAGGACTGAACGCCGCCACGGCGTGCGGATGGGCCGCAACTTCCTGCCCCGCCCCTTCCAGCCACAGCCCCAGGTTGATACGGTGTCACGCCATGGACATCGCCGCTGGCCGCAGAGCCTTGCTTGCATGACGACCGACACCGACACCCGAACCGCCCATCCACGACGCCGGGCCACGGACGCCCCTGACGCCGTGGCCCTTCTTTGGCACGAACACCGCCGCTTCCTCGACCAGTTCGACACCTACCATCGCTTACTGCAGAGCCACGCTCCCGCGCCCGAACGCGAATACCTGGCGGCACAGGTCTGTCATGGCCTGCTGGTTCACATGGATCTGGAGGAGCGACTGTTCTATCCCGCCGTCGCGCGGCAAATGCGCGATCAGACGCTGGTGGGCGAAGCGGTGGTCGAGCACCGCGCCACGCGCGCGTTGGTCACGCGTATCCGCAGCACACGCGCGACAGACCCGATGCTCGATGCCCGAATGAAGGTGCTCGCCGAACACTTTCGTCACCACCTGACCGAGGAGGAGTCGGAGCTGTTTCCCGTGGCCAGGCGTCGCCTCGACGTGCAGGCACTCGGGGTCCAACTCCATGCCTTGCGGCAACGCTTGATCGCCCCGTTCAGCCCCACATGAGCTCGCGCCCCACACTTTCACCGACGACCTCGGTGCCAGCCACCGCGGCCCGGCAGGTGCTCGTGGTGGACGACAACCGTGATGCCGCGCAAAGCCTGGCCATGCTGCTGGAATTGATGGGGCACGACACGGCCATGGCGCACGACGGCCAGGACGCGCTGCGGTGTGCGGAGAACTTCAATCCCCAGGTGGTGCTGCTGGATATCGGCATGCCCCGCATGGACGGCATCGAGGCCTGTCGGCGACTCCGGGCCCGTGTGACCGGCGCGTCAATGTCCATCGTGGCACTCACCGGCCTGGACCAGGGCGCGGTGCAGATCGGGCCCGGTCACTTCGATGCCCAGTTGGTCAAACCCGTGGGTTGGGACGAGCTGATCCAACTGCTCCATGCGCTGCCGCCCCCCACCGCCATGTCTTGACGCGTTGCGTCAACCTGCCAGTGCGCCAGGAACGTGGCTTGCTGTGGCAGGGCTTCTGGCATATCCACCGACGATGATCGGTGTGTCATCGTGCCCTACAGCCGAGTCCTGTTTTTCAAAGGCCCCAACGCCGCCAGCCGGGCCACAGGTGCGCTAGGCGTTCTGGTGGTCGGGCTGCTCACGGTGATGGTGAGCGTGCCGATGTGGCAGACGCGTTCACAAGCCCGGCTCTCGGCCGAAGCACTCGCCCAAGACCTGGCGTTTGCGCTGGCGGTGCATGCACGCCAGGCCATCGACTCGGCCGACTACGTGGCTGACGCGGTACAGCGGGCCGTGGAACGACGACACTTCCATACTGCGGGCGAGATGGCACGCGAATTTGCCAGCGAGGCCGACCACCAGTGGCTGCGCTCCCGACACGGCAGCTTTGGCGCCATCCATGAAGTGACGGTGCTCGGGATCGACGGGCAGGTCGTCAGCACCTCGATCGCCTACCCGCCGCCACCCACCCTGCTGGCCACTCATGAAGCATTCGCGGCGTTGCGGGACGGTGCGGCGACAACCAGCCTCAGTCGCCCTTCGCCCAACTGGCTCGACGGCACGCCCACCTTCTACCTCAGCCGTCGCCTCGATGACGCGCATGGCCACTTCTTCGGGGCCGTGCTGATCGGTCTGTCGCCCAGCTACTTTGGCGACTTCTATCGCATGCTCCGGCTCGATCGCACACAGCCCGCTTCCGACCTCACCGCCATGACCTTGCTGCGGTCAGACCACGTTCTGATCGCTCGGGCGCCATTGGGCGAGGGCCTTGGAAAGCGCATCGGTGAAGCCGGCGCCTACTCGGCCCTGCCCTCCGAGCGAAACACCATCGCGTCGTCGGAGCCTGCATTCAACCCTTGGGATGCCAAAGCAGGAAACCGAAGTCGATTGGTCATGGCATGGCATCCGGTCGACGGCTATCCGCTGACAGCGGCCGTCGCCGTCAAAGACGACCTGTACCTGGCCCCGTGGCGAAGCCAGGCGACCGGAACGGCGGCATTCGCCACCTCAGCCATCCTGTTGTTGAGTGGCACCTTCGTCGTGCTGGTACGGGTTCTGCGACGACGAGAGCGCTACCTGCAGGAAGCCG
This sequence comes from Ideonella lacteola, assembly GCF_038066555.1. NCBI lineage: Bacteria > Pseudomonadati > Pseudomonadota > Betaproteobacteria > Burkholderiales > Sphaerotilaceae > Ideonella > Ideonella lacteola. Next base: position 346,195 of record NZ_JBBUTG010000001.1, on the reverse strand, counting down.
AACGGCTTCGTGCCGCCGCCGAGGCCGCCAGCCGCGCCAAGACCGATTTCCTCGCCACGGTGAGCCATGAGGTCAGGACACCGCTCAACGGCATTCTCGGCACCGCCGAGCTGCTCGCGCGCTCCGGTCTAGCGCCGCGGCAGCAGGAGCTGGCGGGCACGCTGTTGACCTCGGGCCGCAACCTGTTGGCGATCATCAACGACATCCTCGACCTGTCACGCATCGAGGCCGGTGAGCTTCACCTCGATGTGGCACCGTTTTCGCCGCGCCGCCTGGTGCACGACGTGCTGAACCTGTTCGCACCGTATGCCGAGAGCAAAGGCCTCGGCCTGTCGATGCATGTGGAGCCGGCCGTCCCCGCCGCGCTGCTGGGCGACGCCCAGCGCGTCAAGCAGATCCTGGGCAACCTGGTCAGCAACGCCATCAAGTTCTCGGACCGCGGCGCGGTGCGCGTCGAATTGCGGTGGCTCGGCACCGAGGGGGCCGATGGTGGCACCGGCCTGCGTGTCGAAGTGAGCGACCAGGGCGTAGGCATTCCTGAGGAGGCGCGCGCCCGGCTGTTCCAACCCTTTGGCCAGGCCGATGGCTCGATCTCGCGGCGCTTTGGTGGCACCGGGCTCGGCTTGGCCATCTCTCGCCGGCTCGTGTCGATGATGGACGGGCGCATCGACTTCGACAGCCCCAAAGAAGGCGGCACCCGGTTCTGGCTCGACCTGCCCCTGCCGGAACACCGGGGCCCGCTGCCCGAGGAGGCGAATCACTTCGAGCAATCAGGGTGGACATTCGCCCACAGCGGCGCGATGCCGCTGCCGCCCGTCCACCCCACGGTCCCGAGAGAACCCGAGTTCCATGTGCTGGTGGTGGAAGACAACGCCATCAATGCGATGGTCGTCGAAGCGCAGCTTGAAAGGCTGGGCTGCTCGTGCGATGTGGCGATCGACGGGGAAGAAGCGCTGCAGCGCCTGGGATCGGGGCAGCGATACGACCTGGTCTTGATGGATTGCATGCTGCCCGGCATCTCGGGCTTCGACGCCACCCGGCGTTGGCGTGCGATCGAACGCGAAGCAGGCTCGGGCCGGTTGCCCATCGTGGCCCTGACCGCCAATGCCTTGGCCAGCAACCTGGAAGAAACCCGGGCCGCGGGCATGGATGACTTCCTCACCAAGCCCTGCACACTCGACAAGCTCGATGCGGTGGTCCGGCATTGGCTGAGAGAAGGCCCATCTAGCCAAGGCGGCCCACCCCAAGACCACGGGCGCGGCGATAACTGAGCGTCCCTCGGCCCGCCCGACCCCGCCGGGCCGCCGGGGATCGAACGTCTCAGGCCTCGGCAGGGCCCAACAGGCGCTGCAGGCCTCGTTCGAACTGCCGCAGCAGCGTCTCGTTCAGCGAGCGATGGTCGATCGGTTTGGTCAGGTAGCCCTCAAACCCCGAGCGCATTGCCGCGTCAATCTGCTCAGGCATGGCATCCGCACTGACCGCAACGACGGGAATCCCACGGGTGCGCTCATCGGCCTTCAAGGCTTCGAGGACGGTGAACCCCGTCCCATCGGGCAGGTGCATGTCGAGGAATATCAGATCGGGCAGCGATTGCGCCGCGATCAACCCTTGGGCACACGTGGTGGCGACCTCCATCTGAACACCGGGGATGAGCCGCATGAAGCCCTCCATCACCAGGGCGTTGACGGGGTCATCCTCGATATAGAGCAGCCGACGCGTCGAGCGCAAGGAGGGCAAGGCTTCCAACCCCTGGAAGTCGGTGTCTGCCACCTCCATCGGTTTCAGGGTTGCCGCCGGCAGGCTCAGCACGAAGCAGGTCCTCGACACGGAATCGTCCAGCGTGACATCCCCACCCATCAAGCGCGCCAGCTTGCGGCTGATGGTGAGCCCCAGGCCGCTGCCGGCGGGACGGTCTTCGGCAGCCACCCGCACAAACGGCTCGAACAGGCGGGAGCGCTGTGCCACGGGCACACCCGCGCCCTCGTCCCAGACTTGCAAATCGACCTGATCATCGCCGTGGCGCCGGGCCTTCACGGTGACCGTCGAATCAAGAGGGCCGAACTTGATGGCATTGGCCAACAGGTTCAGCAGCACCTGCCGCGTGGCCCGTTCGTCCGCCATCACCCCTTCCACCTGCGGCGCCACGTCGACGCACAACTTGATGTGGCGCTCGGCGGCCTGCGGCAACACCATGTCGATCGCACGGTCGATGGCGGAGCGCACCGAGATGGTGGTCGGATGCATCTCGATGCGCCCGGCCTCGATGGCCGAGATGTCGAGCATGTCGTTGATCAAAGCGAGCAGGTGCTCGCCGGCGTGGTGAATGTGCCGGGCCGATCGGCCGGGCTCAGTGACAGTGTCAGGAAAGCGCAGCCGAAGCAATTGCGAGAAGCCGACGATCGCGTTGAGCGGCGTCCTCAACTCATGGCTGACCCGCGACATCAGCTCGGCCCTGGCCTCGGCCGAGCGAGCCGCTGTGTCTCGCTCGATGCGCATCGCATCGAGTTGCTCGCGCTCGCGCACCTCGTCGGTCACATCGCTGATCACCCCGTAGAAGGCCACGCTGCCGTCGGGCTGTTGTTCGGGCATGGCCTGTGCGAACAGCACCCGCTCGCCTCGTGTGGGCAGGCGGACGCGGTATGTGGCGCGCCAGCGCGTGAGGCTGGCGGCAGCGCGGGCCACGGTCTCACTCACGCGCACCGCATCGTCGGGATGCAGGCGCTGAAGAATCGCCGAGGCGTCGTTGCGCACTTCTTCTGGCCTCAGCTCATACAGCGTCGCCAGGTTGTCGCTCGCGTACGGCATCGCCGCGCGGCCATCCGGATACACGCGAAACTCATAGATCACCCCTGGCACCTCGGCGGCGATGCGCTCCAACGCGCGGCTCGCCCGGCGCGCCTCGCGCTCGGCCAGCGCCTGAGCGCTGACATCGCGCGCGATGCCGCGATATCCGCCGAAAACACCGCCATCGTGACGCGGCACGGCCGACAGCAGCAGCGCTCGCGGCTGAGCAGCGCTTCCACGCTGGATCATCACGCGGGAAAACCGCGCCCGCCGGTCGAGCAAATCACGCAGCCGCAACAGCGGCGCCGATGGCAGCAACCCGGCCAATCGCTGGCCGTGCTCGTCGGTTACCTCCGTATCCGGCAAGAGGCAATCGGGCAAGAACTCGCCCTGGGCTCCCCACGCCTCGGCCAGCCCGGACGAGATCCACGACAGGCGTCCGGCGGCGTCGGTTTCCCAGTACCAGTCGCCGGAGGCGACAGCGAAATCGGTCAGACGTTCCGTATTGGATTGCAGCAATTGCAGCTGTCGATGCGCAGTAAGCACCGCCTCCGCACCCGCTGCGAGGCCGACCAGCGCGTTCAGTTGCTCAGGGCTCAGGCGTCGGGGGCGCTGATCGATCACGCACAGCGTTCCAACCGCCAACCCATCGAGCATCAGCGTCTTGCCGAAGTAGGCACGAATGAAGGGCGGCCCGGTGACGAGGGGGCTGCCGCAAACACGCGGATCGAGCAGCGCATCCGGCACCACCATCAGATCGGGCCGGACGATGGCATGGGTGCAGAAAGAGTCGACACGCGGACCGCCGTCGGCATCCCATCCATGGCGTGAGAGGAAGTGCTGGTGATCCGTGCCGACCAAGCTCACCAGCGCGATGGGGCACTGCGTGACCTGCGCCGCGGTGCGCGTCAGAGCATCCAGAGCCTGACGCCCCGCCGCCCCCAGGGCGCGCGCTTCGTCCAGCAACGGCTCGCGCCGACACTCCTGCAGGCCTGCGTCCATGGCGATGGTTCCCCTTGACGCCGATTGTGTGCCGCGGCCAGTGCGATGTCATCCATCGGCCTTGGCCGCAGTAGGCGCGACGAAACCTTGACGCCCGAGGGGCCAAAACAAAGGGCCGCGCATCGCTGCGCGGCCCTTGAACGATTCGGCGCGGCGGGTGCTAGGCACGACCGCGTCCCTGCATCAACGCTGCTCGCGTTTCTGACCGGCTTGGCCCGGCTGGCCGCCCAGCTGTTCGCGGCCCGCTTCACGTGAGCCCTCGCCCTGCTGGCCGCTGCCGATGCTTTGACCCTGCTGGCCTTGCTTGTCGGAGCGCTGTTGCTGCTGCTCGTCCGACCGCTGCTGCGGGTTGGCCGACTGGCCTGGTTGCTGCTTCGAGCGATCCTGCTGCTGCTGATCCTGCCCTCGGTTGGTGTCGGCCGATCCTTGCTGGCCACGGCTCGTGTCGTCTTGATTGCGGTTCTGCTGTTGCATCGCGATTCCTTAGGTTGAGTCGGCGGTGTTGCCGGCATGGGTGAGGTGGGCAAGCGAGGCTCCCGCCCTTTGCGCATGCCTTGTGCACCTCGAAGAGGCACACGCATTGCCCTGATTCCAGCGTCCACAACCCTCAGCCAGCCCAGGAGATCTACGCATGCCAGCCACCAAGAAGGCGACCTCGTCGTCCACCGAATCCCGCTCATCGAGCAAGACGTCCGGCTCGTCGTCATCCAAGTTGGATGCCATCAAGCTGCTGACGCAGGACCACAAGGAGGTCAAGAAGCTGTTTGACGACTATGACAAGCTCGTCAAGGGCGATGCCGACGCCGACGAACGAGAAGCGCTGGCCCAGGAGATCTGCGAGATGCTGACGCTCCATGCCACCATCGAAGAAGAGTTGTTCTACCCGCAGGCGCGCGAAGCCCTCGGCGACAACGAGGATTTGATCGATGAGGCCACGGTGGAGCACGCCAGCGCGAAAGAGCTGATCGCACAGATCGAGGAATCTTCGCCCGATGAGGAGCTGTACGACGCCAAGGTCAAGGTGCTCAGCGAGTACATCCAGCACCACGTGAAGGAAGAAGAAGGCGAGATCTTCCCGAAGATCAAGAAGGCCGAACTCGACCTGCTGGCCCTGGGTGAAGAGATGGCCCAGCGCAAGGAAGTGCTGCAATCGAGCTTCGCTCGCTGAGCAAGCGAGCGAACGCGGCCGCCGGGTCAGCCCGGCGGCCGCGTCAGGTGGCGAGTGCCGCGGGGCCGACCGCCTGTGAAAAGGCGTCGGCCCCGCGGCACGGCGTCAACCGGCTCCCACTGTCGCCTCTCGCGGCGGCGGCGGGCTCGCCGAAATGCCCGCACGCTCACGCTCGACGTGCCGATGCTGCGCCATCGCGTTCACCAGCCACGAGCACGCATGGGCTGCGTCGTCCGGGCCCACCTGGGCGATGCCGGGGTCGGGCTCGCCGGTGGGCAAGGTGGCCATGACACCCGCCATCCCGAGCAGCGTCGACGAAGCCCCAATGGACAAGATGGTCTTGCCGTGCAGCCAGGCGTCCCGGATGAAAGGCACGGTGTGCGGGTCTGCCGCCAAGGCCTGAACCGCCGCCTCGCCCCCCGGCAGCACCACCGCGTCGAACAGCACGCTGGGCGAGTTTTCCATCGAAGCATCGGCATCGATCGGCTCGCCGTTGGCCGTCGCGATGGGGCCGACGCGAAGGCCCACGTACCGAGACGTGGCCCCTTGATCGAGCATCGTCTGCGCCACGCTGCCGAGCAGCCCCGACTCCACCCCGTTGGCCACCAGGATGGCCACCTTGCGCGACCGGATTCCGCCCTCGCCCGGGTGTGCCGTCAGCGACAGCGCGGGCGACTCGGTCACTTCAGGATCCGGCACCTCGTCCAGGGCCCGGGGCATCGCTGCCGGTACATCCATGCCCAAGCCCCTGGCCACTTCCTCGGCCAGTTCGGCGGACACATTGGCGAGCGAAGCGAGCATGCGCTGGCGAATCGCCGGTACCGTCACCTTGCTCAACTCGAATCGAAAGGCACCGGCGATATGGCGGCGCTCGACTTCCGTCTGGCTGTTGTAGAAAAGCGTGGCTTGCAGGTAGTGCTCGGCAAACTTCTGCGGCTTGCCCCGAACCTTGTCTTCGTACACGGGCTGCGGGAACGAAACGAATCCCTGCGCCCCTGCCTGGAACGGGCATCCGCCACCCAGAGAGTTCGGCTCGTAGGCCACACGCCCTCGGTGGATGGCCTGCCGGTGCATGCCATCGCGCTGGTTGTTGTGCACCTGGGCGATGGGGGCGTTGATCGGTATCTCGTGGAAGTTCGGCCCCCCCAGCCGGCTGATCTGGGTGTCGACATACGAGTGGATGCGGCCGGCCAACAGCGGATCGTTGGAGAAATCGATGCCGGGGATCACATGCGCGGCACAGAACGCGACCTGCTCCGTTTCGGCGAAGAAGTTGTCCGGATTGCGGTTGAGCACGAGCCGGCCCACGGGCACCACCGGCACCAGCTCTTCGGGAACCAGCTTCGTGGCGTCCAGAATGTCGAAGCTGAAACCATCGGCGTCTTCTTCCGTGAAGACTTGCAGGCCCAGCTCCCATTGCGGGTACTCACCGGCCTCGATCGCCTCCCACAGGTCTCGGCGGTGGAAGTCAGGGTCGGCCCCGGAGATCTTTACCGCTTCATCCCACACCAACGAATGCGTGCCCAGCAACGGTCGCCAGTGGAACTTGACGAAACGCGACTCCCCCTCGGCATTGACCAGCCGGAAGGTGTGCACGCCGAAGCCTTGCATCATGCGGTAGCTGCGCGGAATGGCGCGGTCTGACATCACCCACATCAGCATGTGGGTCGACTCCGGCATCAAAGAAACGAAGTCCCAAAAAGTGTCGTGCGCCGACGCCGCCTGCGGCATGCCGTGGTGCGGCTCCGGCTTCACTGCATGGACAAGATCCGGGAACTTCATCGCATCCTGGATGAAGAACACCGGGATGTTGTTGCCCACCAGGTCCCAGTTGCCATCATCCGAGTAGAACTTCACCGCGAATCCGCGCACGTCGCGCGCGGTGTCGACCGAGCCGCGCTCGCCGGCCACCGTCGAGAAGCGCACGAACACCGGTGTGCGCTGGCCTTCGGTCTGGAAGGGGGCCGCGCGGGTGAGCTCGGGCACAGCACGGGTGCATTCGAAATAGCCGTGCGCGGCCGAGCCCCGTGCGTGCACGATGCGCTCAGGGATGCGCTCGTGGTCGAAGTGGGTGATCTTTTCGCGAAGGATGAAGTCCTCGAGCAGCGCCGGGCCGCGAAGCCCCGCCTTGAGCGAGTTCTGGTTGTCGCCGACGCGCACGCCCTGGTTGGTCGTCAGTGCCTGGGCACTGGCATCGGTGCGCACACGATCCAGAGGGCCCACAGCCGGGTTGTGACCGATCGACGGCAGCCCCTCACCGAGTTTGCGCGAGGCACGGCCCTCGCTGAGCGTGCTGGCGGTCACCTCCGCTGAGGCGGGCTCGGCGGTGGCGCCGGGGCTGGGATGGTGGCCATGCTCCAGGCCATGCTCCAGGCGTTTGTTCACCGGGTAGGGCATGCTCGCGGCCAGCGCTTGAACACCCGCGGCATGGCGCGCCGAAGCGTCGGGCGCATCGTCGCTGCCTGAGCTCGATGGGCCGCCTGCGCTTTGGCGCGCGGCGGCCCGGGTGCCCGCCTCTTTCGCAGCCGATTTTGGCGGCGTAGCTTTGTCGGGTCTGCTGGGGGATTTGGCCATTCAAGTGGTCTCCAGGTGGGGAATCGTGGTGTCGCGGTGCCGATCAGCGGCTGAGGCGGCCGATCAGCAGCCCCACGATCACCGCGCCCGCGAGGTAGCTCAGCGGGTGCTCGCGCACGCTGGCGCGGCAGGCCTCGGCGTAAGCCTGTTCCGTTTCGCCCAACCGGTGCGCCTTGTCGCGCAGAACCTCTGCGGCCTGGGCCACGGACTCGGCGGCGGCGTCCACGGCTGCGTGCGCGGTGTTGACCACGCGTTCAAAGCGTTCGCCCCGGGCCGCGGCCGCAGCGGCATCGCCACCGTTCGGCGAGGCCGACGCGTCGGAGGCGGAGGACGACGAGGCCGGCGGCGTGCCGTAGCCGCTGGGCCCCGTCGGCGTCGTGGAGGTCGCGAATGGGGTGTCTTGGGTCAGGTTGTTGGCCATGGTGGTCTCCGGATGGGGGTGAGAAAGACTCCCACCTTCGGCAATTGCCGTTCCTCCGTCCGTCAACGCACACGCCGACGCTCGACCGCATCGATGTGCAGCATCTGCCGATACTTGGTGACGGTGCGTCGCGCCACCCGCAGCCCCTGGGTGGCGAGTTGGCGACAGATTTCGGCATCGGAGAACGGCTTGTTGGCGGCCTCCCCGGTGATGATGTCCTTGATCAGCTCGCGGATCGCTGTGCCCGAGCAGGCGTTGCCGCCAGCGCTGACGATGGCGCGCGAAAAGAAGTGCTTGAGCTCGAACACGCCGATGGGGGTGGCCATGTACTTGTTGTTCGTGACCCGGGACACGGTCGACTCATGGATGCCGCACTCCGACGCGATGTCGCGCAGCAGCAGCGGCTTCATCGCCATGGCGCCGAACTCGAGAAAGTGCCGCTGATGCCGCACGATGGCGGACGCGACGTCCAGGATGGTGGCAAAGCGCTGCTCCACGTTGCGCAATGTCCACCGGGCGTCTTCCAGGTGGCCCGCCATCTCGGCGTTGTCCGTGCGTCGATGCCGTGCGAAGAGCTCTGCATAGACACGGTTCAGACGCACCTTGGGCATCACCGACGGATTCAACTGGACGACCCACTCGCCACGTCGCTTGCGCACGGTCACATCAGGCACAACGTAGCGGATCAACGCAGGCCCGAAACGCCAGCCGGGCCGGGGGTCAAACCGCCGGATGCGGTCGCAGACCCGCTTGACCATCTCACGTGTTTGCCCCAGCCGGCCGGCCAGCAACTGGACATCGCGCGCCGCCAGCGACGGCAAATGCTCGTCAATGATGGCCTTGGCGAGCGAGCGCTCGAGCGGACAGTCAATGGCCTGCAACTGCAGCCTCAGGCATTCGGCCACGTCGCGGGCGCCCACGCCCGATGGATCAAGGGATTGCACCCTTCGCAACGCGATCTGCAGTTCATCGACAGACGCCGCCGGCTGAACCGGTGCGAAGCCGACCAGTTCCTCCAGTGAGATCCTGAGGTAGCCATCGTCGTCCAGCGACTCGACGATGCTTCGCGCCAGGACCAGATCGCGCCGAGGCAGCGGCAACAGGTTCAGCTGACCATGCAGATGCATCGCCAGCGTCTGCTCCGCAGCCATGGTGTCCATCGCAGACGTTTCTCCATCCGCTGCCTGTCGCGACGACGGGAGTCGATCTGCCATCCACAGGTCGCGATCGTCACCGAACTCCCCCGCGAACTCCACTTCAGGCTCTGGCGCCGCTGCCTCCACGCAGGCGTCAGTCCCCGCCAGCTCGGAAACGGTTTCGGCGGGGCCATCCTCTTCTTCCAGTAAGGGGTTTTCGCCCAACTTGCCGCGCACCACGGCGGCGAAGTCGATCGACGACATTTGCAGCAACCTGACCGCCTGTTGAAGGCGGGGCGACAGGCTCTGAACTTGCCTTTGGTCGGATCGAAGTTGAAGGACTCCCACACAGTCTCCCGGTTGCCATAACGCGCGTTGGGCAATGCCCGCGTCCGGTCCAGTGAAACGAGAAATCGAATGTCTGATCTCTGCGCATCACCGGATCAGACGCTGGCCGACCTGCGTTTCAGGCAATGCAGATGCCCATTCGCGCGACGGGCTGCACACGCCGCAGACACCCGGCACCCAACGACCGACATGCGACGGCCGGGACATTCCCATGGATTTGCGGCAAAGCCTGCCGCTGCGACTCGGTAGAAAGGAAGCCAGGCGTGGCACAGCGAGGTGCTCATCGGCACACCGATTGCCGGTCGGGCGAAAGCCCTGACGGAGTTCGACCATGCCGCACCACCCCCACAGCCGAGCCTCCACCGCCGCACGCAGCCACATCATCGAACTGCTGCAGGACGACCATCGGCGCCTCAAGCGGGCCTATCGCGAGTTTCAGCGGCTGGATGCCGACCGAGACGGATCGCTGTGCGAATCGATCGTCCGGCGCACCTTGCAGGAGATGCGCGTGCATGCCCAACTCGAGGACGAGTTGATCTATCCGCTGATGCGTCCCATCGTCAGCGATCCCGAACGTGTCGACGAAGCCGAGGTGGAACACGAGGTGATGACCCTGCTGATCGCGCAGCTGGAGCACGCCAACGCGGCCGATGACAAGTTCTCCGCCCGCTTTGCCGTGCTGTGCGAATACCTGTTGCATCACATCAAGGAAGAAGAAGGCGAGCTGTTCCCGCAGCTCAAGCGCGCCACGCTCGACTGGGAGAGCGTCTGCGACGAATTCACCGGGCGTCGGGAGGCGCTGTTGGCGGCCGAGGCCCGTGATCCGCTCAGCACGATGCCCGACGCGCCGCCCACCGATGAAACAGGCTTGTTGCTGTCGAGCCACCGCCCTGCCCACCACCCCGCGCGATACCCGGCGCACGAGTCGGGATCGATCACCAGCCGAAAGATCTGAGGATCCCCGCCATGTTCCCCGCCCATGATCAGCGGGCACGCCGTTTGCCCCATGGCCTGCCCAACCACTGAGGAGTGATCCCCATGAAGAAGTTCTCCCTGATCGGCGCCGCGGCCATCGTGGCAGGCACCCTGCTCGGCGCGACCGGCTGTGCGGTGACCAGCGGCCAGAGCAGCGTCGGCCAGTACGTCGATGACAGCACGATCACCGCCCGCGTCAAAGCGAAGATGGCGGAGGATCCGCAGGTCAGCGCGATGCGCATCAACGTCAAGACGCTCAACGGCACGGTGCAACTCGCCGGTTTTGCCACCAGCCAAGCCGAGAAGGACTCTGCAGGCAAGCTAGCGGCCGAGACGCCCGATGTGAAATCGGTTCGCAACGACATCGTCGTGCGCTCGCCGAGCAACTGAGAACCCACCTGGAATGCAGTAATGACGGCCGAGGGTGCAGCTCGCGCCCTCGGCCGCCGTCGCAGCACGGTCAACGCAGCGAAACATCGTCAAAATCGTCTAGGGCATGTTCACACTACGGAACCCCGATGCGTAGTGTGAACACGCCCTAGCGCCCACCGTGACCGCGGAGCCTGAAACCGTGTCACAGCCCTTTGGGGTGACCGCTCTCCCGGCGAGCGACACCCACCGCCTACCTCGCTGGCGGAAATCCATGGCCGACCGCTCAACTGAACTGAGAGGCACACCATCTCGATTCGATGGTGATGAACTGCCGCCGCGCCCCGGCGCGTGCGGTGCCACGGCCGCAGCTGTTCTACAGTCCGAGCCGAGCCTCAGCCGCCCGGCTCGACTCCTGTCTACAGTTCTCATGCCGATATCGATCCGCTCTCGCTTGCTGTTGCTCGTGATGTCGGTGCTGCTGCCTGCGGTGGCCGGCGCCTTGTGGGTGGTGTTCGACACCTTCCGCTCAGAGCGAGAGACGATGGAGCGGGGCCTGCGTGACACCACCGCTGCGTTGTCGATGGTGGTGGATCGAGAGCTGATGCAGCGCGCTGCGATTGCCCGCACGCTCGCCATGTCGGGCTTGCTGGACGAGGTGCCCACGATGTCGGCCGAAGAGCGGTCGTTCTTCGACCGCCAGGCACGGCACGCGCTGCAGGGCCTGAGCGGATGGGTCGAGCTTCGGACCGAAGCGGGTGTGCAGATGAGCACCCACGTTCCTCCGGGAGCGGCCCCCTTGCCAGGCCTGCCCAGCCCGCCCAAGGCACTGTCGGAAAACGAGGAGATCAGCCCACTGGTGCGCGACCCGGACACCGGCGAGTGGCACGCTGCCGCGGTGGCGCCGGTGCGGCGAGCCGAGAAGACGGTGGCCAACCTCGTGGTGACCATCCTGCCGATCGAGTTGCAACACATCATCGACCAGCAGCGCCTGCCGTCTGGCTGGGTGGCCACGGTGATGGACCCGCAAGGCATGATCGTGGCGCGCTCGCCGGGCGGTGCAGCCTACATCGGACGCGTGGCCACCGATGACATGCGCGACCTGATGAAGGCGCATCGTGAGCACCTCTTCGAATCGCGCACGCTCGATGGCGTTCCGGTGCGGGGCTATTTCAGCACGTCGTCCCAGGGCTGGACCTTCCTCACCGCCGTGCCCCGCGCTCAATTCGCCGGCCGAGTGCCGGCCGCGGTGCTGCAGCTGCTGTTGGGCGGTGCCGTTCTGCTCGGCATGGCGATCGCTGGCGCGCGCTGGGTGTCGCGACGCATCGTCGGCCCAGTCGAGGCGCTGCGGGACATGGCCGAGCAGATGCAAGCGGGCCAGCCAGTGCAGTCGCACGCCACCGGGATCGGTGAATGCGACCACGTGGCCAATGCGCTGGAGGCGGCCTCATTCGCCCAGCAACGTGCCCGCGTCGAATTGGAGCGCAAGGTCAACGAAGCGATCGCGCGCACCCGCGAAGCCGAACAGCGTGTGTCGCACAACCAGCGGGTCGAGGCCCTCGGTCGGCTGACGGGCGGCGTGGCGCACGATGTCAACAACCTGCTGGGCGTCATCAGCAACAGCGCCTACCTGATCGAGCGCCGCAATGATGGTCAGCTGGATCTGACGTCGCCGTTGGCGGCCACGATGCGCGCGGTGGAAGCCGGCCGCCGCTTGACCCAGCACCTGCTGCGCTTTGCCGGGCGCCACGCGACCCGGCCTGAGCGCCAGCACTTGGTGAGCACCTTGCCCGACATGCAGGAGCTGCTCGGCATTGTGGTGGGCAAGCGCGTCGAGGTGACCGTGAAGGTGGCACCGGACACCCGGCCCGTGGTGGTCGACGGCAGCGAACTGGAGCTGGCCCTGCTCAATGTGGCACTGAATGCCCGCGACGCGATGCCGAAGGGCGGGCATCTGTGCGTCGAAGCGGGCAACGCCTTGCCGGAGGACACCACCGATCTGCCACCGGGTGACTATGTGATCATCACCATCACTGATGATGGCGCGGGCATCAGCGATGAGGTGGCCAACCGGGCCTTTGAGCCGTTCTTCACCACGAAGGAAGCCGGACTGGGAAGTGGCCTGGGCCTGAGCCAGGTGCACGGCTTTTGCGCCGAGGCCGGCGGACTCGCCCGCATTGCCGGCACGCCCGGCCTGGGCACGGCCGTCTCGTTGTTGCTGCCCGCTGCGCCGCCGTCCACAGCGCCCATTCGCGCCACACAGACCGGCGAACAAGCCACTCTCGCGGGCCTGCGGATGCTGGTGGTGGAAGACAACGAATCCCTGGGCGATGTGACTGCCGCCGTGCTGGGCTCTTACGGCGGCCAAGTGCAACTGGTGCGCAGCGCCGAGGCCGCTCTTGAACTGTTCGGCGACGGCCCGCCCCGGTTCGACGCGGTGCTGTCGGACATCGTCATGCCCGGTGGCATGGACGGCGTCGCCCTGGCTCGGCAGCTTCGCCAACTGCATCCGCAACTGCCGGTGGTGCTGATCAGCGGCTTCAGCCATGTACGGCCTGCTGATGGCGAGTTCACCGTGCTGAGCAAGCCCTGCGCCCCGCAGGATTTGGTGGCCGCGCTCGGGCGGGCAGTGTCTGCTGCGACGTAGGGGCAGCCGCCCACGCCACCATCGCGCACAATCTCGCGGATCGGCGCCACGGCTGCGGGCGCCGCTGCGAGGTGGTGGATGAAGCTGCGTTTCCTGGCCCCGTTCGTGTGGATGTCGACACTCGCGCTCGTGCCGGCCGTGTCGGCACAGGCCGAGACCCTGCGCTGCAACGGCGCCATCACGGGCGAGGGCGAATCGCGCCTCGCGGTGCTCTACAAGTGCGGCGAGCCGCTGTTGAAGGACAGCTACTGCGCGCCGTGGGTGCAATCAGGCACCTTGCAACCGGTGCCCGGCGCCTACGCCGCGGCGGCACCCTGCCAACCGATCGAGGAGTGGGTCTATGACCGCGGCCCGGGCAACCTGATGGCCACGGTTCGATTCAAGTCGGGCGTGGTGCAGTCGATCCTCTACGGCCGCGGGCCTCAAACACCTACCCCCTGAGGCCCCGGCCCCGCCGGCACGCGACCGCGACACAGCTGGTCGACCCATTTCAGCAGGGTGGGAAGGCGATGCGGCCCATGCATGCCCGCGATCGCTGCTTTGGCGTCGGACAGGGCCATGCCGATGCTGGTCACGTACAGCGGGCGCTCGCTGCCGCCCCGCAGCACCTGGAACTCTGGCCCGATTGCGCGGAACGATGTCTTGGCCACGCCGACGACGGCCGTCGTGGCCTGCAGTGCGTGGTACAGGTGGTTGCCCAGACCGGGCTCGGACGCGCCATCGAGGTAGACATAGCCATCGATCACCACGCAGTGGGGATGCAGGTCATGAGCCCGAATCAGTGTCAGCAGGCACGGCAGCTCGCGCTGGTAGAAGCGGCCAGGCTCGTACTCGGCGGCCGGTGGCAGCCGTTCGACAAAGCTGCGCTTAGGACGCGAATCGTCCCATCGGTCGAACGCGACACCGGCCACCACCGAGTGGTCGGCTGCGTAGTGCACATCGAGCGCGAGGATCACTTTCGGCCGTGCAAGGCGTTCATGGGCGAAGCTCTCAGCCTGTCAGCCGATCAAGAGGCCGGCGCTGTCCAGACGGGCCTTCAGGGCCGCAAAGCCACCCTCGTACTCCCAGTACATCACCCGCCCATGCGAAGAGTTGACGAGCAGGTACTTCTCGGACACCGACTGGATGCGCTCGATGGCCACCAGCTTCTCGACAAAGGCTTCGTCGCGAATTTCTTCGACGATCTCCTGGTTGTCGTCGGTGTAGCCGTGCATCACGATGGCAGAGCGAACGCGAACGGAGATGAATTTCATCGCGATTCATGGCCCGGCGCCGGCCGGGCGTCAACAAGAGGCCGCCTATTCTGTCGCCATGGCGGGCGGGCCGCTTGCCACGGGCCACTTGCACCTAGCAGATCACGCCGGTCTCGCGCAGAATGCGCCCTCATCTCCGGGATGCACCCATGATCATCATCCTCGCCAGTGTGGTGGCGGCAGCCGGCCGAATCGATGAGGCCCTGGCGCTCAGCCAGGAGCACGTCGAACGTTCGCGCGCCGAGCCCGGGTGCCTCGCCCACGCTGTGCACCGCGACACCGAAGATCCGCACCGGCTGGTGTTCGTCGAACAGTGGCAGGACATGGCGGCGCTCCAGGCCCACTTCGCCGTGCCCGCCTCCCGAGAATTCGCCAAGGCGCTGTCGACGATGACCACCCAGCCACCCGAGTTGAGCTTGTTCGACGCGTCGCCCGTGCCCATGCCTGGCCGACCGGCTTGATGCCTGGCCTGCTGAACAGAAAGGAGTGCCGATGTTTCCCTGGCTCTGGTTCTGGGCGCCGCAGTTCCACTTCCCATGGAGCGGCGATGTGGCCCAACGGGTTGAACCCAACACGCACTGGTTCTTCCAGGGCATCTCACCGACTGCCGGCCATGCCGACATCGAGGAAAAGGCCTTCGGCGTGGCCAGCTATGGCAAGCAACTGGGGCTGATCACCGAGGTGCTGCTGGCGCTGGCCGAGCAGGCCGATCGAACCGCACCCGAAACCGCGGAGTCGCTCGCGAAGTTGAAGGCCATCGCCAGCGAGATCGAGGCCATCAAGCGACATGAATACGACCAGACTGCGACCGAGCTGGAGGCCCAGGTGAAAGCGCTGCAGCGGCAAGGCGGGCCCCGCTACGCCGAGCTGGTCGAGCGGCTGCGCCCGCTGTTGGCCGCCACCGCGCCCGGCGCCGCCCCAGGAGGCTGACCCGGCCTTGCCCCGCCAAGCCGTGGCAGGGGCGGCCCACAGCTCAGAGAGCGAGCGCCTTTCGGCGCTGGCCAGCATCAACGAAAACGACTCAGGCGCTCAGCCCGGTGGGAAGTCGGGCACCGCGTTGGCCCGCGGCGCGTCGTCGTCAAAGGCGTGCCCATCCGGCCCCGGCGGGGCGGAGAGCACCAGTCGGTCGACCGGAAAGCCCTGGGCTTCGGCGATCGCTGCCAACTGGTCGAACACGGCCGGTTCGATCACCGGCCGCCGCGCCAGGATCCAAAGCTGGCGTCGGCGCGGTTCGCCGACCAGCGCGACGGTGTATCCCTCGTCAAGGTGCAGGATGCAGTAGTCGACCCACGCCCAAGGCAGCCAGCGGAGCCAAGCCGGCGCGAACGTGACTTCCAGCCTCGCTCCATGCCCGCCGGGCACCTGCCTCGCCTCGCCAACGACCACATGTTCGCGGCCCTCGGCATCGACACAGCGATTGACCACCTCGACGCCGCCGTCACCCCGCAGCGCGTAGCGCGCTTCGGGTTGGCCATCACACAAGTTCTCCTCGTCATGGGGCAACCGGGCGATTTCGTGCCAGGTGCCGGCATAACGGGCCAAATCCACATGCGCCACGGTGTGCAGCGGCGGCAGCGGGCCCTCGGGCTCGCGTGCGCGGTCCAGCACCTGCATCAGGTGCCGTGCGGCCACCGAGCCGAGATTCATCATGGCCGCCGTCGAGGTCGCGCCCCAACGGCGATGCCAGGCGGCGGGCAACAAGGGCCACACGATGGCGAGCATCTCAAGCCAGCCCAGAGGCCGCGATGCGCGGCCGCCGCGGCTTGAAGGGTCGTGGCGATGCCGACTGGCGCGCTCGCGCTGGTCGGCCTGATCGGCCGCGTGGTGGTCTGAAGTGCGGGCGCGTCGCCCTGAACGCCGCCATACCCACCAGGCAGCCCCTGCCGCCAACACGCCCCCCAGCACGGGTGGGCCCCAGCGGGCCACCCAAAGCGCCGGATCGCGGGCGCGTTGGGCCCGCTGCGTCAAGGCCCCCCATCGCGCCCGCACCCGTTGTTCGCGGGCGATCAGCGCCATTTCGGCGCGCTGGATGCGAGTCTCGAGGTCTTGCGCGTCTTCAGTGGGAGTCAGCTGGCCCATGGTCGTCCGGGGGTGGGGCATCGCCGCGCGGCAGCGCATCGGCAGAGAAGGTCAGGTGGCGGCGCGTCGCCGGCAGGCTCAACCGAGGGGTCAGTCGACGCACCTGCCTCATCGCGAACGCCACAGCACCGAGATTGATGAGCAACACAGGCAGCAGCGCCAGCGTCCAGTGCAGGCCCAGCTCGACCAACGCCAGCACCACGCCGGCCCACAGCGCGATCCACGCCGTCACGCCGAGGATGGCGATCGCCACCACCCAGGCCACGATGCGCGCCAGCGCCTGGCCGGCGCGCGCCAGTTCAAGGGCAAAGAGCTCGACCCGGTCGCTGACCAGGCCAGGCAGTTCGCGCAGCAGCGCCTGCAGTGCATCCACCAGCGTGTCGGCACGGTGCTCGCTGCTTGCACCGCCCCCGGGAAGGGGATTGGAAGATTCATCAGACATGCGCGCTGCGTTTCGATGGGTGCGACGTTTCAGCGGACAGTGCCGCGACGCACCAGGTTCACGATGGCCAGCAGGATAACGGCCCCCACCAGCGACACCAACAGGGCGCCCGCACTGAATGCGCCTTCATTGATCGTGGGCACACCGACCATGGGCGAAATGAACCAACCGCCCAACAGCGCGCCGACGATGCCGACCACGACGTTGAGCAGCACGCCTTGTTGGGCGTCAGTCCGCATGATGAGGCTGGCGACCCAGCCGAGCAAACCACCGATAACCAGCCAGATGATGAGATTCATGTCAGCAACTCCTTGTGATGATGACCACGGGATGAAAGCGGTCCGAGGGGAATGGCAAGCGTCGTGCCCTGCCCGCCACGGGCCTGCGCAAGCCCGGCCCCGTCAGATGGCGCCCACGCTGCCGGTCACCGGCAGCACGATGCCGCTGATGTAGCCCGAGCACACCGGTGCCGCGAGGAACACGTACGCAGGTGACAACTCTTCCGGCTGCGCCGCCCGCTTCATGTCGCTTTGCTGCCCGAAGGTGGCCACCTTCTCGGCCGGGCTGTCCGCCGGGTTCAACGGTGTCCACACCGGCCCGGGCGCCACTGCATTGACCCGAATGCCCCGATCGAGCAGATTGCTCGCCAAGGACTTGGTGAACGCGTGAATGGCCCCCTTCGTCGCGGCATAGTCGAGCAGCTTCTCATGGCCCCGAAGGCCTACCACCGACCCGGTGTTGATGATGCTGGCACCGTTCTTCATGTACGGCAGCACGGCCCTGGCCATGCGGAAGTAGCCCCCGATGTTCGTGTCGAGCGTCTCCTGCAGACGCTGGTCATCGATGTCTTCGAGGCGCTCGGCGTGCTCCTGGAACGCCGCGTTGTTGACGAGCACATCCAGTCGTCCGAACGCGTCGAAGACCTGTTGGGCGGCCTGGCGGCACCAGGCGTCGTCTTTCACATCGCCTTGCAGCAACACGCAGCGCTGGCCCTCGGCCTCCACGCATCGGCGGGTTTCTTCTGCGTCTTCTTGCGACGAGTGGAAAGCCACCGCCACGTCGGCGCCCTCACGGGCGAACAGCACCGCCACTGCACGGCCGATGCCTGAATCGGCACCGGTGATGAGCGCCGCGAAGCCTTGCAGCTTGCCACTGCCGCGGTAGTCCGGCGCCATGAAACGAGGTTGAACTTCCAGGTCAGCATCGTGGCCCGGTTTCTCCAGGTGCTGGGCCGGAAACCGGTCGGGCTGCGGCCGCGCGCCGGCTTGCACCGCGCCGGCGGACGATGAATCGTCCTGCCCTGCTTGCCGTTCCTTCTGTTGATCTTGCCGATCCTGTTGCTGTTGGATCTCGCGCTGTCGCTTCAGCGTCGAGCCGGGGGTGGCAGGTGAACTCATGGGCTGCTCCTTGGTTGGTTGAACACACACTTTCCGAAGGGCAGTCCGCATGCCGCGCAAGCGGCACGCGGATTGCCGAAAGAGCCGTACGGCGCTGCCAGCGTGACTCCGGACCCCGGAGAAACGTTCAGCGATTCCTCAACCTGCCTATGGAGTTCATTCAATGAACAAGATCGTTACTCGCCTGACCAGTGCTGCAGCAGCCTGCCTCGTCGTGGTCGCCGGCGTCGCCGTCGCCCAAAACAACGGGGGCGGCACCAGCGGCCCCGACACCGGCACCTCGCCGACGACGCCTAACACGGCCAACACGACGCCCACCACCCCGCCGACCACGACGAACAACCCGTCGATGACCACGCGCACCCCCAACGGATCGACCACCACCAATGGCTCGACCACCAATGGCTCGACCACCAGCGGCTCGACCAGCACGTCGTCGCCCAGCACGGTGAACCCCAACACCAACTCCGGCCTCAACAGCCCCAACGCGACAGGCACCACCAGTGGCTCGATGGGCAACACCGGCACCCCGGGCACGTCGAACTACGGCAGCGGCAACAACTCGACGGGCGGCACCACTGACTCGACATCGAGCGATTCGTCGATGACCGACCGCGCTGCACGCAGCGACCGCAATTGATGCAGCTCCTTTGACCCCGCGTCGATCTGCAGGCACCGCCACGGCCCACGCGGCCGTGGCTCGACCGGCGCCCGGCGGGCAAGAACTGCCGGCAGCCGGTAGCCCTTACCGCAGATCGATCGACGGATGGCGGGCGCTACGCGCCTGGGGCGCCAGATCAACTGCCCCGCCACAGACAGACGCCCGCACCGTACTGAACACCTTGCACCATGCCTGCGACCGTCAATGCCGCCCTTGTGCCCGAGAAGCCGCCTGCCGACGGCCCTCATCTGCTCGATGCCACCATGTTCTGGGCACCCCAGGGATGCGGCGGTGTTCGTCGGGTCATCAGTACCAAGCGAGGCGCCCTGGTGTCGCGAGGTTGGCGCCACACGCTGCTGGCGCCCGGCGTCCAGGGGCCTGGCTTCGTGGACAGCGGAGGCTGGACCCTTCCGGGGTCGGGCGGTTACCGGTTCGTGGCCGATCGCAAGCGCGCCGCGCGGTTGATTGAGCAGGCCGCCCCCGACATCATCGAATCGGCCGATCCCTTCACACTGGCCTGGTCGACACTCGATGCGGCCAGGGCGTTGCAGGTACCCACCGTCGCCTTCTGCCACAGCAATCTGCCTGACATGGTGGCGCATTGGGTTGGCGATCGCCTGGCTCGGCGCGGATATGGTCGTTGGGCAGCGCGGCAAGCCCAGCGCTACTTGGCACGCGTCTATGCCGGCTTCGATCTGGTACTCGCCCCCAGCCTTGGCATGACCGAGATGCTCCGCAGCCTCGGCGTGCGACACGCCCGTCATCAGCCGCTGGGGGTATCGACCAAGGTGTTCAGGCCCGAGGCGGCCGATGCCAGCTGGCGTCGAGCGCTGTTGCATCGCCTGGGTCTCGCACCTCACACCCGCCTCCTGGTCTACTCCGGCCGTTTCGCGCCCGAGAAGAACCTCGAGTTGCTCGCCCAGGCTGTCGAGTTGCTGGGCCCGGGTCACGTGCTGATCGCCATGGGCGCGGGCCCTCGTCCACCCCGGGGCCGCCGCGTCATCACGTTTCCCCCGCAGCACGACGACGCCAAGCTGGCGCGCCTGCTGGCCAGTGGCGATGCATTCGTCCACGCTGGCGATCAAGAGACCTTCGGACTGGCCGCTCTCGAAGCCATGGCGTGCGGTACCCCGCTGGTCACCAGCGCGCATGCGGGCCTCGGTGAACTGGTCGACGGCGTCGGCCGCACGCTCACGTCGCGCCGCCCTGCCGATTGGGCCGAAGCGATCCGCGCCACCCTCGTCAGCCGCGACCACGCGTCGATTCGGATCGGGCTGGAGCGCGCCCGGTCGCATGACTGGAC
Source organism: Ideonella lacteola (assembly GCF_038066555.1). Taxonomy (NCBI): domain Bacteria; kingdom Pseudomonadati; phylum Pseudomonadota; class Betaproteobacteria; order Burkholderiales; family Sphaerotilaceae; genus Ideonella; species Ideonella lacteola. Next base: position 325,636 of record NZ_JBBUTG010000001.1, on the reverse strand, counting down.
TGCGGTCATCGACGGCCTGTCGCAGCGCTACCTGCGGCTGCTCGAACGCGGCGCGCTGGACACCGATTCATCGCACCTCACTCGCCCGCTTCTGCTGTCAGGAGGCCGCGAATGGACCGCTGTCTGAGTGTGGTGCTGCACGATGTGTCACCGGCCACGTGGCCCGCCTGCCGCCGTGTGATGTCTGAAGTGCGGCGCGTCGCGCAACGCGAAGGCGTCGCACTGAAGCTCACGCTGTTGGTGGTGCCGGCGATGCACGGCCAGCCCGCCACCCCCGACTTCGTTCGATTGCTGAGGCGCCTGGCGCAGCATGGCCACGAACTCGCGTTGCACGGGCTCACCCATCAAGACGACGGGCCCCGCGCCAGCAGTTGGATTGATCATGTGCGTCGACACTGGTACACCGCCGGCGAAGGCGAGTTCGCCGCGCTCGGCCACCAGGAGGCGGCCGCGCGAATCGAACTCGGCCGCCGTTGGGCCTCGGCTCTCGGGTTGCCAATGCGCGGGTTTGTCGCGCCGGCATGGTTGCTGAGCCCCTCCGCGTGGCGGGCCGTCCAGCGGGCCGGCTTCGCCTACACCTGCACGCTCAATCGGTTCATGGTGCTGCCCGGTTCACAGTGGTTGGCGGCCCGCAGCGTCGTCTTCAGCACCCGTGCCGCATGGCGTCGCCTGGCCTCGGTAGCCTGGAACAGCGCGCTGTCGTGGTGGCTGCGGCCCGCGCCGCTTTTGCGACTCGAACTGCACCCGAGCGACGCGGATCATTCGATGGTGCGCCGTTGCTGGGCCGGCATCCTGGCGCACGCCTTGCGCGAAGGCCGGCGCCCCGTGCGGCTGGGTGACGTGGCCCAAGAGCTCCGCCGCCAGCGCCCATTTCTCCATGTCGCCGAAGGCCACGAAAGCGTCGGATGAGACAGTTCCCGACCAGGGCTTTATCAGCCACTTCTTTCGAGCGTTAGTGTCTTTCGACACCATGCGCCCATGTCGCCTTTGACGCGCGATGCCGTCGCATTCCGACACGAGTTTCTTTCAATCGCACAGGTAGTGAAATTCAATTCGCAGTGAGAACAGGGCCGTGCCTAGACTGGGTTCGTCACTTCCAACGAATCCCAGAGGAGACCCATGAGCGCCCTTCACTGTCACACCCCCACACGCCAACGCGCCCGCTGGCTGCCTGACACCCGGCCCCTGGCGCTGTCGCTCGCCATCGCCGCGGCCCTCGCCGGCCTGTACACCCGGCCGGCCACCGCCGCGCAGGATGCGCCATCGAATGGCGCGTCCGGCGCAGCGGCGCCGATGTCCAACCAGGCGTGGTGGCCCGAGCGGCTTGATCTGTCGGCACTGCGCCGCCACCACCCCGCTTCGGATCCTGCGGGCCCCGGCTTCGACTACGCGCGCGAGTTCAGCCGCCTCGACCTGAATGCGGTCAAGGAAGATCTGCGCAAGACCCTGACCCAATCCCAGGATTGGTGGCCCGCCGATTACGGCAACTACGGGCCGCTTTTCATCCGCATGGCCTGGCACAGCGCCGGCACCTACCGCGCATTGGATGGCCGGGGCGGTGCCGACGGCGGGCAGATCCGCTTCGACCCCTTGAACAACTGGCCCGACAACGTCAACCTCGACAAGGCGCGTCGGCTGTTGTGGCCCATCAAGCAGAAGTACGGTGCCCGCATCTCGTGGGGCGATCTGATGGTGCTGGCAGGCACCGTGGCGATGGAATCGATGGGCATGAAGACCTTCGGCTTCGGCGGTGGCCGCGCCGACGATTGGGAACCCGATCTCGTTTACTGGGGACCCGAGCGCACTTGGCTGGCCGACGGGCGCCACGGCGCCAACCGTCAGTTGCAGAAGCCTCTGGCCGCCGTGCAAATGGGCCTGATCTACGTGAACCCGGAAGGGCCAGGCGGCAACGCCGACCCCCTGGCGGCGGCCAAGGACATCCGCGAGACCTTCGGGCGCATGGGCATGAACGACGAAGAGACGGTGGCCCTGATCGCGGGTGGCCACACCTTCGGCAAGGCCCACGGCGCGCACAAGCCGGATTCCTGCGTGGGTGGCGACCCGACCACCAGCCCGCCAGAAGCCCAGGGCCTGGGCTGGGCCAACCGATGCGGCAAGGGGCGCGCGGAGGACACCGTGACCTCGGGCCTGGAAGGTGCCTGGACGTCGAGCCCGGCCAGCTTCACCCACCAGTACCTCACGAACCTGTTCTCGTGGAACTGGGTGCCATCAAAGAGCCCTGCCGGGGCCACGCAGTGGGTGCCCTCTGACCCCGCCGCGGCGACGCTGGTGCCCGACGCCCATCGCCCCGATGTGCGGCATGCGCCGATCATGTTCACCACCGACCTGGCGCTGCGTTTCGATCCAGCGTACGAGCCGATCGCCCGTCGCTTTGCCGAGCAACCCAAGGCGTTCGAGCTGGCGTTTGCCAAAGCCTGGTTCAAGCTCACCCACCGTGACCTCGGGCCTCGCGCACGCTACCTCGGCCCCGAGGTGCCGAAAGAAGAGCTGATCTGGCAAGACCCGATTCCAGCGGTGAATCACCCGTTGATCGACAAGGCCGACATCGAGCGCATCAAGGCCCAGGTGCTGGCCTCGGGGCTCGGCACGGCCGAACTGGTGCGCACGGCATGGGCCTCGGCCGCCGTGTTCCGCGGCTCTGACATGCGAGGGGGCGCCAACGGGGCGCGCGTGCGGCTGGCGCCGCAGAAGGATTGGGCGGTCAACGATCCCGCGGAACTGGCACGTGTGCTGTCGCAACTCGAGAAGATCCAGCAAGCGTTCAACGCCAGCGCCAAGGGCGGCAAGAAGGTCTCGCTGGCCGACTTGATTGTGCTGGCGGGCAGCGCCGCGGTGGAATCGGCAGCCAAGGCGGCCGGCACGCCGGTGAAGGTGGCATTCCGGCCCGGCCGCATGGACACGACGCAAGACAAAACCGACGTCGCCTCCTTCGCCCTGCTCGAGCCGGCGGCCGATGGCTTTCGCAACTACTACGGCGCGCAGGCGCCGCGGCCGCCGGTCGAGATGCTGATCGACAAGGCCGATCTGTTGACCTTGAGCGTGCCGGAGATGACGGTGCTGGTCGGTGGCCTGCGCGCCCTGGGCGCCAATGCCGGCGGCACCTCTCACGGCGTGCTGACGAAGCAGCCCGGCAGGCTGAGCAACGACTTCTTCGTGAACCTGCTGGACATGTCCACCCGCTGGTCGAAATCGGCCACCGAGGGGCTGTACGAAGGCCGTGACCGTCAAAGCGGGGCGCTGCGCTGGACGGCCACACCGGTCGACCTGATCTTCGGCTCCAACTCCGAGCTTCGTGCGGTGGCGGAGCACTACGCCACACGCGACGCCGGCCAGCGGTTCGCTGATGACTTCGCCAAGGCGTGGACGAAGGTGATGGAACTGGACCGCTTCGACAAGAAGAGCTGAAGCGCCTTTCGCTGCAGCAACGCCCGCGCCAGGATGCCTCGCCAGCATCCTGGCGCACCGCTGTGCATCGAGCGGTGGGGCCTGAAACACTTCAAGACCGACCGGATCTCCAGCAGACGCGCACCTAAGGCAAGGCTGTTCCCGACAGAGTTGCCGAAAAACCTGCGCACCCACCCGGGGGTGACGCTGCGCCGCCGCGCAGCCGCGACCTGAGCAGCCTGCGCGGCTCCCAACTTGCGTGACCGAATCCGCAAACACGGCATGGGCACGGCCGGCAGTTGACGATTGGGCGTGTCGATTGCCATGTGAAGGTCTCGACCGCCAACGACGCCATGCGGGTCCACGGGTGGCGCCAAGCGCGAGCAGGACGACCGCAAGGAGAAGGTATGAAGCTGATGAGTCGGGCAGCCACCACCGCTCTGGTGTGGGCCTCCAGCGCCCTGACGCAGGCGCAGGCGCAGGCGCCTCAGCATGAGCTCACGTCGACTCGACAAGCCGAGGCACCCCACGGGGTCGGCGTGCCCGATGTCTACCTGAATGGCCACACCCACCGTACGGGCGACTGGGGCACAAGCGACTGGGCGCAGCGCATCGACTTCGCATCGGCCAGCGGCATGGTCGCCCCCGCGGCCGGCAACACGGCAGGCACCACGCTCTGGGCTGCCAGTGACTTCGTCTTCGTGCCGGCACCGCCACTGCGGCCCGAGATCAACGATCCAGCGGCGCCCGCGCTGCCCCTTGCCGATGCCCCCCTGCCGCTGGCCCTGGACATCGCGTCACACGACCGCTGGGGCCCCTGGAGCTCGGTGGTGGCCGTTCCCGAGCCATCGGCCCTGCTGATGATGATCGCAGGCCTGGGAGCCATCGCGCTGGTGATACGCCGCCGCCGCGGTGGCACCTGAGCCCGAGCCTCAGGCAGATCCCCCCGCTCAGGCCAGTCGCTGCGTTTCGGCGCGGTGCTTGCCACGCAGCAGGGCCCGCAGGCTGGACGCTGGCCGCACCGAACCTTCCATGTAGACATGCCACAGACGCAGGCTGCGCCGCCGTTTGCAGACCGCCCGCGCCGCCACGAGGATGGGCACCGCCATGACGGCCCCGGCCATGCCCCAGAGCCAACCCCAGCACATCACCGACAGGCACATCGAGACCGGGCTCAGCGACAGGCGCTTGCCGACGAAGAACGGGCTGATGAAGTTGCTCTCGATACCGTGCACGATCAGCAGCGCGGCCGCTGGCGCCATCATGGCCGGCAGCGTGTCGAAGGTGACGATGCCGGCCATCAACAGCAGCGCCGAGGCGATGATCGGCCCGAGGTAGGGGATGAAGTTCAAGGCGCCGGACACCGTGCCCCACAGCACCGGATTCGGCAAACCGAGCCACCACGTGGCGACGATCATCGCCAAGCCCACGCCGAAGTTCACCAGCGCCAGCGAGCTGAGAAAGTGCGAGATCTCCCGCTGAACGCTGCGAAGGCCTCCCAGAAACAAGGCACGCGAACGCCGCCGCGGGATGGCCTCGACGCTGCGGGAAACCACCCAATGCTCCGACGCGAGCAGGAAGTACAGCAGGATCACCGTGGCGGCCGCCGACACGCAAAAGAAGAGCAGCCGGCCGATCACCACCCGCGTCAGCGCCACCCCTTCGGTGGCCAGCTGTTCCTTGATCGAATCCGAAGGCAAGGCCTGCGGTGGCGTGGCGCTGGCAGCGCCGGATCGCGCTGGTGGGATCGGCCCCCCCGTCTCGCGCTGACCCTCGTTGCGAGAGCCGATCCGAAGGTGATCGAAGCGGTCCATCAGTTGGGCGAGGGTGGTCGGCGCGCGCTCCCACCATTGCGTGGCCGGCCCCGCCAGGGAGCTGAACGCGAGCAGCGTGGTGGCGATCAACGCCACCACCACGATGCCCGCCCCTGCTGCTTCGTGGATGCCGTGCCGCCGCAGTCTCCGAACCACCGGCGCAAAGACAAAGGTGAGCACCAGCGCAGCGCTGATCGGCACGAGCACGGCCGAGGCCGCCTTCAACAGCCCGATCAGGGCGATGGCGAACAGGCCGACCAGGGCACCGTCACCCCATCGCACCGGCGTCGGTGAAGCCAGCCCACCCCCGGGCGGTAACGCATCGGCAGGGAGCGAATCGACACGGTTCACCGGCAGAGTGGACATGGCAGGCCTCAATCAGTACAGCGAGGGTTTGCCAGCCGGCCCACCCTCGCGGCCTTGGGCAATCGGAATGCCCGGCCCTTGATCGCAGAACGCAGGTCGCTGCATCCGCCTACGCTGCGAGGCGCCTGCACCGATCGACCTCGGCCCGCGGTGGCTCCGGATCACACCTTGTCGAGCAGTCCCAGCAGTGCCTCGTACTCAATCGGCTTGACCCAGTGATGGTCAAACCCCGCCACCAGAGCGGCGTCGCGGTCGCTGGCTTGGCCCCACCCGGTGCAGGCGATGCACAGCGGCGGTCTGGCGCCGAACAGCTGGCGCAGCCGCGCGCACAGCTCGTAGCCATTGAGCCCGGGCATGCCGATGTCGAGCACAGCCACGTCCGGCCGCCACTCAGAGGCCATCTGCAACGCCTCGAAACCACTGTGCGCGGCGCGAACCTCCTGCCCGTGCAACGACAACATCGTCGCGAGGGTCTGCGCGGCATCGATGTTGTCGTCCACCACCAACCAGCGCCGGCGCGGCGGCGCGATCAATTCGGCCTGCAGCTGCGACGGTCGAGGCAGCACCGGCTCACAGGCGGGCAGGCGAACGGTGAACACGCTGCCCTGCCCCGGCCCGGCGCTGCTCGCGTCCAGTTGCCCACGGTGTTGCTCAACCAAGCCGCGCGCCAAGGCCAGCCCGATGCCCAGGCCCCCGCCCGAACGCTCGATGGCCGGGGCCAGCTGCGAGAACATGTCGAAGACCAAGGGCAATTGGTCGGGCGAGATGCCGATGCCGCTGTCCCTCACGCTGGCACAAACCGTGTCGTCTTCTCGCCAGGATCGCAGCTCGATGGCGCTGCCCGGCTCCGAGTACTTCGACGCGTTGTTCAGCAGGTTGACGAACACCTGGGTGAGCCGAGTGAGGTCGGCCTCCACACACAACGGATACCCGGGCATCTCGATGCGCACCGCCTGGCCCCGGGCCTCCAGCATCGGCTGGGTCGCTTCCATCGCCTGGTCGAGGGCACGTTTCAGATCGATTTTCTCGAGCCGCAACTCGACCTTGTGGCGAGTCAGGCGGCTCACGTCCAGCAGGTCTTCGAGCAACCGGCTCATCTGCGACACCTGGCGCTCGATGATGTCGCGGCACCAGACGACGCGCGCGGGGTCGTTCAGAACATCTCGCCGCAAGATGCCCACCGCGTTGCGGATGGGCGCCAGCGGGTTGCGCAGCTCGTGCGCAAGCGTGGCGATCATTTCGTCTTTCGCGCGGGCCGCCTCGCGCATGGTCTGCTCGCTGTGACGCAGTCGCGCCATCAGCTCGCTGCGTTCCAGCATGGCCGACACCTGGTCGCACAGCGCCTTGACCACCAGCAGATCGCCACGTCGAAACCGATCCCGGCTGGTGGAGATGAACGCGGCCACCCCGAAGACATGGCCGTGCGCCACGAGCGGATACCCGACATAGCAGCGTGCGCCGGCCTGCTGCAGTCGACGCGCCTGCGGCATGGGGCTGTCCTGCACATGATCCACCACCACACGGCTCTTGCGGCGCACGGCCACGCCGCATGGCGATTCATCCATCGGCACCTCGCCCAGCAGCGTTTGCTGCGCTTCGTTCAGCCCGATGTGCGACAGCAGCACGATCGATTGACCATCGTTCCCGACCCGATAGTCCAGGCAGATCTCGCAGCCCACGGCCAGACGGACGCGCTCGAGCAGCTCCTGCCGCATGGTGGCCGGATCCTGTTCGCCCAGGATCAACGCCTGCCCCGACTGCGACAACACATCCAGCTGGCGCACGCGCTCGCGCAACGCCCGATCGGATCGGCGCCGCTCGGTGACGTCTCGCGCAATCATTGCCGAACCCACCACATGGCCGTAGTCGTCATGGATGGGCGACAGGCTCATCGACACTGGCACCCGCTGCCCTTGGCGGGACAGGCGTTCAGTTTCAAGATGCGCCACCCGCTCGCCCCTTCCGAGCCGGTGCAACAGATCGGCCTCTTGTGCACGCAGCTCTGGCGGCACCAGCTCGTCAAGCCGGCGCCCCAGCATCTGAGCCGCGTCGTGGCCAAACAGCCGCCGGGCGCCGTCGTTCCATGAGTCGACGCGGCCGTCACAGTCGCGACCGATGATCGCGTCGCCTGACGACGCCACGATCGCCGCGAGCCGGCTCACGCGCTCCTGCATGCGTACCCGGTCGGTGATATCGATGAGCGCGATGCGGGCCTCGCTCGATTTCTGCCTGCCGCGGGAGGCCCGCCCGGCTTCCAACGCCACCCAACACGCGACGTCTGCGGTCCTGCCATCTGCCGGCACGATGCGAATTTCCAGAGTGCCGGGATCTTCCCCAGCGGCAAGCGCTGACAGGTAATGATGCAGATCACCAACGTGTGCACGATGCACATAAGACATGAGCGTTCGACCCGACAAGTGCTCCAGCGGGGTACCCAGCAGCGACGCCGCCAGCGGGTTGGCTTCGGTGATGTGCCCTCCCCGCTCCAGCGTCACATACCCCACCGGGGCATGGTCGTACAGGTCGGCATAGCGATCGTTCGATCGTTTCAGCTCAGCCTGCATCAGACGCATTGCATCGTCGTCAAGGTCGGAGCCAAACGTTCGTTCGTGGGGCTGGGCGTTCGAGCCGGGTTGACAGTTCACCAATGTCCTTGCTGCACGGGAGAACGTTCGGCGATGAAGGCCCTCTCCTAAGTGCTCGCTCGGCACAAATTCAGCAATCCACATGCCCATGTCTGCGGTGCTTCGGATCCCGGTTGGCATCGCAGGCATGGAGCCTGCCGACAAGCTGATCGACGAGCCCGACGTCATCGGGCAAAGATTGCCGAAAGGACTGACCATGAAGGCCTCCCAACCCGGTGTTCCGCAGACCACTGCCACCCGCCGCGATGCCAACGACCTGAAACCCGACGTGATCGCCGACGGCAGCGACCCGGACGCACTGATGCCTCATGAGCGCGACGAAACGGCTCAGCACACGGCACCCGAACCGTCGCCGGTCATCAAGCGTGCCTTTGATGACCTGGAAGAAGGCCAGGTCGACACCGATCTGCACAACACACCGGGGCTCGACGCGGAGCGGCGCGACGACCTGCTTCGCCGGCAACCCTGAGCCCGTCGTGCGTGTCCGCCTGCGGAGGCCGGCGGAGGCGGCATGTCGATTGCCAGAGCATCCCGGAATGCAGGGAGCTCTCAATGGAACTGGACATGTACGGCCGGCCCGGCCGCCCGCAGGTGCTTTATGTGGAAGACGAGCCGACCAATGCGCTGTTGATGCAGGCCCTCTTTCGCTTGCGCCCCCATCTCGACCTGGTGGTGGCGTCCAGCGGCAGCGAAGCGGCCGCCTTGGCGGCCAACATCCGGCCAGCCCTGCTGATGCTGGACATGAGACTGCCCGATGTCTGGGGCAGTGATCTTCTGCCTGAGCTCAGACGGCGCTACCACTGGCGCCAGGTGCCGGCGGTGGCGGTGACGGCCGAGAGACATTTCGACGGCCGCCGCTGCGGCTTCGTGGAGACTTGGTACAAGCCGCTGGACTTGCAGCGGGTGCTGCAGCGGCTCGATCAGTGGCTGCCAGATCCTCAGCGCCAGCCCGCCCTGCTCCAGACAAGACGACCCGAGTCCCGCGCCGTCTGAGCGAGCCTGGGCGGTCCAAGTCGCCGTTCAGGAGAGGTCGAACGCGGCGCGCAATTCCGCTGAACGACTGGGCGAGACCTGTGCCCATGCCACCGTCGGCAGGCTCGGCTCGTCACCGTCGAAGCCACGCTGCCACGCGTCATGCTTTCGTGCCCACTCGGGCGGTGAATCGCCCGTCGCGGCCGGCATGTTCTCGCGCTTCAGGAAGGGGTTGGCGTCCCAGCGCAGGCCACGGCGGGCGGCTCGCGCGCCCTCTTCGGCCCAATAGGCGTCTTCAGACAAGGGCATCGCGTCCGCCTTTCAAGCAGGACGGGGGGCTTGCCGAATCAGTTGCCGGCGGATGTTTTCGCCCACCACCGTCAGCCGCAACGTGCCGCCATGCCATTCGATCCAGTCAAGCGACACGTAATCGTCGATGTCCCCTTGAGGAATCTCGTTCGCCCGGCGACGGCGCAGCATGTCGATCGATTCGAGCAGCGAATTTCGCAGGCTCTCCAGACGCGACGCTTGCAGCGCCGCAGATCCATGCCTCATGGCTTCCTTTCGGGGGCGGGAAAGGGGCGGTGGCCACGCGATCAGGCGCAGCACCGGATCACCTTCAAAGGCACTGCGCAGAAGCACCGCGCCACGAATGGGTGAACGAACCATCGTACACCCGGCACCGGTCGGCCAGAGGTGCCATCGCCGCGATTTCTCTGAGGGCTCCAACGAGACATCGGCACGCAGGGCTTCATACAGCGACAGCCCGCGCGACGGGTGCATGGGGTAGACTCGGGCATTCGCCGTGATTTCGCTCTCTGTCGCGGCGTGGCTGCGCTGCTGTTCTGCAGGCGGCCCTGATATCTGACCCTGCGACGGCCGCCTGGCTGCCGTCTCCAGCTCGCCGCGCAGCACCTCGCCGTGTTGTCGGAGGTCAGACGCCAGCAGCGGCGAGCACCCTTCGGGCCGGCCTTCATTGCCCGCGCCAGCCCCACCGGCCCGCATCCAGCGGCCACCTTTGAGCGAGACGCTTCGCCTCTCGACTCTCGTACCCCGTTTCGCGCAGCGATGTGCTGCGCATTTCATGATCACCATTCGAGAACCGTCGTTCTCGGTGGGCAAGTACCTTGTCTCACCCCTGACGACCAAGACCCTGGCCGGCGACTACGCCGCATCGGTATCCATTCGCAGCGGCCACGGAAGCCGCACCCATGACCGGGTGATGCGATTCCTGCCCCTGTTTGCCACGCGGGAGGGCGCGCTACGGTACGCCATCCAGCAAGGCATCCACTGGCTTCAACAACCCAGCCGGGCCGAGCCCGGTGCCACCAAGGACGCCCATTGGCCAAAGAAGAACTGATTGAGATGCACGGCAAGGTCGAAGACGTGCTGCCCGACTCGCGATACCGCGTCGTTCTGGACAACGGCCACAGCCTCGTGGCCTACACCGCCGGGCGGATGAAGAAACACCACATCCGCATCCTGGCCGGCGACCGCGTGTCGCTTGAACTCTCGCCGTACGACCTGAGCAAGGGGCGCATCACCTTCCGCCATCTCGACCGTTCAGGCAGCCGCCCGCCGCCGCGCGCCGGGCAACGCTGAAGCCCGCGGCCCGTTCGAGCAGCGAGCCGGCGCTCAGGCCGGTGCGCCGATGACCCGGTGCACCAGATGAAGCTTGCGCAGCGCCGGCTTGGACAGCACGAAGGGGTAGAAGTCGTGCACGCCCATGCTGCGCGACAGCTCGTTGAGCACGCCTGACAACTCCATCCACCCGTTGACCAGGGTGAGGAAGGCGGGCGCCTGTGCATCTTCGTCGCCAGCCGGCCCCAGGTCGGCCCGTTGGAAACGTTCGTAGCTCAACTCCACGGTTTCGCCGTCGACGCCGAAGCTGCGGGCCGTATCCAGCGTGTCACGCAGATGCAGGTAGTGGGCCCAGGTTTCGGCCCAGTCTTCCCACGGATGGCAGCTCGCGTAGGCGCTCACAAAGCGCTCGGGCCAATCCGCCGGTGCGCCGCGCTGGTAGTGGGCCTGCAAGGCCGCGGCGTAGTCCTGCCGCTCGTCGCCAAAGGTGTGCCTGAAGACATCGATCCAAGGGCCCGACTCGTCACCGTGCCCTTGCACCAATCGCTGCCAGTAGTAGTGGCCGGTCTCGTGGCGCAAGTGGCCGAGCAAGGTGCGGTAAGGCTCGCCCATCGCAGTGCGGCGCTGCTCGCGCCGGGCGTCGTCGGCCTCCTCCGCATCAAGCGTGATCACACCGTCGGCATGCCCCGTCATCACGCGGGGCTGGCCGGGCAGGCTGACGAGGACATCGAACACCAGGCCACGCGCTGGGTCTTCGCTTGTCCTGGCCTTCACCGGCAGGCCCAGGCCCATCAAGGCGGACACGAGCCGGCGCTGGGCCTGGGCGATGCGCAACCACCAGGTTCGGTTCTCTGCCACCGACAGATCCGGCAAGGTGCGGGTAAGCCGGCAGCAACGGCACAGCGGTGCTTGCCCCGGCGACAACGTGGCGTGGTCATCAGCCAGATCGACCAGCCAATTGCAGCCGGCAGCGGTATTCAAGTTGGGGCAGCGCAGATAGAGCCTGCCGCGGGGCCGTCCGCAGACGCGCCACAACGTCATCGCGCCGTCGCCCGAGGCCGCGGGCCCAGATGGCTCCAACGGCAGCAGTTGCCGCAATGCCGGGTCGTAGCCCAGCGGCGTGTGGCAGGCCAGGCATTCACTGTTGCGGAAGAAAACCGGTCGCCCACAACGGCACCGAAATGCCCGTGGCGTGAGCGGTCGAGGCACGGCCGCCATGGTCAATTCCCCCATCCATACAGCGCCAGTGACGCGGTCGCGATGCCGATGAGACCACCCATCAGCACATCACTCGGGTAGTGCAAGCCCAGCACCACACGCGCCATGGCCACCAGCAGCGCATAGAACCACAGCAGCGGCGCCAAAGCAGGGTAGTAGGCCGACAGCAGCAGCGCAAAGGCCGCCGCATGCAGAGAGTGGCCGCTCGGAAAACTGAACACATCGGGGATGGGCGCGCAGGCCCGGATGCCCGGGCATTGGGCACAGGGGCGAGAGCGACGGGTCCACGCCTTGATCGTCCAGTAGATGGCCAGATTGACAGCGCCCACGCTCGCCAGCAGGCTCGCACAACGCCAACCCGCGGCGCCACCGGCCAGCGGCAACACCAGCAGCAACGCGCCCCACAGGTGGCCATCGCCAAACCGGCTGCACCAGACCATCAACCGCCGAAGCGCGGGCTGATCGACGTGTTGATGCAGCGCCAGGGCCCAGCGGGCGTCGAGCGCGGCGCTGTAGTGCCATCCACTGTCAAGCCAGCGCGGCATGGTGCTCGCGCCGAGGCGACATCACTTGCTCGACCACCGACTGCAATTGCTGCTCGAAGCCTTGCAGTGCCGTCTCCCAATCGCTTCTCAGCGCGAGCGTGCGGGCCCGTTGGCGCAACGCGCCGTGCGGTGCAGACTCGTCCAGCGCCAGCTCGGCAGCGCGGAAGAACCCCGCCCGGTCTTCGGGGGTCGCAAGCCAGCCGTTGTAGCCCGACTCGATGAGGGTGCTGGCGCCTGCGCTGTCGAACGCCACCACCGACAGGCCGCTGGAGAGCGCTTCGAGCACGACATTGCCAAAGGTGTCAGTGAGGCTGGGAAACAGGAAAACGTCCGCGCTGGCATAGCACCGGGCCAACGCGCTGGCGCGTTGAACGCCGACGAAACGCACCTCGGGATACGCTGCCGCCAAGCGGGCGCGCCACGGCCCTTCGCCCGCCACGACCATGCGCAGCCCGGGTTGGCGGCGCCGCAGGTATTCGAAGGTGTCCAGCGCTAGGGACACATTCTTCTCGGCGGCCAACCGCCCCACGTAGAGCAACACCCGGTCGTCAGGCCCGACACCCCAGGCGCGGCGCAGGCCCTCGTCACGCTCGGCCGGCGAAAACACGCTGGCATCGACACCCCGGCCGATCACCGACAGGCGCGCGAACCCACGGTGCGCCAGCTCGGTCGCCAGCGACAAGGTCGGCACGAAGGTGAGATGGGCCATGTTGTGCAGGCCGCGCAGATAGGCCAGCACCGCCGGCTGCAACCATCCCAGGCCGTAGTGCTGGCTGTAGGCGTGGAAGTTCGTCCGGAAATCCGCCGTGGCCGGCAGCCCTTGGGCGCGGGCGGCGCGAAGGGCGGCCCAACTGAGTGGGCCTGGCGTGGCCACATGCACCAATTGAGGAACGCCGTGGCGCCGCCAAAGACGGCGCAGACCTCCCGAAGTCGCCCAGCCGAATCGAAGACCGGGGTACATCGGGATCGGGGCGCCGGCTGTGCGCCATTCGAGCGGGTCGACGGTGTGGCCAAACTCCCCGGTGTCTTCGAGCGACCCGGTCGCCTCATGCGCCTGGCGGGGCCGGATGACCTGCACCGCATGGCCCTGTCTACGCAAGTGGTGCACCGCACGGGCGGTGGTCAACGAGACACCGTTGATCTCTGGCGGAAACGTTTCAGTGATGTAGGCGATTCGCACGGGAGGCCTTCAGTTGATGCTGTGGTCGCACGCCCGTGAGGCACGGGCGCCACTGGGTGGCCTCGATTTCGGCAAGCCATGTTCCCGACGGACGACCTCAGACGCGCAGTCGTTTCAACAGGCCCATCAACTGGCGCTCGGCCAGCACCAACCCAGGCGCTGCCGGTGGCGACGTCACCCATGCCTGCGAGAGCAGCTCGGCACGGGCCTGCGCGTCACCAACCCGGTTGGCCAGCGCGAGCACCTGGGGGTGGATGTAAGCCTTGCGGCAAACGGCAGGCGTGTTCCCCAGGCGCCTGGCCACTTCAGCCACGATGGCAGCTGGGCTGGGAGCAGGATCGGCACGGCAGGCGGCCAGGGTGAGCGCCAACGCCTGGACGCTGCCGTGCCAAGTGCGGAAGTCCTTCGCCGTCGCATGCAGGGCCCCGGTGGCATCGGCAAGCCATGCATTCACATCGGCTGAGCCGAGGCGACACGGCGTGCCGTCTTCATGCAGATACTGAAAGAGTTCCTGGCCCGGCAGGTCTTGGCAGCGCCGCACCACGCCTGCCACCCGCCTGTCCGTCAGCCGCACCTCGTGCCTGACGCCGCTCTTGCCCACGAACGACAAGCGAAGCTCCGGCCCCTTCACGCCAGCGTGTTGATTGCGCAGTGTGCTGAGACCAAACGAGCCGTTCGTCCGGGCGTATTCGTCATTGCCGATGCGCATCCAGGTGGTGTCGAGCAATCGAACCAATGTGGCCAATACCCGCTCGCGGGTTGGCTCAGCGGCCGTGCCCAGGCGACGAGCCACACGCCGACGCAATCCCGGCAGCACTTGGCCGAAGGCCCGCAGCCGATCAAACTTGGTTTGGCCCCGATGCGCCTGCCAATCAGGGTGGTAGCGGTACTGCTTGCGGCCCCGCGCATCTCGCCCGGTGGCCTGCAGATGGCCGTCCTCGCGGGTACAGATCCACACGTCGTGGTAGGCCGGCGGTATCGCGAGTCGGCGGATGCGAACCAGCACGGCCTCGTCGCGAACTGGCCGCCCGCTCGGCAACAGGTACACAAAATGCTCGCCACGCCGCCGCCGCCGAATGCCAGGCTCACTGTCGCTGACCCAGGCCAGCCCTTTGCAAATGCGTGAAGGGCTCTGCAGCAGAGCATCCGACTGAACGTCACGTGAAGCCACGGCTCTCGCAGCCTTGCCACGCCGAGCGCGCAACGGGGGTTCGGTACCGCCGGGCCCTGGGGGAATCTTTGGCGTGTCGGTGGGCGAAGGGGAATTGGCTCGCGTCGGCATGACCCGCCAGGGTGCAAGCCGCATGCCGACGTGGAAGCGACGAGGTCAGCCCGACGTCGGGGTGTCTTCGCTGTCCGCCGCGTATTCCTTCAGCCGGTTGTAGAGCGTCTTCAGGCTGATGCCCAGCACGGCCGCAGTCCGCTCCTTCTGGAACTTGTGGTACCGGAGCGTGGCCTCGATCAGGGCCCTCTCGGCCTGCGCCATCGACGTGCCAACCGGCAGCGACACCATCGTCGCCGGATCGGCGCTCGGCGCGCCGACTTGCCCGGCCGAGGCCGCAGCGGACGGCAAGGCAGCCACCGGCACGCTCTCGGTAGCCGGCACCGGATCGGCCGTTGGCGCGGGCAGCGCGGCACCGCCGACCAAAGGCGTGCCGGCCCCTTGCGGGCGTGGCAACCACTCGTCGCTGATGTCTTCACCGGCCGCCATCACGTAGGCGCGCTGCACCACATTGCGTAGCTCGCGCACATTGCCCGGCCAGCGGTAGTTCGCCAGTCGATCCAGCGCTGCGCGGGTGAAGCGCTTGGTGTGCCCTTCTTGCTTGATGATCGCTTCCAGGAAGTGCTGGGCGAGCAAGCCCACGTCCGACAGCCGCTCACGCAGGGGCGGCAGTTCGATCGGGAACACGTTGAGGCGGTAGAGCAAGTCTTCGCGCAGCTTCCCGCTGCTGACCGCCACCTCGGGCAGCCGGTTGGTGGCCGCGATGACGCGCACGTCGGCCTCCTGGCTTTGGGTGGAGCCCACGCGCATGAAGCGGCCGGTCTCCAACACCCGCAGCAACTTGACCTGAAGCTCCAGCGGCATCTCGGTGATTTCGTCGAGGAACAGGGTGCCGCCGTTGGCGCGCTCGAAGAAACCCAGGTGCTGCCGATCCGCCCCCGTGAAGCTGCCTTTCTCGTGACCGAAGATCTCGCTCTCGATCAGGTTGGGCGAGATGGCGCCGCAGTTCACCGCCAGAAACGGCTGCTTGCGACGGCGGCTGAGGTCATGCACCGTTTGCGCCACGACCTCTTTGCCAGTGCCCGATTCGCCGGTGATGAACACCGTGACCGCCGTGCCTGCCACGCGAGAAATCTGCTCATACACGCGCAGCATGGGCGGGGCCTGGCCCCAGAGATGGCCGAAGTGCCCATTGCTGGCCAAACCGGCGTTCATGCGAGCGACATCGGCCTTCAGCGCCGCCGGCTTCATGAAGCGCGACAGCACCCCCTGAAGCTGGCGCAACACGATGGGCTTGACGAGGTAGTCGGCCGCACCGAGCCGCAGCGCTTCGATCGACGTCTCCAGGCTCGCATGGCCGGTGATCAGCACCAGTTCCGAGCTCGCCACCAATTCAGGATCGGCGAACAGATCGAGGCCGCTGCCGTCGGGCAGTTGCAGGTCGAGCAACACCAGATCAGGTGATTGCAGCGCGATCTGGCGCCGTGCATCGCGCAAGGTGTGCGCGAGCGCCACGGTGAAGCTCTCCGCAGCGACGAGTTCGCGCAGCGAGGTGGCGGAGTCGACGTCGTCGTCGACGATGAGCACGTGGTTCAGAGCAGTCCTCTCGCAAGACAGAGTGAATTGTCGGCCGCCCCACCGCGCCCGGTGGATGTAACGCTCCTGGCGGAGGGCTTCATGGCGTGCCGCCGCAGTGCGCGGATGGATGGGGGATCATTATGAAACTCCGGCGGGAATCGCAGCGCCCAGCCGATGGAAAGCGCACTCGGCCAAGGCCCCTGACGCCAACGTGGTTTAAGGCACCGGGCGTGACGCCGGCGCCCCCTCCGGCACGCGCACCTCGGGCTGCTGCTCGGGGGCGGAGGTGGTCGGATGAGGGGTGGTGTGGGCCGGGTCAGAGGGCCGAGGAACATCGCCAGGGCGCCGATCGCATGCGGACAAGCAACCGGCAGCGCCGACCCATACGAGTGCGGCGGACCAGTGCGTGGCTCGAACAAAACTCGCAAATGATGGCAACACGGCGAATGCTCCGGTAGAAGGCACACAGTGGGGCAATTGACGTGCCTGAAACCGCGGCTTCATGGGGATCTCGGATGGCCGCGGCCCTGATTCAACCAAACAGCGCCACCAGTCGCTGGGGATCCACCGGCTTGGTCAGGTGATGGTTGAAGCCGGCTTCGATCGCGAGTTGACGGTCACTCTCCTGACCCCAACCGGTGATGGCAATGAGCAACGGGCGACACCCGCCCGGATGGCCCCGAATCGCCCGCGCCAGCTCGTAGCCATTGCGGCCGGGCATGCCAATGTCGAACAGGCAAATGTCGGGATCGAACTGCTGCCAGACCTGCAAGGCCTCGTTGCCATCGAAGCTCAACCGTGTTTCATGCCCATCGAGTTGCAGCAAGGCGGCCAGGCTGTCGGCCGCGTCGCGGTTGTCATCGGCAATCAAGACCCGGCGCGGCGCAGACACGGGCGAACTCGGCTGAGACACCGCCGGCGCGACGGCGGGCGCCGCTTCGCCAATCGGCAGGCGCACGGTGAAGGTGCTGCCCGCGCCAGCACCCGCGCTGCGCACCGCGATCGATCCGCCATGCAACTCGACCAGACCTTTCGACAAGGCCAGGCCGATGCCCAGCCCGGCGCTGGATCGCTCCGCAGACGAATGCAGTTGAGAAAACATGCGGAACACCTCGGGCAGCGCGCCTTCGGCGATGCCGATCCCGTCGTCGCAGACGTCGATCAAGATGTCGGTGCCCTGGCGTTGCGCCACCAGGCGGACGTGACCGCCGCGATCGGTGTACTTGGCCGCGTTGGTGAGCAGGTTGGCAATGACCTGTGCGATGCGCAGAGGATCGGCCTCGAGGTACACCGGCACCGCCGGCAGCTCGACGACCAGCTCGTGCGCCATCGCATCGATGGCGGGCTTGGCCGTTTCGACCGCGCTGGCCACCACCGCGGCGAGCTCGGTTCGCGTCTTTCGAAGCGACAGTACGCCGCGCGTGATCCGCGACACGTCCAGCAGGTCGTCCAGCAACAGTGCCATGTGCTGCACCTGGCGCTCGATGACCTCCTGACTCCAGCGCTTCTGCGCCTCGGTGGCCTCGGCGGACGAGGACAGGCGCGCTGCTTGGCGAATAGGTGCCAGCGGATTGCGCAACTCGTGGGCCAGCGTAGCGAGGAACTCGTCCTTGCGGCGATCGGCATCGCGCAGCAGCTCTTCGTGCTTCTTTCGATCGGTGATGTCGTTGAACCACACCGCCACTGAACCGCGCATCGGTGACGCGATGCAGTGGACCCACCCGTTGTGCCCGTGCAGCTTGGTGCGGGCCTCGAACTCGCGCGTGATGCCATCGCGCGCCACGGCGACGTAATTCTGGAAAGCCTGGCCAGCGGTCCACCGCTGCGGGAGGACATCGGTCATCGGGTGCCCCAGCAGCTCGTCGGGTTGGCGCTGCAACGCCTGGGCAGCGGCGCGGTTCATGTAGTTCCAGCGGAAATTGACGATCTGGCCCTGGTCGTCGTGCATCGGCGACAGCACGATGAAAGGAACCGCCGATGTCTCCAGCACTGCCCGGAACCGCCCTTGCGATTCTTCGAGCGCAGCCTGCGCGCGCGCCCGCTCGCAGAAGACGGCGGCCTTGCGTGCGCAGATGTCGGCCAGCGCGCGCTCCCGCTCGGTGGGCTCGCGGGGGTGGTCCAGGTGCACAGTGATGGCGCCAAGCACTTCGCCCCTCTGGCTGAGCAGTGGCGTGGAATGCACCCCACGAAAGCCCTCTCGTCGGGCCAGATCGCGATAGGCGGCGAACCGCTCATCCTCTTCGATGTCGGCCACCACCACCCGCTCGCGCTGCGCGCACGCCACGCCGCTCGCGCCCTCGCCCATCGGCATGCTGCCCAGGCGGAAGACCGCTTCGGGCCCGAGGCCGATGCTGGTCTCGAGCTTCAGCAGGTGGTCTGTGGGGTCCAGCAGTGACACCAGCCCGCGCCCGCATCCATGGAAGTGGGCCACGGTGACGAGGATCATCTGCAACTGCTCGCGCAGCGTGGCAGCGTCCAGCAGGTGGGTGCCGAGCTCATGCAACTGATCGAGGTCGTCCACCTGCTGGCTGAGCTCAGCCTTGGCGTGCGTCAGCTGCGAATCGATGGCCTTGCGCTCGGTGATGTCGACACAGGCGCCTCGAAGTCGCACCGCGCGATCTTCCGACCACGTGATATGCACCCGAAGCAGCAGCCACAAGGGTGTGCCATCGGCCTGCAGGACACGAACCTCGCGCTCATAGCCACGCGAGCGCGCCCGAAACTTTTCCACCAGGTAGCGACGACTTTGAGCCAGCAGGTCGGGTGGCGTGCGGGCGAGCCAATCGGCCAGGGGCACCGCGCTTGACGAGACGGGCAGGCTCACCAAACGGGCCAAGGCGGGTGAGACGTAGGCCAGCTCGGCCACCAGATCGATGTCGAACACGCCGATCCCGGTGCCCTGGATGGCCATCACCAACCGCTCTTCGGCGGCGAACGCACGCGCACCGGTGCGCCGCATCGACGAACCCAACTCCGACAGCATGGCGCCAAACGCGCAGAACAGCAGCAGGGTCAGCCAATCAGCGGGGTTGGCTGACGCACCATCCCCACCCACCAATGGCAGCCACATGGCCGCGCTGATGATGCCGCCCGCCAAAGGCAGCAGGCCAGGCCCGCGCCCGCCGACCGCCGCGGCCAAGGCCACCGCAGGCAAGAAGGCGATGTAAGGCTCCCTCTGGCCAAGCCAGGGCCGCAACATCCACTGCAAGGCGAATGCCAACAGCGTGACAAGCACGGCCACGATGTAGCCGCGCATGGATGAGAGCGAGAACCGGCGAACAGGCATGAATGGGCGAGGTCACGCAGAGGCGGGAGGCCCGCCAGCCTCTCACCGCATGCGGAACCGACATGGACACGGCGAGCGAGCCACGCGGGCACGGGCCGATTCAGTATCGATCGAAGGGACGAACAACGTCGGTCATGACATGAGTAACACGCAGGATTTGACCGCGCCGGTCATCGCAGAAATGATCAACGCCTGACGGCTGTGCGCCGCGCGTGCGGCGATGCGCCCGCCCGTTCTGACCCATTGCAGTCTGTGCGCATGGTGGCGCCGTCTGGAGACTGCAGAGGTTGCCACTCTGTGCCGACCGCTTCCGCTGGGGCAGCAGCAGTCAGCAGGTCGTGGGCCGGGGGCGTCCCGCCGTAGAACCAAAGGCAGGCGCCTTCGCCATGGTCATCGTCGCACATGCGTACCTCACATCTAAGAGTCGAGATGCGGCGCGCGTCACCGGCACGCCAGCGTCGTGTCGGGCTGGCAACTTTCGATCCCGCCGCCCGCCAGCGGCAAACGACATAAGTGATGGCCAACCATCACAATCGACCAGGGGCCACCAATCGTGACGCCGGGAGACTTGCCGCGGTCGATGGGCTTCGCGGTGCGGAGCCCGGCGACGCTGTGGCGGCCCCACGCGGGCCCGACGGATCGCGATCCACCGCGACGGAATCCATCGACTCGAGGCGTGGCCTGTGCGTGGGCAGGCGCGAAGCCCATACCGGGAAGCGCCGCAAGAAGTGGAAGACGAAGAAGCCGCGCAATTGCGCCCACCAAGCCCAATGTGATTTGCCATCGGCCTGGACCTGCGTGCAACTGTGCTCGATGAGATGCTCGAGTCGGGCTCGAAGGTGTCTGGCGAAGGGCCGATCACGCAGCACCACGTTCGCCTCGAGGTTCAGCGAAAGGCTCAATGGGTCGAGGTTGCTCGATCCCACCGTGGACCACTCGTCATCGATCACGGCCACCTTGCCGTGCAATGGGCGTTCGCAGTACTCGTAGATCTTCACGCCCGCTTTGATGAAGTAGTCGTACAGCGTCGAAGCAGCGGCGCGCGCGATCGGCACGTCCGGCTCGCCTTGCAGGATGAGCGTCACCTCCACGCCGCGCCGCGCCGCACGTCGCAGCTCACGCAGCAGGCGATAGCCAGGAAAAAAGTAGGCGTTGGCGATCAGTACCCGCTCGCGGGCCCGGCGTATGGCCACTCGGTAGTAACGCTCGATGTCGTTGGGATGCTGCACGTTGTCGCGGCGCACGAAGAGGGCCTCTGCGCCACCCGCGGGCGCCGCAGAAGCGGACGCTGATGCCAACAACGATCCATTGGTGCGCCCAGGCCCCCACCAGGCCCCTCGCCAGCGCGACGATGCGCTCGGCCTGCGCGCCGCTTCGTCGGCATCAGCGACTGGCCTGCCCACCGTGGCTCGGGCGAAACGATGGATCTCGTCCACGATCGGGCCGACCAGCTCGACCGCATAGTCCTGCTTGGCCTGCGGGCCGAAGTCTCCGAGGTGATCGGCCGAATAGTTGATGCCGCCGACAAAGGCCCGCTCGGCATCCACGACGACGATCTTGCGGTGCATGCGCCGCAGCACATTGAAGCGCAGGCCGAACACCCGGACGGCCGGATCGAAGGTGTGGACGCGCACGCCCGCGGCGACGAGACGGCTGATGTAGTCGGCGCTCAGGTCGGCCGAGCCGAATCCATCAATGAGCACATCGACCTGCACCCCTCGCCCAGCCGCTTCGATCAACGCTTGATGCAGTGCCCACCCGACCTTGTCTTCGAAGACGATGAAGGTTTCCAGCAGCACCTCGCGGCGAGCGTGGCGAATGGCGTCGAAAACAGCCGGGAAAAAGGCCTCGCCGTTCTCCAGCAAGTCGACCCGGTTGCCGGGGTACCAAATGTTCTTCACAGCACGATCTCCGCGGCCAGTGGGGCATGGTCGGACAAGTGCGACCACGGGAAGCGTGGCAGCACGATGGGTTGGTGCCGCTGAACGCCACGCACATAGATGCGATCCAGCGGCAAGAGCGGCCAGCGGGCCGGGAAGGTCCGCGCGGCGCGACCGTGCGCCTGTACGAAGACCTCCTCCAGGCCCGCACAGCGGTCCAGAACGAGGTGGGCACGATTGCGCCAATCGTTGAAGTCCCCGGCCACCAGCAGCGGCGTCTGTGAGGGAACCTCGTGGCTCACGATGCGACACAGTTGTTGAAGCTGGCGGCGCCGGTGGGACTCGGCCAAGCCCAGGTGCACGCTGATCGCATGCACCGGCACTGCGATGCCCGGCACATCGAGCGCACAGTGCAGCAGGCCGCGGGCCTCGTGGTCAGGAACCGACACGTCGTGGTTGATCTGCGCCACGATCGGGTACTTCGACAGCACGGCGTTGCCATGGTCGCCGTTCTGGTACACGGCATTGCGGCCGTAGGCGAACTGCGGCCAGATCTCGTCGGCAAGGAATTCGTAGTGTGGCGCCTGCAGACCCATGGGACCGTGGAGATCGCGCGAGGCATACCGGCCCTGCACCTCCTGGAGGAAGACGACGTCAGCATTCACCGCCCGCACCGCGTCGCGCAACTCGGGCAGCACGAAACGGCGATTGAGCAAGTTGAACCCTTTGTGTGTGTTGACCGTCAGCACACGCAGCGCCACGGCTTCTGAAGAAATGACCATCGACATGCCGCTTTTGTAACTTCGGCTGCCGGGCCCTCCTGTAGGAATGCGCCACCTGACACTGACGGTCGCTGCCGCAAACCCAGCCGCCGAAACTCAACGTGACAGCGGGGGCGTTTCGGGGTGCGCGGCCGGTTCGTGCTCGGGCGACACCACCACGCCGCGCCGGGCGCCGTGGATCATCTCTTTCAGCCACGCCACCAGCACTTTGGTGTACGCACGCTGATCACCTTCCTGGGTCAGGCCATGGTCGGCCCCGTCCAGGCAACGGTAGGTCAGCGATCGGGCGTGGGTGGCCGCTTCGCGGTAGCTGGAGAGCACGGTGCGCGGGATGATCGTGTCCTGCTCGGACTCGATGAGCATGATGTCGCCGCCGAACGTCTGCACCGCCTGCAGTGCGCGGTTCTCGCTGGCCAGCACCAGGCGCTGGCGGTAGGTGCGCAGATCCTGGTCCTGGTGCAATTGCAGCTTCGGGCTCTCCCAGCCCGAATCGATGTACAGCGCAGGCGCCCGAAGCGCCAGCCATTTCACCGGCCGCAATGACGTGAGGATCGCGGCCAGATAGCCCCCGTAGCTGCTGCCGACCACCGCAATCGCTGCCGGATCGACATGCCGCCGATGAACAAGGGTGTCGTAAGCGGTCAGCAAATCTTGCAGGTTATTTGCCCTTGACACGGTGGCGAACTGCCGCTTCGTGAGCGCGTGGCCGCGCAAGTCGAACGTGAGGCACACGCAGCCGAGGGCCGCCACATCGCGCGCCCGGGACAGGTACTGCGACTGACTGCCCCCCCAGCCGTGCACGAAAAGCACCCCGGGAATCAAGGTACCCGGGGTGACAAAGGTGCCCGCGATGTCGACCCCGTCGACCGAGATCTGGATGGATTCTTCAAGCGTCGACATCCAACTCCACCCGCGCGTACTTGACCAACCGGCGGCCGTGGCCATCCGGACCATCGTAGAGAACCCAGGCCCCCGGCGGCGGCACCACTTCGTCGGCATACACCTCGGTCGTAGAGGCACGCACCCGCCGCAGCGAAGGATCGCCCGCGAAAGCCTGGAGCGCAACGGCCTCGGCACCGCTCGCGCCGCCAATGCGCCAGGATTGCTCCAGCACGCCTGACAGCATCTGGCCATGGTCATCAAGCCCCTGCGCAATGTCGTAGTTGCAACGAGAGGCGAAGAATCCCGGGAAGCAATCCAGCGCAGCCTGATGGAACTGAAGGGCTTGCTCGACCGCACGGCGAACGTTCGGCTGAAGTCGCTCCTGCAACAAGGCGTCGAAGCCACCGCGGCAGACCTCCAGCTGCGAGCCGCCATAGACCTCATGGCCCACGTGGTTGAGGGTGAGGCCTTGCGTGCCCACATAGGCGGCCACCTGGTCGCCCACCATGACCTGGCCCACGCTCAAGGTGCTGACCTCGCGCAGGTTGCGCTCCAGCACCAAGCCGTGTCGTGCCAATTGGTCGTCGCTCCAATCGGCCAGGTGCGACTCCAGGTCGTCCAGACTCTGGATGACCCACTGACCCAGGCCCCCTACGCCGGCGGGGTCCTTCAACCGAACACTGCCCCCGGCCAGCAGGCGCCCAGCGGCTGCCCGAGCATCTTCCGCACTGAAAACGGAGTAACCCGGCAGCACGGCATCACGAATCCGTGAACCATGGGCCGGTGACCACCCGGGCGGCGCCGGCGCCAGCGGCTCGACCAGCGGGTGCGAAATGACCTTGGTGGCCACGAATGGATGAGGCACCACGCCACCGAAGAGGTGCTCGGGGCGGGTGATGCCCCAACGCTGCGCTTCGTCTGTGGTGAGGGTCTGGGTCGGCACCAGATAGCGGGCCCCCTCGGCCCAGGCCTCCCCGCTGCCCTGCCCAGGCGTCGCCGGCACCTGATCCACCCCGTCGACGAAATCGCACCCAAGCAATCGGGCAATCGCTTGAGCGACAGTGCGTTTGGAGCTGGCATCGTGGTCCAGCGGGCCTGAATTCACCTTCGAGCACTGGAACGCCACCACCTTGCGCGTGACCACGCCGGGGACGTCATCCACACGGATGGCTTGGGGCGGGCTACTGCTGTCCCAGACATGGTGTTGCGGGGCACTCGGGGCGGCAAGGATGGCGAGCATGGCGGCTCCTGTGGATGGCGAGTTGAATCGACTCCCCCTGCGGACACCAATGAAGCACACCGCGGGAGGCTTTGCGCAGCGTAGGCAGTCCACCGCTAGCGCGGTGTCAGCAGCCGGCGCAAGCCCGTGTAGGAACAGGACGGGGCGCCGAGCCCGTCCCATCAACGGCGCGCTCCGGCCTGCGCGCCACCTCGGGGTAATCCCCAGTCTCGTGCGCACCGTAAAGAGGCGCACAGGAAGCAGCCCGCTGATATAGTCCGCGCGATTGAATTGACGCGCTTGCGCGGCTTATCGCCTGCTCAAGTTGCGATAGATCCCAAGAGGTCGAAACCCAGGTTTCGACCTTTTTTCGTTTCTGGCCTGCCGTAACCGCGCTGTACCTTCCCCACGCTCAGATTTGATGCCCGCAAGCCCCGCATCGGTGCCTGATGCCCGTGCTTGCGGCAGGCCCCCCTTTTGCTTTGCAACACTCGGTCACGGCCGCGAACTGGAACATTCCATGCGGCAAACATCCAGTTTCAGCCGTGAATCATTAGGGTGAAGCCTATATCGATCGAGATTAACTCCGCGCTATAGTCGTTGATCCTGTGGCCCATAGAGGCTACGTTGATGACGAAAACAGCGCCTCACTTCGGCGACTGGAGGAAACGAGTGGACTACGCAGAAGCGCAGCGCAACCCCGGCAAACATTCTGTCGGGCTGAGCGTTGTCATCGTGCTGCACGTGCTACTGGGCTATGCGCTCGTCAGTGGCTTGGCACGCAGAGTGGTCGATGTGGCGCTGAAGCCCGTCGAGACCAAGATCATCGAGGAGGTGAAGCCTCCGCCTCCGCCGCCGCCGGAAAACCTGCCGCCGCCGCCGAAGACCATGCCGCCTCCGCCGGTGTGGATGCCGCCTCCGGAAGTGCAGGTGGCCACGCCGCCGACGCCCACCCCGACCATCACACCGACCACCACGGTGGCCCCGCCGCCCACCGCGCCCGCGCCTCCGCTGCCGGTCGCGCCGGCAGCGCCTCCGGCCCCGCCGCGAGTGGCTCGTCCCGCACAGATCGATTTCAGCAACTGCGAGAAGCCCGAGTACCCCGCCGCCGCACGCCGTGCCGAAGCCTCCGGTGTCACCCGGGTCCGCTTCAGCATCGACGAGACCGGCCACGTGGTGAAGGCCGAGATCACAGGCTCTTCGGGTTCTTCCCGCGAGCATCGTCAGCTGGACAAGGTGGCCGTTGAAGCGCTCAGCCAATGCCGCTTCAAGCCCGGCACCGACGAGAACGGCAAGCCAGTTGGCGCCTTCTCGAACGTCGAGTACGTCTGGAAGCTGGACTGATCCCGTCACACCGCTTCCGACCCCATCCCATTCAGTTCATTCACAAGGCGCAGATCGCTGCAGTTCGGTAGAAGCTGCGCCACCGACCCCTTGCCCCCTGGAGGAAACATGTCTCTGATGAAAATCGTGCGCGCCCCGTTCCTGGCCGCCTGCATTGCCCTGCTGGGCGCCGTCGCGATCACCCCGGTGGACGCGCTGGCCCAAGAAGCCGCTTCTGCACCGGCCGCCGCCGCGCCGACCGACGTCACCGCCCCTGCCCCCGGTGGTGTCGCCACGCCCGAAATGAAGAAGGAAACCATCGACAACCCGTACGGCCTCGAAGCCCTGTGGACGCAGGGTGACTTCGTGGCCCGCGGCACGCTGATCATCATGATCATCATGTCGATGGGCAGCTGGTACATCATCTTCACGAAGCTGTGGGAACAGTCCAAGCTGATGAAGAGCGCCAAGGCCGCTGCTGAAACCTTTTGGACCGCCGGTTCGGTCAAGAAGGGTGCCGAGACGCTGGAAGAGTCGAGCGCCTTCCGCTACATCGCTGAACAAGGTCTGAAGGCCGCTGACCATCACGAAGGCAGCCTGGTCGAGCAGATCGACCGCCACACCTGGATTGGCATGAGCGTGCAGCGTTCGGTGGACAACATCAACAGCCGCCTGCAAGACGGCCTGGCCTTCCTGGCCACCGTGGGCTCCACCTCCCCGTTCGTCGGCCTGTTCGGTACCGTTTGGGGTATCTACCACGCCCTGACGCAGATCGGTATCTCTGGCCAGGCTTCGATCGACAAGGTTGCCGGCCCGGTGGGTGAAGCGCTGATCATGACGGCCTTCGGTCTGGCAGTCGCGGTGCCCGCGGTGATGGGCTACAACTGGCTGATCCGCCGCAACAAGGGTGCCATGGAGCGCGTGCGCGCCTTCTCGGGCGACCTGCACAACGTTCTGCTGGCCGGCAAGCGCTGATGAGGGTTTGGCGCCGTCAGCCGACGGCGCCCCGCAGGCGGAAGATCACACCCGACTTCCGCCCGCGGATGGCAGAGCTGAAGCCTGCCTTCCCGAATTGCGATAGAGCGAAGGATTCGACATGGCCATGAGCGTAGGCGCCGCAGACGGCGACGAAGAGCAGATGAACTCGTCCATCAACACCACACCCCTCGTGGATGTGATGTTGGTGCTGCTGATCATCTTCCTGATCACCATTCCCGTGGTCACCCAGTCGGTGCAGTTGACGCTTCCCAAGGAAATCAACGTCCCCACCCAGACCAAGCCGGAGAACATCCTGCTGGCGGTGAGCAAGGACGGTGATGTCTACTGGAACACCAAGAAGATGCCCGACATGGAAGCCCTGGTCGAGGCGCTGAAGAAGGAATCGATCAAGGAACCCCAGCCCGAAGTGCACATCCGCGGTGACGAGAACGTGCGCTACGAGTCGGTGGGCCGCCTGATCGTAGCTGCTCAGCGCGCGGGTATCGCGAAAGTCGGGTTCATCACTGAACCGCCGGCCAAGAACTGAAAGGACTCCATCATGGCAATGAGCGTTGGCTCCGCCGGTGAAGACGACATGATGGTGGAGATGAACACCACGCCGTTGATCGACGTGATGCTCGTCCTGCTGATCATGTTCATCATCACGATCCCCGTGCAGACGCACGCGGTGAAGATGAACATGCCGCAAAACAACAGCACGCCGCAGACCAAGCAGCCTGAGGTTGTCCGCATCGACGTCGACTTCGACGGCACGATCAACTGGAACGGTGAGCTGGTGCCCAACCGTGCGGACCTGCAGGCCCGCCTGTACCGCACCTCGCTGATCCCTGATCAGCCTGAAGTGCACCTGAAGCCGAACAAGCTGGTCACGTACAAGTACGTGGCGATGGTGATGGCCGAGGCGCAGCGCCTGGGCGTTACAAAGATCGGCATTGTCGGTAACGAACAGTTCGCAAACTGAACGTCGTCGCCCAAGATCAGTCTCAGCCGGGGATCGGCCGTCAGCGGTTCGGTCCCCGTTTGCGTTTGAATCAGGGCTGATTCTCATGGCGAAGGCATGCAACGAGCTGCCCCGCCTTCTCATCAGGCCCAAGGCGACCTCTCTCCAATCGGATCCATGTCTATGAAATCCCTGCGTGCCCTGACCCTGGCCCTGGTGGCCGCTGGCTGCCTGACCGTGGCCCACGCCCAGAACGTTCGCCCTGAAGTGGGCAAGCCGCTGCAAGCCGCCAGCGAACTGCTGCGCGCCGGCAAGGCACGCGAAGCGCTCGCCAAGGTGCGCGAAGCCGATGGCGTGGGTGGCAAGACGGCCGCCGAGCAGCTGATGATCGACCGCATGAAGGGCGCCGCAGCCCAACGCGCCGGTGACAACGGCACGGCCATCCAAGCGTTCGAATCGGTCTTCAACTCGGGCAAGCTCAGCGGCTCAGAGCAGGCACAGGTCGCCGAAACGCTGGCGTTTGCCTACTCGCAGCAACGCGACAACGCCAAGGCCACCCAGTGGGCCAACAAGGCCCAGCAGCTCGGTGCGAGCAGCCCGCAGCTGAAGCAATTGCAGGCCTATTTGCAATCGCAGAGCGGTGACTACGCCGCCATCGCCAAAGACTCGGCCGCCGCCGTGTCGGCCGCCGAACAAGCCGGCCGCCGTCCCGCTGAAGACGACCTGCTGCGTCTGGCAGACGCTTACCAGCGCACCAACGCCAACGCCGCGCAAAGCGCGACGTTGGAGAAGCTGGTCTCCTACTACCCCAAGAAGGAGTACTGGAGTGCCCTGCTCGGCCGCCTGCCACGCAAGCCCGGCTTCTCCGACCGGTTTTCGCTCGATGTGATGCGCATGAAGCTGGCCACCGGCAACCTGTCGAAGACCGAAGAGTTCATGGAGATGGCCCAGCTGCTGCTGCAAGACGGCTACGCCGCCGAAGCCAAGACCATCGTCGACAAGGGATTCGCGTCGGGCGCGCTGGGCACGGGCGCCGAAGCCGAACGGCACAAGCGTCTGCGCGACCTGGCCATCAAGCAGGACGCCGAAGTCCGCGCGAACATGGAGAAGAACATCGCCGCCGCGACCGCCGCCAAGGATGGCAACGAGCTCGTGCGCATCGGCAGCGTGCTCGCCAGCATGGGCCAGGCCGAGCAAGGTGCCACGCTGATCCAGCAAGGCATCGCGAAGGACGCGCTCAAGCGGCCTGAGGACGCCAAGCTGCGACTGGGTCAGGCCCTGGCGGCCAATCCCAAGACCAAGGCCAAGGGCCAGCAGACGCTGCGCAGCGTGCAAGGCACGGATGGCGCAGCCGATGTCGGCCGCCTCTACGCCATCCTCGCCGGCCAGCAGTAAGCCGGTCTCGCGCGGCGGGAGGCCTCTCACCATGGATGCACCCGCCGCCGACATCATCCAGCCGCTGGGTCATGGCATCTTCGCCATCGACACCGGCTTCCAAAGGCCGCGCTTCGACGCGGCCTATTTGTTGGTGGATGGCGGTCGTGCCGCCTTCATCGACACCGGAACTCGCCACGCACTGCCTCGGCTGCTGTGCGCCCTGAGCTGGGTTGGCCTGGGCCCGGAGGCGGTGGACTGGGTCATACCTACCCACGTTCACCTCGATCACGCCGGCGGCGTCGGGCCGCTGATGCAGGCCCTGCCCCAGGCGCGGTTGATGGTTCATCCCCGAGGCGCCCGCCACATGATCGATCCCAGCGCCCTCTACCAGGGGGCACTGGCGGTCTACGGCCAGGCGGAAATGGACCGGTCATATGGTGAGTTGATGGGCGTGGACGCCGCCCGCGTCGACACCAGCGTGGACGGCATGCCGCTCCAAGTGGGCGACCGCACCCTCACGCTGATCGACACGCCCGGGCACGCCCTGCACCACCATTGCATCTGGGACCCGGTGTCCCGCGGCTGGTTCACCGGCGACACCTTCGGCATCTCGTACCGCGAGCTGGACAGCCCCACCGGTGCGCCGTGGATCTTTCCCACGTCGACCCCCGTGCAGTTCCAGCCAGATGCCTTGCGTGAATCGGTCCAACGCCTCCTGGCCGCCCAACCCGACGCCGTCTACCTCACCCACTACGGTCGACTCGGCGACGTACAGGGCCTGGGCGTGCAACTGCTCGGCCTGCTTGACCAGGTGCAAGCGCTGGACCTGACCTCGGCCGACGCGGCGACCGATAGCCCTTCGAGGCACACCGCGTTGCGGGATGGCCTGAAGAAGCTGTACATCGGCAGCCTGCGACAGCACGGCTGCATGCTGACCGACGTCGCCATCGCCGACGCGCTGGCCATCGACATCGAGCTCAACGCACAAGGCATGGGCGTCTGGCTCGACCGCCAGAAGCGATGACACGGCGGCGCCTGGGCGCCCCGCTAAACTCCTTCGCCTCATCTTCCGCAGGCCCTACTTTGCGGCCCTACTTTGCGGCCCCTATTCGCAGCCTTTCGTCATGCACACCAGCGCCTCTGCCGCCCCGCTCCAATTCGGTCTGGCCCACCGTGTCTACGTGGTCACGGGCGCTGCCCAAGGCATTGGCGCCGCCTGTGTCGAGCGCCTCGTGGCGGAAGGTGCCCAGGTTGCGCTGTGGGACGTGAATGTCGCAGCAGCGCAAGCCTTGGCTCAGCGCCTGCGGGAAGCAGGCGGGCGTGTCGAAGCCATGCCCTGCAACGTGGCTCGCCAGAACGAGGTGCACGCCGCGCTGGCCGCCACGGTGCTGGCCTTTGGTCGCGTGGATGGCCTCGTCAACAACGCTGGCATCTTCAAGGCGGCTGATTTCCTGGAGGTGACCGAGGACGACTGGGACGCCGTCATCAACGTCAACCTCAAAGGCGCTTTTCTTGTGGGCCAGGCGGTCGCGCAGCAGATGGTTCGCCAAGGGCAAGGTGGCGCGATCGTCAACATGTCATCGGTCAACGGCTCCATGGCCATTGCCAGCATCGCCAGCTACAACGCCAGCAAGGGTGGCATCAACCAACTGACCCGCGCAATGGCGCTGGCATTGGCCGACCATCAGATCCGCGTCAACGCCGCGGCGCCGGGCACCATCGGCACCGAACTGGCACGCGAGGCGGTCCTGACGAGCGATGAGGCCAAACAGCGGATCCTCGGCAGAACACCGATGAAGCGCCTGGGTGAGCCCAGCGAAGTGGCGGACGTGGTGGCCTTCCTGTTGAGCGATGCCGCCCGCTACATGACGGGCGAGATCGTGCACATCGACGGCGGACGCCTGGCGCTGAACTACACCGTGCCGGTCTGAGCGAGCGACGCGGCCACCTCGATCGGCGGCCGACGTCAACCCATCAACGCCGCAGCGCCGCCGCTTCGGCCGCCAGCTGAGTGATGCGTGCCCAGTCGCCGCTGCGCACCGCGTCCGCCGGCGTCAGCCATGAGCCACCGCACACCTTCACATTCGGCAGTGCGAGGAAATCCGGTGCGCTCTGCAGGGTGATGCCACCGGTCGGGCAGAACGCCACATCCGGGAACGGCCCGCTCAAGGCCTTCAGCATCGGGATGCCCCCCGCCGCAGTGGCCGGAAAGAACTTCAGGAACGACAGGCCATCGGCCTGGGCTGCCATCACCTCACTGGCCGTGGCAACCCCGGGCAGCAGCGGCAGACCCACTTCGCGGCACGCTGCGCCGACCTCTGCGGTGTAGCCGGGGCTGACCCCGAAGACCGCCCCGGCTTGCTTGGCGGCCCGCGCATCCGCCGCCGAGCGGATCGTGCCCGCGCCGACGACCGCGCCGGCCACTTCGCGCGCCATCGCCTCGATGGCCGCCAAGGCCACCGGCGTGCGCAGCGTCACCTCCAGCACTTTCACGCCGCCCTCGACCAGCGCGCGCGCCAACGGCACCGCGTCTTCGAGACGCTCGATGACGATGACGGGGATGACGGGGCCAT
Source organism: Ideonella lacteola (assembly GCF_038066555.1). NCBI lineage: Bacteria > Pseudomonadati > Pseudomonadota > Betaproteobacteria > Burkholderiales > Sphaerotilaceae > Ideonella > Ideonella lacteola. The sequence goes on along the minus strand of NZ_JBBUTG010000001.1, from coordinate 293,849 downwards.
GGCTGGCCAGTTCGAGTGTGTTCAACATGTTCAGCGATCCAATCGATCAAAAGCGGGTGTCATCTCGCTCGGACGGCGGCAACCGCCCGAGGCGCCTCAGAGCCAGGTGCAGGCGCCCTCTTCGGCACTGTTCACGTTGCGACGCAGCCCAGCGAAGAGTTCGCGGCCCAGGCCGTGGGCGTGCTCTTGCGCCATGGCCTCGCTGCGCGCCGCGGGCTGGCGGCCTTCCCATTCGGCGGCTGGCACCAGTGCGCTCAACGTACCGGCCGTCGCATCCAGCCGAATCAGGTCGCCGTCGCGAACCTTGCCCAGGGGGCCACCGGCCAAGGCTTCGGGGCTCACATGAATGGCGGCCGGCACCTTGCCCGAGGCGCCGCTCATGCGCCCGTCGGTCACCAGCGCCACACGGAAGCCCTTGCCCTGCAGCACGGCCAGCGGGGGCGTGAGCTTGTGCAGCTCGGGCATGCCATTGGCGTGAGGCCCCTGGAAGCGCACGACGACAACGACATCGCGGTCGAGCTCACCGGCCTTGAACGCCGCATGCAGTTCGTCCTGGCTCTCGAACACGCGGGCCGGCGCTTCCACCACATGGCGGTCCTCCGGCACCGCCGACACCTTGATCACGGCGCGGCCCAGGTTGCCCTGCAACAAGGCGAGCCCGCCGGTGGGCGAAAACGGCTGCGCTGCCGGCCGCAGCACGCTCGAATCGCCGCTCTCAGCCGGCAGTGGTTGCCACTGCACCCGGTCGTCCGCCAGCTGCGGTTGCTGCGCGTAACGGGCCATGCCGCCCTCCGCCACGGCGGCTGCATCGGCGTGCATCAGGCCAGCCCCCATCAGCTCGCGCAGCACGTAGGCCGGGCCACCGGCGGCCTGGAACTGGTTCACATCCGCCGCGCCGTTCGGATAGACCCGTGCCAGCAGCGGCACCACCGACGACAGCTCGGAGAAGTCGTTCCAATCGATGAGGATGCCGGCCGCGCGGGCCACGGCCACCCAGTGGATCAGGTGGTTCGTCGAGCCGCCCGTGGCCAGCAGCGCGACCATCGCGTTGACGATGCTGCGCTCGTCGACCAGATGGCCGATCGGCAAATCGCGCTGCCCCGGACGCAGGCTCAGCGCGGTGGCCACCGCCTCATCGGTCAAGGCCTCACGCAGCGGCGCGTGAGGGTGAATGAACGCCGCGCCCGGCACATGCAGGCCCATCGCCTCCAGCAGCATCTGGTTGGAGTTGGCCGTGCCATAGAAGGTGCAGGTGCCGGCCGAGTGGTACGCCGCCTGTTCCGCCTGCAGCAGCTCGGAGCGGCCCACCAGCCCTTGCGCCGCCTGCTCGCGAACCTTCGCCTTGTCGCTGTTCGACAGGCCCGAGCCCATCGGGCCCGCCGGTACGAAAACGCAGGGCAGGTGACCGAAATGCAGTGCACCGATCAACAACCCGGGGACAATCTTGTCGCAGATGCCCAGCAGCAATGCCACATCGAACACATCGTGCGACAACGCGATCGCGGTGCCCATGGCGATGGTGTCTCGCGAGAACAGGCTCAGCTCCATGCCCGCATAGCCCTGGGTCACGCCATCACACATGGCCGGCACGCCGCCGGCCACCTGGGCGGTGGCGCCGAGGCGATGCGCCGTGGCGCGGATCTGCGCCGGGTAACTTTCGTAGGGCTGGTGCGCCGACAGCATGTCGTTGTAGGCGGTGACGATCCCGATGTTGGGCGCCTTCTCGGCCACGATGCGCAGCTTGTCTTGGCCCGGCAGCGCCGCGAAAGCGTGGGCGACGTTGGCGCATCCCATGCGATCGGCACCACGTGGGCGTTGCCGCAACGCATCCACCTGCTTCAGATAGGCCTGGCGGGTGGCGGCACTGCGATCGCGGATGCGTTGGGTGACCTGGACGAGCACGTTGTTCAGAGTTGTCATGGCGTGGCGGCAGACAGTGATCGCTGCGATGTAACTTGTCGGTCGATTATCAGGTAACTTGGTTACATGGTCAAACCAAGATGCAAGCCTGCGTCGGCGACACGGGCTGGTGGCGCCGGCCATGCGGCAGATGCCGCGCCTGCCCCTGGCCTGCTCGCTCTGCCATCGTGCCAAGCTCTAGACTTGCGCCATGGACCATGAAGCGCTGATGCTGCGCGACCCGGCGCCATTGCTGGACCTCACCCTGCGCGAATGGGGCGGTCAAAGGCCGTTGTGGATCTTCGGCTACGGCTCTTTGCTGTGGCGGCGCGAGTTCGAGGTGGATGCCGAAGCCCCGGCGCAAGTGCACGGCTGGCACCGGGCGTTTCGAATGCGCTCGCGCGTCAACCGCGGAACACCGGAACAACCGGGCCTCGTGTTCGCGCTGATGGCCGGCGGATCGTGCCGTGGCGCGGTCTTTCGCATCCCCGCGCAACGCGCCGAGGTCGAACTGCGGCAGCTCTGGCAGCGCGAGATGCCCACCGGCGTCTACGACCCTCGCTGGCTCCCTTGCCGGACACCCGACGGACCGATCCAGGCCTTGGCCTTCACCCTTCACCGCCGCAGCCCGGGCCACACCGGGCGGCTGGCGGATGGCCAGATGCGACACATCCTCACCCACGCACGGGGGCGCTACGGCAGCACGCTGGATTACTTGCGTGAAACCGCGATGGAACTTCGGCGGCGCGGCATCCATGATCGCGAGGTGGAACGCCTGTTGAGACTGGCGCCCGGCACGCCGCCGCCGGCTCCTGCCGCCGGTCGCTCATCGTCAGACCCCTCTGGCTGATCGACAGCCGTGGCCTTTGATCAAGCCTGTGGTGTCGGGGCCTTCGTGGCGAGCAGCCGATCTTTGAGTGCGGCGAAATCTGCCTCAGTGTCCATGTCGAGCAACACACCGGGGTCACCCACCTCCACCGCCTGAGCAGGAAATCGCGCCAGGATTCGACGCGCACCCTCGTCGCCCCCCAGGCGCACCAGCTCGGAAAAGAGCTCGCCGCCGAAGGCGACGGGGTGGCCGCGGCGACCTTGGTACTGCGCGTACGCCACGGGATGAGGCCCGAGACCCGCCGCCACCGCTGCCATGGTGGCGGGCCGCACCAGAGGCATGTCGGCCGGCAACACCAGCCATCCGCCTGCCCCGGGCCTTGCGGCCACACCGGCCGCAATGGAATCGCCCATGCCCCCCGGCGCCACGCCATCGCGTTCGCCCAGGACCACGATGTCGCGCGTGGCCACCAGCCCCGCGGCCTCCTCAGCAAAGCGCGACGTAGTGACCACGAGCACGGGCAGTCCGCTGGCCAGGGCATGGCGCACGGTGCAGGTGAACACGCTGTCATCGCCATCGAACGGCTCGGCCAGCTTGTGGCGCGCGCCGGTATACCGGCTGCCCTGCCCGGCGCCCAGCACGATGATCGTCGGTGGGGTCTTCATTCGTTGGCCATCCCTCGAGGCGACTGTGGGCCTCGCCCAATCGAAAGTTGTAGTGGTCTCATCCCCATGCGGCCGGTCTTCACGACGGTGGTCTGCGGGACATGGCTCAAGGATGGGAGCGATGCGGCAACGGTTCCAGTGGGACGATCACCTAAGGCCTAGCCCCTACACTGCATGGCATGGACGATCTGGCCTCACTGAGAAAGAGCTACGAACGTGCGGAGCTCGACGAAACTGCCTCGGCCCCTGAACCGTGGCAGCAGTTTTCCACGTGGCTGAACGAAGCCATCACCGCCCAGGTGCCCGAGCCGAACGCCATGACGCTCGCCACCGTGGGTGCCAATGGCCGCCCCTCTACGCGCATTGTGCTGATCAAAGGCTTCGACCCTCGCGGGGTGGTGTGGTACACGAACTACGACAGCCGCAAGGGACAGGAGTTGGCGCTGCATCCGTTCGCCGCGCTGCAGTTCCATTGGGTCGAACTCGAACGCGTGGTTCGCATCGAAGGGCGGGTCGAAAAGGTGAGTGATGAAGAGTCGGACGCCTACTTCAAGTCGCGCCCATTGGACTCTCGCCTCGGGGCCTGGGCCTCGCCCCAAAGCCAGGTGATCAGCTCGCGCGCGGTGCTCGTGGCCAATGCCGCGAAGGCCGCGGCACAGCATGGGCTTCATCCGTCCCGGCCACCTCACTGGGGCGGCTATCGCCTGCTGCCAGAGCAATGGGAGTTCTGGCAAGGGCGCAAATCTCGCCTGCACGATCGGCTGCGCTATCGGCTGGAGGATGGCGGCCAGTGGGTGCGCGAGCGCCTCGCCCCCTGATCCTGCGATCTCCCTGGTGGTTCAGGCTCGGCTCAGGCGCGGCCCAGCCGGTGGGCCAGGGCATCCATGTCGGCCAGGAACTGCTGCAGATTCAGCGGCTTCGTCCAATATTCATTGAAGCCCGCAGACAGCGCCTGCGACACGTCTTCAGGCATCGCATTGGCTGACAGCGCCACGAAGCGACAAGCTGCCAGCACCGGCTCGCGGCGCAGAATGCGCATGACCTCGATGCCGTTCATGTCTGGCAACTGCAGGTCGAGCAGCACCAGATCGGGCAGGCACACCACAGCTTGCGCGATGCCGGAGCGCCCGTCCGGCGCGCTGTCGAGATGGATATGGGGCCGCAGTGCGAGCATTTCGCGCACCAGCATCTCGTTGACCGGGTTGTCCTCGATGTAGAGCACGCGCACCGTGGGCTGCTCGGCGGAGAGGGCTGGCGATGCACGCGCGCTGACGGGCAGGGGCACGGGCAGGGAGGCCTGCAGGTCTGCCGCGGTGGGCGGTGCGGTGGGTGGTGCGGTGGGCGGTGGCTCCTGCGGGGACAGGACAGCTTGGGCTGCGGGAAGCCTCACCACGAAGCGGCTGCCGGATCCGGGCTCGCTCTCTACCAGCAACTCGCCCCCCATCACATCGACCAACTGCCGAGCGATGCTGAGGCCGATGCCAGTGCCGGGAATGCCCTCTCGCTCCGCCCCCAGGCGGTTGAAGGGCTCGAACAGGCGCTCGCGCTGCGAAGCAGACAGGCCCCGGCCCGTGTCCTGCACGACAAGGTCCCACGCCGGGGCGCCACGCATCTCGGCGGCTTGCACACCGAGCCGCACCTGACCACCCGCCTGGTTGTACTTGATGCCATTGGTCAGCAGGTTGATGAGCACCTGCCCGAGGCGCCGTCCATCGGCCCAGACCGTCGCCTCGCCCGTCACATCGGCCGTCACGAGTTGCACCTTCGACTCAGACGCCAGCGGCGCCACCCAGGGCAATGCCTCTTGAACCACAACGGCCAGGCTCAGCGCTTGAAGGTCCGTCGCCCGGCCGCCCTGGTCAGCACGCGACAGCTCGAGCAAGTCGTCGATCAAGCCGAGCAAATGCTTGCCGGCAGACCGGATGCGCGCCAGCCGCTCGGCCTGCACATCGGGCAGCGACGCATCGTGCGCCATCAGATCGGCAAACCCCAAGACCGCGTTCATCGGCGTGCGCAGCTCGTGGCTCACCCGGGCCATGAGCTCAGACTTCGCGGCGCTGGCCTGTTGCGCCCGATCTCGTTCACGCGCCAATTCCTCCACGCGGCGCCGCTCCGTCACGTCGACCGTGACCCCGACCACCAGCACCGAATGCCCCTGCGCATCACGCACCGCGCGCCCGGTGCTCGACAGCCATCGCCGAGTACCGTCGGGCCGCGTGATCTCGAACTCGAACGTCAGGCCATCCCCCGTGTCCGCGCAGTGGCGCAGGTGGCGCATTGCCTCTGCCTCGTCCTCCGGGTGCATGGTCAAGCGGATCAACTCCTGCAGCGGCCGCGGGTCGTCCACGTCCAGGCCGCGCAGGCGGTACATCGTCGGGCTCCAGTAGACGGGCAGGCCGTCGGATGCCCGTCGCTCCCACACGCCGATGCCGGCCGCCTCGATCGCAAACTGATCGCGCTGCCGCTCCAGCTCGGCCCGCTGCTCGGCGCGACGCCGCTCGGTGATGTCGACATGGATACCCAGGGACACGCGGTGCCCGTGGCGCATCAGCCGCCGAGTCCAGGACTGAATCCAGCGCTCGCTGCCGTCGGGCGCGAGCGTGCGAAAGGTGACATCGGAGGCGGGTGTCCACTGGTGGTAGTGCACCTCTTGCCGCGCCGACATCCAACCTCGATCTGCCGGATGGACATGGCGACTGATCCACTCGTCCAGGCTGGGCGGGCCTTCGCTGGGCAAGCGGTGATGCATGCGGTACATCTGCTCGTCCCATTCGAAGACGCCGGCGTCCAGGTCGCGCCACCAAAAGCCGACGCCGATGGTCTCCGCCACCATCTGCATGCGTTCCAGCAGAGACAGCGAACGCTCGCGCTCCCGCACCAGCTCGCTCACATCCAGCGACATGCCGCGAAGCGCCACCACGCGGCCTTGCTCATCGAGCATGCGGTAGCGGCGAGTCAGCAGGTGCTTGTAGTCGCCGTCGGCGTTGCGGTAGCGCGCCACGGCATCCACCAAGCGGTCGCTCTGCCGCGCCTCCTCGGCCGCGCGCTCGATCAGGCCCCGATCCTCAGGATGGATGGCCGCTCGCACGTCATTCAGCGGAACACCGTCGGGGCGCCGATCAACACCGAGGATGCGGTAGCCCTGCCGGCTGTAGAACACACGATCGGCTGCCAGGTCGAGGTGCCACAGTGAAATGCCGGCCATCTCCAGGCCGCGCCCGACCACGCTTTCGTGCTCCCACAACTCGCGGTAGGCATCGACGGCGTCTGTGTCATCGACGACCAAGGTCCAGTGCGGCCCGGCGTCGCCCTCGGCCAACGGTACATCGAGCCATTGCAGGTGCCGTACCGAGCCATCCAGCCTCAGGATGCGGCACCGGCATTCGTGCGCCAGCGTCAACCCCGGCTCATCGGCCCCAAGCTGCCACCGTTGCCATGCCTCGCGGGCACGATGGGCGTCTTCGGGGTGGAGTCTTGCGAACAATCCTCCCGCCGGCACGCCGGCGGCGGGGTTGGCGGCGAGGATGCGGAACAGCCCGTCGTCCCACGCTTCACGGCCCTCGGCATCGCGCCAAAAACGGCCCAGCCGCCCGGCGGCTTTCAGCCGAGCCTGAGCATCAGGCTCCGGGGCCGGGGAGGCGTCGATCATGAACAGCAGGCTGCCGTGTCAAGACGGTTGTCGGTGACCCTGGGCAGAGTGTAGCGGTGGGCTGGCAGCCCGGGGGCGGCCTTGAAGCCGCTCACCCGTCGCACGACTCTGCGACACGCGCGCGTCGAACGAACTCAGCACCTAGTGGCCGCGGGCCACAGGATGTGGGGGCTCCGACGCAGCCTGGCCGCGCTCACGGCCGGACTAAGCCGACTTCAAAAGGCGCCGAAACGTGTGCCTGAACTTCTCGACTTTCGGCGCGACCACCACGGCGCAATAGCCCTGGCCGGGATGCTGTGCAAAGTAGTGCTGGTGATAGTCCTCGGCGCGCCAGTAGTTGGACACCGGTTGCAGCTCGGTCACCACGCGATGGCCGGTCGCCGCATTCACTTCGGCCAGCACCTCACGTGCCAATTCAGCCTGCTTCTCATCGTGGGTGTAGATGCCCGAACGGTACTGCGGCCCCACGTCATTGCCTTGGCGGTTCAGCGAGGTCGGATCGTGGATGCTGAAGAACACCTCCAAGATTTCGCGCAGGCTCACGACCGCAGGATCGAACTCGACACGAACCACTTCGGCGTGGCCGGTATCGCCCTCGCACACTTGCTCGTAGCGGGGGTTCACCACCTGGCCGTTGCTGTAGCCCGATTCGACGGTAACAACACCGCGCACCTGCTCATATACGGCTTCCAGGCACCAGAAGCAACCACCGCCAAGCGTGATGGTTTCCGTGCGGATCATGGCGTTCTCCTACGTCATCGGGCCGGGCCGAGGCCAGGCATCAAGGTGTTTCCAGGCTGAGCTGGGCGCGCGCGCCCCACCGCTCGTCCGTGCCCGCACCGTCGGCCGACTGCCATCGCGGCGCCGCCAGGAACAGGCGCTCTCCCGGCAAGCCTTTGGCCATCAGCGCCTCTCGCACTGCCAGGCCACGCTGCAGGGCCAGTTCACGCGCATTGTCTTCGCTGACCGCATGGGACGCCCTGAGCAGGGTTTCCATCTCGGCCAGCGGGATGTCCTTGGGCAAGCCCAGCACATTGCGTGGCTTGTTCGGCAACCGGGCATCTGCATAGAGGCGGCTGACGATCTGCTCGCGGGTCGGAGCTGCTTCGGTGGCGGCGTCCGCCCCGGTGCCTGCCCCGGTGGCGCTTGAAGCCGCCGCCACCAGATCATCGAGCCACGCCGCCTGGATCGCCTCACGTTCGCCGGAAGGGTCGGCGGCGGGCGTGATGGTGAGCCGCAGGTCGTCCCGGGCCGACAAAGCACGAGCCACCTTGTCCAGCGCGGCCGTGCCTGCATCGCTGAGCCGGGCGCGGCCGGGCACAAACTCGACCACACTGAGATCCACCTCATCGCTGCCCGACAGCAGAGAAAAGGGTGCCGTGATGGCTTTGGTCAACAGACTGCCGATCAATTGGGCGATCACCCCACCCACGCTGAACTCGGGATCGTTGAACGAGCCGCCGACCGGCAGGTTCAGGTCGATGACGCCATCGCGGTCCTTGAGCAGCGAAACAGCCAACAACACCGGCAGCTTCGTGGCACTCGGGCTGTCGACGCGATCGCCAAAGGTGAGCTGGTTCAGCACCAGGCGGTTGGTGGCATCCAGACGCCCATCCGCGCCGACCCGGTAGGCGACGTCCATCGACAGTTTCCCGCGCTCGATCGCATAGCCCGCGTACTTCGCGGCGTAGGGCGACAAGGGGGCCAGCTCCAGATCGGTCGCACGGGCCTGAACGTTCAGCACCAATGGGCGAGCCAAGGGATTGAGCGCACCGCGCACGTCGAGCTGGGCCGTACCCGCGACCCGGCCCAGCAACTCCAGCGACGCGGTCTCGTGGCTGTTACTGCGAAACGCACCCACCTGGCCGTTCAGATCGGTCATTGAGGCGCTGTAGCTGGGTTTGACGAAACGGTCGGCAAAGTCGACCCGGCCATTCTTCAACCGCACCCCACCGACGATGAGGTCCACCGGCCAGGCCGGCGATTCGGGCACCGCCGCGGCCACCTCCACGGGCTGTGCTGGGGCGGGCGACGGTGCATTGAGATCGGCCAGGTTGAAGCGCCCCTCCTCGCTCACCATCAGCTGGGCGTAAAAGTCGTTCACCTGGGCGGCACCCAGCTCGATGCGCGGGCGCTGTCCCGGCTCCAGCGTCACCTGAACACCGGGCACGTCCAGCATTTGCCAACGCAGCAGGTCGTCACCCGAGGCGGCGGCCATTTGGCGCGGAACCGCCTGCACGTCCGACACCTTGGCGTCGCCCTTCATCGCGAGACGCAATCCGGGCTCGGCAAGCGCCCCGGCCACCTCACCCGTCCAGCTGAAGTCGCCCCGTCGCAAGGTCACCGGCAGCGCCACCCGAGCCTGCGACAACACGCTTGGCAATGGCAGGTTGACGAGCTGCGCCTTGCCACGCCACGCCACGGGGGACAGCCCCACCTCCCCTGCGTATTCGATCCGTGCCGGCGCGGATCGTGAAGCGGGCCGTGACCACCGGGCGCTGAACTGCCAGGACGAGGTGGCACCTGGGGCAGCGGGCCATTGCAGCCCTTTCACGCCCAGCTTCACCCGCTGAAGCTCTATGGCTGCACCGTCCACCGGCGACACCCCGTCGTCCCGCCAAGAGAAGCTGCCTTCGTCGATCGATGCGTCGGCAAGACTCACCTGCCACGGGGCAGCCGGGGCAGCCTCCGCCACAGGGGGTTGGGTTGCGGCCGGCGCTTTCCACCAACCTGCGACATCGAGTTGTCCGTCTGCCGTTCGATGGACGCGGCCTTGCAGGCCATCCCATTGCCAACGACCGATCCGGACCGTGCGCTGCGCGAGGTCCACGGCGCCGTCACTGACGCGCCACTGCTTCCACGCGACGGCCGGCGCCCGCTGGTCGGGCACCGTGGCGGTGAAGTCGGACACGGTCAGCTCACCGGCCTCGAGCCGAGGCAGCTTTTCTCCGATCTGCCCCTCCCATTGGGCGGTGACGGCCAGCCCCGCTCGTCCGCGCAGTTGCGGCTGGAGAAGTGGTTGCAGGTAGGGCCCGGCCCAATCGATGGGCACATCGTTCAGTTGCAGAGTCAACCGGCCACCGTCAGACGTCCACTGGCCCTCCCATTGCGCCTCGGGTGACGTGGTGGCAGCCTTTGGCGGCTTCGAAGAAACATCGTCGTTGGTCCAGTGGGTGCGCCCCTTGATGCGCCCCGCGGCCGCCCCTTTGGCGGCGGGCCACTGCACGTCCGATGCGTCGACCTGGATCGCCTCGAAGCCCCAGTTCACAGCCGGTGAAACGGCTTGGTCGCGCCATTCGACCCGGCTGTCTTTCAAGCGAAAGCGCCCCAGTTGAACTTGCCACGGCGGCGAAGTGGTGGGCGCCGGAATGGCAGGCTGGGGCTGGGGCCGCAAGGCTCGGTCCGGTGCCACCGACGAGGCAATCCAGTTCAGACGGGAAGATTCATCTCGAACGACATGCACCGCCAACTCATCCAACTCGACCGCGCCCAAAGCCAGGCGCCGCTTCAGTGGCTGGACATCGGTCAGCTGGATCGCGGCGGCCCCCAACTCGGCCAGCCCCTCGCCACCGGGGGCTTGTACACGGAGTGACTTGGCGTTGATGGCACCACGCAAGCTGATGTCAGGGTCGCCAGAGGCTGGCCACTTGAAGTGCAGTGCCAGGTCGGCGGACACCCAACCCGCCACCGGCCGCGCGGGCAGTTGTGCCGGCAGATAGGCCAGCCAATCGGCAAGATCGATCTCGCCCGTCTTGACGGTGAAAACGCCCGCCCTGTCCCGTGTGAACAGGGTGGCCTGCGCGCCGGTGTCGAAAGACGTGTCTTCGGTGCGAAAAGAAAGGTGCGGCTCGACGGTGGCGTCGATCGCGTCATCCAGGTTCGAGATGAACGGCAGCCCGAGTTGAATCTCGGTGATGTCATGAACCTTCGACTTGGGGCGGTCATCAAACCGAACACGACCGCCCCGAATGCTGAGGTTGTAGAGGGCAAATCGCTGCGGAGCCGCCTCTTCCGAGCCAGCCGGCCGCCGGAAGCGCGCCAGCAGGTCGTCCAGGTCGTAGTGGCCGTCTGAGAGCCTGGCGAACTGGATCACGGGCGACTCCAACTCGACAGCCTGGATCACCGGCGCCCGCTTCCACAAGCTGCGCAACTCAGCATTCACATGCGCATGTGCGAGTGTCAGCAACGCAGCCGACGTGGTGGCCCCCGTCGCGGGCGCGGCGCCAGCGATCGTGATGCCGTCGGCGGACACGCTCAGCGTGAGCGGATTGATATGCAAGCGTTCGATGGTCACCGCCCGCCCAAGCACAGACGAAGCCGTTTCCTCCGCGTACCCGCGAAGCCAAAGCGGCAGCACCAACCAGGTCAGCAGCAAGACCGCGCCTACGCCGCCAACCACAGCGCTGAAGACTCGCCGCCCCGTCGTGCGGGTGGCTGACCGCCAAACGGCGAACAAGTGAACGGAAGGCTTCAAGGGCACACGCAGCACAGCATCCAAGATGGCCGCGATTGTGGCGGACCGTCGTGTGAGCGTCTGAAACCGACGGCCCAATGACGAAGCCCCTCCGAGCCCTTGCGGGTGGAGGGGCCTGTGAGTGGCACTGCCACTCCGTGGGGCTCCGGCAGGGAAGTGGGCCGGGGCTCCGTAGGCGCGGGAATTGCGCTTACAGGGTGTTGCCTCATCGAGGCGAATTCAGTGTGCGCCCGTGAAAGCCGCACCGCAAGCATCTTTACAAGATCATCCAGTGCCCCTGTATGCAGGGCGTGAACTGTTCCCGCCCATGCTTCGGCACGGGGCGGCTCAGCGGCCAGCGAGCACCCGGTCGACCAGGCCCGCCATGCGCGCCTTGACGTCTGCGTCCATCTGGATCGTGCGGCCCCACTCACGGCTGGTTTCACCGGGCCACTTGTGGGTGGCATCGAGCCCCATCTTGCCGCCCAACCCGCTCACTGGAGAGGCGAAGTCAAGGTAGTCGATCGGCGTCTCGCCCACCAACGTCGTGTCGCGAACGGGATCCATTCGCGTGGTGATGGCCCAGATCACTTCCTTCCAGTCTCGGATGTTCACGTCATCGTCCGTCACGACGATGAACTTGGTGTACATGAACTGGCGCAAGAAGCTCCACAGGCCGAACATCAAGCGCTTGGCATGACCGGGGTAGCTCTTCTTGATCGAGATCACCGCCAAGCGGTAGCTGCAGCCTTCGGGCGGCAGATAAAAGTCGACGATCTCCGGAAACTGCTTCTGCAGGATGGGGACGAACACCTCGTTGAGTGCCACCCCGAGCACCGCCGGCTCATCAGGCGGCTTGCCGGTGTAGGTGGAGTGATAGATCGGGTCTCGCCGATGCGTGAGGCGGCTCAACTCGAAGACCGGAAACCAATCCTGCTCGTTGTAGTAGCCCGTGTGGTCGCCAAAAGGGCCTTCCAGCGCGTGAAGGTAACCGTTGATCTCGCGCAGCGGCACGCCATGCTCGCTGCGTCCTTCGAAGCCGACGGGCGCGGGCGGGATATGCCCCTCCAGCACCACCTCGGCACGTGCAGGCACCTGCAGCTTGAGATCGCCCTCCCCCACCGAGCTGTCAGCGAGCTCTGTCCGACCGCCGCGCAAGAGTCCGGCGAACTGGTACTCCGACAGGCTGTCGGGCACCGGGGTGACCGCACCCAAGGTGGTGGCCGGATCGGCCCCCAGCGCCACGGCGATCGGGAACGGCTTGCCCGGATTCACCCGAGCGAAGTCACGAAAATCAAGCGCCCCGCCGCGATGCGCCAGCCAACGCATGATGACTTGGCGCGGCCCAATCACTTGTTGGCGGTAGATCCCCAGGTTCTGGCGAAGACGGGGCCGCGGCACGTTGCGCGGCCCACGGGTGATCACCAGTCCCCAGGTGATCAGTGGCCCCGCGTCCCCGGGCCAGCAAAACTGTACGGGCCACCGGGCCAGATCGATCTCGGAACCTTCCTGCACCACCTCCTGGCACACCGGCAGGCTCACCCGGGTGGGTTTCATGTCCCAGACGGCCTTGGCCATGTCCCAAAGTTTGCCGGCCTCCCTCAAGGAACTAGGGGGTTCCGGTTCTTTGAGCGCCGCCAGCAGCCTGCCCACTTCCCGCAACTCGGAAACGTCGTCGGCACCCATTCCCAGGGCCACCCGACGCGGCGTGCCGAACAGGTTCAACAACACGGATTTCGCGGGTCCCGGCGCGCTTTTGAGCAGCAAAGCCGGGCCCGCAGCCCTCAAAACCTCGTCCGCCAGCGCTGTCATCTCCAGACGGGGCGATACCGGATCGGCCACCTGCCGCAGTTCACCCATGCGTTCCAGGTTGTCCAGAAAGCCTCGGAGATCTCGGTACTTCATATCGATTTGTTATTAGATTCAGGATTCATATGCTTGACTGGTTATTTATAGGCTTCCTACAATTCGCCGCAACAACCGAAACAAGGGTTTACCCGGGCGCCCTCTGAGGAGTGCCCCCTCAAGGTAACCACCCCGCCCTGCCGCCGGAGCGCCTGCCACGCAGCGCACCTTTGCGAGGTGGCAGCCGATTATCACCAGCCCTTAGAGCACGGGCCCGGGCCATTGCCCGCCGCGCTGCAGGACCGGTGTGAGAGAGGAAGGATGGACATGAACGAGCCCCAGTGGTGGCTGCGCATGGCCCAGGCCGCCCGACACGCCAGCGCAGTCTTCCTGCGCGATGTCGGCAACGGCCTTCTGGAGGTCAGCCACAACATGCTCGCTTTGGTCGGCCTGCTGGTCGTCGCTTTGGCGGTCTTCGCCGCCGGCCGGGCCGACCTTCGGGCGACCGTCGAACAGCAAGCACTCGACTGGCTGCAACAACGGCAGAGCGCGCGCACTGAAGAGATCACCGGCTACGTTGCGGAACCGGACGACCCGGACAGCGCCGCGCTCGCCAAGGCGCTGGCGACCGATCCATCGGAATTGAACCGCCAACAAGCGGCGGTGGCGACTTGGCTGTCGCGCCGATACCGTGTCGCCCCCGAACCAGTGGCACGTCTGGTGCAAGAAGCTTGGCGCGTCGGCCAACGCGCCAACCTGGACCCCACGCTGATCTTGGCCATCGTCGCCATTGAATCCAGCTTCAACCCCTTCGCACAGAGCCCCGTCGGTGCCCAAGGCCTGATGCAGGTCATGACGCGGGTGCACAACGACAAATACGAGGTATTCGGAGGCTCACTCACGGCCTTCGACCCCACCACCAACTTGCGCGTGGGCGTTCAAGTCTTGAAAGAGTGCATCTCTCGCGCCGGAAGTCTGGAGGCGGGCCTGAAGTTTTACGTGGGAAGCGCCAACACGGCCGATGACGGTGGCTATGCGGCAAAGGTGCTGGCCGAGCAGCGCCACCTTAGCCGCGTGGCCGCCGGGCAACCCGTGCCAGTGACCGTCCCCACCGTGGCTGCACCTGCAGTGGCCGCGACCGCCCCTTCGGCCCCGACCCCCACGTCACCCGCCGAAGCGCCAAAGGCAGACGCAAAGCCCCTCGATCACGAACAGGTGGCTTCCGCCCGCTGACGTGTCTCCGCCACGCCAAACGGCGGAGAACCCCTTTGCCGACAGGCGGGATACACTAGTTTCCACGCGCAACTGGCGATAGCGGCTCCAACACTCCCTACTGGTTTCTTTGGGCGCCGCGAGGTGGATCACCACCGGGAAGCGCGGGGCGGCAAGCCTGCTGCCTAGAACAGCCGTTCGCCTGGGCAGCCCGCCATCTGCATGCAACGCCATGTAGCCGGCGCTGGCGTGATCGCCCGTTCACAAGGAAGCCACCAATGTTCGACCGCACCCAATCGACGATCGCCCATGTCGACCCCGAAATCTGGGCCGCCATCCAGGCCGAGAACCGCCGGCAAGAAGAACACATCGAGCTGATTGCCTCGGAAAACTACACCTCGCCGGCCGTGATGGCAGCGCAAGGCTCGCAACTCACCAACAAGTACGCAGAGGGCTATCCCGGCAAGCGCTACTACGGCGGTTGCGAGAATGTCGATGTCGTTGAGCAACTGGCCATCGATCGTCTGAAGCAGCTCTACGGCGCGCAGTTCGCCAATGTGCAGGCCAACTCAGGCTCGCAGGCCAATCAGGCCGTCTTTTTCGGCCTGCTGCAGCCCGGCGACACCATCATGGGGATGAGCCTCGCCGAAGGCGGCCATCTCACCCACGGCATGTCGCTGAACATGAGCGGCAAGTGGTTCAAGGTCGTCAGCTACGGCCTCGATGCCAACGAGGCCATCGACTATGACGCGATGGAGCGCCTGGCCCACGAACACAAGCCGAAGCTCATCATCGCCGGCGCGTCCGCGTACAGCCTGCGCATCGACTTCGAGCGCTTTGCCAAAGTCGCCAAGGCGATCGGCGCCTTCTTCATGGTCGACATGGCGCACTATGCCGGCCTGATCGCCGCTGGCGTCTACCCCAATCCAGTGCCGCACGCCGATGTCGTCACCTCGACCACCCACAAGAGCCTGCGTGGCCCGCGCGGTGGCATCGTTCTGATGAACGACGAGGCGATTGCCAAGAAGATCAACAGCGCGATCTTCCCCGGCATCCAAGGCGGACCGCTGATGCACGTGATCGCCGGCAAGGCGGTCGCGTTCAAAGAGGCATTGAGCCCGGAGTTCAAGGCCTATCAGCAGCAAGTCGTGGCGAACGCCAAGGTGCTGGCCGACACGCTGACCGAACGCGGCCTGCGCATCGTGAGCGGTCGCACCGAGAGCCACGTCATGCTGGTGGACCTGCGCCCCAAGAACCTCACGGGGAAAGATGCTGAAGCGATTCTGGGTGCCGCCCACATGACCTGCAACAAGAACGGCATCCCGAACGACCCCCAGAAGCCGATGGTCACCAGCGGCATCCGCCTTGGCAGCCCCGCCATGACGACGCGGGGTTTCAAGGAAGAGCAGGCACGTGCCACCGCGCATCTGATCGCCGACGTGCTCGACAACCCCCACGACGAAGCGAACATCGCGCGCGTGAGAGACAAGGTTGCCGCTCTGACGCGCGACTTCCCCGTCTACCGCTGAAAAGGCGCTAGACCGCCGCTGCCCCACACCGCCATCGCGTCAGCAACATGCGCTGCCCCTACTGCTCACACGTCGAAACCCAGGTCGTTGAGACCCGGGAATCGGACGAAGGTGACGTGGTTCGCCGGCGGCGCAAATGCACCAAGTGCGACAAGCGATTCACGACCTATGAGCGAGCGGAAATTGCACTGCCAGCCATCGTGAAGCGCAGCGGCGCCCGGGTGGATTTCGACCCGGCCAAGTTGCGTGCCTCCATGACCTTGGCGCTCCGCAAGCGCCAGGTCAGCATTGAGCAGGTGGATGCCGCCATCGAACGCATCCAGGAAAAGATGCTGACGAGCGGCCAACGCGAGATCCCCTCGACGCGGATCGGCGAATTGGTGATGCGCGAACTCAAGCGCCTCGACAAGGTGGCCTACGTCCGATTCGCGTCGGTATACCGCAGCTTCGAAGACGTGGATGAATTCAGTAGGCTGATCAAAGAAATTTGACTATCGCCTAAACGTGCGCGATAGCGGCCAAACGGCCGCTTCTGTATTCCGCACCGTTGATCTCAATAGCCTACTTCCAGCACTCGCTCGTCGTGCCAGAGCCTTGCCCTTTCAAACCTGTATCCGTAAGGGTCAGGTCACCACACACAGGGTCGTTCAGAACAGGTTTCGCGGTCAACGTATAACAACGGCCGCTGCAGTTTTCAGCAACCTCAATGTCGTAGGTGCGTTTGTCCTTTTCGACACCAACCGGCGCCCAGTTCATACCGGCAGCTTCCAACTTGTCTCCAGCTCCGGTGAACGTGTTGTTCGCCGAATAGTACCGCTGCATGTATTGCGACGCCTGCATCAACGCAGTCGCCGCCTCGTTGCGCTTTGCACGACGCACCTGTTCCGTATAAGCCGGATAGGCGATCGCAGCCAAGATCCCGATGATCGCCACCACGATCATGAGTTCGATCAAGGTGAATCCTTTCACCCTTCCACGAGATCCACACCACGGGAATTGCTTGCTAGACATCACAGAAAATCCTATTTCTTCGCAGGAACAGGCGGGTTGACAATCTGCTTCCAGATTCTGTCCTTGACAGTGAAATTGTCCGCAGTGCACTGAACGCGAACCCATTCACATGCCTTGCCAGTGTGGCAGTCAAGATATTTGCGGAAACCATCCTCGCACTCGGCACCATCGTCTTCGTCTTCGTTGCCGCGCATCACAATAGCGTCGCGGCCGTCATTGCCAGTCTTGAATCCTGCGGCAATGATATCTTGCTCGTCAACCTTCCCGTCTCCGTTTGTATCGTAAGTCGGGGTGTCTTGGGTCATGCCATTGGCCGCGATCAGAAGATAGTTGTATCCAACGCCGGTACTGGTCGAACACACCGCAGCTTCAGTGGCAGGCACCGATGTGCTGAAGAACACATAGGTATCGGCGAGAACAAATGATGGGAACAGAACGCGCTGCCTTGAGAACGGCAAATCCATCAACCATCCCAACTGACTCTTCCAATCGACCTCCTCCGTTTCCACATCGAAGTACTTGCCGTTGGTATCGGAGGGTGTGGTCGACGCCTTCTGGACTTGCAGCTTTTCGCGATGTCGAGAAACCCCGTGGAACGGGCTCGTGGCAGCTGCCGAGGATTCCCCGATTTTCGTGGTATCCCAAACCCCATAGAAAGTTTGCGTTGCGGACGAATCCGCATCCGTGGTATCGATCAGTCGTCCGGTACCGAAGAGTACAACCTGGCCATACTCCGGATGGTGGACAGTAGCCGGCGGTATGGTAATTGGCTGAGCGTGACCGTCTTTATCTGTAGCTCGGAACAAGGCTTCGCCAGAGAAACCAACCACGACTTCACCGTCCTTGATGTCAAAGCGCCACAAGTTACCCTTCAAATCACCGGCGTAGGCGCCCACGACCTCATGAGAAGTTTCATCCTTGATAAGAGAAACCCCCATCAGACCCGTACCACTTGAGCTATCGACCACAATCTTCTGCTCGATGTCGCCATCCTCCAAGTCAACGACCAGAAGAACCGCCTTGCCGTCTTTCGAATAAACCCCGTTTCCGACGAATGCTTTCCAACCTCCGCCCTTGATTTTCCCAACGGCGAAATCGGCGAACATGTACCCAATATCTTCATCGTCGGCGGAACTCTTCTCCCACATGATCGTGTTCGCACCGAGGTCAGCGGCGTCGAGGGTCGAACCAAAACTGGTTGGGATGTGTAGCGCAAAAAACGTCCTGCCTCCCGCCCCCATACTCCCAATCAGCAGATTCGACCATTCCGCCGAACTCGCGCCGCGCGGGCGGATGAACGCGTCGGTTTCATTGATGGGGCCATCGACGAAAAAGCGGTGGTAATTCGCCGTCGTGCCATAGTCCTTTGACGCGATCGTGCCAAGTCGCGAAAGCCCCTCCTTCGGCAGGTAACCAAAGACTTCGGTTCCGTCAGAAGAACGGAAGGCGTGCAGCATGCCATCGTTCGCACCCGCAAAAACCAATCCGTCAGATCGGCTCTTCTTGGCGGCTACAAACGTCGTGTAGTTCGAATCAAACGCCGTGTAACCCAAATTGAGGAGACCTTTGACCAGAACCGGCGGGGAGTTGACGAAGTCCCCGAGATACTTGCCATCTCGGCTCCTGTATGTTCCCGTGTAGCCCGTATCCGTGTCATCTCCACGAATGTAATTGGTGAGTCCTTTGGATCCCACAAGACTCTGAATACTGGAGGGCATCGAATCCCAGACAAACGCTCCGGGCTCCGATCCATACCAAGTAAAAAGGTTTCGCTTTGCGGCTGCCGGCAGATGCTCGCTCGCTCGCCACAGCACCGAGTCACCCTCGCGGCCGTCGATCCCCAGCGGCCAAGCTTCCAGGTCACCCCACCACGACACCGATTTGTACTTCGGCACGTACTTAACGTTGCCGGCAACGATGTAGCCTGAAGCCGTGGCTACACCAGCCTCCTTCGCTTCGTTACCTGCAGAGCGACCGAAGGCATCCTTCAGTGCCGCGGTCAATTCAGTGACGTTGCGAACCGAGTAGAAGTCTCCTCCCGTGTTGACCGCGGCATGCCACATGTCGTCGATCTTCTGGGGGTTACCTTTGGTCGGGTCAGGCCAGTTCTTTGAACCTTCCGTGATCGCCTTCAATGTCGCGGTCTTCTGCGCCGGCGTGGACGAATCCAAAGTGCCAATCACACCCAAGCCCACCATGAATTGGGTCAGGTGTTGCCAGTAGGCAATGTCACCCGTCAACGGTGGCACCTTGTTGGCCAGATTCGTATCCAAATCCGTCACGAAGAATTTCATTGCCACGTCTGCCAACGTGTTCGAAAGGGCCGTCGGCGAGTCAATGAACGGCCGGACCGGCTTGTACTGCGTCGGGCTATAGCTATTGGGGTTGCTGCCGGCGTAATCTGTTCCGCTCACCCCATCTATATCACCGGCGCCACTATAGCTGTCGTTGTAATAGCCATCTGTCATGAGCAAGCTGACAGATCTGCGGCACGAAAGCTTTTCCTTGTTCGTCTTCGACGACGGGTCGGTCAACCACGGACTGCCGGTCTGATCGCTCGAACGGTCGAAATATGTCCCCACAGTATTCAGTGCGGTGCGCAAGGGTGTACTGGGCCACGAGGACACTTTTTGCACGCCGGTCAACACCTTGTTCAGACGTGTCGCATCAAGCGGACGCATCGGCCCACCATTGCTCTCAGATTCAATGATGGAGTATTTTTTGGAGCTGCCGTCAATACTAGTGCTTGAACCGTTGTTGATGCGGCCCCAACTGACTCGGAGCTTGTCTTTGAATTGAACAAAAGACTCGGAAACGGCCGCCTTCGTCAATGATTCACGCATTCGATAGTAGGTGAACCAGTTGGCGAAGTTTTGTAGTTCCTCCACCTGAGTGCACTTCTTCCCTGCACAATCGGTGCGATTCGCGTTCTTTTCGGCGGGCGCGTGACTTCCGTCAGTCGCATTGACGTCGTAAAGGGTGAAATTGGATTTTGAAGTAGGATCCGCCCCTGATTTCAACCGATACACGTAGCCCGGGTAAAACTCTTGTGACGAGTTGCTGGTACTGTTGTACTTCGTATACCAGACCGTGCTGATTTTGGCGTCTGCACCGGTTGGCTTGGTGTAGTTGATCGAAAGATTGAAGGTGGCGTCGGTGATCACCGGGTCGTACGGCGCCGCGGATGGCTTTGCATTGGGGAAGCGCGTCCCGTCCGGCTTGTACCAGGGCAGATACCGAATGTCAGGGTTGTAATAGATCGCATTGACATCGGGCGATCGGTACTGCATTTGATAGACTTCGGTCGGATTCTTGATCGATGTAACCACCCCGTCAAGATATCCACCCGTTGGCCACGTACCGGCAACGCAGCTTCCCTTTTTTCCATCTTGGCATAGCTTTCGCCAGTCGCCAGGAAATGCAGCAATCCACCCGTTGGCCAACGTGACTGATTTGCCATTGACGGTAAAGCTGCCTTCGGGCATGAAATCAGCCAACATCGACCCTGAATCATCAATGGTCAAGTTGACGTTAGGGATAGGCGGCTCAGCCACCCTGCTTGACAATGGAATCTGGGCAGGCTCGCCCCCCCAAATCGCCGTAGGAATCACGGCGGCCGCAAACACGGCCACAATCGATACGTTCTGAATGCGGCCGTTCAGGCGAGCAATCGAGTGTGCCATGGTGCCCTCGACTCGTTAATTGAGATAGACCACTGATTGAAGCCAGACGACGGATCCGGTATCTGTATATCCGTCGCCATCGGCTGAGTAATCGGGGCTGTACCCCTGTGCCGTAACCTGGTAGACGGTCTTGCCGTTGATAACCAATTGCTGAACCATGCACTGGGGTAGCTTTTCCGGCGAAAACGTGCTGTTTGAAGAAAGCATGTAATCTTCCGGCACCTCGTAGATGCCAACCTTTTTTTCTGCCCAGTGGCTGTAGGTGTTCCAGTAATCGGCAGGCGAGGCGGGTAAAGCAGCGGGTGTACCGTTAGCGTCTGCAACCGCCTGCGTCTCGCAATAGCGCAAGCCGATTTGGGCGGCTTGCGTTGCCAGTGTCTGGACGCGAGTGTTGTTAGCCACAACGTCGGTGCTCAGGACGCTACGCATCACCGAAGCTGACGTCAAGCCAATGATGACCAGAACGATCAGCGCTACCAACAATGTCACGCCGCGCTCCCGATTCCGCTTTGCGCGGGCTGCCGAATGCCTCACAGGACTGCTCCCAAACGATTTTGCAGAACCACGGTTGTCGTGAAGGCGCGATACATACGAAGATCGCCGTCGTCCTTCACCTCAACAGGCCCCGAGCACCCTTGATAGGTACCGACAGATTCATTCAGTGCATTTTCGGCACTGCGAACAACCACACAGATTCGGACAGCCACGACGTTCGTCCAGCCCGCAGAGTTAGGAACAGCACCGATTTCATCTGCCGTGGCGTAGTAGGCCGCGCCGTAACTGTCCGGGGTACCGTTGACTCGGTTCGCAACGCCATATCTGATCTGCAAGTCGACAACATTATCAACCAATGCCTGGCCAGCATCGTTCGCCGGTCCTCTGCACAAAAGCTGACCATCCTGCACGTAGTATCGGCTGTAATTCAGATACATCCCGCTCACCGCAGTTAAGGCACCACCCAGACAGTCCAACGGCACATTGCTCGACGTGACGCTGTTCCACTGATCAGCCTGATACGCCACCGCCACTGAATCTGCGTCACCCTTGGCGTTGCAGGTCAGTTGATCGATGGGTTTCCCCAAATCGGAAAATGCGCTATCGCATCCAAATATCCCTACACCTGCATACTGCTTGACAAAGCGCCCGGTAGTTTTGTCAAAGTCCTGGGGCGCACCGTAACCTACCATCGCCACCCCGGTCCGCAGCACATTCAATGCGATGCTCGCGTCTTCGGTGACTTGCGAGAGGGCTCGCCCGTTTCGGCCGCTGGTTCCGGTACTCAGGTACGCCGCAAACACAGCGCCCACCACGACCAAGCCGATGACCAGTGAGATCATCAACTCAATCAGTGAGAAGCCGCCCTGCGCGCGCGCGCCGTGCAAACGGTGTTTTGTGTACTGAATCACAGGCTCACCCGAAAGTACAAGCAACGAGGTTGGGGATCCTTGTCGCGGAAGCCCGGCGGACATTCCTGATGGGAACCCGAATCTGATCCGAAGGCGTCTTCATTTTCGCTGGCCTTGGGATCCAACCAGGCTACCCAGATGTCCGCCGCCACCGGCGGAGTTTGAGAACCATCTGCCGCGACGTATCCTTGAGCACTCGGTAGCGAATGGTAGAGCGCCTGATTCCATTCCGCCAAATCTTGGGCGGCCAACTCAGCCGGGGAACATTCAGTCTTCTTCGCGCAAGCCACAGGATCCGGAGGCTCGTCTGACGGCGGCTCGTAGGCGTTCAACAATTCATACGCTCCGTTGTTGACACCCAACTTGTTGGCCCGCATACGGTCGGCCATGTCGGATGCCAAAAGAGTTGCGACGGCCCGGAACTCGCTCGTTTTGCCCAGCCGGGACGCTGCAGCCATCAAACCACTCAAGGCCAGCACGCCGAATGAGACGACCAACATTGCAACGAGCACTTCAATCAGCGAAACGCCTCGAACTCTTCGAACCGTGATACGGCGCATCGTCAAATCCCCTTCGTCACCTTAGCGCGGCCTTGCACACTGATTTCAACTCGCCGAACGCGCTTTTTATAATCATCATCTCCGGTATCGCCGACAGGATAGAAGTCGTACGTGTCGGCACCCAAGGTCACAATACCCGTCGACTGAAAGTCGATCTGCGACTCGTCAGTATCCACCGGAGTATCGGCCCTCATAGCACGCAGGCCATTCTGGATTCGCAAGACTTGCTGAGACTCGGGGTAGATGACCAACCACCCCTTATCCCAGTCCGGCTTTCCGGAGCAAACTGGCGCCTCGTCCTCCGGCGCGCTGGTGGCGCAGATGGAAACTGGGCGAGACCGCTTCATTGCTTCGGTACGAGCGAACCGGATCGCCTCCACAAACTCTTGCGCGTTGGCTTCAGCCGCGCGATCCGAGAGAAACTGAGTCATGGACGGCACAGCGAGCATCAGGACGATGCCGGCGATGGCCATGGTCACCAACAACTCGACCAACGTGAATCCGCGGCTCGATGCCGCCCTGGTCAAGCGCGTCCGGCGGGGAACTAGGCGTATGAACGGAGCATTCATAAGGCCATCTTCGTTCATGACCGAGGCGTAGGGGACGGGGTGGTGACAAGCGGCCCCCGCTTGGCGACGAGCGGTGAGACGTTGCGCCTCCTGCTCGGTTGGCAGGCTTGGTCATCCCGCACACTTGCCGACGGTCGCGACGCGGGTATTGCCCGGCTTGTTGACGCACATGAGCTTCGAGCCGGGCAGCTCCTGATCCAGCAACGGCTGCCCCTGAGGAACAGCGCGAAAGTGCGCCGCGATGCTCAGCAATTCACCACTGGCGCGGTAAGTGAGGTACCGCGTCGTGGCTATCAAGCCACCCGCTCCTGTGGGAGCTTCTCGGATGGCAAGGATCTGATCTGCTTCGCCAACGGTGCCGCGCTCTCCCCTGTCTACGAACACCAACCAACCCGCGCTCCAATCCTTGCCCGTCGCGACGCAATCTGGCTCACCCAACTTCAGCGACTCAGCATCCAACGCACAGATGGAGACCAACTCTCCTCTTGTGGTGGCAACAAGCCGAGCGCGATGTATGGCCGACTCCAGTTCTGCCATTTGGGCATTCACGGCAGCGCTGGCTTTGAATTGATTCATCGACGGCACGCCCATGGTGGCAAGCACTCCAGCTACCGCAAGTGAAGCCAACGTTTCAATCAGCGTGACGCCGCGCTGGGCTTTTGGAATCCGGCAGTCACGCCGCAAATAATTCGACTTCAGATACATATTCCCTCCAGGTGATCGGCGCCAATATCTGGCACCCCTATATTTCTTGACGACCCCAGACGCTCAAAGTACAGATTAAGTCACTCTCAGTTCGAGGTGGACACTGAAATTCTTGCCCACGCGCCCCATACCCGTCTCTCCCCCCAAAGGGCTCCACAAAGTGTTGTCAGATCCCCCTTTGGTGGGGTCGACGCTGTGATTGCTGCGGCGGCTTAAACTTCAGTCAATGACGCGATCGCCATCAGGTAAAGAGGATTGGGCGTTGCCAATGCGGCGCGCTTTGGCCTTGGCTGAAATGGCCGTGGGCCTCACCGAACCCAATCCGCGGGTTGGATGTGTCTTGGTGTCGGCCGATGGCCAGTGGATCGGCGAGGGCCATACCCAAGCCGCAGGCTCAGCGCACGCCGAAGTGATGGCGCTTCGAGACGCCCAAGCGAAGGGTCACTCCGTAGAAGGGGCCACGGCTTATGTCACCCTGGAGCCGTGTTCGCACTACGGCCGGACGCCGCCGTGCTGCGACGCATTGATTGCCGCGAAAGTCGCACGGGTGGTTGTCGCGGCGGGGGATCCGAATCCGCAGGTCAACGGTCGCGGCGTCGAACGGATGCGAGCCGCCGGCATCGATGTGATGGCGGCCGACGGCGACGCCGAAGCCGCATCGCGCGAACTGAACATCGGGTTCTTCTCTCGCATGCAACGCGGGAGGCCGTGGATCCGCCTCAAGGCGGCAGCCTCACTGGACGGCCGAACCGCTTTGGAGAACGGCGTCAGCCAGTGGATCACCGGCGAATCGGCGCGCCACGATGGGCACGCCTGGCGCAAACGCGCATCGGCTCTGATGACCGGGTCTGGCACGGTGTTGGCCGACAACCCACGCCTCGATGTACGCGGCCATCCCATTGCACGGCAGCCGTTGCGAATCGTTCTCGATTCATGTCTGCAGACGCCGCCTGATGCCCAACTGCTGCGCGTGGGCGGACCGGTGTTGTTCGTCGCCAGCCGCCCGGAGCCCTCCCGGGAGGCCGCGCTGCGAGACCTCGGCGCGGACGTCTTGACCCAGCCCTCATCTGAAGGCCGCATCGATTTGCCCGCGCTGATGGATGAGCTCGGGCGGCGTGGCATCAACGAGATTCACGTCGAGGCAGGCGCCCGGCTCAACGCCTCACTGCTGCAACACGATCTGGTCGACGAGTTGCTGGTCTACCTGGCTCCGATGCTGCTGGGTCCCGGCCGTGGCATTGCAGCCCTGTCACCACTCCACGAGCTCAGCGGCGTGAGACGCTTTTCCTTCCACGGCGCTCAGACGGTGGGCGAGGACGTGCGCCTGATCTTGCGGCGCCAAGCCTGACACCCGTCCCAGGCCGGGAGTGTCGTGCGGGGGCAGCAGCATCACCTCGCACCCCGATCCGTCTGGACCCGCCGCCTACAATCGCGAGATGCCCATTTCTCCCGTTCCAGAGCTGGTGGCCGAGCTCGCCGCCGGCCGTATGGTGATCCTCGTCGACGAAGAGGATCGCGAAAACGAAGGCGACCTTGTGCTCGCCGCTGACCACGTCAGCGCCGAGGCCATCAACTTCATGGCCAAGCATGGCCGAGGGCTGATCTGCCTGACGCTCACCAAAGAGCGCTGCGAGCGCCTGAACCTGACGCCGATGGCCAGCCGCAATGGCACCGTCCATGGCACCGCTTTCACCGTCTCGATCGAAGCCGCCACCGGCGTGACCACGGGCATCTCCGCCGCCGATCGCGCCCGTACGGTGCAGGCAGCCGTCGCACGCGATGCCAAACCCACCGATCTCGTGCAACCGGGGCACATCTTCCCGTTGCAGGCACAAGACGGTGGCGTGCTGATGCGTGCCGGCCACACCGAGGCGGGCTGCGATATGGCAGCCATGGCGGGCCTCACGCCAGCCGCCGTCATCTGCGAAATCATGAACGACGACGGGACGATGGCTCGACTGCCCGATCTCGAAGTGTTCGCCCGAGAGCACGGCCTGAAGATCGGCACCATCGCCGACCTCATCCACTATCGCAGCCGCAACGAATCGCTGGTCACCCGTGTCGGTGAACGCACCCTCCAGACGGCCCAGGGTGGCTTTCAGGCCCAGGTGTTCCGCGATCGGTCAGGCGGCGTGCATTTGGCGCTGGTCAAAGGCCGATGGCAGGCTGGCGAAGAGGTGCTCGTCCGCGTTCACGAACCGTTGTCCGTCCTCGACCTGTTGGACACCGGCACCTGCGGCCACTCCTGGCCGCTTCCCAAGGCGCTTGCCAAGCTGCAAACCGCCGAGCGCGGGGTCGCCGTGCTGCTGAACTGCGGCGCCGCAGAAGCTGAACGGCTGGTGAGCGGCCTGCTGCCTGATGGCGAACCGGCTCGGGCGACCACTTCGGTGATGGACCTGCGCACCTACGGTGTCGGCGCTCAAATCCTGCGCGAACTCGGCGTCACCCGGATGCGGCTGCTGGGCAGCCCCCGGCGCATGCCCAGCATGACCGGCTACGGACTTGAGGTCACGGGCTTCATGGCCGCCGAATGATGACTTCTGAATCTCTCCATCTCACAGGAACAACTCATGCAAGGTGCTGACCAAGGCCAGAGCGCTCCGCTGAACGGCGACGGGCTGTCGATCGGCATCGTTCGGGCCCGATTCAATGACACCGTCACCCGCGCGCTTGCCGACGCGTGTCTGGCGGAGCTGGCGGCGCTGGGCGTGGCGGACAAGCACATCGTGCAGGTCACCGTGCCGGGCGCGCTGGAGGTGCCCGTGGCACTGAAGGTGATGGCCGACAGCGAGGATTTCGACGCGTTGATCGCGCTGGGCTGCATCATCCGCGGCGAGACCTACCACTTCGAGTTGGTCGCCAATGAAAGCGGCGCGGGCGTGACGCGCGTCGCGCTCGATCACCAGATTCCGGTCGCCAACGCGATACTGACGGTCGAGAACGAAGAACAAGCCTGGGCCCGCGCGGCCGACAAGGGGCGCGACGCCGCCCGCGTGGCCGTCGAAATGGCCAATCTGCTGGACGATTTGTTGTGAACTCCCCTGCCGCCAGCGCGCCGAAGAAGCGCACCGCCCCCAAGTCCGCTCGTCGCCGGTCGCGCGAGATCGCTCTGCAGGGCCTCTACGAATGGCTGATCGCCGGCAGCGATGCCGGCGTGATCGACGCCCACATGCGTGAGCAAGAAGGCTTCGACAAGTGCGACACCGTGCATTTCGATGCCCTGCTGCACGGCTGCATCCGGGATGCGGCAACGCTGGATGCGGTGCTGTCGCGTCATGTCGATCGCCCCACCAACGAGCTCTCACCGATCGAACACGGGGTGCTGCTGGTGGGGGCCTATGAGTTGAAGAACTGCCTCGACGTGCCATACAAGGTCGCCATCAACGAGGCGGTTGAGCTGGCCAAGAGCTTCGGCGGAACCGATGGCCACAAGTACGTGAACGGTGTCCTGGACAAGGCCGCTGCAGAGCTGCGCCCGGCCGAAGTGGGCGCGGCACGCGGCCCACGCCGCTGACCCAACATGAAGCTGAGCTCACGGCTCGACCGCATCGAGCCGTTCTACGTCATGGAGTTCGCGAAGGCGGCGCGCGAAGTGGCGCGTTCTCCGGCGTGCGACCCGGCACAAGGCGGCCGCCCGATGATCTACTTGAACATCGGCGAGCCGGACTTCACCGCTCCACCAATGGTTCAGGCCGCCGCCCGCACCGCCGTTGACGCCGGCCTGAGCCAGTACACCGATGCCGTAGGGCTCTTGCCCCTGAGAGAGCGCATTTCGCAGTGGTACGGCCAGCAGCACGGCCTGGCCATCGACCCAGCGCGCATCATCGTGACGGCCGGCGCCTCGGCCGCGTTGCAGTTGGCCACCCTCGCGCTGTTCGAGACCGGTGACGAGGTGCTGATGCCCGATCCGTGCTACCCGTGCAATCGGCACTTCGTGGCTGCCACAGGTGCGCGCGCCAAGTTGATTGCGGCAGGGCCACAGACTCGTTTTCAGCTGAGTGCCGAGCACGTTGAGGGCCACTGGTCGGAGGCGACGCGAGGTGTGCTGCTGGCTTCGCCGTCGAATCCCACGGGGACATCGATCGCCCCAACCGAACTCGCACGCATCGTGCAGGCTGTTCGCCAACGTGGTGGCGTGAGCATCGTCGACGAGATCTACCTCGGGCTGAGTTACGACAGCGCTTTCAGCCACAGCGTGCTGGCTCTCGGTGACGATGTCATCTCGATCAACAGCTTCTCCAAATATTTTTCGATGACGGGCTGGCGACTGGGTTGGCTGGTCGTACCACCTCAACTCGTGGGGCCGATCGAGAAACTGGCGCAGAACCTCTATATCTGCCCCTCGACCATTGCGCAGCACGCGGCACTCGCCTGCTTCGAGCCAGAGTCGTTGGCCGAGTACGAACGACGACGCGAATCTTTCCGCGCGCGGCGTGATTTTGTGGTGCCAGCATTGAACGCCCTCGGGCTTACAGTGCCGGTGCTGCCGGACGGGGCGTTTTACGCTTGGGCCGATTGCAGTGCCCACGCCGATAGCAGTTGGGCCTTTTGCGAGCAGTTGGTCCAGCGTGCGCATGTGGCGCTGACACCCGGGCGGGATTTCGGCCCCGCTGCTGCTGAACGTTATGTGCGCCTGTCCTTTGCGACGAGCTTGCCTTTGTTGCAAGAAGCCGTCAAACGCATTGAACAGGCACTGATTCAGTGACAAGCCGTTAACCACCCAGCTTGAACCTGCTCATTTCTACCGTTGCCGGGTGACCGCCTTGGCTATGCTTGCGCCCATGCGTTGGAACCCGTTCCGGCGAGCGTCCTCGTCTGATGCGAGCGACTCCGCCTTCGAAGCCACCGTGGCCGATGATCTGTTGGCCACGTCCGGGTTGCTGACAGATGCAAGTACCAACCGCAAGAGCACCCCGCCCACCGCAGAACGGCCCGAAGTGGCCGCTTCAACCTTGCCGGTGAAACGCCCCGTGATCGGCCACGTCGGCCGCTACGCCCTGAAGGCCGTGCTCGGCGAGGGCGGGCTGGGCACCGTGTACGCGGCTTGGGATCCGCTGCTGTCGCGGGCCGTGGCGGTCAAGACGCTGCGCCTGCACCTCGAAACCCAATCGGTCGGTGCGCTGGATGACCTGATCCTGAACGAGGCACGTGCGGCCGCCAGGTTGTCGCACCCGCACATCGTCACGGTGTTCGATGCGGGCCCGTCTGACCAGGGCATCTACATTGCGATGGAGCCGCTTCGCGGCCGCGATTTGCGCCACATGCTGCATGAAGGCTGGCGCCCCAACCCTGTCGAAGCGGTTCAGATCGTGCGGCGAGTCGCCGACGCGCTGGCCTACGCCCACGGCAAAGGCGTGGTGCATTGCGACATCAAGCCCGCGAACATTTTCATGGTCGGCCGCCGGCAGCCCAAGGTGCTGGATTTCGGTATTGCCCGGGTGGCGCACCGCGAAACCCCGTCATTTGAAGGCCCGGTCGCCGGCTCGCCTTACTACCTGGCCCCAGAACAATTGCGTGGCGAGGCCATCGACCGCCGATGTGATGTGTACTCGCTGGGCGTGGTGCTGTTCGAGTTGCTGACCGGACACCGGCCGTTCACTGGCCAGACGATCGAAGACATCAACAACGCCGTCCTGCACTCGACCACACCGAACGCCCGACAGGTCAACGCCAAAGTGCCGGCCTCGCTCGCCGCCATCGTGGCCAGGGCGATGTCACGCAGCCCAGGAGACCGCTACCCCTCGGCGCGGCATTTGTCCGCCGAGTTGCGACACTGGCTTGAGCAGCCCGAAGCGCGGGCGATGATCGAAAGCCCGGACAGTGTGCGGCGCCGTCGCCTCACCTTGGCGGCGCTCGTTGCCGGTACGGCCGCAGTGGCTGCGGGCCTGCAAGCCTGGCAGCCGTGGGCCAGCGACGCCTCACGCACCGAGCCGACCGTGGCGGCGGCGCCGTCTGTGGCACCGGTCCCGAGCCAAGTGGCAGCAGCCGACCCTCCCGCGTTGCCTCCTTCGGCATCTGCAACGACGCCGCCCCAGGACATGCCTGCTTCGGCGGCCACCGTGGCCGAGCCAGCCCCCGCCCCGGTGGCGGTGGTCGAAGAGCCAGCCAAACCGAAACCGGCGGCGCCCGCAAACCCGAAGAACGCCAAGCAGCCGCCCAAGCCTACCGTGAGCGCACCGGTCGTGGCCGAGCCCATTCCGGTGGCGCCGCCCCAGCCCGGCGTGGTGCAACTGGCCATCAGCCCTTGGGGCCAGATCG
This sequence comes from Ideonella lacteola, assembly GCF_038066555.1. Lineage (NCBI taxonomy): Bacteria > Pseudomonadati > Pseudomonadota > Betaproteobacteria > Burkholderiales > Sphaerotilaceae > Ideonella > Ideonella lacteola. The sequence continues at coordinate 263,576 of NZ_JBBUTG010000001.1, read as the reverse complement.
AGGTGGACGGCAAATTTGTCGGCTTGGCGCCACCGCTGAACCAGGTGAGTTTGCCGGGCGGCACACACACGATCACAATTCGAAACGGCGACTTTCCTCCAGTGGTTCGGCAGATTGAGATTTCCGCCGATCGCCCCGTGGTGATCAAGCACCGTTTCGAATAATGACCCTGCCTCTGCGATACGCCGTTGTTCTGAGTGCCGCCGTGCTCGCCACGCTCGTGGGTTGCGCCGTGCCCAATGAACCGAAGAGCGTCAGCGATGCCTTCGACAAACCTGCCGAACGCAATCTGTTGCTGGGGCTGCGCGCGTACGACGAGGGGCAATATCCGGAGGCTGAGCGGGCTTTGAACGAGGCCTTGAGATTGAAGCTGACGGCGCCGAAGGACAAGGCGACGGCCTACAAGACGCTGGCCTTCATCTACTGCACCAGTGGGCGAACGGGCGAATGCGGCGCCGCATTCAAATCCGCCCGGGCTGCCGACCCGACGTTCAGCCTCAGCAAGGCCGAAGCCGGCCACCCGGTCTGGGGCCCGGTGTACGAGCACTCCAAGTTCTGAAGCCGGCCCGGCAGGAGGATGCAGCCTGCGACAAGGGCTCGCAAGCCGTCGCGTATCATCGCCGGCTTGTTGTCACCTGCCTGTCTCGCGCCGTGCGCTTCTCCTTTCCGCTGCGCGTCTATTGGGAAGACACTGACGCTGGCGGCGTCGTCTTCTACGCCAACTACCTGAAGTTTTTCGAGCGCGCTCGCACGGAGTGGCTCCGAGCTTCCGGCCATGGCCAGCAATCGCTGGTGGAATCGACCGGCACCATGTTCGTCGTCACCGACAGCCGGGTGCGCTACCTTCGGCCCGCGCGGCTGGACGACTTGCTGACCATCACCGTGGACCCGACACGCTTCGGCCGGGCGCGGATCACCATCGACCAGCAAGCGTGGTGCGGCGAAGAGTTGCTGTGTGAAGGCGAGATCAGCATCGCCTGCGTGGACCGCGGAACCTTCCGCCCGTGCCGAATTCCGAACGACATTCTCGACACCCTCACCTCATGAGCCAGGATCTTTCCATCATCTCCCTCGTCATGGGCGCCAGCTGGGTGGTGCAGTTGGTCATCGCCGGCCTGCTGCTGGTCTCCCTGGCCAGCTGGTCGGTGATCTTTGCCAAGCTGGTGGGATTGGCGCGCATCCGCGGCCGCAACGAGCAGTTCGAGCAAGAGTTCTGGTCGGGCAAGAACCTGAACGATCTGTACCAGACGGCCAGCAACAGCGCCGACACCGCGCCGATGGAGCGATTGTTCGCCATCGGCATGCGCGAGTTTCTGAAACTTCGCGAACGCCGGCTCGACATCGGCGCCCAGCTCGACGGCGCACGGCGGGCCATGCGCGCCAGCCTGCAACGCGAACTCGATGCGATCGAAGGCAACCTCGGCTTTCTCGGCACCGTGGGCTCCGTGAGCCCCTACGTAGGCCTGTTCGGCACGGTGTGGGGGATCATGCATGCGTTTGTCGGCCTGTCCAACCTGCAGCAAGTGACACTGGCCACCGTGGCCCCGGGCATCGCCGAGGCCTTGGTGGCCACCGCCATTGGCCTGTTCGCGGCCATTCCGGCGGTCATCGGCTACAACCGTTTCGCCCGCGACATTGATCGCATCGCGATCCAGCTCGAGAGCTTCACGGAAGAGTTCTCCAACATCCTGCAGCGCAACGTCGCCACGCCCACTGCGGCGCCGTCGACGCGCTGACCGGCGGGAGATCACCCATGCCTGGCGTGATGGCTCGTGGCGGCCCGGTGCGGCGCCGTCGATCGATGAACGAGATCAACATGGTGCCGTTCATCGATGTGATGCTGGTGCTGCTCATCATCTTCATGGTCAGCGCGCCGCTGATCACCACCGGCGTGGTCGATCTCCCCAGCGTGGGCCGCGCCAAACAGCGGCCGCAGAGCGTGATCGAGATCGTGGTCGGCCTGGATGAGCGCCTGAAGATCAAGGTGGACAAAGGCGATCCATCGTCCGTCGCCCTGCCGCAGTTGGTGGCTCGCGTGAAGGAGGCGCAGCGCGGCCAGGCCGAAGTGCCGGTCGTCATCTCGGCCGATCGTCAGGTGAAGTACGAAACCGTGGTCAAGGTGATGGACACCCTGCAGCGCGCCGGCGTGCAGCGCGTGGGCCTGTCGGTCAAGCAAGGCGGCTGACGATGTCGCCCTGGTTCCGCCTCTGAAAGCCCAAGAGACTGCCCCGCCGTGAGCGCCGCCTCGTTCGATCCGATGCATCCGCTGAAATCGCTGACGGTTCCGCGCGATGCCTTGCGGCCGCCGAGTGCCGACAGCCGCAGGCTTGGCATGGCGCTGTCGGTGCTGGCGCACGGTGGGCTGATCGCGGCGCTCGCCATCGGGGTGAACTGGCACACCGAAGACCCGGCCGGCGTGCAAGCTGAGCTGTGGGCCGCGGTGCCCGAAATCGCCGCCCCCCGCGCCGAGCCTCAACCCGAACCAGAAGTAGCCCCACCGCCGCCGCCCAAGGCAGTGACGCCGCCCCAGCCCACGCCTGCTGAGCGCGATGCCGACATCGCCATCGAGAAGGCCAGGCAAGAAAAGCTGGAGAAGGAACGCAAAGAAGCGCTCGACCAGAAAGCCCGAGAAAAGCGCCAGCGCGATGAGAAAGAGCGCAAGGAACAGCTGCAGAAGGAAGCCGAGAAAGAACGGCTTGAAAGAGAGCGGGCCGAAGCGAAAGAGCGCGAGAAGGACAAGCTCGAAGAACAGCGCAAGGAAAAGGCCGCTGCCGCCGCACGCGAGAAGGCCCGCCAGGACCAATTGCGCCGCATGAGCGAGCAACTGGGCGGCAACGGCGCCCCGACGAGCACCGGCAACGCGGCGCGCGACGCGGGCCCCTCCGCCAGCTATGCCGGGCGCATCGTGGCCCGCATCCGGCCCAACATCGTCTTCCCGTTCGAGCTCAACGGCAACCCGACGACCGATGTGCGCCTGGTGGTCATGCCCGACGGCACCATCACCAAGTGGGAGGTGGTCAAGTCGAGCGGCGTCAAGGAATGGGACGACGCGGTGATGCGGGCGGTGGAGAAGACCGCCGTGCTGCCGCGTGACGAAAACGGACGCGTCCCGTCACCGATGGTGCTCAGCGTGTCGCGCTACGCAAGAAACTAGGCGCCACGAACCGGTCGACCGACCAACGGCCGGGCCCCCAGAGGATCACGCCAGTGAGCAGACTGCCCCAGAAGATGTGCTGCTGCAGCGCAGGCTCCGGGATGTCCTGCAGGCTCAGCACGGCGACGATGTTCATCACGAACAAGCCCATCGCACCGAAGCGGCCCGCCAGTCCGAACGCCAGCAGCACCGGCAGGACGAGCTCGCCCGTGGTGCCTGCCACCGCGGCCACTTCGGGTGGCAGCAGCGGCACGTGGTACTCGTCCGCAAACAGGGCAAGCGTGGTGTCCCAGTCCTGGATCTTGGTGAGCCCGGAGAGGAAGAACGCCTTCGCCACATACAGGCGCGCGGCGAGCAACGCCAAGGGCTGCAGGGCTTCAAGCCCAGCCATCGCGCGCAGCCAGGCACGCGCCAGCACAGGGGGCGCAGTCAACATGAAAATCTCCTTCAGTGGTTTGAATTCAACCGCCTCAGCCCGGCGAGCCAGCCATCGCGCAAAGCGCGGATGAGCCAGTTCTCGAAACTGAAGTCGGCGTGAGCAGACAAAGCGCCTTGCAGCGCCTGCCCGAGCGCCCGGCCTGCGAGCAACTCGGCGTTGAAGAGAAACTGATCCGGTGGCAACGCCACCACCTGGACCTGATGGCCGCGTCGCCACACCCAGGCCAGTTCACCTTGCCCGGCCTGCAATGCGACGCGCACCGCCGCCAAGTCTGGGGTGGCCCCGACAGGCCCCTGGTGGGCCTGCCACAGGGCCACCAGAGGCCAGTTGGACGCCAGGCCGACCGCTCCGGCGACGAAATCGACCGCCAGGTCGTCCGGGTCGACCTGCGCCAACGCATCCAGCCCCGCCGGGGTGTCGGCCATGTCGGGCGCGGTGTGGGCACGGTGAACCGCCCACTCCAGCCGGGCGACGTCGGCCAGATAGGGCCATTCGCGCCACTCGGGCACGCGCTCTATCCAGGCCGCCAACTCCGCACCAAACCAGGCCAAGTCGCCCCGGACAGGCGGATGATGTCGCCACAGGTCTCGCGCGAGCGCCGATACCGCCTCGTCGCCGACCAGACGAGCGACCACCGGATAGGCCGCCGCCAAGGCGCGCTCTGCCACGGCCTGCGCATTGGTCCGGTAGGCCTGCATGCCGGCCGACGGTTCGGGCCGGGACCCGTCAGCACGCCCGGGCAAACGCGCGGCCGCCTCGGGCCACGCGGCGCCTGGTGTGCGCAAGGCCTCGATCAGCGCCTGCTGGCGCACGAGCTCGGCATGGCGCGTCATGCCGCCACCTCCCGCGCGCGCTGCGCTTCGGCCAGCAACACGTCCAGCGGCGGCAAGTCGGTGTCCCACTCGACCAGCGTCGGGCACGGCCCGAGCCGCTCGATGGCATGGCGATAAGCCTGCCAGACCGGGGCGTGCACCGCCGTTCCGTGGTCATCGATCACCAGCGGGCCTTGGTCGTTGTAGCCCGCCAGATGGATCTCTCCCACCACATCGGGACGCAGCCGATCGATCCAGCGGCAGGCATCGCCAGCCGGGTCATCGGCACCCCGGTTGAGGGCATTGACGACCAGGTTGTTCACATCGAGCAGCACACCGCAGCCGCTGCGCCGCGCCAGCTCGTTGAAGAATTCCGGCTCGGACATGGCGTCGTCCTGCCATCCCAGGTAGGCCGAGATGTTTTCGACCAGCAACGGCCGTTTCAGACGCTCTTGCACCTGCTGGACGTGCTGCACCATCAGTTCGAGCGAGGCCTGGGTGAAGGCAATGGGCAGCAGATCGCTGCCGTGGATCACTGCAGCCCCGTCGGCCGAGGGCACGCGGGCGAAGCTGGCATGGTCAGAGACCCGGGCCGGCTCCATGCGCGCCACCAGGGCGGCAAGCTGGTCCAGGTGCCAGGGGTCGAGGCCGACCGCCGAGCCCAAGGCCAGCCCCACGCCGTGCAGACTCACCTCGTAGCACTGACGAGCCTCACCCAGCATGGCCAGCGCAGCCCCGCCCTCGGCGAAAAAGTTCTCCGAGTGAACCTCGATGAAGCCCAATGCCGGCCGGCGTTCCAGCAGCTCGCGGTAGTGGGGCTGGCGCCAGCCGATGCCCACCGGTGTGGGCGCCGGCGTGGCGGTCTGGCTCGGCGGCGCAGGCATCGGCATCACGGCAGAGGCTCGATTCACGAACAAAGGCAGAACGGCCGCGCCTTACTTCTTCGCCTTGGCCTTGGCTTCGTCGGCGGTCAGGCCCTTGAGCTCCTTGCAGGTGCCCTTGGCCACATACTTCCACTCGTTGACGTCCATGTCGGTCTTGGCCTGGCCCGCACACGAGTGCGTGCCGCTCAGGTTCGAGCAGTCGTTCTGGCCTGCCTTGACGATGCCGTAGCACTTCTCCTTCGCCTTGTCTTCGGCGTGAGCGCTCGCGCTGCCCAGGCCGAGGGCCAATGCGGTGGCAAGGGCTGAAGCGACGATCTGACGTTGTTGGCTCATGGATTCAATCTCCTGATGGGTTGATGAACGGGACAAGCGTAGGTCGACCGCAGGCCTAATTCCTTACACTGCCGGCCAACACTTTCTGAGAAAGCGCCCGCATGACGGATTTTGCGCAACAGGTCGAGCTTTTGCGGCCTCAGTTGTTGCGGTATGCGCGCAGCCAGCTGCGCAATGACGCCTGGGCCGAGGACGCCGTCTCGGACACCTTGCTCGCCGCCCTGGAAAAGCCCCAATCCTTTTCCGGAGGCTCAGCGCTGAAAACCTGGCTCGTCGGCATCCTGAAGCACAAGCTGATCGACCAGCTTCGCCGCCACGCCCGAGAAGCCACCGTGCTGGACAAGGACGACTCCGAAGACCTCGACGCCCTGATGTTCGACGAAACCGGCCATTGGCGAGAAACCCCGGCAGATTGGAGCGATCAGCCCGAAGCCCTGTGCGGCCAGCGCCAGTTCCTGGCGGTGCTCGATGCCTGCGTCGAGAAGCTGCCCCCCACCCAGGGCCGGGTTTTCATGATGCGCGAGTGGCTCGAACTCGACACCGACGAGATTTGTAAGGAATTGGCGATCAGCACGACCAACCTGTGGGTGCTGCTGCACAGAGCCCGGTTGCGCCTGCGGGACTGCCTGCAGGCGAGCTGGTTCAGCGCGATCGGCGGCGCCGGGAGCCACGCATGACCTGGATGATCAACTGCCGAGAAGCCACGCACCTGGTGCTTCAGGGCGAAGACCAGGCCTTGGGCTGGGGCAGTCGCCTGCGCCTGCGCATGCACCTGGCCATCTGCGTCACCTGCCCTCGCTTCGTGCGACAGGTGGCACTGATGCGCCGTGCCATGGGAGGATGGCGCGCTTACCGGAATGACGGGGACGCAGACGCGGACCCTCCCTCATGACGACGGTTTGGTGCCCGCGGCAACCTTGCAGCAAGAAAAAAGGGGACCACACGGTCCCCTTGTTGTTTGCGGGTTGCCGCCCGCGCTCATCGAGGCAAAGTCGGCTTGTCGTTCATCGACACAAAGCCAGCGCTGGGCACGGCAGCCGCAGGCGGAACGGCCTTGCCTTCGTCCTGCACGTAGTTGACCCGCGGCTTGATCAGTACCGTCGTGCCCGAACGATCCAGGAAGACTTCGCTCTCCATGATCCAGCGGACCTTGCCCACGTTGCGCAGCGGCACCCAGGTGCGGTCACGCCGGGCCGATGCACTCAGCTTTCGGCGCTGCACCAGGTTGAGCCCCTCAAAGCCCCACGCCGTGATGGGGGTGCGCGACTCCGTGCCGAGATCCAGGTCCTTCAACACCCGCTCGCCTGTGCCGTTCTTGTACAGGTAGAAGTAGAAGGGGGTGCGGCTGTCGATGAACAGGCCTGAATTCCAGATTCGTGAAGCCTGGGCCACGGTGCCGAAGCCGGCGCCAGCCTCCGGCTTGACCATCAACTTCTCTTCGACCCGCACCGGCTGGCCGCCGACCCAGTCGGCCATCAGCCAGGTTTCACCCCCGATCGCTGAATCAACGTCCACGCGGGTGTATGCGCGCTGACCGAACGTGAAGGTGAAGACCAGCCACTGATTGGCGTCGAAAGCCGCCGGCACCACGTGACCGGTCACCTGGAACATGGCCGAGCCGCCCTCCTGGAGCATGACCACATCTTCCGCGATGGTGGACTCCCCGGGCAGTTGCACGTCTTCGCTGAAGCCCGCCACCTGGCTACCCGGCACCAGATCACCCACCGAAGGGCGATTCTTCATGTTCAGCCGCTGGAATGACTGACCCGCATCGCCCACAGCGCCAAAGGGCGTCACGAGCCCGTCTTGGCAACCCCCGATGTTGGTGACGGTGCCCATCTCGACAAACTGGGTCACGCTGTCCGGCAAATCACGCACCACTACTTGGTTCACGTCGCGGCGCTGCTGGATCTCTTCACCGCACTCGTCGTAATTGGTGAAGCTCATGGTCAATGGAGCGTCAAGCGCGACCAGCTTTTGCACCCCGTCGTCCGTCACCCGGCCCGACTGGGCGCCCGCGATGCTGACCAAGCGCGCCTTGTTCTTTGGAAGCCAATCGATCAGATAGGCATCACTGCGCCCATCGCCGGGCATGAAGTAACCCAAAGACTTGGCGGCGCCGGCCGTGCCGGCCGTGGCGGCCGCAGGTGCCAAGCTGGCAATCAATGCGGCGCCTGCAGCCAGGCTGATCACATGGCGACGTTGGAATGACATGAAACGTTCCCTCCTGAACTTGGAATGGCCCTGGAGCGGGCAAAACCTGAAGTGTTGCCGCTGCACCTGCGTAGATCAATGGGATTTCGCCCCGGCGCCATCAAACGATCGTCAATTCATTGATCAAGCCAGACGTCGACCCACAAAAAAGGCCCCGTTCGGGGCCTTCAACGATCGTAGCGCCCACGCTCACCGGGCAGCCGGCACGGCCTTGCCCGTATCCACGTAGTAGTTCACCCGCGGCTTGATCGAGACGGTGTCCACACCGCTTCGCACCCACGACTCGGACTCGAGCACCCAGTGCGTCTTGGTGCCCTCATTGCGCAACGGCTGCCAACGGCGAACCGCCACGTCGTCGCCACCCAGCGGGCGCTCTTGCCACAGAGTGAGGCCCTGGAAGCCCCATTCGCTGATCGGCGTACGCCTCTCGGTGCCCGCGTCCAGATCCTTCTGCACGCGCTCGCCGGTCGTGTCTCCGTAGAGATAGATGAAGAACGGTGTACGTGTGCCGCGGAACAGGCCGGACTCCCACTTGCGCGAGGCCTGGGCGACGGTACCGAAGCTGGCCCCCTCCAGCGTCTTGACGACCTGAATCTTGGTCGTCCACGTCGCTTGATCCTTGGCCCAGCCGGCCATCAGCCAGGTTTCGCCTTGCGTCGTGTTGTTCACCGCCAGGCGGGTGAACGCGCGCTGGTCGCCCTGCGGCAGCGTCATCACCAGCCACTTCTTCGCGTTGACGGCAGCGGGCACGGTGTCTCCCGTGGCGCGGAAGCGAACGCGGTTGTCCAGGAACGTGACCACGTCCTGCGCATAGGTGGTCTCGGCGAATGCGAGGTGATCTTCGCTGAACCCCGCGATCTCCAGGCCGAACTGCAAGTCGTCCATCGCTGGACGCGCATTCATGGCCAGGCGATTCATACCCGCGCCCTCGTCGGTCACCGAACCGAAGGGCGTGACCTCGCCTTCATGGCAGCCGCCGATCTGGGTGTATTCGCCGATCGGGACGGTTTGCGCCAGGCCGCCTGGCAGATCGCGCACCACCAGCTGGCGCACCGCAGACTTGGCGTACACCGTGCCGCAGTCGTCATACGTATACAACCACGTTTCGCTCAGCGGGGTCGCCAGCGTGATGAGCTTCTGCGTGCCGTCGTCCACATAGGTGCCGGTCGATGCCCCACCCTGACCCGCCACGCGAACCTTATTGCCCGTGGCATACCAATCGATGAGATAGGCCGTGTCGTTGCTGTCGGACGCGTAGTAGGCGGTTGACTTGGTGCCAGCCGCAGCCGCCGGCATCGCAAGGCAAGCCGACAACACCGCGGCAGACATGGCCGCGCCTCGCCCGAGGCGATGAAACCGAATCATGAACTCTCCTCCATTGAACCGCGCAGGGCCGACTGCCCCACGTCGATGTGCGGCGGATTATTCAGTGGGCTGCCGCATCGGCCGACGTGCCCCCCTAATATGCAGTTGTCACGCCACCTGACCTTCAGCCTGCACGGTATCGCGCCCATGGTGCGTCGCGGCGATGTGCAGCGACTGGCGCACGCCTTCGATCATCAACGGCAGCGGCATGCAGGGCAGGCCGGGATGGCGTGAGGCCTGGGCAGGCAGCAGGGGCAGGTGCATGAAGCCGGCGCGCACGTCCGGGTGCTGGCGCAGGCTGTGCATCAATGAATAGAAGACGTGGTTGCAGACGAAGGTGCCGGCGGTTTGCGACACCGAGGCGGGCAGCCCCTCGGCACGCAGGCCGGCGACCATCGCCTTGATCGGCAGCGTCGCGAAGTAGCCCGCCGGGCCTTCGGCCACCACCGGCTCGTCGATCGGCTGGGCGCCGCCGTTGTCGGGGATGCGCGCATCGTCGACGTTGATCGCCACACGCTCGATCGAGAAGTCGGCGCGGCCGCTGGCCTGGCCGAGCGCCAGCACGCAGACTGGCCGCAACTCGGCCACCAGTTGGCGCATGGCCTCACCGGCGGCACCAAACCGGCAGGGCAGCTCGCGCGCCACGACGCGCGAACCGGCCACCAGCTCGCCGTCCAGCGCGCGTGCCACCTCCCAGCTGGGGTTGATGGCTTCGCCGCCAAAGGGCTCGAAGCCTGTCAGCAGGATGACTGCCGGCTGCGGCATCACACCGCCCCGTATCCACCGCCCCCGGGCGTCTCGATCACGAACACATCGTTCTCCTTCATGTTCACCGAAGCGATGTGCGAGAGCGCTTCGATGCGGCCATCCGCCCTTTCCACCCGATTCTGCCCGGTGGCGCCAGGCTGGCCGCCGGCCATGCCAAAGGCCGGGTGCACACGGCCATTGCTCAGGATGGAGGCGGTCATCGGGGTGAGGAAGCGTACGCGCCGGGTACCACCGTCGCCACCGCGCCAACGCCCCGCCCCGCCAGATCCGCCGCGAATCTCGTAGCTGTCCAGCCGCACGGGGAAGCGGAACTCCAGCACCTCGGGATCGGTGAGGTACGAATTGGTCATGTGCGTCTGCACCACCGCCGTACCGTCGAACCCTTCGCCAGCGCCCGAACCTCCCGAGATCGTTTCATAGTACTGGTGCTCGGCATTGCCGAAGGTGAAGTTGTTCATCGTGCAGGGGCCCGAGGCCATCACGCCCAAGGCGCCATACAACGCATTGGTCACGCACTGCGAGGTCTCGACGTTGCCGGCCACCACCGCAGCGGGTGAACGCGGGTTCAGCAGCGAGCCCTCGGGCACGATCACCTTCAGCGGCTTCAGGCAGCCGGCGTTGAGTGGGATGTCATCGTCCACCAGCGTCCGGAACACATACAGCACCGCGGCCATCGTCACCGACTTCGGCGCGTTGAAGTTGTTGTCCGTCTGGGCGCTGGTGCCGGTGAAATCGATCGTCGCGCCGCGCGCCGCCGTGTCTACCGTCACCGACACCCGGATCTGGGCGCCGTTGTCCATCGGCAGCGTGAAGTCGCCGTCGTTCAAGGCGGTGATCACGCGGCGGACCGACTCCTCGGCATTCGCCTGCACATGGCCCATGTAGGCCGCCACCGTGTCGCGCCCGAACTGAGCCACCATGGCCTTGAGTTCTTGGACGCCCTTCTCGTTGGCAGCAATCTGCGCGCGCAAATCGGCCAGCGTCTGTTCCGGGTTGCGTGCGGGGTACGGCCCCGAGCGCAACAGGCTCATGAACTCAGCCTCGCGCAGGCGCCCGTCACGCACCAGCAGGAAGTTGTCAATCAGCACACCTTCTTCGGTGATCGTCTTCGACAACGGGGGCATCGAGCCGGGCGTGAGGCCGCCAATGTCGGCATGGTGCCCGCGCGCGGCCACATAGAACGACGGTCGCGCATCGGACGCCTCCAGGTAGACGGGCGTGACCACCGTCACGTCGGGCAGGTGCGTGCCCCCGTGGTACGGATCGTTCAGCACGTACACGTCGCCCGGCTGCATCTGCGGATTGCCGGCCATCACCGTCTGGATCGATTCGCTCATCGATCCCAGGTGCACCGGCATGTGCGGCGCATTGGCGATGAGCTGGCCGGCGGCATCAAACAGGGCGCAAGAGAAGTCCAGACGCTCTTTGATGTTGACCGACACCGCGGTGTTCTGCAGGCGCAGGCCCATCTGCTCGGCGATGTTCATGAAGAGGTTGTTGAACACCTCGAGCATCACCGGATCGACCTGCGTGCCCACCGCGTGGCGCGTGGCACGCGCATGCACGCGCTTCAGTTCCAGCGAGCCACAGGCCGCCATCACCGCCTGCCAGCCCGGCTCGACCACGGTCGTCGAGTTCGCCTCGGCGATCACGGCGGGCCCGGAGACCGTGGCGCCCGTCAGCAGGTTCTCGCGCAGGTACAGGCCGGCATCGTGCCAGGCCTCGCGTCCATCCAGGCCTTCGGCGTACATGCGCACCGCATCCACCGGCTTGGCCGAGAAGGCTTCGCCCGACTGGTCATCGGCCACCTGCGCGGGCCGTTCGTCGCTGGCGCCGGTGGCTTCCACCGAGACGGCCTCGATGACCAGGCCGCGGCCTTCCATCAGGAAGGCAAAGCGGCGACGGTACGCGGCTTCGAACGATTCTTTCAGAGCCGCCAGATCGCGCGCCACGTGTCCGCTGTCGGCCAGGTCCACGCGCAGCGCCGTGTCGGTGCCCTCATAGCGCAGCAGCAGCCCCACCTTCACTTCGATACGCGGCGCCGGCAGGCCTTGCTGAAGCAGTTCGTCCGTGGCCGACTCGGCCAGCAAGGCGGCGCGGCGGCGAGCCAGCGCGAGGCCCGCATCATCGAGACCGGCCTCGATCGACACCTCTCGCATCGCGATCTGATCCGCCAGGCCCATGCCATAGGCCGACAGCACGCCCGCCAGCGGATGCACCAGCACCCGCGTCATGCCCAGCGCGTCGGCCACCAGGCAAGCATGCTGGCCGCCCGCGCCGCCAAAGCACTGCAGCGTGTAGCGCGTGACATCGTAGCCACGCGCCACCGAGATGCGCTTGATCGCATTGGCCATGCTCTGCACCGCGATCTGCAGCGCACCGTGGGCCGCCTGCTCCGCGCTCACCTCGCGGCCTGAAGCCCGGCTCATCTGCTCGGCCAACTCGGTGAAGCGGCGAACCACCGTCGCACGGTCCAGCGGCTCGTTCGCCGCAGGGCCGAACACCCTGGGGAACCAATCCGGCTGGATCTTGCCCAGCATCACGTTCGCATCGGTGGTGGCCAACGGGCCGCCGCGGCGATAGCTGGCGGGGCCAGGGTTCGCGCCGGCCGATTCGGGCCCCACGCGCAGCCGGGCACCATCGAAGCGAATGATCGAGCCGCCGCCCGCCGCCACGGTGTGGATGCTCATCATCGGCGCGCGAACGCGCACCCCGGCCACCTGCGTATCGAAAGCCCTCTCGAATTCGCCGGCAAAGTGCGACACGTCGGTGGAGGTGCCGCCCATGTCGAAGCCGATGACCTTGTCGTGCCCCGCCGCCAGCGCGGTACGCACCATGCCCACGATGCCCCCGGCCGGGCCAGAGAGGATGGCATCCTTGCCCTGGAAGTGGTGGGCCTCGGTCAAGCCACCCGAGCTCTGCATGAAGTACAGCGGCACGCCGGGCATCTGGCTGGCCACCTGTTCGACGTAGCGGCGCAGGATCGGCGACAGGTAGGCATCGACCACGGTCGTGTCCCCGCGGGCCACCAGTTTCATCATCGGGCTCACCTCGTGAGACACGCTCACCTGGGTGAAGCCCACCTCGCACGCCAGCCGGGCAGCCGCCTGCTCGTGCGCCGTGTGGCGGTAGCCGTGCATGAACGCAATGGCACAAGCGCGGATGCCCGTGGCAAAAGCCTGCTGCAAGGCTGCCTTCAGTGCGCCTTCATCCAACGGCTGAACGACATCGCCATCGGCGCCCACGCGCTCGTCGGCTTCGATCACCTGGTCATACAACAGCTCGGGCAAGACAATGTGGCGGTCGAACAGCCGCGGCCGCGCCTGGTAAGCGATGCGCAGTGCATCGCGAAACCCCTTCGTCGTGACGAGCAGCGTGCGATCGCCCTTGCGTTCGAGCAGCGCATTGGTGGCCACGGTGGTGCCCATCTTCACGCACTCGACCTGGTCTGCCGAGATCGGCTCACCTTGCTTCAGCCCCAGCAGGCGGCGTATCCCTTCGATCGCCGCGTCGCGGTACTGCTCTGGGTTCTCGCTCAGCAGCTTGGCGGTGACCAGGCTGCCATCGGGCCGACGCGCCACGATGTCGGTGAACGTGCCGCCTCGATCGATCCAGAACTGCCAGCGGGAAGGTGTGGTTTCTTGCATGTTCATGACTCTAGGAATGGACAGTGTAGGCAGGCGTTCGCGCCTTGGTACTCGGCGCCTGGCTCAGGCCTGCGTGTAGTAAGGGACAAAGATCTGGTTCGCCTCGGGGCCCACCTCGCGGATCCACTCGACCGAGCACCGTTCACCCAGGCGACGCATCTCACCCATGGCATTGGTCGGCAACGGCTCGACCTTCATGCCCTGGCGCTTGAGTTCGGCAACCGATTCGGCGGCCACCGATTCACTGGCCGCCCAGCCGCGCGCTTCGGCCGCCGACGCAGCACCCAGCAACCCGCGCCGGGCGGACGCATCCAACTCGGCCAGCGCTTTCGCGTTGGCGATCACGATGTTCTTGGGAAACCAGGCATTGATCTCGTGGTAGTGGCGCAAGTGCTTCCACGCCTGGTTCTCGACGCCGGTGACGGCCGAGGTGATCATGCAATCGATCCGGCCATCCGCCAGGGCCTGGCCCACCTCCGACATGGGCACCTCGACCGCTGTGCACCCCAACAGTTCAGCGATCCGGGCGGTGCTGCGGTTGTAGCTGCGCATGCGGCTGCCGCGCAGCTCGGCCAGGCTTCCCAGCGGCCGCATCGTGTACAGCCCCTGCGGCGGCCAGGGCACCGCATACAGCACGGTGATCCCCATGCTCGCGAACGCCTGCTCCACCAGCGGTCGCTGCCAGCGCCACAGGCGTCGTGCGTCTGCATAGCTGCGCACCACGAACGGCACACTGTCTGCCCCGGCCACCGGCATGTCGTTGATCAGGGTGCTCATGATGGTCTCGCCCATCTCGATCTGGCGGGCCTTCACGTGCCCGGCGATGGCCGCCAGATTGACGAGCGAGTTATTCGGATGAAGCTCCACCTTCGGTGCCTGCTGGGAGGCCGCCGACCACTCCTCCAGGCACTGCGCCAGATTGCGACCGTGGAAAGAATCCGCACGGTAGCCGGTGGCACATCGCCAGGGTGAGGCCGTGGCACCAGCCCATGCGGGCAGGCCAGCCGCCACGGTGGCGATGGACGCGCGCAGCCAAGCGCGCCGGGTCGGCGTCACAAGAGAGGTCATCTGGTACTTCCTGACCGAAGGGGGTGGAGCGACGAGGGTTGGCGGGCCTGCTAGCTGGCCGGGCCCATCACCAGATCCGGCACGATCGTCACGATGCCGGGGAAGGCGGTGATCAGCGCGATGCAGACCACCAGGCAGAGGAAGAACGGGATGGCGGCCTTGGCGATGAGGTTGCCGTCCTTGCCCGTCATGTTCTGAAGCACGAAGAGGTTGAAGCCCACCGGCGGCGTCACTTCGGCGATCTCGACCAGCAGCACGACGAAGATGCCAAACCACACCAGGTCGAAACCGGCCTTCTGCACCATCGGCAGCACCACCGCGCTCGTCAACACGATCATCGAGATGCCGTCGAGTGCCGTGCCGAGCACGAGGTAGACCAGCACCAGCACCGAGATCAGCGCGTAGCCCGGCAGGTGCATGCCATCGACCCACTCGGCCAGCTCACGCGGGATGCCGGTGAAGGCCATCGTCTTGGTGAGGAAGGCCGCGCCAGCCAGGATGAACATGATCATGCAGCTGGTGCGCGCTGCGCCGAACAACCCGTCCTTGAAGCTCTGCCAGGTCAGCGAACGGCTCCAGGCCGCGAGCACCAGGGCCCCGACCACGCCGTAGGCGGCGCAGTCGGTGGCGGTGGCGAAACCCGCCAGCAGCACCCACACGATGAACAGGATCAGTGCCGCACAGGGGATCAGATTGCGCGAGCGGCGGATCTTCTCCATGAAACTCATCGGCGGCTCGGCGGGCGGCATCTGATCCTTGTGCTTCAGGCTCCACCAGACGATGTAGCCCGAGAACAGTGCCATCAGCAACGCCCCTGGCAGGAAGCCCGCCAAGAACACCCGGATGATCGATGCGTCGGCCGCCACCGCGTACACCACCATCGTGATCGAAGGCGGGATGAGGATGCCCAGCGTGCCCGCCGTGGCCAGCGAACCCAGCACCATCTTCTCGTTGTAGCCACGCTTCTTCAACTCGGGCAATGCCACCTTCGAGATCGTGGCGCAGGTGGCCGCGGATGAGCCGGAGACCGAGCCGAAGATGCCGCACCCGAGAATCGTCGTGTGCATCAACCGGCCCGGGATGCGGCTCAACCAGGGGCTGAGGCCTTCGAACATCTCTTCACTCAGCTTGCTGCGAAACAGGATCTCGCCCATCCAGATGAACAGCGGCAGCGCCGCCAGTTCCCAGCTCGCGTTCGACTCCCAAAAGGCCGAAAACAGGTTCAGGCCGGGCTGGGTGCTGGTGAAGAAGGCCTGGCCCACCCAACCGCAGATCGCCAGCGTCATCGCAATCCAGACGCCGCCGGACAGCAACGTCATCATCAACAGCAGCAGAACGCCGCCCACCATCAAGGTACTCATGGTCAAGGGTTCCCGCGCGGTCAAAGATCGGATGAGTAGTCGCCCGCAGCATGGCGCTCAGCCACGAGACGGACATAGGTCGGGACACCGCCGCGCAGCACGATCACCAGCTCGTCCAACACGGCTAGCCACAGCAGGATCGATCCCACCGCGAAGCTGGACTGAGGGATCCACATCGGCATGGGCAGCAGGCCCTGGGCCAGCTCATGAAAGCGCCAGCTTTCGTAGGTGAAGGCGCAAGCCCACCAGGCGAGGTAGCCCACCGCCACTGCGGCGATGCCCAGCGAGGCGATTTCCATCGCGCGGCGCGGTCTGCTGGGCAGTTTCTCCATCAGCAGCGTCACCCGCACGAAGTCACCATGCTTGAACGCATGGGCCATGGTGAAGAAGCCTGAGGCGGCGCAAAGCCAGGCCACGATGTCGGTGATGGCGCCAGTCGACGCCCCCAGCTCTCGGCCAATGCTCTGCCAGATCATCAGCGCGCAGATCAATGCGACGCAGATCGCCCCCAGCCCTCCGGCGGCGAGGAACAAGCCATCCAGTGCCCTTCGCATCGGCCCGAGGGACGGTGCCGACGAGGGCACCACTGCGGCGGCCAGTGTTGCCGTGTTGTCCATGACGTGGTCGCCCTGCTTCACTTGCGGAAGTTGTCGATCACGGCCTTGCCGTCGTCACCGGCGGTCTTCAGCCATTCGATCGTCATGCGACCGCCGATCACCTTCAGCTCACGCTTGAGGGCATCGCTGGTCGTGTCCACGGTCATGCCTTTGGAGGCCAACTCCTTCATGTATTCGGCGTCTTTCTGCTCGCTGATCTGCCAGCCGCGCTTGGCCGCCTCGGCTGCCACCTTCACCACCGCGTCCTGGGTGGGCTTGTCCAGCGCATCAAAGGCCTTCTGGTTCACCACGACCGCATTTCGCGGCAGCCAGGCGTTCACGTCGTAGAAGTACTTGACCTGCTCATACAACTTGCTGTCGACGCCTGACGCACTGGAAGTGAGAAAGGTCTGCACCGTCCCGGTGGCCAGGCCCTGCGGCAACTCGGCCAGCTGGATCGTCACTGGCTGCGCACCGACGTACTCTGCGATGCGTGAGGTGGCCGGGTTGTACGCCCGCATCTTGGTGCCCTTCAAATCCTGCATCGACGCGACCGGCTTCGTGGAGTAGAGGCCCTGGGGCGGCCACGGCACGGTGTAGAGCAGCTTGATCCCCTGGTCACTGAGCACCTTCGCCAACTGGGGGTGGGACACTTCATCCAGCTTCTTGGCCTCGGCGTAACTCGTCGCCAGGAAGGGAATCGAATCCAGGCCGAACATCGGGTGTTCGTTCGCGGCGCTTGACAGGATGAACTCGCCGATCGCCGTCTGCCCGGACTGCACCGCCCGCTTGATTTCATTGGCCTTGAACAGCGATGCGTTGGGGTGCAACGTGATCTTGAGCTTTCCCCCGCTCGCTTTCGCCACCTCGTCGGCGAACCATTGCAGGTTCTGCACCTGGAAGGTGTTGGTCCCATATCCCGAAGGAAGGTCCCATTTGGTCTGCGCGAATGCGGTGGGGGCCCAAGCAGCGACGGCCAGCGTGGCCAGGATCCAGCGAGTCTTCATGACGGTCTCCTCTCCAGTCCGTAGGGACGAACAACAAATCAAAGGTGCGGGCGACAACGGGGCGACAACGTGGCGAGCGGCTCAATGGCCCGCCATTTGATGGTTCAGCCAGTCGGTGATCAGCATGGCGCCTGGCGCGTGGGTGATGCAGAACTCGGGCTTGGCAGCGGCCAGCGCCGCCTGCGGTGTGACGCCACAGGCCCAGAACACCGGCAGCTCGTCGTCCAGCACATCGACGGCATCGCCGTAGTCCGGCCGCGACAGATCGGTGATGCCGATCGCCGCCGGGTCGCCGATGTGGACAGGGCCACCATGCACGCGGGGGTAGCGGCCGGTGATCTCGGCGGCGCGCTCGGCGTCTGGCGCCCGCAGCGGCCGCATGGACACCACCATCGGCCCCGCGAAGCGGCCGGCCGGCACGGTCTGGATGGCGCTGCGGTACATGGCCACGTTGCGCCCCTGCGCGATGTGCCGCAGTGGCACGCCTTCGTCGGCCAGCGCCTGCTCAAATGAAAACGAGCAACCGATCACGAAGCTCACCAGATCGTCGCGCCACAGCGCGCGGATGTCGGTGGGCTCGTCGACGAGCTGGCCATGACGCCAGACGCGGTAGCGCGGCACGTCGGTGCGGATGTCGATGCCGTCGCCCAGTGTGGGCAGCGCCCAGTTGCCAGGCTCGCCCACCGCCAGAAGCGGGCAAGGCTTCGGATTGGCCTCGCAGTACTGCAGAAACTCCGCCGCCCAATCGGCGGGCAGGATCACCAGATTGCCCTGCACATGCCGGCCCGCCAGGCCACTGGTGTGGCCCACGACCTGCCCCGAGCGAATCGCTGCTCGGGCCAGCGCAGCACTGCCGGCAAACGCCGCATCCATGCTCATCGAATCACCCCTTTTTCGCTATGGGTTCAACAATGGGGCGGATTGTGGAAGTGGGTCGCGACGAATGCTAACGGATAGTTTCTCTATGACCTCATCGATTTTTCCGATGACCCAAGTTGGATCGCCGTCGCACTTTGTGGCGGTGCATCAACGTGCTCGGCCCCACGCCGGCGGGCCCGCTTTTCACTCGCAGAAGTTAGCGCCAGGCGGCTCGTTCAGCGAACGCCGAAAGTCACCCGCTGCGCACCTTCCGGGCGCGTGGAGCGGCTTGGAAAATGCGGTCGAATCCGAGCAGTGCGTCGACCACCGTACGGGTTAATCCCGATCCGGGGTCGTCCCGGTAGCTCAAGAAGATCGGCAACGGCGGCATCTCGATGTCGCTGGGCAGCGCGCGCAGCGGCTGCCGCTCGGCCAGCCGCTTGACCACCGCCAGCGGCAAGGTTGCCACCCCGAGCCCGCCCTCGATCAGCTCGACCATCGCCGACACCGAAGAGATGGCGTGCATCTTCAACCGGCTGTGCCCGGCCTGGCGCATCAGGTCCACCAGCGCCACATGGGGCTGGGAGCCGCGCTGGAAGGTCAGCAGCTCCAGCGAGGCCAGGTCCGCGGCCGAGTAGCGGCGCTTTTTGTGCAGCTGCGAGTGGCCCACGAAACACATCGGCATCGGCGGAAGCGCACGTTGGCGCAGCCCGTCGCCTGAGGCCGGCAGCGCGGCCAGCGCCAGATCCAGCCGCCCACGCCGCATCTGGTCGACCAGCACCGGTGTGGTTTCAACCGTCAGCTCCAGCTCCAGCCCGGGTTGAGCGGCGCGCATCTCGCGCACCCAGTCGATCAGCCAGGAATGCAGCACCGACTCGATCGCACCAATCCGAAGGCTGAGGCCCGATTCGGCACTGCGGCCCATTTCGTCTCGGATTTCACGCTGCAGCGAGAGCAGCCGCTCGGCCATCACCAGAAAGCGCCCACCGGCTGCCGTGAGGCGCACCTGCTTGTCGCGCCTGTCCAGCAGCAAGACACCCAGCTCGTCTTCCAGCGCTGCGATGCGGCTGGACATCGCCGACTGCGTGATGAACAACTTTTCCGCAGCCCGCGACACGCTCTTGAGCGTGGCCACCCAGTAAAAGGCCTCGACGAAACGAAGATTCATAGGCTGCGCGCTGGTGAGTACTGCCCTGCTGCATTGTGACGGCCCGCTGATGCGTGGTCGGCTCCGCTCGCGAACCCTGCGGCGCCTCGGCATCGATCGATCTGGCTCGTCCGGGCGCCGCTTATCGGCACATCGCCGCCAGGCCCGGCTGCCTAGCATCGAAACGCGCCCTTCCTGACCCACGGCCATGTCGGATCTTTCTTCGCAGTTGTCTCTCGTCCCGCGTGACGCGGATGCCCCTGCCGCTGACCCCGAAGCGGCAGCCCCCGTTGCCGCGCCCGGCTTCGCGTGGCCCACGCCGCCGTACGCCGTCTACCCCAACGTCGCCGACCATCCGGCGTTCGAGCCTTGCGAGGTGCTGGGCCTGAACGGCAAAGCCATGGCGGCCCGGCTGGTCACCTTCGACCCGGCCGAGGGCGTGGCCCAGGTGCAGGTGCCCCCCTCTCGCACCACGCTGACCCTGCGCTCGTCGCAGTTCCGCAGCCTCACCCTCACCCAGCCGCTGCGCCCCGGGCTCATCGCGGCCACCGGTGCCCCGGGGGCGCTGATGGACTTTCTCCCCGCCACGGCCTTCACCGTGCGACTGGTCGGCGGCGGCGAATTGACCGGGCGCAGCATCGGCCATGTCGAGACGTCGCACGGCCTGTACTTCTTCCCGCCGGTCGATGACAAGGGCGGCGTGCTGCGCATGTTCTGCCCGCGCAGCGCCTACGAAACCTTCGAATACGGGCCGCGACTGGGCGAGCAATTGCTGGCCGATGACACCGCCACCCCAGCCCAGATCGCCGCCGCGCTGGCCGAGCAGGCCAAGCTGCGCGAGCAGCGCATCGGTGACATGCTGCTGAGCAACCGGGTGGTCACGCCCGAGCAGTTGATGCAGGCGATCGAGAGCCAGTCGCGCATGCCCATGGTGCGCGTCGGCGAGGCCTTGATCGCACTCGGCTACATCTCGCCCGGCCAGTTGGACGATGCGTTGGCGCAGCAGCAAAGCGACCGCTCGGTGCCGCTGGGCGAATTGCTGGTGCGCAGTGGCGCGGTGCGACGGCACGACCTGCGCACCGCGCTGTCACGCAAGATGGGCTACCCCGTCGTCGATGTGGATGCCTACCCCATCGAAGCCGAAGCATTGCGCCAGCTGCCGGCCCAAGCCGCCAAGCGCTTGCAGGTGTTGCCGCTTCAGTTGCTGCCAGGCCGGCTGGTCATCGCGATCGAGGATCCCTCTCGCCGCGACGTGCTGGACGAGGTGGAGTTCATCTCGCAGAACAAGGCCGTTCCCGTGCTGCCAGCGGGCGACCACCTCACCCGCAGCATTGCGCAGGTCTATCAAAAACACGGTCTGGACGAAGCGGCGGCCACTGGCGTGGCCGCCGAGCTGTCGGCCGCCTTCAACTTCGACGAAGGTGGTACCGACCAGTTGCTGGCCGCGCTGGAGCAGTCACACGACATCGCCTCGCCGCCGTCCGAGGAAGAAAAGCCCATCGAGCAGAGCGACAACTCGCTCGTCCGGCTGATCAATACGATGATCGTCGAGGCCCATGGCCAGGGCGTGTCGGACATCCACATCGAGACCCAGCCGGGGCGCGAGAAGGTGCGCATCCGCTTCCGGCGCGATGGCGCGCTCAGGCCCTATCTGGAGCTGCCGCACACCTACCGCAACGCCTTGATCGCGCGGCTGAAGATCATGTGCGACCTGGACATCTCCGAGCGCCGCAGACCGCAAGACGGCAAGATCACCTTCAGCCGCTTCGTCACCAGTTGCCCGATCGAGCTGCGCGTCGCAACCATTCCCACCGCCAACGGCCTGGAAGATGCGGTGCTGCGCATCCTGGCCTCGGCCAAGCCCCTGCCATTGGACAAGCTGGGGCTCTCACCGCCCAACCTTGAGGCCCTGAAGACGGCCATCGAGCGGCCCTACGGCATGGTGCTGTGCGTCGGCCCCACGGGTTCGGGCAAGACGACCACCCTGCACTCGGCGCTCAGCCACATCAACACGCCCGAGCGCAAAATCTGGACGGCCGAAGATCCGGTCGAAATCACCCAGGCCGGCCTGCGTCAGGTGCAGGTGAACCCGAAGATCGACTGGACCTTTGCCAAGGCCTTGCGCGCCTTCCTGCGCGCCGACCCAGACGTGATCATGGTCGGCGAAATCCGGGACCAGGAGACCGCGCAGATCGCCGTCGAGTCATCGCTCACCGGCCACCTCGTGCTGTCGACGCTGCACACGAACAGCGCCGCCGAGACGATCACCCGCCTGCTCGACATGGGCATGGACCCCTTCAACTTCGCCGATTCGCTGCTGGCCGTGCTGGCCCAGCGGCTGGTGCGGCGGGTGTGCCCCCATTGCCGGCAAAGCCGCCCGGCCCACGCGGACGAGGTGGACGAGTGGGTGCACGACCACCTTCACTCGTGGCATGGTGACGCCACCTCGCCGAGCGTGGACGCGGTGATCGCCGACTGGACACAGCGGTTCGCCGGCCCGGATGGTCGACTGCAAGCCTGGCGCGCGCCGGGCTGCCCGCAATGCGATCACAGCGGCCTGCGCGGCCGCGCCGGCATCCATGAGCTGCTCACCGTCTCGCGCAGCGTCCGGCAGATGATCCAGACCGGCGCCCGCGCCGAACAGATCCAGCGTCAGGCGATGGCCGAAGGCATGCGCACCTTGCGCCAGGACGGCCTGGAGAAGGTGCTGGCAGGCATCACCACCATTGAGGAAGTGCGCGCCACCAGCAACGGCTGAGGGCGCCGATTCACTACCGACCGCCAGGGCGGCTCGGCCCGCGCACCAGACCGAGGCCAACCTCAACGAGTGGGCCGACGAGCTGCCCGCGGACGGATGAGCGGCGAGGCAGGACGAGGGCCCGTCGTTCAACGGGGGCGGGGGATGTGCCCCACGCCCAGATTCATCGCATTGAGCAGGTCGCCGTTGTCTTGCGACAGCTCCCACGCGAAGACGCCGGCCAGCCCCTGCTCGACCGCGAAGCGGCCCTTGTGCCACACCGCGCGCGGGTCGTCATAGCCCAGGTAGAGGCGCGTCGACGGGTTCCACAGCGCATAGGCCTGGGCCTGCGGGTCGTAAACGACCTGGTAGCCGGCCTTGCCCCGCCCCTGGCGATCAAGGTAGCGGGCGACGATCTCGCGGTAGATCACCGATCCATCGGCGCCGGCGAAGACGCCCTCGCGCTTTTGGCCATTGAAGTTGGGCGAGCCGGCCGGCGGCGGCACCACGCCCGTGAAGCCGCGACCGTACATGCCCACGCCCGCCACGAGCTTGGCCGCCGGCACACCGGCACTCAGCATCGTCTTCAAGCCGGCCGACAGGCTTTCGTCGGGGGAGTTGCCGCGGCTGTGCAGCGCGGTGTGGTGCCCGGCGGTGGGCGTCCAAGGGCCGAAGTAGTCGTAGCTCATCATAAAGATGAGATCCAGCGCCTTCGCCGCGTCGCGGTAGTTGATCTTCGAGACCATCTCCGCGTTGGTGTTGATCGCGCTGGTCACGAGGTAAGAGCGGCCGGTTTCGCCGGTCAGCTTGTCCAGCGTCTTGCGCAACGTGTGCATCAGGTCGGCATAGCCCTGCCCATCGGCCGGGCTGCCCAGCGGCACGCCATTGGCGCTGCCGTTGGAGGTGGGGTGCTCCCAGTCGATGTCGATGCCGTCGAAGCCGGGGTGGCTGCGCAGGAAATCGGCCACCGACTCGGCGAAGCGGGCGCGTTTGGCGGCGTCGTTGGCGAGGTGGAAGAACGGGTCCGAGCCGCCCCAGCCGCCCACCGACGCCACCACCTTCACATGCGGCGCGCGGGCTTTCAGGCGCAGGAAGGCGTCGTTGAAGGTGCTGTCAATGGCCGACACCGCCAGTTGCTGGTCGCCCTTGCCTTCACAGCGCGGCGCGTCCTTGTCGAGCTGGCCCGGGCCGCAGACATGCAAGAAGGCATAGAGCAGATGGCTCACGTTGTGGCCGCCCAGCCGGTCGACCACCGAGACCGGCTCCCAGTTGGGCACATAGACGCCCACCACCTTGCCGCTGCTGCGTTCGAAGTCCATGAACTGGCCGCTGAACAGCGTGGAGACCGGCGGCTCCTTGGCGGCCTTCGCGGGTGCATCGGCCGCCTGGACCATGCCGGCCGCAGCCGCCATCCACGCACACAGACCCGCGCGTGCCACAGTTTTCAACGACAGCGACACCGAGAACCCTTTCGATCTGAATCGGACCACAAGGCTAGCACCAGTTAGCTACCAGTTAAATACCAATCGACCCTGCAGATCAGCCTGCAGCTCGATTGGGCGCCAGGCCGGCCTCGATGCCGGCGATCCACAGGTCCACGCCGTGGACGAAGCGAACGTCGGCGTCGATGTGGGTGAGTTCCTCCATCGCCGCCTCGATCGCCGGAAACTCGCCGCCGGCGACCACACCCTGCATCGCCCCTCGAATGGTGTCCAGATCGACCCCGCTGGCGAGTTGGGCGAGCCAGCCCTGTTCTTCGATCACGAAGCCATAGACGAAGCACGCGAGCGAAAAGCCGCCCCAGCCGGCCAGGCGGGCGCTGGCGCCTGCGCCGTAGGCCGGCGCGGTCAGGGCCTCGGCCACCCGCATCATGTTGCGCGTGGCCAGCGTCGTGCCGGCGAACACCCGGGCGCCGTCGCGCCGGCTGAGCAACGCGCGGCGCAGCTCCAGGGCGGTGTGCCGCATCTGGTCTTGCCACGTGCCGGCCACGGGCTCCTGCGCGACATCGTCCAGCAAGGCGTCGGCCATGCCGTCGATCAGCGCCTGCTTGTTGGTGAAGTGCCAGTAGAGCGAGGCGGCCTTGATCTCCAGCGCATCAGCCAGCCGACGCATGGTCAGGCCTTCCAGGCCCACCTCGTCCAGCAAGTCCAAGGCCTTGCGGATCACCTCTTCACGCTGTATCGCCACCCGGGCTCCTTGCTAATCTAACGACGTTAGATTAGCATCTGCCAAAAAACTAACAACGTTAGGTGTTCAGCCCCAGGACATCAGGAGCGGCGAGAGCAGACGCTCCGGGATTCCGAATTCTCGTTTCCCCGGGCACGTAACATTAAATGTCAACTGACGGAATCCCGCATCGAACGCTTCTACCATGCGGCGCACTCCGGGTGAACCCGCTGGACCCGCCGGCCCGCTGCTTGCCCGCAGCCCTCCCCGTCCCCTTTAACCAGAAGATCGCGCACCGGCGACTCCCGCACGGCGCGCACCAGGAGATTTCTCGATGACGCGCACGACGTGGACCGCCGCCCTGCCGGCGGTGGCACTGCTCGCCGCGGGTTGCGCCGGCCCGCTGCCGGCCCCCGAACCCTTGCAGACCGCCTCGCCGGCCCAGTGGCACAGCCCACTGCCTCAAGACACCCCCGGCCAGAACCCCCAGCTGCCCCATCAGGGCACCCAGGCCGATCTGGCCCGCTGGTGGCAGCAGTTCGATGACCCGCTGGTGGCCGAGCTGGTGAGCGCCGCCCAGGCCGCCAGCCCGACGCTGGCCGCAGCCCAGTCGCGCCTGGCTCAGGCCCAGGCGGCGCGCACGGCCGCTGGTGCCGCCCTGCTGCCCACGCTCGACGCCAGCGCCAGCATCAGCCGCGGCCGCGCCGAAATCGGCGGGCCGCTCGCCACCACCACGTTGGCGGGTGCCCAGGCGGCGTGGGAGATCGACGTGTTCGGTGCGGGCCGGGCAGGCCGCAGCGCCGCGATCGCACGCCTGTCCGGCGCCGAAGCCGGCTGGCATGACGCCCGCGTGCTGGTGGCCGCCGAGGCGGCACAAAGCTATGTGGCGCTGCGCGCCTGCGAAGCCCAGTGGTTGCAGACCCAGACCGACGCCAGCTCGCGCATCGAGACGGCGCGGCTGACCACCCTCAGCGCCAAGGCCGGATTCCAGCCGCCCGCCAACGAAGCCCTGGCCCAGGCCAGCGCCGCCCAGGCCCGCGCCCAGCTCATCGCGCAGACGGCCCAATGCGACCTGGCGCTGAAATCGCTCGTCGCCCTGACCGCCATCGACGAATCCACCCTGCGCGGCAAGCTCGAAGCCGGCCGCGCCAAGCTGCCGGCGCCGTCGCAGCTGGCCGTATCGGCCGTGCCCGCTGAGACCCTGGGCCAGCGGCCCGACGTGGCCGCCGCGGCGCTCGCCGTGGAAGCCGCCAGCGCCGACGTGAGCGAGGCCCAGGCCGACCGCCTGCCGCGCGTCAGCCTGCTCGGCTCGGTGACCCGCGCGCGCATCGACACGGCCGGCTTCAGCACCGAGGGCAACCTCTGGACGCTGGGGCCGCTGAGCGTGTCGCTGCCGATCTTCGACGCCGGCCGACGCGCCGCCAATGTGGACGCCGCCCGCGCCCGCTACGACGAAGCGGTGGCCAACTACCGCGGCAAGCTGCGTGAAGCGGTGCGGGAAGTGGAAAGCGCGCTGGTGCAACTGGCCAGCACCGCCGCCCGCCGCGACGACGCCAGCCTCGCGGTGGACGGCTTCGACGCCTCCTTCCGTGCCGCCGAGGCACGCTACCGCGGCGGCCTGGCCAGCCTGTTCGAGCTGGAAGACGCCCGCCGCAGCGCCGCCTTGGCCCGCAGCCAACTGATCGACCTCGAGCGTGAGCGCGTCAGCGCCTGGATCGCGCTCTACCGCGCGCTCGGCGGCGGCTGGAAGGCCGATCTCGCCAACGACGTCCGCACCGACGTCGCCGCCCGCTGAACCGCATACCCAAGACATTCACAGGACGAGAGCATGAAGACCTCCCACTGGCATCGCACCCGCTGGGCTGCCCCCACCGCCGTGGCCACCCTCACCCTGGCCGCCTGGGCCACCTGGGTGCAAGCAGCCGACAAGGACAAGGCTGCCGCCGCCGCTGCGGGCGCGTCGGCCGCTCAGGCCGCACTCACGGTGACGACCACCACCGCACAAGCCACCACGCTGGCCCACAAGCTCAGCGCCAACGGCAACATTGCCGCCTGGCAGGAAGCCGTGATCGGCACCGAAGCCAATGGCCTGCGCCTGGCCGACGTTCGCGTCAACGTGGGCGATGTGGTCAAGAAGGGCCAGGTGTTGGCCACCTTCGCCGCCGAGACCGTGCAAGCCGAGCTGAACCAGACACGCGCCGCGGTGGGCGAGGCCGAAGCCACGCTGGCCGAAGCTGAAGCCAACGCGCAGCGCGCGCGCGAACTCTCGGCCACCGGTGCACTCAGCGCCCAGCAGATCAACCAGTACCTCACCGCCGAGCGCACCGCGCGGGCCCGGCTCGACGCCCAGAAGGC
The DNA here is from genome assembly GCF_038066555.1 of Ideonella lacteola. Taxonomy (NCBI): domain Bacteria; kingdom Pseudomonadati; phylum Pseudomonadota; class Betaproteobacteria; order Burkholderiales; family Sphaerotilaceae; genus Ideonella; species Ideonella lacteola. Next base: position 236,665 of record NZ_JBBUTG010000001.1, on the reverse strand, counting down.
GATGGCCCGCCTGCAGGAACTGCGCCTCAAGCAAACGCAGGTGCTGGCACCGGACAACGGCGTGATCTCGGCGCGCAACGCCACGATCGGCGCGGTGCTGCCCGCCGGCAGCGAGATGTTCCGCCTGATTCGCCAGGGCCGGCTCGAATGGCGCGCCGAAGTGCCATCCAGTGACCTGCCGCAGCTGAAGCCGGGCATGCCGGTGCAGGTGGCCCTGCCCACTGGCAGCACCATCGGCGGCAAGGTGCGGATGCTGGCACCCACGGTCGACGACAAGACCCGCAACGCCCTGGTGTACGTCGATCTCGCCGCGTCACCGGACGTGCGGGCGGGGATGTTCGCCCGCGGTGAATTCGAGGTCGGCAGTGGCCAGGGCCTGACCCTGCCGCAAAGCGCCGTGGTGCTGCGTGACGGTTTCAGCTATGTGCTGAAGCTCGGAGCCGGCAACAAGGTGGCACAGACCAAAGTGAGCGTGGGCCGCCGTGTGGGCGACCGCGTCGAGATCACCAGCGGGCTCGATGCACAGGCCCGCGTGGTGGCCTCGGGCGGCGCCTTCCTCGCCGATGGCGATCTCGTGCGCATCGTCGACGCCCCTCCCGCCGCGCCCAAGGCGCAGGCCAGCCGCTCGTCGGCGTCCACCCTCGGTGCCGTGGTGCCGACCGCCACCTCGGCCAAGTGAGGAAGCCCATTCCATGATGAATGTTTCAACCTGGTCCATCCGCAACCCGATTCCCTCGGTGTTGCTGTTCATCATGCTCACGCTCGTGGGCCTGATGGGCTTTCGGTGGATGAAGATCCAGAACTTCCCCGACATCGACCTGCCCACCGTCATCGTGACGGCATCGCTGCCCGGGGCCGCGCCCTCGCAGCTCGAAACCGAGGTCGCCCGCAAGATCGAGAACTCGGTCGCCACGGTGCAAGGTGTCAAGCACATCTACACCACCGTGCAGGACGGCGTGGCCACGATCACCGTCGAGTTCCGGCTGGAAAAGCCGACGCAGCAGGCGGTCGACGATGTGCGCGATGCCGTGTCGCGCGTGCGTTCCGACCTGCCCGGCGATCTGCGCGACCCGGTGATCAGCAAGATGGAGCTGGCCGGCACCCCCATCCTCACCTACACCGTGGCATCGGAACGGATGGACGACGAGGCGCTGTCGTGGTTCGTCGACAACCAGGTCGCCAAGTCCATGCTCAGCGTGCGGGGCGTGGGCGCTGTCACCCGCGTGGGCGGGGTGTCGCGTGAAGTGCGCGTGGCGCTCGATCCGTTGAAGCTGCAGGCCTTGAACGCCAGCGCGGCCGACATCTCGCGCCAGCTGCAACAGACTCAGCAGGAAGCCGCCGGCGGCCGCACCGACGTGGGCGGTGCCGAGCAATCGGTGCGCACCATCGCCACCGTGCAATCGGCCGACGAACTGGCCGCGATGGACATCACGCTCAGCGACGGGCGCCACATCCGCCTGGACCAGGTGGCCACGGTGCAGGACACGGTGGCCGAGCGACGCTCGGCCGCGCTGCTGGACGGCAAACCGGTGGTGGGCTTCGAGATCGTGCGCAGCCGCGGCGCGGGCGAGGTGGACGTGGCCGACGGCGTGCGGGCCGAGCTGGACAAGCTCAAGGCACTGCACCCTGACATCACCATCACCGAAGCCTTCAACTTCGTCGACCCGGTGGTCGAGAACTACGACGGCTCGATGAAGCTGCTGTACGAAGGCGCGCTGCTGGCGGTGATCGTCGTGTGGTTCTTCCTGCGCGACTGGCGTGCCACGGTGGTCTCGGCGACAGCGCTGCCGCTGTCGGTGATCCCCGCCTTCGGCGTCATGTACTTCATGGGCTTCACCGTCAACATCGTGACGCTGCTGTCGCTGTCGCTGGTGGTGGGCATCCTGGTCGACGATGCGATCGTCGAGATCGAGAACATCATGCGCCACCTGCGCATGGGCAAGACGCCGCTGCAGGCCGCGAAGGAGGCCGCTGACGAAATCGGCCTGGCCGTGATCGCGACGAGCTTCACGCTGATCGCCGTGTTTCTGCCCACCGCCTTCATGGCCGGTGTGCCGGGCAAGTTCTTCGTGCAGTTCGGCTGGACGGCCGCGATCGCGGTCTTCTTCTCGCTGGTGGTGGCGCGGATGCTGACGCCGATGATGGCCGCCTACATGCTGAAGCCCCAGCCCGAGAAGCCGGATCCGAAGTGGATGTCGATCTACATGCGCTGGGCGGCCTGGGCGCTGCAGCACCGCATCAAGGTGACCTTGGCCGCCATCGGCTTCACCGTGGGCTCGTTCGCACTGGTGCCGTTGTTGCCGACCGGCTTCGTGCCACCCGATGATCTCTCGCAAACCCAGGTCACGGTCACGCTGCCGCCGGGCAGCACCTTCGACCAGACCTACGCGGCTGCCGAGCAGGCGCGGGCGCTGATCATTCGCAATCCGCACATCAAGCTGGTCTACACCGCCATCGGCGGTGGCTCTACCGGCGCTGACCCCTTCATGCCATCGGGCGCGGCCGATGTGCGCAAGGCCACGCTGACGATCAACATGACGCCACGCGGCGATCGCCACGGCGTCAGCAAGCAGGACATCGAGGCACAACTGCGCGAGGCCCTGCAGCCGCTGCCGGGGGCCCGCGTGAAAGTGGGCTTCGGCGGCTCAGCCGAAAAGTTCCTGCTCGTGCTGGCCGGTGAAGACGGCCGGGTGCTGGCCGAGCACGCCCGCCTGGTGGAACGTGATCTGCGCACCATCCCCGGCATCGGCGCGGTCACGTCGACGCTGAGCCTGGTGCGCCCCGAGGTGGTGGTGCGGCCCGACTTTGCGCGCGCTGCCGATCTGGGGGTCACCTCGTCGGCCATCGCGGACACGCTGCGCATCGCACTTTCGGGCGACTACGACCAGGCGCTGCCCAAGCTGAACCTCTCGCAACGCCAGGTGCCGGTGGTGGTGAAGCTCACCGACGATGCGCGCACGGACCTCGATCTGCTGTCGCGCCTGTCGGTGCCCGGTGCGCGCGGCCCGGTGATGCTGGGCAATGTGGCCACGCTGAGCATCGACAGCGGCGCCGCGCAGATCGATCGCTACGACCGGCTGCGCAACATCAATTTCGAGATCGAGCTCAACGGCCAGCCCCTGGGCGAGGTGGAAGAGCAGGCGCTCGCCAAGCCGAGCCTCGCCAAGCTGCCGCCAGGCGTGATCCAGCGCAGCGTGGGCGACGCCGAGGCGATGGCCGAACTCTTCGGCAGCTTCGGCCTGGCGATGCTCACGGGCGTGCTGTGCATCTACATCGTGCTGGTGCTGCTGTTCAAGGACTTCGTGCAGCCGGTGACCATCCTCGGTGCGTTGGCGTTGTCGATCCCGGGCGCCTTCCTGTCGCTGTTCGTCACGCACACCGCGTTGTCGATGCCCTCGATGATCGGGTTGATCATGCTGATGGGCATTGCGACGAAGAACTCGATCCTGCTGGTCGAGTACGCCATCATGGCGCGGCGCGAGCATGGCCTGTCGCGCATGGAAGCCCTGCTCGACGCCTGCCACAAGCGTGCACGACCGATCGTGATGACCACCATCGCTATGGGCGCCGGCATGATGCCGATCGCGCTGGGCCTGGGCGTGGACCCCAGCTTCCGTTCACCGATGGCGATCGTCGTGATCGGCGGTCTGATCACCTCGACGTTCCTGAGCCTGCTGGTGATTCCAGTGATCTTCACCTTCGTCGACGACGTGGTGCACAAGATCCAGGGCTTCTTCAAGAATCGTCATCACGCGGCCGCGCAACCCCACTCGGCTGTCGGCCAGAGCAACGCCACCGAGCCCCATTGAGCATCATCGAGTGTCGGGCGGTGCTGCCGCTCGACACTTGAGATGCGCGGCTTCGGTCGGCACGGGGCGCTTACCTCGGCGTCGCGCGCCCTCTCGCGCCCTCGCCTCTTCGAGGCCTTTCGATGCGTTTCGGAATCAACGGCCGAGCGCCACGCGCAGCAGTGCTCGCGCCTTCTCCCAGTCGCGGCGCACGGTGCGCTCGACCACGCCGAGCGTGTCGGCGATCTCGGCTTCGGTGAAGCCACCGAAGTACTTCATCTCGACCACCTGAGCCAGGCGCGGCTCGGCCTCGGCCAACAGGCTGAGTGCCTCGTCCACCTCGAGGATCTGCTCTTCGGAGGCACCCGGTGCACCGCACGGCAGATCGTCTGCCTGCAGGCTCATGTGCACCGAGCCGCCCCCGCGGCGCTCAGCCAGGCGGCGCCGGGCGAAGTCGACCACCACCGACCGCATCACCCGCGCTGAGTAGGCGAGGATGTCTCCCGGCCGCTCGAACGCGGGCAACTCACCGTGGCTCAGGCGCAGGTAACACTCGTGCACCAGCGAGGTGGTGTCGAGCAGCGTGAGGTTGTTGTTGCCGTGCAGGCGGCTGTGCGCCAGGCGACGCAACTCGCGATACGAGGCCAGAAAAAACTCATCGACCGGATGCGAACCCTCGCGCAGCACGGGGTCGGCATCGGGTTCGGCATCGGCGTGGGCGGCGGCATCGGTCACGGACATCGTCATGCATCCATTGCACGTCACTCAGCGCCGGCTCGCCCGGGCGAAGCGCTTCGTGTTTTCCCTGAAATTGAATGACATCGATCAAGTGATGTCCGGATTCGCTGACCGTTTGCGTTATGCGCGCCGCTGGCTCTTCAGCAGAAACGAACTTCGAAACCGAACACTGGATCGTTGGAGTGATTATGCAAGTCGCCTGTCTCATCGCCGATGACCTTGTCTTTCAGGATGTGCGTCGCCGTCTGTCGGCCCATCATTTCTCATGCGCTCGCTGCTCAACCGATGTAGATCTGCTGCGAGGCCTGCAGCACGCCGGGGCCGACGTGGGCCTGATCGATGTCGGATGGGCCGGCGCACAAGAGCAAGAGCACCTGCTGGCCTGGCTCGAAGCTCGGCGCGACCGCCACACGCCCGTGGTGATGCAGATGGCCGACGCGCGGTCCACGCACGTGGCCCGCTCATTGGAAGCCGGCGCGGCAGACGTCGTCACGCGAGGCACCGATGCGCTCGAACTCGCGGCGAGGCTGCACGCGGCCATCCGCCGATACCGCGGCAAGCTCGAAGCGCCCATCCTGCGCGCCTGCGGCTTCGAGCTCGATCGCCACGAGGGTTCGCTTCGCGATCACGGCGAAGAGGTGTTGCTCACGCCGCGCGAGTTCGCGTTGGCCTGGTTGCTCTTCTCACACCTGGGCGACTGCGTTTCCCGGCGCACGATCAGCTTGTCCGTCTGGGGCGTGGGCGCCGACATCTCCAATCGAACGATGGAGCAGCACGTGCATTCGCTGCGCAAGAAACTGCAGTTGGGCGTGGACCGGGGCGTGCAGCTGCGCGCGGTGTACGGCAAGGGTTACCAACTGGTTCACCAACGCCAAGAGCGCCAAGAGCCCCAAGAGCGCCAGGTGGCGGAAGGTCACCCCGGCTACACCGACCGCTTCCTGTTCGGTGCCACCGCCGGCGACTCACGCTGATCGCGTGCCCTCAGCGGCCGAGATTTCTTCGGCCGTGCCAAGCGGGCACGGTTGAAAGACTCTCGGCCTCTCCGTCAACGCGGCCCCCACATCGCCTGCAGGTGACGCGCCAGATCGCTCAGCGACAACTCGGCGCGCACCTGCTGGAAAAAGACCGCGATGATCAGTGACAACAGCACCATCGTGACGGCCCCTTTCACTGGCTGCGCGAGGCTGTTGGGCTCCAGCTTTTCAGCGGTCTTCGTCAACAGGCCGAAACCCAGGTCGATGAGCAACAAGGTGAGCAGGGCCGGTGCGGCCAAGCGCGCCACGGTGGTCATGTAGGTCATCACCTGCTCGCGGGCGAAGACCTCCAGCAGGTTGGCCGTGTTGGGCAGTGTGGCGGTGAGCGGCCACCACTTGTACGACTCGAACAAGGTGCCCAGCAAGGCGACCATGCCGCCCAGTGCATAGAACGAGTAGATCGACAGCTCGGAGAGGAACGAGCCCACCGGCGTGCTCTGGTCGGAGCTGTTGGGGTTCGACTGTTGGACGTTGTTGTAGCCCGCCAGGTTGTCGATCATCGAGCCCACGCCTTCGGCGACCCAGAAGATGGTGGCGGCCGCAAAGCCGATCAGAAAGCCGATCAGCGTCTCTTTCAGGATCAGCACGGCCAGCATCGGCGTGTTCAGATCCGCGATCACATCCAGCGGCTGGCCCCAGGCGATGTACAGCCCCATCCACACCGGCAACGCGGCGCGGCTCATGCCCTGCAGCTTCTGGCCCGAGGTGGCAGGCAGCACCAACAGCGTCGCGACGATCCGCGCGCCACACAGCGCGATCAGCGCCACCATGTTCTTCAGCTCCTCCCCATGGTTCATGAGGAGCAGGTAGCGCTCAAACCCTTGTCCCACGGGCCTCCCCTGCCGAGGCGCGCGCAGCTGCCAGCAGGCGTGCCACGGCGGTCTCTTCGGCGTCTTCGTCCTGTTGATCCTGATCGGCTTGCTCTCGGCAGGCCAGCGCCTTGTCCAGCGCCTCTCGCGCCAGTTGCAGTTGCTGATCCAGGCGTTGCCGTTGCGCCAGCGCCATCTGCAGCTCGTGCTCGGCCACCCTCACCCGCTGCCGGTGCCGCTCGGTGTCGTCTTCGGCTCGCCGGAGCGCCTGCACGCAGTCGTCCACCTGCCGGCCCCGGGCCATCAGCAGGTCGGGCTTGAACGCCTCTTCGCCATCGAGCAGGCCCAGCACCCGTTCGCGCGCCCGTTGCCAATCGGCGCGTCGCTCCGATTCAACCTGCTCGGCTTCTTCCTGCGCGGCCTGGCAGGCGGCGAGATCGTTGCGGGCCGCCTGCACGGCCTCGTCCTGCTGCGCCAGGCGCCGCTCCTTGATGCGTGTCAGCGCCCGCCACGAGCGGATGTTGCTCATCCGTTGGCCACGCGAGCAAGCGCCTCCACGCTGCGGTGGTAGTCCCACAGGTCGTCGGTGGCCTGGTTGAGAAAGTCACGAACCGCGTCGTTCTTCTGCACCGCCTCATCGGCCAGCGCATCGGCGCCGGGGCGGTACTCGCCCATCTGCAGCAGCATCTCCATCTCATCGAACTTCGCCATCAGCCGACGGAACTTGCCCGCAGCCGCCTGATGCGGCTTCGGCACGATCTGCGACATCACGCGGCTGAGGCTGCCCAGCACATCGATGGCGGGGTACTGGTTGCGTGCCGCAATCTTGCGCGACAGGATCATGTGGCCATCGAGGATGCCGCGCACCTCCTCGGCAATCGGGTCGCCGCCCGATTCATCCTCGGCCAGCACGGTGTACAGCGCGGTGATCGAGCCCTGGGCACCCATGCCGGCCCGCTCCAGCAGGCGCGGGATCTCTGCGAACACCGACGGCGGGAAGCCCCGGCGTGCCGGCGGCTCGCCGGCCGCCAGGCCGATCTCGCGCTGCGCGCGCGCAAAGCGCGTCAGCGAGTCCATCATCAACAGCACCTTCAGGCCGCGGTCGCGAAAGTATTCGGCGATCGCGGTGGCAGCATGGGCCGCCTTGGCGCGTTCGATCGATGACCGGTCGGACGTGGCACACACCACCACCGAGCGCGCCATGCCCGACTCGCCCATGATGATCTCGATGAACTCGCGCACCTCGCGGCCCCGCTCGCCGATGAGCGCAATCACGCTGATGTCGCAGGCCGTTCCGCGCGCCAGCATGCCCATCAAGGTGCTCTTGCCCACCCCGGCGGGCGCGAAGATGCCCATGCGCTGCCCTTCGCCCAAGGTCAGCAGCGCGTCGATCACCTTCACGCCGGTCGGCAGCGGGTGCTCGATCATCGCGCGCGCCATCGGGCTGGGTGGCAGCGCGAAGACGGGGCGCCGCTCCACCGCGGCGATGGGGCCCTTGCCGTCGATCGGCCGCCCCAGGCTGTCGACCACGCGGCCCAACACCGCATCACCCACCGGCACCGACAGCACTTGCCCGAGGCCCACCACCCGGCTGCCCACCCGCACGCCGAGGATGGAGCCGAAGGGCGACAGGATGCTGCGCCCGCCGGAGAAGCCCACCACCTCGGCCGTCTGAACCACCTCGCCATCGGCCTCGACGATCTCGCACAGCTCGCCCAGACGTGCATCAAGCCCGGTGACCTTCATCAAGGTGCCGATCACCTCGACGACCTTGCCCACGCGCTGCAGCAGCGGCTCGGTCTCGATCGCCGAGGCCAAGGTCTGACCGAAGTCGCTCAGCGTCTGGATCACAGCGTCACCTCGTCCAGTTCGGGCGACACTTCATCCCGGGTCTCAGCCTGGGTCTCGACCTGGGCCTTCGCCTGCGCACTCTCGATGGCGCGGCGCAGGCTCGCCAGCTGCAGATCGAGACTGGCGTCGAGCACGCCGAGGTCCGACTCGAATCGGCAAGCCCCCGGCGCCAGCGATGCATCCGCCACCACCCGCAGGGCCACCTCGGCGCCGGCCCGCCGCGGCAGCGTCTGCACCGCCTCGCCTGCACTGGCCACATCGCCAGGGTGCACGCAAAGACGCGCCTCACTCGCCTCGCGCAGCAGGTCGTGTACCTGCGTCAACGCCTGCTCGAACAGCGCCCGCGCCGGCTCGGCCCGCACGATGCGTTCGACCGCTGTCACCACCACGCTCGCCATCACCTGCTGCTGGGCGGCCAGCTCTTGCGTGCGCTGCCACTGGGCCTCGAGCCGCCGGGCATGCCAACGCTCGGCCGCCTCGGCCAGCCCCTGCGCGAGGCCTTGTTCCTGGGCGTTCCGCCGAAGTTCGTCTGCTTCGTCATGAGCCTGCCGCCGGATGGCCTCGGCCGCTCGCTCGGCCTCATGCCGCATCGCCTCGGCTTCGATCCGGGCTTGATCGGCCAGCCGCTCGGCTTCGGCCCGCAGCGAACCGAGCAGGCCCTGCAGTTCGTCGAAGCCCGCGAGATCGCGCCGACGAATCAAACCATCCTCGACACCCACCTGCAATCCACCACTGTGCAGCCAGACCCACATCACGCCGCCCCTTCCTGACCTTCGTGTTCGTCAGACGACCTCGCGTGCGCCGCCGCCTGCGTACGCGCAGCCGCCTCGAAGCACCGATCGACCTCGGCCAACCTGTCCTCCAGTTCCAGGCGATCGGCGGCTCCTGCGAGTGCCTGCCGCAGAACGACCGGATGCGCCCGCGGCAGGCCCAGCCGGGCCCAACGCCGCAGGCCCCGCGTCGGCCAGGCACCGGCGCGCGTGATGTCGGCATGCCCCACCCACGCCCATTCGACTGGTGGCCGCTCGGCCAATGCCGCGTTCACGCACGCGCCGCCATGGGCACCGCTCGCCAGCACGCTGCTGGCGGGCCCCAGGAAGCCCGCCAGGGCGCGCCGGGCTTCGCGCCGAACGCAGCTGCGCCACACGCCAGGACGAAGCGCCAGAGCCAGGGCACAGAGGCGGGCCAGCCGTTGGTCGCGGGGCAACAGGCACCATCGGCCCAGGGGCGTGTCCAGCTCGCGAAACCCCGGCGGCGCGCCGCACCAGCGGGCGAAGGCCATCCACCGGGCGCGGCGTGCCGCCGCATCGCCGCCGCCCGACGCCCACACCGGCCAGGAACTCGCCCAACTCGAGTCGATGTGGTGGGGCCATTCGACCAACGCCGCGTCGAAGGCCTCGGCCAAGGACGGCCAGTGGGAAGGCGTTGTGGGGCTGGCCATGATCACCCCGCGCCCTCGGCGGCCACGGCCACCGAAGCAGACGGGCGCCGCGGCGGGCGCTGCAGCACCGCCCTCGGCAGCCACGCAGGCCGGCGCCACCACACCCAGCCCACCAACACCAGCGCGAGGCTCACCACCGCCGCCAGCACCACCCAGATCCAGGCGCGGCTGGGCGGCGCCGGAGGCAAGGCCTTGACCACCTCGCCCTGTACGAGGGTGACCGAGACGTTGTCGTACACCAGCCCCTCGACACTGCGCGAGACCAGGTTCTTGATCGGCGGCACCAGCGAACTCAGGTTGGCGTCCGGCCGGTACTTCACGAAGACGCTGGCACTCGATGGCTTGGGGTGGGCCGACAACGGATCGTTCTGCGGCAAGACGATGTGCACCTTCGCGGCGATCACGCCATCGATGTGCGTCAGCGTGTCCGACAGTTCCTCGGTGACCCCGTGGACAAAGCGCACCCGTTCTTCGGTCGGGGTCGAGATCAACCCCTCCTTCTTGAACAGCTCGCCGAGGTTGGCATGCCGCTCGGCGGGCAAGCCCGCGGCGCGCAGCACCGCCATCGCGCGAACGATCTCGTCTTCCTCGACGGTCACGCTCCAGCTCTTGCCGCTGTCGGGGGTGCGCTTCTCCGCGTCCACCCCCTGTTCACGCAGCGCTGCCACCATGTCGTTGGCGTCGGATTCGCTCTGCTTGGTGTAGAGATCCGTTCGGCATGCGGCAAACAGCATGGCCAGGCACATCGTGGCCAGCCATCGGACGGTGCGGTGCTTGGGTGAGGCACAGAGGCGCATGGCAGTTCACTGGTTCTTCATCAAGGTTTGCAGGCCGTTCTTGCTGCTCTGGGCCACGTAGACGCAGGCGTTGTTCTGCATCGAGACGTTGACCACCCGGAACATCAACTCGACCTGCTTGAGCGTGGCCTGTTGCGGCGTCATGTGCGGGGTGTCCACCGCGGCGCGCGCCATGTCCTTCACCAGGCCGTGGTACATGCGCTCGTGTTCACCCACGAGTCGCGACACGACCGTCGGCGCCCCCACCTCCGGGACGGTGTGGGTCGGCGGTTCCTGGGCCAGCAGATCGGCGAAGCGGTTCGCCAGCCGATCCACCTGCGGTGCCGGGGCGCCCGCTCGTTCGAAGGCGCGGTGCACATCCAGCCCGGCCAGTCCTTGCACGGGGTCCATCGCCGTGTCCTCCTGGTGCGTCAGGCCAGCACGAAGTTCGAACCGATCACGGTGTCCTGGCCGCCGCTCAGGGCGTCCAGCAGGCCTTGGTCACAGCCCAGCTCGCTCGGATCGACGCGGCCCAGCAACAGCATCATCATCCGCCTCGCATCCGGGCAATCTTCCTGTGCCAACACCCGCTCGGCCGACGCGGCCCAGCCCTTGTCACCGGTGGCGTACTGGCAATAGGCCAACAAGGCGGTGCCGAAGGGCCAGTCCCCGGTGCGCTCGGCGCAGGCGTGGGCGATGCGCATGGCACCGGTCCAGTCCGACTTGAGGATGGCGATCCAGCCATCGAAGAAGTCGAGTTGGTCCAGCTTGGGCCGTACCTGACGCAGGCAGGCCATCGTCGCCTCCGCCTCATCGACCAGGTTGTGGTGCACGGCGGTCGAGACGAGCTCGACCAGACACTGCACGAACTCGCGTTGCTTGACCTTCAATAGCAGGTTCATCTTCAAACCCCCGGGTTGGAATGGAAGGGCCCGGCAGAGGGCGCGACAGCCGCGCCGCGCCCCTGCCCGCCCCATGCGCCGATGGGGCGCTTCGCCTTAGAAGCGCGCGCTGACGCTCACCTGAGGCCGCAGCGCCTGGAACTGCATGGCCAAGTCGATCTGGCCCGTGGCCTGCAGGCGCGCCTCAATGCCTGCGTAGGCGACGAACTGAGTGCCGTAGCCCGGCTCGCCCGCGATGATCTGCGGACGGTTCTGCGGCCACTGCGTACCCGAGCTGCTGCCGGCGCTGCCCGCGCTGCTGGCACGAGACTGGGTGATCTCGACGTCGCGCTTCGAGATGCCGCCGTCAGCGCTGCGGCCATTGCTCTTGGCCGAATCCAGGCGCTCGAACAGCGCCGGCTTGCTCAGCATCGCGCGAGCCGCCTCCTGCATGTCGGGCGGCGTCGGCTGCCCATTGGGCATGTTGCCGCCGTTGGCCATGCGCTCGAAGTCACCGCGGTTGAGCGTCTTGCGGCCGCTCTGGTTGTACAGCGGCTCGGCGTAGCGGCTGATGGTGTCGAGCACCGCCTGGTCGCCCTGGGCGAGCTTGCCGGTCTGCATCGAGCTGCGCAGGTCGCGCGCCGAGATCTTCCCGTCGGGGCGGTCGCCCTTGCCTGCGGTATCCAGCCCGCGCATGAACATCGGGTTGTCCAGCGCGAATTGGGCTGCACGCTGCAGTTCCGGCTTGGACGGATCGGCCGCGGCCTTCTCGAGATCCTTCTTGTTGAAGGTCTTGTCGCCGCCCGACAGCTGCGAGAAGTGGTTGCTGAGCACCTTGGTGGCCCGGCTCTCGTCCATCGGCCCACTCGGGTTGCCTTGGTACGAGCCGCCGTTGACGGGCAGATAGGTCTGCGGTTGCTGCACACCTCCCCCGTTGCCGTAAGGCGGCCATTGCGGCGCGGGCGTCGAGTTGCCGCCGAACAGCTGTTGCAGCATCTGCATCGCTTGGCTCGCCTGCGGATTCTGGCCGCACACCGGCTGCTGGTAGCCCGATTGCCCCTGCATCGCCTTGCCCAGCTCGTTCAGAAGGCGCCCGACCATCGACAGCATCTGGCCGGCACCCTGCATCGCTTGGGGCTGTGCCATTTGAAGTGCGCTGAGCAGCGTCTGCGCGATGAAGTTCTGCAAGATCGCCTGGCCGTTGCCCGGCGCAAACTGCGCCGTCATCGGTGAGCCCTGGGTCACGGTGCTGCCTTGGTTCAGCTGCATGTCCACCATGTTGTAGTTGGTGGGGTTCTGTGTCACGGCATAGGTCATGTGTCTCTCCTTGTTCGGTGATGGCGACGCTCGGTCAGACCAGGCCCTTGACCGCGTCGGCGCCGGCCTTCAGCGTCTTGGCCGTGGCTTCAGCGTACGAGCGCAAGGCGGACAACTGGCCTTGGGTCATGATCGAGTCGATGCTCTGCGCGTTCTGCGCCGACACCGCTTGCATACCCGCGCTGTCGACGCCGGCGCTCGAGGCGGCGCCGCTGTTCATTGCGCCCATCGACGGGCCGATACTTCCAGACATAGTTCTCTCCTTCATCGTTCAAAAGAAAGTGCGGCATGGTTCAGGTGCCTGCACGAAGATCGGCGCCCGCCGCGATCGGCCGCCGCGGGAAACTTCAATTCAGCAAGGCCGGCTCGCGCTGGATCAGCTCGAGCATGTTGTGCGCCGTCTCCCGGACGGCGGTGTCGGTGGTCGTGACCAGCAGGCCCTCGACCGCGCGCTTGCCCTCGGCATCGCCGGCGAGGATCAGCGAGATCGCCAGCGCTAGGCGGGCGGCCTCGTCTTCCGGGTGGGCCTCGACATGCGCGCTCAGGCTGCCGCGCGCGACATCGCCGATGCCGGCCATGCCGGAGACAACCGCGCGGCAGACGCGGAACTGCAGCGGCTCCGCAAGCGTCGACTCGATCACGTCGTTGATCAGCTCGGCATCGTCGGCCGTGCGATAGACGGTGCCGAGCAAGCCGACGGCCATCAGGTTGCGATAGATGGTGGTGGTGTCCATGTCCATGTTGTTCCTCCTCGACGGTGGCTGTACCGAATGGGGTGACGGCCCGGTGCTCAGAGCACGAGCGTGGTGCCGTGAATGGCTTCCCAGACGTGCCGGATGATTCGCTCGGCGGCCTTGAAACCCTGCAGCAGGCGCGAGACGAGATGGCGCTGGCCCTCTTCGCGGGCATTGGCCAGCAGACGCTCGGTGGCCTCCGCGATGGTCTGGAAATAGCGCACCATGGCGCGGGCGCGGTCGCCGGTGCTGTCTTCCGACAGGCTGAGTTCCAGGTTGCTCATGTCGCCGAAGATGGATTGCTCGAGCGCGATTTGGCTCATGACGGGCTCCTTAGGGATGAGTGCCAGAGGCACGGGGTGAATGGCTGCCATCGAAGGAGTCCTTCAACTCCAACAACGGGGCGGCAGATAGCGAGATGTGTTTGACACCGTCGCGCGTCTGGACGTACTCGACGCCAGCGACTTGCAACATCGCGCCGGTCGGCGTGCGCTGCGGCGGCGGCAGGTCGGCCACGTCGACGCGGATGCGCCGCACCAGCGGAGCGAGGTCGTTGACCAGGCGATCGGCGGCGGTCTGCATGCCCTCGGCACCGACGGCCGCCCCTTCGACGACGAACTGGCCCGCCCCGGCATGGCTGACGCGGATGCCCGGCGCACCCAGCGCCTCGGCAATGCTCTGCGCCACATCCGAGGCGGCGGCGTAGCGGTGGCGCACCAGCGAGGCCGGCAGGTCGGCCAAGGCCGCACGCACCATCGCGCATTCGTTCGGTGAGGCGACCAGCCCTTCGACCAGCACACCCTCGCCATCGACGCGAACGGTCAATCCCGGCAGGCCCAGGCCGTCCACGGCACGCTGGGCACGCACCAATGCGCTGGGCTGTTCGCGCTGAACGGCCGCCTGCGACGAACTGCCGATCACCGTCACGAAGGCCGCGCCGATCGCCAAGGTGGCCACCGACAGGCTGCACATCGTCCACAGCCGGTGCCGTGCCGACACGGCGCGCGGTTCGCCGATCGGCACCGGTTGCGGCGCGGGCGCCAGCACCCGGCCCAGCAGGTCGACATCCGATGGCCACTCCACCCCATGCGTCGGGCCGACGCACAAGACGATGTCGCGAAAGCGGCGCGGCACGAGATCGGCGAGCGGCTCGCCGTCTCGGTTGTCTTCCCATCGCAGGATCGCGGCGCTCATGCCTGTCTCGTCGTCGTGAGGAATGGTCAAGTCCAGCGGCTGATCGCTCCAGTCGGTGATCTGGATGTCGGCCTCGGTGTCTTCAGAGATGCGGTACGTCGATGCACTCAAGACTAGGTTCATGCCGGCATGGCGGCCGGTCAGAAAGCGAAGCTGCTTCATGGCCTGCGAACTCCTGTGCGTGACGATGAGCGGGCCGGGTTGGCCGCACCCACGGTCGAAGGCGCCGAGCCCACGGCGGGCTTCTGAGCGATGCGGCTCAGCAGCGGCGACAAATGCTCGTCTTCGGCGGACATCGGCTTGGCCGATGGGGGCACCGCGGCGGGGGCGGCCGACGCCGCCGGCAACGCGGGCGCAGGCGCCACGCGAGGTGACACCGCCGGCAGCGCCCCTTGCGGCGGCTGCCCGCCCAGGTCGACGCGCGGCCGAGGGGAGGATGTGGCGGCATCGGCCAAGGTCGGCTGAGGCGTGATCACCCGGGGCGTGAGCAGGAACATCCGCTCCGCACGGGCGGTGCGGTCGCGGCTCTGGCGGAACAGCCCGCCGATCACCGGAATGTCTTTCAGCAGCGGAACGCCGCTGACACCCGACTGCACCGAGTCGACCGTGATGCCGCCGATCAACAGGCTTTCGCCTTCGACCACCCGCGCCTCGGTGCGGATTTCGGTCTTCTTCAGCACCGGGACGTGGTCGACCACCACATCCTGAAAGCTGCCGTCCTGGATGTAGATCGACAGCTTGATCGGCGTGGGCTGGCCAGGCACGGCGGTCCCCACCTGCGGCGTGACCTGCAGCATCGTGCCGGCCTCCACCTGGAACAGGTTGGCCTCCAGGTTCCCAGCCACCCGCACGTTCGCGATGCGCTTCTCGCTCATCGTCGCCGGGCGGTTGGCCAGGCCCAGCACGCGGGGCTTCGACACGATGCGGGCGTGACCATTGCCTTCGAGCACCCGCACGTTGGCCAGCAAGGCCCGTCCCGCATCGCGCACCAGCGTGTTGATCGTGAACGGCGTCGCGTTGACGGTGGAGGGGTCTTGCGAGGGCGCCTGGGCCGGGCCCGTCATCGTGAGTGCGCCCCGGCTGCCTTGCAGCGACCAGTCGACCCCCAGCTCGGACAGGTTGTCGGCGCTCACGTCGATCACCGTGGCCTCCAGCTCCACCAGAATGGGCTGTACATCCAGCGTCTTGATCAGCGCGGCGAACTCGCTCATGCGCCGCGCCTTGCTGTAGACGATCACCGAGTTCGACCCCTCATCCGGCTCGAAGACCGGCACGTCGTCGTCGAGGTCATCGAGCAAGGGGCTGCGCACCGAGCGAGGGGTAGGCACCGCGCCCGTCTTGTCGTCCGCCAGCGCCGTGCCGCCGGCAGCGGGCGATCGAGACAGGTCCGGCAGGTAGCGCCCCTTGAGATCGGCACTGCCCGAGATGGCCTGCATCGCCTTGTTCAGCGGTGCCAGTGTCCGGCTGCTTTCCCGCTGCGCATTGCTCAACGCGGACGACGGGGACTGCGACCGCCCTGCGCCGCCATAGACGGCCTGCAGCGTCGACGCGATGCCCGGGACCACCGCATCGCCCAGCTGCCGATCGCCGGCCGACGCAAAGCGCAGCGGGAACACCTTGGCCACACGGCGGTTGCCCTCGATGGCGCCGATGTCGAGCGATTCGATCGCCAGGCCCACGAGCTCGACATGCCGGGGCGGCCCGTAGACCAGCAAGGTGCTGTTGGCCGAGTCGAAGCGGATGGGGTAGCGACGGCTCGACAGTTTCAGCGAGTCGAGCATCTGAACCACCTGCTCGCGGCGGTAGCCCTTGAGGCGGAAGATGCGGCTCTGGATCGCCCCGGCGGGATAGAAGTAGAACGCCGTGCCGTCGAAGTACCAGAGCAAGGCGTAGGCCTTCGACAGGCCTTCGAGAAACTGGCGTGGTGTGGTGTCGAAGTTCCCGCTGACCACGCCCTCGACCCGCGGGTCCACCACCACCGGCACGCCCTGGGAAGCAGCGAAGTCATTCAGCACGTCCGACAGCCGCTTGCCATCGGCCTTGTAGACGAAGCGTTGCGAAGCCATCGGCAGCTCCTGGCCCGCGGCATCGGCCGAATCGGCGCCAGCGGACCTGGCGCCCGACACCGGTGACGGCGACATCGCGACGGTCAACCCCGCCAGCAGCGCGAGCACGGCCGGAGGACAACGACGAGGCATGGCAGGCATCACTTGGCTCCGTCGCCTCGAATGCGCCCGTGCAAGGTCTCGAACGGCGTCTCGGCAAACACCTGGCGGTAGTTCTGCACCAACGTCGAACGGTTGCTCACCCCCCAACGCGCGGCCACGTCGTGCACGCTGACCTTGTGGCCTTGCGAGCCCGTCGTCTGCAACTCGTCGCGGATGCGTTCCATGCGACGCCGCCGAATGAACTCCGCCGGGGTCACACCCAGGCTGGCGCGAAAGGCCATCTGAAGCGAACGTTCGGTCACGCCCACGTGGGCGGCCACATGCTTGATCGACAGCTGGTGGTCGGACAGGTGGTCGACGATGTACTGGTAGGCGCCGCGGTACTTCAGCGGCAGCCGCAGCCGGGGCGCATCGGCACTGTCGGCGTTGGCGGCGCGATCGGCGATGCGTGTGGCCTGCGCGAAGTCGCGCTTGATCATGAACACCGCTTCTTCGACGTGCCGCTTGTAGGCCTGCATCGCATCGTTGAGCTGGCCCTGCAGCAGGAAGAGCTTCGATTGGCAGTACTGCAGGTCGACCGTGTAGCGGTGGCGCCGGCCCTGCGCATCGTCGGGAGCCAGCGCCTGCAGCACATCGCCTGCAGCTTTCGCCGAGCCACCCGCCAGCAGCACCAGAGCGCTCTCGATGCGCGCACCGACCTCCAGCCCGGCCAGGCGTCGCTCGCGCAACCAGGCCAGGCATTCGGCAAACGGCGCGGTGCCCTGCGCGCCTGCCAGCTGCGTCATCATCAACTGCAGGTGCTGCAGGCGGTGGGCCACCAGCGAGCCCACCGGCTGGCGCGCTTCCAGCGCCGCCAGGGCCCGGCGCGCCTCGCCCGGCTCGGGCGCTGCCTCCATGCGATCACGAAAGCCGATCGCCAGGGCATGGTCGGCCAGCCCCTCCGAGCGGCGCGCCAGACGCAGCACCACCAGCTCCCACTGCTGGCATTCGATCAACTCGGCCAGATCGGCCGGCCCACCGCGCTCGATCGCCTGCTCGATCAGGTGCGCAGCGCGCTGGCATTCGCCGAGCGCATGCAGCGCACAGGCGGTGCAGCTCAGCGCTTCGATGGCCACCTCGGGCGGGGCCTGGGCGTCGTCCACCAGCGCCTTGAAGCATTCGATGGCACGGCCCGGGCGGTTCATGCACAGGAAGGTCCACCCCTGGTCGAGCGAGGCCAGCCAGCGCAGCCAGTTGCGCGACAACTCTTCATAGGCCTTCAGAGAATCCTGCATCAACTCTTGTGCCTGCTGCTCGCGCCCCAGCGCCAGCAACAGGCGAGAGACCATCTGGCACAACAGTGAGCGCTGCATCGCATCGCCCTTGCCGGCATCTCGTGACAGGCGTTGCAGGCCCAGATCGGCCGCCTCTTCCAACTGACCACGCAAGGCCAGCGACGCGACGGCTTCGTCACCCGCGCGGCAACGCGTCAGACTGACTGCGAGAGACAAGTGCATGGGGGCTCCTCTTCCATCCATGGCATCGATTCGGTATGCCGCAAGGCTAAGAACTCTTCGCCGAGCGATGCTCAAGAATCCAGCGAACCGCCCGCAGCGGTGTGCGCTTTCGCGAAGCGAGGTTTGACGCGCGGAGCCTGCCGCCGTGGTGTCGACCGGCTGACACCCGGCTTTCACTTCAAAGCCTTCGTGCGGCGGTGCAGCGCTTCGCACCGCTGAACGTCGCGCCCTCGCCCGCCTCCTAAGGTGCAGTCTTGACGGATGCGTGATCGGCCATCGGCCCAGCGCGCCGACCTGCCTGCTGTGTTGCGGAGCGCGCCATGTCTGACGAAAAGACCGAAGAACCCACCGAGAAAAAGCTGGAGGACGCGCACAAGAAGGGCCAGCACGCGAAGAGCCAGGACCTGGGCGCCGGCCTCAGCCTGCTGGCCATGACCCTGTGCCTGAGCGCCGCCGGCGAAGCCACCACAGGCCGCATCACCGCGGTGGTGACACGGCTGCTGCAAAGCGTCGAGCAGATCGATGCCGACACCGAGCTCTCGGTGTTCATCAGCGCCCATGTGATCGACCTGCTGATGGCCATCCTGCCGTTCGTCGCCTTGTCGGTCTTCATCGGCGTGGCGGCGCAGGCGGCCCAGGTGGGCTTGCGCATCTCGTTCGAACCGATCACGCCCGATTTCGAGAAGGTCAATCCCGGCAGCGGGCTGAAGAAGCTGTTTTCGATGAAGTCGTTCATCGAGTTCGGCAAGACCATCCTGAAGGCGGTCGCGCTGGTCGCCGTCGTGTGGCAATTGATCACCGGCCTGCTGCCACTGTTGATGGCCTCCGCCTACCTGGAACCACCGGCCATTGCCACGCTCGGGTGGGACGCGATTCTGCGACTCATGGGGGCGGCCGTGCTGGTCTTCCTGGTGCTCGGCCCGGTGGACTTCGGGCTCCAGAAGTTCCTGTTCATCAGAGACCAGCGCATGTCCAAGGACGAGGTCAAGCGTGAGTACAAGGAATCGGAGGGCGACCCGCAGCTCAAAGGCAAGCGCAAGCAGCTGGCTCACGAGATGGCGAACTCGGCACCCAAGCAGGCAGTGCCTGGCGCCTCGGTCGTGGTGACCAACCCCACCCACTACGCCGTCGCGCTGCGTTATGTGGCCGGCGAGACGGGGTTGCCGATCGTCGTGGCCAAGGGTGTCGATGCCGAGGCGCAGGTGATCCGCCAGATCGCCGAAGAGCATCACGTGCCGATCGTCAGCGACCCGCCGCTGGCCCGCACGCTCTATCGGCTGCCCGTCTCCGAACCCATCCCGGAAACCCTGTTCGAAGCGGTGGCAGCGGTGCTGCGCTGGGTCGAACAAGTGCGCGCCGCGCGCTCCTGAAAGGACCTGACCATGGCGTTTCGACCAACCGCCGGCATCGGCAACGACCTGGCCACCGCCGGCTTGGTGGTGGCCATCGTCAGCCTGATGATCCTGCCGCTGCCCACCTTCGCGATCGATTCGCTGCTGGCCGTGAACATCACCATCAGCGTGCTGCTGCTGATGACGACGCTGTTCATTCCCAACGCGATCGCGCTGTCGACCTTTCCATCGTTGTTGCTGTTCACGACCCTGTTCCGGCTGTCGCTGAACATCGCGTCGACCAAGTCCATCTTGCTGCATGCCGACGCCGGGCACCTGATCGAATCGTTCGGCGAGCTGGTGGTGGGCGGCAACCTGGTGGTGGGCATCGTGATCTTCCTGATCATCACCATCGTCCAGTTCATCGTGATCTCCAAGGGCTCGGAGCGGGTGGCCGAGGTGGGCGCCCGGTTCACGCTCGATGCGATGCCCGGCAAGCAGATGAGCATCGACGCCGACCTGCGCGCGGGCCTGCTCACCGGCGAAGAAGCGCGAAAGAAGCGCGCCCACCTGGCGATGGAAAGCCAGATGCACGGCGGCATGGACGGTGCGATGAAGTTCGTCAAGGGCGACACCATCGCCGGGCTGATCATCACCCTCGTGAACCTGGTCGCCGGGATCGTCGTGGGCGTCACGTACCACGGCATGACCGCGAGCCAGGCCGCGAACCGTTTCGCTGTGCTGTCGATCGGCGATGCGATGGTGTCGCAGATCGCATCTCTGTTCATCTGCGTGGCAGCCGGCGTGCTGATCACCCGGGTGGCCGACGATGGCGAGAAGAAGCCACGGTCGCTGGGCCAGGAAGTGGGCGCCCAGCTCACGGGCAATGCGCGCTCGATGTACCTGGCCGGGATGCTGGTGGTGTCGTTCGCCATCGTGCCCGGGTTCCCGGCGCTGCAGTTCATCCTGCTGGCTGGCGGGCTGGGGGCGGCCGGGTATGTGCTGGACAAGCGCCGCCGCAAGCAGGAGCAGGTGGCGATCTCCAAGCCGATCAGCGCCCTGCAGCGCGACGGTGCCAAGGGCGAGCCGCCTTCCATCCGCCAGGAGCCGCCGCTGTTTTCCAAGCCGCTGGCGGTGCGCATGTCGCGCGAGTTGGGTCTGCTGCTGGAGGCCGACGCACTGGACGACGCCATCACCAGCGAACGACAGCGCCTGCAGGAGCTGCTGGGCCTGCCGTTTCCCGGGGTGGCGATGTGGGTGTCGCAGAGCCTGAACGGGCTGCAGTTCGACGTGTTGCTCAACGACGTGCCGACCAAGCAGGTGACGCTGCCCGGCCGCCTGATGCTGATCGAAGACCAGGCCAGCCCCTTGGTCGCACGGGCCCAGCGACACGGCGCCCTCTTCGACCGCGAAGAGTCGCTGTGGGTGGACCCTTCGCTCGTGACCGAGGCACACCGCCAAGGCGTGAGCAGCATCGAGAAGGTGATCGCCCGCCATGTGACCGGGGCCCTGCGCGCCAACGCCCACATGTTCATCGGCGTGCAGGAAGTGCAGTGGGTGATGGAGCGGGTCTCCGGCGAGTACCCCGGTCTGGTGGCCGAGGTGCAGAAGGTGCTGCCGGCCCAGCGGATTGCCGAAGTGCTGCGACGCCTGCTGGAAGAGCAGGTGCCGGTGCGCAATGTGCGCTCCATCCTCGAAGGCCTGATCGCCTGGGGGCCCAAGGAGAAGGACATGCTGATGCTCACCGAGTACATCCGCGGCGAGCTCGGCCGCTACCTGGCCCACGAAGCCTCGGGCGGCAGCGCGGTGGTCGAGGCCATCCTGATGGACCCGGATGCGGAGCAGATGATTCGCCAGGCGATCAAGTCCACCCCCGCGGGCAATTACCTGGCCATCGCGCCCGAGTCGTCGGCGGCGCTCACCGACCAGATCCTGGACATCGCCGGCGACACGCTGCGCCCCGGTGTGGCGCTGGTCACCTCGATGGACATCCGCCGCTATGTGCGCAAGATGATCGAGCCGCGCATCCACTGGCTGAAGGTGTATTCGTTCCAGGAGCTGGGCGCGACCGTCGAACTGCGGCCGATCGGCCGGGTGGCGCTGTGAAGCGCGCCATGCTGAACCGGCCCTATCGGCCATGAGCCACAGCATCCTGTCGGCGGGGCTGACGCCTGCGCCCACGGCCGACGAGCAACGCCGCGAGGACGAGCGCACCCGCGAAGCCGCCGCGCGCTTCGATGCCATCTTGCGGCTGCCCCCACGGGCCGAATCGGCGCGGCGGGCCATCCGCACGCCGCCGCCGGCGGGGCCTGCGTGCTCGCCACCCGCGCCACTCGAACCGAACGCGGCTCGCGCGGAGGGCCCAGATGAGGCCCCATCGGCATCTGAAGACACCATGGACTCTGCCCCCCGACCGGCGCCACGCCGCTTCGACGCCCCCATCGAGCGTCGCGGGGCCGCGTCGCGCCAGCACGCCGGCGCCGACGATCAGGCGCCCGATGCGGGCCGCACGACTCAGGTCACGTCGCGCGGCCCAGCCCCCACCGGTGCCAGCGACGACCACCCCGACGAAGCCGACGAAGCCACTGAAGCCTTCGAACGCCTGGCTGAACGTCTGACGCCCTTGTGCCGGCGCACGGGTCACAGCCCGGACAGCTGGTCGGTGGTGCTGCCGCTGGACCCGGAGGTGCTGCCCGAATCCGAGCTTCGCATCCACGCTTCGCGCGACTGGCTTCGGCTTCGCTTCACCACCCAGAGCGGCGCCAGCCTGCACCTAATCTCGAAGCACATGGACGCGCTGGGCCGCCGCCTCACCGAGACCTTGGGCCCGCACCGCCACATCGACGTGGACATCGAATGAACCTCTGGACCGAGCCCTCCCGCGCCGTCAACGCTGCACAGGCCGCCCCCTCACCAGCCGCGGTGAGATCGCTGGCCGACGCGCTGCCGCGGCGGGCACTCGGCCAGGCCGCAGCCGCTCGCCTGTGCCACGACACCCGCATGCCGGCCTGCCTGCAGCGCTGGCTGCCGGGCGTGGCGGTGCAGGTGGGGCGTGCGACCAGCACCTCGCCCGATCGGCGCTGGTTGCGCCTGGGCCTGTGCACGCTGGCTGGCGACCTGACGATCGATGTCGATCCGCACGCCGATCCCCGCTGGGCGTTGATCGGCGATCTCGCGCAGCGGGAGGCCGACCGCCCGCTGGCCTGTGCCATGGCCACCGAGCTGATCCGCCGTGCCGCGCAGCAGAGAGGCATCGACACCCTCGGCCTCGCCGTGGACAGGCTGCAGCCGGATGGCGAAGCCAGCCCGGACCAACCGGCCCTGCACCTGGACGGCCACGAGCTGCGGGTGCATTCGGTGGACGACGCCTTCGGGTTGTTCGTCGCCGAAGAGCTGCCGAAGTCCCCGGCCATCCGCCCGCCCGCTCTGCACCGCCTGCGCCTGGCCACGCGGCTGGTCATCGGCCCGCGGCCGGTTCGTGCCCGCGTGTGGCGATCGATCGAGCCTGGCGACGTGTGGCTGCTGTCGGCGCCTCCGGTGGGCGGCACCTGGCACGCCGGCCATGGCTGCGGCTGGGGTGGCGCGGCCTCGATCGAGGGTCCCGCCGCCCGACTCGTGCTGACCTCTGCCCTGCATCCACTTGACCACACCCCTCCCATGGACGACACCACCCTTCTTTCCAGCGAGACGGCCGACACCGCGGACTTGGCCGGTGAGATCGAGCTGCCGATCTGCTTCGAGATCGACACGGCCCGGCTGCGGCTGGACGACATCTCGGCGATGGCACCTGGCCACGTCATCGCCCTGGACGTGCCGCTGGCCGAAGCGCCGGTGAGGCTGGTCTGCCACGGCCAGCGCGTCGGCCGCGGCCGGCTGATCGCGATCGGCGATCGGCTGGGGGTCCAGATCGAGCGCATCAGCGATGAGCGGGGGCTCCATGCCGGCCATTGATCCGGTCTCGCTGCTGCTGGTGATGGTGGGGCTGGGCTTCCTGCCCTTCGCTGCGATGGTGGTCACCTCGTACACCAAGATCGTCGTCGTGCTGGGGTTGCTGCGCAACGCGCTGGGCGTCCAGCAGGTGCCGCCGAGCACGGTGCTCAACGGGGTGGCGATCATCATCAGCTGCTATGTGATGGCGCCGATCTTCATGGAGGCCGGTGACCGCATCAAGTTCACCGAGCCGAGCGCGCAAGCCAGCAGCGCCGAGCAGCTCATCAAAGGCGCCGATGCCGCTTTCGAGCCCTTCCGCCGGTTCCTCGAAAAGCATGCCAGCGAACGCGAGAAGACCTTCTTCTTGAAGTCCGCTGCGTCCATCTGGCCACCCGAGCGGTCGCAGCGGCTGTTGAAGGACGACATGCTGGTGCTGGCCCCCGCCTTCCTCCTCACCGAGCTGACGGCCGCGTTCAAGATCGGCTTCCTGATCTTCCTGTCGTTCACCGTCATCGATCTGGTGATCGCCAACGTGCTGCTGGCGATGGGGTTGTCGCAGGTGACGCCGACGAACGTGGCCATCCCGTTCAAGCTGCTGCTGTTCGTGACGCTGGACGGCTGGTCACGCCTCATCCACGGCCTGGTGCTGACCTACCGATAGCGAAAGACCACGATGGAATTCGATCAGGTTCTGCAGTTGGCCTCCGAGGCGCTCACGCTGTGCCTGGTGCTCTCGCTGCCCGCCGTGCTCACCTCGTCGGTCGTGGGCTTGCTGGTGGCCTTCATCTCGGCGGTGACGTCGCTGCAGGATTCGAGCATCTCGCAAGGCGTGAAGCTGCTGTGCGTGACGGTGGTGGTGCTGATCGCCGCGCCGTGGGCCGGCGCCACGATGATGCGCTTTGCCGAGAAAGTCCTGGGGGTCATCTTCGTATGAGAGTCTCTGCCGGCACCTACGTCGACACCACGCCCGCGCCCGCCTCGGGCCCCGCCAGTCCGAACGAGGCGGCGCCCCAAGGCAGCGAGCGACCGACCAAGAGCACACGATCGAGTGGCTCTTCGCCGCGGGCTTCGGCCGCACCGACGCGCGGCGCCGCCACACTGCGTCCGCGCAAGCCTCCGCCGAAACCGGCGAGCGGCAACGGCCCGGCCGCCGACGACTCGAATGACACCCCGCCCCCCACCGCGGACACGCCGGACGCCGCCCGCGCGTCCACCGGGCTGCTCGGTGCCGCCAGCGACCTGCGCTCCGATTCATCGGCCGACTCGAGCGAGCAGGACCACGGCCAGGCGGGGCAGGACCGTGGAGGTCGGCGTCGCCACAAGGGCTTTGCCTTCTCCGAGGTGCACCGGGCCATGGATGAGGCCGCGGGCGCTGCCGCGCGCGGGTCAGCGGGTCGTCGTGGCGCCTTCACCGCCACGGCGCACGGCGGCCCCGCCCGGGCGCCCGCCAGCCTCGCGGATGCCGCACGGCTGACCCAGGCCCTGGTGCAGTCGGTGCGGGGGGCCAGCGCTCAGGCACTTCAGGCCGGGGGCGCCAGCCAGACGATGCTCGGCCTGGTGTGCGATCACCTTCGGCGACACGCCAGCCCCTCGTCGAAGGCCACATTGGCCACGGTCAAGCAACTGCTGGTGCAGCAGGCGCCAACGGTCATGGCAGGCCCATCGGCACCCGTGCCCTCGGCGGGTGAAGCCAGCCGCAATGCCTTGCTGCCGGTGATGCTGCTGCATGCACTTCGGCCTCGGCTGGCCTCGCTGGCCGACAGCGCCGCCGGCCGGCTGGACATCCTGCAGCGCATGGGGCACCTGGGCGACGAGAAGGTGACGGTAGCCACGCCACCGGCGACGCACAAGAGGCCCGCATGAGCCACGACCGCTTCGTGCAACTGGTCGCCGAACTGTGCGCCGTGCGCGACGAGCCTGACGTGGAAGGCATCCTCGCTGGTGGATGCCTCGCCGTGCAGGACTTCGAAGTGCTGCTGAACAACTTCCAAGGCGACGAGCAGGCGATCTACCTCAGCTTCAATTTCGGGGTGCTGAGCGCCGGCCGAAGCTTGCAGGTCTTTCGGCTGATGCTGGAAGCCAACCTGTCGGTCTACGCGCAAGACCAGGCGCAGCTGGGCCTCGATGCGGACACCGGCTGCGCGCAGCTCATCGTCCGCATCCCGATGGTGGACGGCGTCGACGGCGGCTGGCTGTCGGAGACGCTCGAACACTATGTCGAGCACGGCCGCTACTGGAAGGACACCATCGTCAGCGCGAGCGATGAAATGTTCCAGGGCCTGTGCGCCGGGCAGTTCCAGTGGATTCGCGCATGAGGCGCTTGGCCACTTCGCCGGGCCCCACGGCGCTTCGCCGCGATGGCAACCGGCCGCGTGGCCCTCGCCACACTGCATGCCAGGGCGGGCCCCCCGGACGGCCCGCTTGTCATCCACCCCACCGCCTGCAGGATTGGAGCCCCCATGGACCCGTTGCACCTGGTACCCCCGCCCATGCTCGTCCACGAACCTGGAGAGTTCGGGCTGCCCCCGCCGGGCGGTCACGCGGCCGCCGCCAACTCGGCCGCCGCGTCGCAGATCTTCGCCAGCTTGATGGCCCCGGCGATGAACCCCTCCAGCGACGAGGAGGCCGGCGATGAAGAGTGAGTGGCGCTGCATCGACCCCACGCACACCGCGAGGTGACCCCATGGCAGACCGAGCACCGAAACGCGAGCTGGACAGCATCATGGTGGCGCTCGACCGCGCGCACCCGCCCCGCCCGGCCGACAAGAAGCCCGCACGAACGCTCGATGCGTTCTTTGCTGAGCTGGCCGCGCATCTGGATGTGGACGAGGGCCTGGAGGCTCCGCTGCAGGACGCCCGCCCGTTCAGCGGCCCCGCCGGCCTGATCTGCCGCATCGAAACGCGCCGCGAAGGCCACGACCTTCGCGCCCGGCCACAGCTGCTGCTCCCGCTCAGCGGCGAGGAAATCCGCCGCCTGGAAGTCGGCCGCCTGCTGTCGATGCAGGCGGCCTTGCTGAGCCAGTTGGGGTGGGTGCTGGGCCACTCTGCCGAGGGCCTGCTGCAGCTCGCCCCCGTCGGTTGGACGGATCAGGCCAAAGAGGTGGCGCGCGAGCTGGAAATGGGCAGCGCGGTAGGCCGCATGGTGCTGGCCATGCTCCACAGCCACACGCCGGACGCCGGGCCGCTCACCGCACACTGAGGGTGCCCCGGCGCGGTACATGCCCAACCTGGCCGAGCTTTCGACCCCATCACTCGCGCCATCACTCGCCGCATCACTCGCCCCATCACTCGAGTTCGGGCGCCTGCCGCGCCCTCCACCCACCCGGCACACACCGGGGCCCCCACTGGCGTCCATGACTGATCGAGCACGCCCCATCTCCGAAGCACTGGCCGCCGACCTGTGGGTGGACACGCCCGAGCCGGCGGCCGAGCCGATCGCCCCCATCACCCGCCAACGCGTGACGCAAGAAGCCATCGTCGCCGCTTCGCCTTTGCTACGCAGCCGATGGGATCAAGACAACGAGCAGGTGGACGGCGTGTCCGAAGCGCAGCTGGAAGCGGCGACGGAAGACAGCGACGATGAGGATCGGCCCATCTCCGTGACGGTGCGGTCTTCGGGCACCCGCGCCACGGCCAGCACCAGCGCCACGGCCCACAGCGCCACCTCGCGAGCCCGCAGCAGCCGCGCCGAGGCGGCGGAAGGGCTGGAAGACAACGATGACGAAGACGACGTCGGGGCGCCTGCGCCGTTGGAGGCAGGGGCCGACGATCTGGACACGCCCGGCCTGATGGAGCTACCGCCGCCGGCCCGGCCCGTGCCAACGGCGCAGGAGCGCCGCCGCCGCTCGCGTTCACGCGGTCGATCGGGCGACCTGGTGGTGGCCCCGATGAAAACCCACCTGCCGCAGGCCCCGGAGGCCGCCACCGATCTGCTGCGTGATCCGGTGCCGCCGGTGGTGCCCGTCCTCGGCGCGTCACCCGGCCCGGCCAGCGCACGGCGTCATCGAGGGCGCGGGTTGCGGTGGTCGCTCTTCGCCCTGGTCATGCTGCCGCTGTGTGCCGGCCTGGCTGCGGTGGTGCTCGGCCAACCCGGCTCCAGCGCCGGTGGCACACCGGAGGCCGCCGAGCAGCGGCCGCATCGCACGGCACCGCCGCCTAGCCGCCATCGATTCAACGTCGTTGGGGGGTAGGCGCCAAGGTGGGTGAGCCACACCCCGCTCGCAGAGCCTCGCGAGTGGCGCGGCGCCACACCGCATCGTCTTCTCGAAGCCGGCGGCAGCCACGGGCCGGTCCGTGTCGCTGACGGCGGGCCTGCACGGGCCATCGCCAGGCCACCCCGCTCGGTGCGCCTGGTGCAGCCGGCCCCTCTGCAGGGGCCGGCGAACGGGGTGGTGTGATGACGATGCGTACCGACGCGTCAGATGCGCCGATGGGGAAACACGCGGTGCTCCTGCATCAGGCGTTCGAGCTTGAGCAGCAACGCCATCGCATACGACATGTCGTTGGCGTCCATGGTCGGGAGTTGCTCATGGATCTCGGCGATCCAGCCGCGGATCTGGGAGGGATGCGCGTCGTGGCTGCGTTGTTCCATCAGCGCCATCCCTCGTGAGTCGAGCGGCGGCACTTGAGAGTTCCACCAGTCCTCTTCATTCCACTGGCTGGCGCGATCCAACGCGCGTTGGCGGGCTCGTTCGCGGGCCTGATGTGCCGCCGTGCGTGCAGGCCGGAACCACCGCGAGATCTCCACATTCCACATGGTCAGCTTCTCCAACGATTGGTGTCAAGGAAGAAACGGTGGTCCACCCGCATGACCGTGCGCGTCGACCACCTGGACCTTCAGCTTAGGCAGCCACGGTCGATGCCACGCCAACGATCCAAAGTGCCGTTCGCGGATACGAAGTTGCGGGGCCTGCGCGTGTTCACGGCGTGCTGCGCAGTTGCGCATACCGTGTCAGCACTTGCTCGACGTAGCCCTGCGTCTCGGGAAAGGGCGGCACGCGCAGGCCGTGCCGCAGCACATTGCCTTCGCCGGCGTTGTAGGCGGCCAGCGCGAGCTCGGTGCGCCCTTCGAACATGACGAGCAGGTCGCGCAGATAGCGAACGCCGACATCCAGATTGGTGGACGGGTCGAGCAGGTCTTGCGCGCGAGCCACGCCGTAGCGCGCACCCGTGGCGGGCATCACCTGCATCAGGCCCAGTGCGCCTTTGGGCGAGCGTGCCGCGGCGCGATGCCGCGATTCGACGTGGATCACGGCATCCACGAGCTGAGCGTCCACGCCATGCCGTTGGCTGGCTCGGCGCACCTGCGGTGCCCATTCGATGGCGGCCTCACTCGCGACCGGCTCGTGAGGCGCGTGGCCGACACGGCCAGCCGTCGGTGCCTCGATCCAGGTCACGCTGGGCAAGCGGTCGTCAGCAGCCGGCACGGGGGGCGCCAGCACAGGCGGCGAGGGGCTGTCGACGGCGGGACGGTCGATCGGCTCGCAGCGCCGAACCGACAGCGGGAAGGATTGGCCTGCGTTGACCGTCAAGGTGCGCTCGACGCCGTCGGCGAATTGGCACCGGTAGCTGGTGCTGTGCCGCGTGATCGCGGCAGCTGCCGAAGGGGCCGCGTCTTGGGCCGAGGCCAACGAAGTCAGAAGCAGAAAAACCAGCGCGCCCCACTGGGGCGCGATGGGGGCGCAGCGCAAGAGAAGGCTCAGACGCCGTCGCATCGCGGGCTCGGGCGGCCGGACATCTCTTGCGCTGCGGTTCGGTGGGGGCGTCAGCTCTTGCCCGGGCCGGATGCGCCGTCGCCGCCGGACTGCATCAGTTGCGCGCCCATGTCCATCAACATCTTGCCCAGCTCCTTGAGGGCGTTGTTGGTCTCGCCGGTGGGCTTCTTGCCCTGCCCGCCGCCACCGTCGCCGCCGCCCTCGCCCTTCTTGGCGTCTTCCTTCTGCTGCAGCAGCTCCATGATGAGCTTGAGCAGCTCCTGCAGCATCTGCATCATCTGCTGCGTGCTGTCTTTCCCCTCGGCCTTGTCGGCACCTTCGGTGCCCTTGAATTCGACATTCGGGAACTGGGTTTTGGACACGCCGCTATTGCCGTTCACTGATTCGATCATCTCGGTCTCCTTCCGTGGTGAAGGTTCTTGATCGGTGTGCACCGCTGGCCCTCGAGGCCGCCGCCCGGGTGGACGACCCATGCGCCGAAAGGGCCGCTGCACACACCACCTGTGCCGGATCGCCCTCGGTGGACTGGCATGCGTTGCATGTCTTCAACCTCGGGCAGATCCAGCATTGCCAGCGTAGGTATCCGTGGTCCGGCGCATCGGGGCTGCGCGAAGCATCTGGGCGAATTGCGAACCACGGGCGCTCGGCAGCGGCGCGATCAACCGCGGCCGACATCGACCACGGCCGGGTCGTTCATCGCCTTGTTGATCTTGTCGATGTAGGCGCGCGCCTTGGGGTTGTTCGGGTCGGCATCGCCCGAGACGTAATAGGCCAGGCCTTGCTCGACGCCGCCCTTGTCGGCGATGCGCTGGGCGATGTTGGCCGCCGCCATGCGCATCTGGATCGTCGGGCTCTTCATGTAGTCCTCGGTGGAAACCACCTGACCTCCGAGACGCTC
Organism: Ideonella lacteola; assembly: GCF_038066555.1. Lineage (NCBI taxonomy): Bacteria > Pseudomonadati > Pseudomonadota > Betaproteobacteria > Burkholderiales > Sphaerotilaceae > Ideonella > Ideonella lacteola. The sequence goes on along the minus strand of NZ_JBBUTG010000001.1, from coordinate 206,565 downwards.
ATTGCCCGGGCCGTCGCCCGACCACTCGCGTCCATCGAGGAACTTGCGCGAGATCTGGCCAAGCCCGATGGACGTGTTGTTCTCGCCGCGTCGATCGAGATCGCCCTCGTGTTGCATCGCCTTCTGGAAGCCTTCGGTGAACGCACTCGATTCGGCCTGCAACTCGGCGCGGAAGGCGTTCGGGTCCAGCCCGTACTCCTTGGCCGTCTGGTCCACGGCGCGACCGAAGTCTTCCTGCGTCTTGATGGCAGCGTCCTTCTCGGCTTCGTCACCCCGCAGCACCGGCTTGAAGGTCGGGTTCGTGTGCGCGGCCGCTTCCTGCACGCTGCGCGCACCGGATCCGGCCGGCGTTCCCTCGGTGCCGGCTGCAGGTCTCGGTGCCGGCGCGGGCGACGCGCCGCTGACGGCCGGGGCGCCGCCGCCTTGGCCGGTGGAGGCCGGCGACGGTGCCGCCGCGCAGGGCGACGGGCTTGGCGCGGCAGAGGGTGAAGGCGAGGGAGACGGTGACGGCGACCCCGACGAACCCTGATCGTTCTCGAACAGGGGCGCCAGCATCTGCATCAGCTGCTGCACCAGCTGGAACAGTTGCTTGTAGACGTTCTGCCCCGAATCCGACGAGGGAGCGGGCGCCGAGGTTTCAATGGGCTGATAGGTGTAGGTCGGCGCCTTCAGGCCGACCGCGGAGACGTCAAAGTCAGACATGGTGGAGTGCTCCACAGGGGTTGAGGAGCCGACACGATGCGGTGGTCGTGGCCCGCACCCGGCCATCGAAGCGAAGGCCCATGTGTTGCCGCGAAAGACTCGGGGCCGAGCTTCGCCTTGCACGACGCGCCTTCGCTCGGCCAGCGCTGCAGCGGCACCGCTCGCCATACTCGGCCGCACACCCTTGAGGCGCTGCCATGACGATGTCGCTCTCTCACCCTATCTACCACCGCCCCTCTCAACGTACCTCTCGCCGGGCCTGCCTCGCGCTGGCAGCCTGTGCTGCTTGGTTGGCGGCCGGCTGCGCCACCGCACCGCCCTCCACACAGGGCGCCACCTCGGCGTCTGGCAGCGGCCGCCCATCGTTGCCGACACGGGTGGTCGACGAGATAGCCCGCCTGGCGGGGCAATCGCCCGCCGCCATCGCGTCCGCGCTGCTGCTGAAGGAGGTGGAACTGGCTCCCAACGGCCCACGGGCCTGGCTTGTGGGGCTGGGCGACCGCGGCTGCCCGGATGTCGGCTGCCCGTTCGGCGTGTTCGCAGGGCCCGGCACCGACCATCGTCCCTTGCTGCTGGTGATGAGCCACGCCGAGCCGCAGTTCTCGCCCGTGGGCCACCTGGGCTATGCCGACGTGTCGGTGTCGGAGGTGGCATCGACCCGAGAGCTTCGGCTCACCCGCTACCAATGGGACGGCTCGTCATACGGGGCGGCGGCATGTCGGCTGGTCGACCGGGTGAGCAGCGAAGCGAGGCCGTGCGCCCCTCGTCTGCCCAGCGAAGCCACGCTGCTCGATGCTCTGCCCGACGGCTGTGCCGGCGTGAAAGAGATGCTGGCGGCGCCACCTTCGGCGCTTCGCACCCAGGCCTTGCTCAGCGGCAGCTTCGTGGTGCGCAGCGATGAATCGAGCCATGTCGAGGCCCTGAAGATCAAGGGGATGGTCGATTCCAACGCCGTCTCACCCATGCTGCGCTGTCTGCGCGATGCGGGGGCGGATCTGAAACGTGGCGCCACCTCCACCGCTGGCGCGCTGAAGGTGCAGCAATGGTCGGCCCCTGCCCAGACGCATTGGGGCCGGGCCGCCGTGTTGTTGACCCACACCCAGGTGCCGCGACTGGCCTACACCATCGTCAGCGTGGGGGTGTTCACCAGCGGTGAGCGTCTGGAGCCGAACGTGCCCCTGATCAGACCGGGGGAATGAGCGAGGCCTGTGATCGATTTCACGGCCACAAACGTGACAAATTGCAAACAACTGCCGGCCGCTTCGGGATGAAGCGGCGGCTCGGAGATACGGCTTTACGTAGGATCGGCGCGCCCTCTTTGACAGCGCTGTCACACGTTGCCAAGAAACCGCTTTCACAAACCGTTGCCGGCGCTTGCCCAATCTTGCGCCGCGCCCCTTGCCGGCGTCCAGCATCGGACGCCAACGCCTGAGCCAGACGCCGGCACACGCCGGCGCCGGGCCGCTGGCCGACGCGCCGCCGCCGGCGGCCCCACCACCCTTCACCCCTCCGGATGGGTCGCCCCATGGTGTCGCTGACCGCTCCGCAGATGGCCCAGGTGTCGCGCCTGTGGGATGAGGCGTGCGCGCTCGACGGCGCGGCGCGGCGCTGCTGGTTGGAACAGCAGCGGCACCTCGATCCCCCCGTGCGCGAATCCCTGCAACGTCTGTGCGAAGCGCCTGAGGCCTGCGCCGACGACAGTTTCCTGGGCGTGCCGGTGCTCGACTTGATGCCCGACGTGCAGCCCCTGACGACGCTGCAGGCGGGCGACGTGGTCGGCCCGTATCGGCTCGATGTCGAGTTGGGCCGCGGCGGGATGGGCGTGGTGTGGAGCGCCACCCGCATCGATGGCGCGGTGACGCGCCGAGTCGCGCTCAAGCTGCCTCACCCATGGCTCGCGAGCACGAATGCGCTGCACCGGTTCGCCCGCGAGCGCGACATCCTGGCCTCGTTCAACCACCCACACATCGCCCACCTCTACGATGCCGGCGTGTCAGCCCAAGGGCAGCCCTACTTTGCCCTGGAGCTGGTGGATGGCCTGCCCATCACCACCTACTGCACCGCGCATGCACTGAGCCTGGAACAGCGCATCGAGCTGTTCTTGCAGGTGCTGGATGCGGTGCACTACGCCCACGAGCACCAGGTGGTGCACCGCGATCTGAAGCCCGCGAACATCCTGGTGTCCAGCGACGGCATGGCGCACCTGCTGGACTTCGGCATCGCCAAGCTGCTGGACGACCCCGACGCGGTGGCACTCACCCAGCTGGGCGTGGCCGGATGGACGCCGGCCTACGCCTCACCCGAGCAGATCGGCGGTTCGCCCGTCACCGCGCAGAGCGACGTCTATGCGCTGGGCGTGCTCTTCTATGAACTCATCTGCGGGCAGCGGCCCTATTCGGTCAACCGATCCACCCGCGCGGCCATCGAAGACGCCATCCTGAACGCCGACGTGTTGCCGCCCAGCGCCGTGGTCAGCGTGGCGCCGGGGATCGAGCGGCCACGTCAGGCCTTGCGGCAACTGCGGCGGCGGCTGCGCGGGGATCTCGATGTCGTGGCGCTGACCGCGCTGCAGCGCCCACTGGCGCAGCGCTTCGCCACGGCCAAGGCCTTTGCGGACGATCTGAGGCGCTTTCTGGCGGGCGAGCCGGTGGTTTCGCGCGCCGACAGCCGCATCCGCCGCGTGCGGCGATTCCTCTACCGCTACCGGGTGTTCGCCGGCTCGGCGGCAGCCGTGGTGATCGGCCTGGGCGCCGGGCTTGTGCTGGCCTGGAACGCGGCCGTGAAGGCCCGTGAGCATGAACGCACCGCCGAAGCGGCACTCAGCTTCATGCAGGACCTCTTCAATGCCGAGGAAATCGACCTCGAATCGGCCCACCGCCCCGGCGAACGCACCGTGCGCGAATTGCTCGACCTGGGCTCCCGCCGCATCGACGCTTCACTCAAGGACGCGCCGCGGGTGAAAGCCCGCATCTATGGCTCGCTGGCGCGCATGTACGAGCAGCTGGTGCTGAACACCGAGGTGCGCGAGGTTTCGCGCAAGTGGGTGGTGCTGGCCCGAGAGCGGGCGCATGAAGACCCGCATGACCTGGTCGAAGCGTTGATCGCCTTCGGGCGATCGTGGTCGGTCCCGACCGATGCCGAATCGATGGCGGCCTTTCGGGAAGCCGAGACGATCCTCGACAAGCTCGGCACCTCGACGCCGGAAGACCGCTGGCGTCGCGGGCGCCTGGAAACGGCGCATGCACGCCTGCTGATCGTCTCTGATCGTGCGCAGGCCCGACGCCGCCTGCAGCACGCCACCGAGCTTTTGGCCGATACCCCAGACAAATCCGAGCTTGGCCAAGCCCTGCTGGTGCAGGCCGAAGATTTCAATCGGGCCCATCAGCCGGACGCCGCCTTGCGGCTGGTGGAGCAGACGCTCGCGCTCGGCCCCGTCGACAACATCACACGATTGAATGCGATGCAGATCCGCTGCATCGCGCGCGCTCAACAAGGCGACCTGCGCGGCGCGCTCGACGATGGCACCATGGTCCGCGATGCGGTGGTCGCCACCTACGGGGCCGACACCGAGTGGCCGGCCTACCTCACCTCGACCCTCGGCGGGCTGTATCTGCGCGCATCCCAGCCGGCGGAGGCGGTCAAGCTGATGTCCAACGAAGTGGACGTGCTCACCATCAGCCGGCGGCCAGACACGGTGAAGCCGCTGGTGCTGCTGTTCACGCACCTGGTCGCTGCCGAGATCTCTCGCGGCCGGCTGGCCGACGCGCAGCTCTGGCTGTCTCGCATGCAGACGCTCGAGCAGGAGCGCGGCGCCGAGGTGGGTGACACCATCCGGGTGCACTCCCTGGCGGCGCACGCCGCGCTGCTGGTCGAGCAGGGCCGCCACGAGGCCGCCAAGGCGAAGATCGACGAAGGTCTCGCACTCGCGGCTCGGGTGGGCAGCGATCGCGTGCTCATCGCCCGCAAGCTGCGCTATCTGGCCGTGCACAGCCTCATCGATCAGGGCCAGCTGAGCCAGGCCCGCGCGGCGTTCGACGAGGCGAACAACCAGTTCGACGAACCCGCCGGCGTGACAGCCCCCCCGCTCGGGCAGGAAGCGCTGGAGCGCAGCCTGCTCGAGATGGAACTGTCCTATGCCCAGGGCCGCCTGGACGCGGCCCGTGTCGCGGGCGACTTGCTGCTGTCGAACATCAACACCAACCCTCACCCGGCGCTCTTCCAATCCGCGCAGCGCCGGGCGGAGGTCTTGATGGGCCTGGTGGATGTGAAGCGCGAGCGTCCTGAAGAGGCCTTGGTGCACTTCGACCGCGCCGTGACGCTCGATACCGGCGGCGTGGACCGCGACAGCCTGGACAACATCCCGCTGTGGGTGGGTCGGGGCTTTGCGCTGTTGCAGCTGAACCGGTGGGCCGAGGCGAACGAGTCAGCCCGCAAAGCCCGCGCCATCATCGACCACCACGGAGAGGTGGCCGAGCACCATCAACGCACCCTCTCCATCCTGACGCTGGCTCTGGAGACCGCGGCCAGCAGCCTCGGGCCTGTGCGGCCTCTCTGACGCGCCAGGCTTCGCCCGATCGGTGGCGGCTTCGCATCGGCGCCTCGGCGCGGATGCACCGGCTTAAGGTGGGCACACCCGCCCTGCGACCCCATAGTCCATGATCTGCGAAGCCTTTGTCGACCTGATCCGCGTTCATCCCGACGCCGAGGCCCAATGCGCCGCCCTGCCTTCGGCACTGGACCATGTGCTGCTGGCCGACGAGCAGGCGGGCGAAGATGCCGCGAGGTGGCGCCGCCGTCGCATGAACGCGTTCCTTGCCGGGCAAGACCATGTGCTGTCGCTGATGCTGGCGGACCTCACGGCCACGGCCAACAGCCCGCAGCGATGCGCCGCTTCAGCGCCCAGGAACGGCCATGTGGCCGAGTTGGAGCCATTGGCCCTCGCGCACCATCGCGTCAGGCTCGTCAGCCTCGGCACCGCGCATTGGCTGGCGCGCCTGAACGAGTTCCGCCACCGACACCAATGGCGCGTACAGCGGCGAGAGTATGCCGATGCCCTGTGCGGCGAGCCGCCCTTTCGCGACGCCGACCATGGTCCGCTGCAAGTGATCGAGGTGGCCGACTGGAGCCTGCCCGATGCCACCGGCCGCCGCTATCCCCGTGAGGCGATGTCACCCTGGCTGGACGTGGCTGCCAGTGCCACGCAGCGCACCGCGCTCTATCTCGACCAGCTTCAGGTCCGGATCCTGACCGCCGCCGACCTGCAGCACCCGAACGAGCGCGCACTCGAGGGCCAGCGCGGCCTTTTCGCCCGAACCCCCCTCGCGGCGGACACCTGCATCGGCGTCTATGGGGGGCAGCTGATGGACGAAGTCGACCAGTTCATCCTCACCGACGATCGCTACCTCATGGCGCTGCGCAGCGGTGCGGCGGATTTGTCATCGGCGAGCGTGGCGGGCCACACCGCTGGCGCCCACCGCATCGCGGTGAATGGCGAGGGCCCGTTGTCGATGATGAACACCACCTTCGAGTACGACGCCCACGGGCAACCGAGCGGCCACCCGGCCGAAGGCTTCAACGTCAAACGCGTGCTTTACCCAGCCCGGCTCGAACACGGCTGGCACATCGGCATTCCGGCTGCGTTCACCACGGTGCCCATTGAAGCCGGTGCCGAAATGCGCTTCAACTATGAGCTGGCGGTGGCTCGCTGAAGGCAGCGCCACCAAAGACAAAGCCGGCGCGAGGCCGGCAATGTCTCAGTCAACTTGGAGCGGGTGAAGGGAATCGAACCCTCGTATGAAGCTTGGGAAGCTGCCGTTCTACCATTGAACTACACCCGCAGCGGCGCGCATTCTAACCGGTGGAATCGGGCCGGCGCGGGCGAAAATCGAGGTCCCGCCGAGAAGGCCTGACTTTTTGTTCGATGCGCCCTCCCACCTCGGCCGTCCACCACATCCCCGGCCTGGATGGCCTTCGCGCCATCGCCGTGATCGCTGTGGTGTGGCACCACGCTCATCCCGGCATCGCTTGGTTGCCTGCGTCCGCGAACGGCTTCCTGGGCGTGGACCTGTTCTTCGCGCTCAGCGGCTGGCTGATCACCACGCTGCTGCTGCAAGAGCGTGAGCGCTACGGCCAGATCTCGTTGTGGAACTTCTACGTTCGCCGCGCCTTGCGCATCTTCCCGCTGTACTACGCCCTGCTGGCGCTTTTGTCGCTGTACTTCCTGCGGGCACCACAGTCCACCTTGGCGGCTGACTTCTTTCAAGCCCTGCCCTACCACGCCACCTACGTGAGCAACTGGGTGCAGCCCGATTCGCTGATGGCCATCACCTGGTCGCTGTCGACCGAAGAGCAGTTCTATCTGGTGTGGCCGCCCCTGCTCGTCTGGCTGGGCGGGCGGGCGGTGCCGTGGCTGCTGGCGTTTCTGGTGTTGAACCAGGTCGTCAACTTTGGCGTGCTCGATGGGTGGCTGCGCACGGCCGGCATGCCGTATGAGTCGCGCGACATCCTGCAGGCCACGTTCACGCCCATCGTGCTCGGGGTGTTGATGGCGTTCGGCTTGCGCGACAAGCGTGCCGGCGCCTGGCTGAAACGCTGCTTGACAGCGCCGATGCTCTGGGCCTTGGTGGCTGTCACGCTGATGTGGATCAACTGGCCTGGTGATCTTCGCGGAGCACCCCGGTTGGGGTTTCATGTGCTGGTGACGCTGCTGATCGCGGGCGTCGTGCTGCAGCCCGGGCATCTGGTGGTGCGGGCGCTGCAGTGGCGGCCGCTGGCCTATGTGGGCACGGTCAGCTATGGCGTCTACCTGCTGCACAAGCCGGCGCTGGAAGGCGCCCACAGGCTGCTGGCCAAAGCGGGTATAGACGCGCCTGGCGCTCTGTTCCTGCTGGGATTGTTGCTGAGCGTGCTGGCCGCAGGCTTGAGTTTCAGGTTCTTCGAGCGGCCGTTGCTGGGCCTCAAGGAACGGTTTCGCTCGCCGGATCGGCGCCGCCCCACTATCGATCCGGCATCGCCACCGACGGCCTGACCGCAAGTTCAGTTGGCGCGCGCCAGCCACTCGATGAACGCATCGAGCGATGGCGTGGCCCGGGCCGCCTCAGGGTGGTTCACAAGTGCTGTCACGGCATACACCTTGCCGCTGCGCGCCTTCACGTAGCCCGCCAGTGCCCGCGTGTCCAGCAAGGTGCCTGTCTTCAAGTGGGCCTGGCCTGTGGCGGCGCCGCGGGTCATGCGGTGTTCGAGCGTGCCATCCACGCCGGCCACCGGCAATGAATCGATCAGGGCCGCGGCCTGGCGGGCATGCCAGGCTTTCGCGAGCAGATCGACGAAAGCGCGTGGCTTGGCCTTCTCGGCGCGCGACAAGCCCGAGCCGTTTTCGATCTCGATGTCGCCCGGGCCCAGGCCCTGTTTCGTCAACCACTCGCGCATGCGCGCTTGCGCGGCGGGCAGGGTGGCCGGCCGATGCGGAAACCCGCGCGACAAAGCCAGCATGAGGTTTCGCGCAGCGAGGTTGTCGCTCGTCTTGTTGATCTCGCGCAGCAATTGCGGCAAGGGCGGCGAGATGTGCGTGGCAAACGGCAGTTGAGGCTCGCCATCGGCGCCTTCGGGAATCAGCGATCGGCGATCCGGGTGCGACTTGTCGATGACCCGGCCGTGCAACTGGCCGCCGCTTTGGCGCCACAAGCCGGCGATGGCTCGGGTGGTGAACTCGGCGTGCGGCAGCGGCGCCAGCACCCACTCGCGGCTGCCGCAACGCGGCCCCAGGCTGCCTTGCACACGGATGAGTGGTTCGGCGTCTCGCGGGGTGTCGCTCCACTGCGCCCACGCGGTGCAGCCACTGCCCCCCAGGCGCGATGGCTCGATGCGCACGCCGGCCAGTGGCGGCTCCAACTGCACTTCCGGCCGGCCATCGCGGCTGGGGTTCAACCGCACCTTCAACCGGCCCTCGTCCAGCGTGAGGGCATCCGGCCACATGTGGTGCGGCCGGTCGGCGGCAGGCACGGGAGTGTTCTCGTGGTCGTGCTCGGTCAGTTGGAAGGCGAACCGATCGAGCACGATGTCGCCGATGATTTCGCGCAGGCCGAGCTTGCGCCACTCGGCCATCCACACCTGCAGATCCTGCGTACGCAAATAGGCGTTGCCCCCGCCCACGATCCAGAGGTCACCCAGCAGGCGGCCTCGCAGCAGGGTGCCACGCGTGAACGCCATCGTCCGCCAGCGGAAGTGCGGCCCCAGCAGATCGAGGGCCGCCATGGCGGTGACGAGCTTGGTGGTCGAGGCCAACTGGAACGGCTTCTCGGGGTTCAGCGACACGAGCGGCGTGTCGCTGTCGAGCGCACGGGCATAGGCGCCCACGTTGGCACCGGGCAGGCCGCAGCCCCGCAGGAGCGACTCGCCGACGCTTGGCCGGGCTAATGCCGGCGCACCGGGCGCGGGGCGAGTGCTGGCGAACGCCCAGGGCAGTCCGGCGCCCAGCACCAGCCCGGCGCCCAGGCGCAATCCACGTCGCCGCCCGGGCCACGTGGACGCTCGGGCACAATTCCGGTCATCCCACCACATCCGCCAAGCATCTACCGGCGCGCTGGTCGCCAGCGCCCGGAAAAACACGGTGCCTGAGGCTCAGTTCATGCGGCGGGCTCTTTTCGGAGCCGCCCTGCTTTCACGATGACCCATCCCACGTCTGGTCGGCCCGATGCGGCTGACTCGCCCGCCGATCCGTCGGCCTCGCCATCCAGCGCTTCGTCTGCCGAGCCTGTCGCCCGCCACGTCGAGGATGCAACTGACGATGGCCGCCGGCGAACGATTCGCAGTTTCGTGCTGCGCGCCGGGCGAATGGGCACGGGCCAGCAGCGCGCCCTGGAGACCCTGGGGCCCAAGTTCGTGCTGCCGTATCAGGCGGCGCCGCTGGACCCGGGCGCCGTCTTCGGGCGGCAGGCGCCGCTGGTGCTGGAGATCGGATTCGGCATGGGCGCCGCCACCGCCGAGATCGCTGCAGGCCGGCCCGACACCGACTTCATCGGTGTCGAGGTGCACACGCCGGGCGTGGGCTCGCTGCTCAAACTCATCGGCGAGAACGGGCTGGCCAACCTGCGCATCATTCAGCACGACGCGGTGGAGGTGCTGGAGCACATGGTGCCGCCCGGCATGCTGGCCGGCGTGCACATCTTCTTCCCGGATCCGTGGCACAAGAAGAAGCACAACAAGCGGCGCCTGATCCAGCCCAGCTTCGTCAACAAGCTGGTCACCCGGTTGTCACCAGGCGGCTACTTGCATTGCGCCACCGATTGGCAACCTTATGCCGAGCAAATGCTCGAAGTGCTGAGCGCCGAACCTGCGCTGGTCAATACGGCCGAGGGCTATGCGCCGAAACCCGCCTACCGCCCGCTGACGAAGTTCGAGAACCGTGGCCTGAAGCTCGGCCACGGTGTGTGGGATCTTGTTTTCACACGCCGCTGAGGCGGCGCCACATCGCCCCGCCGGGGCGCCTCAATCGACCCACTTCACCCACCCCATGAAGTGGGTGAGCAGAACGACGCCACCAAAGGCGATGCGATACCACGCAAACACCGTGAAGCGGTGCGTGGCGATGTAGCGCAGCAGCCATTGCACGCACACCCAGGCCGACAGGAACGAGACGATGAAGCCGGTGGCGAACATCGGCCAGTCGGCCACTGACAGCAAGGCGCGCTCTTTCCACAGGCTGTAGACGCTGGCGCCAACGAGCGTGGGGATGGCGAGAAAAAAGCTGAAATCGGTGGCCGCGCGGCGCGAGAGGCCCAGCAGCATCCCGCCGATGATGGTGGCGCCTGAGCGACTGGTGCCCGGGATCATCCCCAGGCATTGCACGAAGCCCACCTTCAGCGCGTCCATCGCGGTCATGGTGTCCGCATGGGCGATGCGCGGTTCATGATCCCGCTGCCGCCGCTCGGCCCACAGGATGATGAAGCCGCCGATGATGAACGACGAAGCAACCACCGGTGCGTTGAACAGGTAAGTCTTGATGTGCTTGTAGGCCAGCAAGCCGATCACCGCAGCCGGCAGGAAGCCGATCAGCACATTGAGCACGAAGCGGCGCGCGCCATCGCTGGTGGGCAGGTGGATCACGGCGCCGGCCAGGCGAGCCCAGTAGACCAGCACCACGGCGAGGATCGCCCCGCTCTGGATGGCGATCTCGAACACCTTGGCCTTCGCGTCGGCAAAGTCCAGCAAGGCGCCCGCGAGGATCAGGTGCCCGGTCGAAGAGATGGGCAGGAACTCGGTCAGGCCTTCGACCAGGCCCATCACGGCAGCCTTGATCAACACAATGGGGTCCACGGGTCAGGCTCTCTTCAGCAGCAAGCAAAGCGCCGGATGATAGCCGGGGGCAGGCGCCGAACCCCAGCGACCGGCCCCGTCAAGAACGAGCGCGGGTGCTGATCTCCACGCCGTTCGGCCCGATCTTCACGTCGCCCAGCTCATAGCCGGCCTGCGCCAGCCGCTCGACCTGCTCCGGCTTCATCTTCACCACCACCAAGTCGTTCAGCACCTGCTCCATCGCCAAGGCGCCCATGCGCTCGATCTGCGGGTTGCCGGACTTGTTGTCCAGCACCAGGCGCGTCACCCACGGGCTGTCCAACCTCAGGCTGTGGTCGCTTCGCTCCAGACGCAGGCCGTATTCGAGCGCGATCTGCCCCCTCCACCGATGCCCCAGCAGGCGCTCTTCGGCCAGCAAATCGAACTCGGTGGCCAAACGACCCGCGCCCGGCCGCAATGACAGCCGAGGGTTGGCCAGGCTCAGCTCCAGCAGCTCGCCGACGCGCTTTCGCAGCGGGAACCGACGCTGCAGCATCTGATTCAGCTCTGATTCGGTGTACGCGATGCGAGGTGGGCCGATCAAGCCGCTGCAACCGGCGAGCGCCGCCCAGCCTCCGATCGTCGACCATCGGAACACGGCAGCCGCGGCACGCCTGCGGGAAAGGTTGGCATCCATGGCGCAAGCGTACCCGCGTCAGGCTTGACGGCCCGCGACGGGCTGTTAATATTACTGACCAGTCAGTCATTAACCTTCATGTCCGACCCCGCCTCACCCCGCCAACGCCGAAAAGACGCCCGACCGAGCGAGCTGCTCGAAGCGGCCATGGCGCTGTTCGTCGAGAAAGGCTTCGCGGCGACCAAATCCGAAGAAGTGGCGGCACGGGCGGGGGTCTCCAAAGGCACGCTGTACCTGTACTTTCCCAGCAAGGAAGAGCTGCTCAAGGCAGTGATCCGCGACACCCTGCTCGCCGATATCGCCCGCGGCGCCGAGCGCCTGGCGCAGGAAGACGGCCCCACGGGCCAGTTGCTGGTCGAATTGATGACCGACTGGTGGGTGAATGTCTACAACAGCCCGAGCTCCGCCATCTTCAAGCTGGTGATGACCGAGGTGCGCAACTTCCCTGACATCGGTGAGTTCTACCTTCGCGAAGTGATCGAGCCTGGCCACCGGTTGATTGGCGGCTTGGTTCAGCGTGGCATCGACCGCGGTGAGTTCCGAGCGGTGGACATCGACGGCGTGGTGCACTCGATCGTGCTGCCCATGGTAATGCTCTGCCTGCACAAGCACTCGATGGGGGCCTGCGGCTTTTCCGATTCCCACATGGGCAATCCGTCTGAATTCATCCGCCAGCATCTGGACTTGATCCTCAACGGCCTGCGCGCGCCGCGCTCAGACGGCAAACCCGTTCTCTAGAATGAAGGGTTGTCCCGAACCGCACCGCACGTTGCGGAACCATTCTCCGAGGCCGTCATGAACATCGAACAAGCCCGTTTCAACATGATCGAACAGCAGATCCGCCCCTGGGAGGTGCTGGATTCTGCTGTGCTGCAGTTGTTGGCGGTGGTCAAACGCGAAGATTTCGTGCCACCAGCCCACCGTGCGCTCGCCTTCATCGACACCGAAGTGCCGCTGCCTGAGGGCCAGGCGATGTTGTCGCCCAAGCTGGAGGCCCGCATGCTGCAGGAGTTGAAGGTCCAGCGTCACGAGTCCGTGCTGGAAATCGGTGCGGGCTCAGGCTTCATGGCCGCCCTGCTCGGCCACCGTGCACGCGACGTGATCACGCTGGAGAATCGCCCCGCGCTGGCCAAGATGGCCGCCGATAACCTGCGACGCGCCGGCTTGGCCCACGTCCAGGTACGCGAAGCCGACGGCCGCGAGGGCCTGCCTGGCTCGGGCCCGTTCGACGCCATCATGCTGTCTGGCTCGGTGGCCACCGTGCCCGAAGCGCTGCTGGCACAACTGAAGCCGGGCGGCCGGCTGATCGCCATCGAAGGCTCTGAGCCCATCATGCAGGCCACGCTCTACACCCGGCAGCCCAGCGGCTCGTTCAGCAAGGTGGTCTTGTTCGACACCATCGCACCCCGGCTGGACGGCTTCGCCGAGCCGACCCGCTTCCACTTCTGAGCGCTGCATGACACCGACGAGCCGCCACGCCCGCCGTTCGCAGCCCGTCGCCGGTTTTTGTCATCACGGCCTGCGTAGCGCGCAAGTCGTCGCATTCCTGCTGCAGACGGGCTGCGGCCTCGCGTACAAACTCGCCGGCGCACACGACGCGCCGGCGCCACCGTTCGCCGGCCACTGAACGGCCCCGCCGACCGACACCATAAACGCATCGACCCGAGAGGAACTGCACCATGACGCTGACGCGCCGCCCGACCCTGCCCCGCGCTGCCGGGTTCAAGCCCCTGGCCCTGGCATTGGCCCTCGGCTTCGCCGCCAGCGCGGCACAGGCGCAAAGCCTGAGAGAGCTGTATGAAGCCGCGCGCTCGTACGACGCGACCTACCTCGGGGCGCGCGCGCAGGCTGAGTCGGCGCAGTACCGGGCGGATCAGGCGGGGGCGTTGCGTCTGCCCACAGTCGGGCTGCAAGCCTCTTCGACATACGCCGACACAGAGACCTCTGCGGAGAGCAAGACGATGGTCAAGTCGAGCGGCGCAGTCGTGGGCGGGAGCAGCACTTCCACGGAAGCGAAGGGCACCACCAATCAGATCGCCCTGTCGGCGCAGCAGAACCTGTTCAACCGGGCCAATGGCATCACCATTGAACAGGCTGAACGCGCAGTCGCGGTGGCTCAGGCCCAATTGCGAGCGGCCGAGCAGGACCTGATCGTTCGTCTGGCACAGGCCTACTTCGACGTGCTGGCGGCGACTGATACCCTCAACACCGTCCAGGCCAGCAAGAAGGCGATCTCCGAGCAGTTGGCATCCGCCAAGCGGAACTTCGAGGTTGGCACGGCCACCATCACCGACACCCGCGAAGCGCAGGCCCGATACGACCTGTCCGTGGCCAACGAACTGGCTGCGGACAACGACCTGCGCGTCAAAAGGCTGGCCCTCGACCAACTCGTCGGCCGTCAGAACGCGGCGCCCAAGCCGCTGGCCCTGCCCGTCGCGCTGCCGCCGGTCGCGCCTGCGAACGTTGAAGATTGGGTCACCGGTGCCGAAGCGCGCAGCCCTGCGATTCAGCAGGCTCAACTGGGGCTGGAAGTTGCCCGGCTCGAAACCGAAAAGGCACGCGCCGGCCATTTGCCGACACTGACTTTGGGCGCCAACTATGTGAAGAGCAATCCGAACGGCACCAGTGACACGACGGCCGCAGGCACGCCGGTCACATTGACGCAGAGCCGAAACGGCAACACCACCACCGCCTCGGTGAACCTGACGCTCAACGTTCCCCTCTTCGCTGGCTTCGCCGTCCAGAACCGCATCAAGGAAACCCTGTCGCTCGAAGAGAAGGCCCGCAACGACCTCGACGGCGCTCGCCGCGCGGTCAGCCAGGGCACGCGCCAGGCCTTCTTTGGCGTGCAATCGCTGCAGGCCCAGGTGAAGGCGCTGGAGGCGGCCGAGTCGTCGAGCAAGCTGGCCCTGGAAGCCACCCAACTTGGCTACAAGGTCGGTGTGCGGGTCAACCTCGACGTGCTGAACGCGCAGACCCAGCTCTACACCACGCAACGCGACCTGGCAAAGGCGCGGTACGACGTGATCGTCAATGGCCTGAAGCTGCGCCAGGTGTCCGGCCAGTTGCAGCCGGAAGACCTGCAAGCCACCGACGCACTGCTCGCGCCCTGATAGCGCCGAGCTAACGCCGCAGTGGGCAGGCATCCTGCCCACCCGGCAAGACAAACTTCTTTACCGTTCTCCGGCGGCACCACGGTGCACCGGGACATGAGGCGGGCGTTATAAATCCAGACGCGCTCTCAGGCGCGTGACTGGAGCCTGCCTGAATGAACCCAACGCCCCTGCGTGCCGCCGTGGCCGCCCACCGTTTCGGACTGGGCGAGCCGAAGCTCGACATCGTCGGTGACGACCCCGCCGCCTGGCTGCGCCAGCAGATCGGCCCGGGCGACGCTGCGGCCGGTGGGCCGTTTCCAACCGCCCTCCAGGCGCTGGCTACCTACTCCGAGCAGAAGGTGCCCGTGGCCGCCCTGCTGGCCACCAGCGCCGCGGCATCGGCACCGCTGAGCACCGGCGGGTTCACTCTGAGGGGCATCCTCAACGAGGACCTGGAGTCGCGGCTGGCCACGGCGCTGACCACACGCCGCCCCTTCGCTGAGCGACTGGTGCATTTCTGGGCCAATCACTTCTCCGTCTCCATCTACAAAGGGCAGGTGCGCGGCTTGGCCGGCTCGCTCGAACGCGACGCCATCCGACCGCACATCGCGGGACGGTTCGAGACGCTGCTGCGGCAGGCTTCGCTGCACCCGGCGATGGTGCGCTACCTGGACAACAACTTCTCCAGCGGCCCGAATTCACGCGCCGTCGAACGCCAATCTCGCAAGGCCGGTGGCGAGATGCAGCGCAAACAGCGTCTCACCGGCCTGAACGAGAACCTCGCCCGCGAGATCATGGAGTTGCACAGCCTGGGCGTGGCGGGCGGCGGCGGTGCCTACGGCCCGTGGGGCGGCTACACCCAAGCCGACGTGACCGCCTTCGCCGCGGTGTTGACCGGCTGGCGAGCCTACGACCCGCCGCGCGGTGACGAGGCCGTCACCTTCGACGCGGCATGGCACGAGCCGGGCCCCAAGACCATCATGGGCAAGCGCTACCCCGAAGGCCCCGAAGCGTTGGACATGGTGATCCGCGACCTGGCCCGGCACCCCAGCACCGGCCGCTTCATCGCCACCAAGCTGGCGCGCCACTTCACTGCAGACGATCCCCCTCTCTCATTGGTAGACAAGCTGGCCAAGACCTTCGCCGACACCGGCGGCGATCTGGCAGCCGTCTACCGCACCTTGATCGACGCGCCGGAATCGTGGGAGCCGGCGCCGCGCAAGCTGAAATCGCCCGAGGAGTTCGCGATCAGCTCCTTGCGGGTGCTGGGCCTGACAGAGCGTCACATCGCCAAGGGGCGTGAATCGCTGTTGGCCAGCCTGGGTCAACGCCCCCACACGGCCCCCTCGCCCGCCGGCTGGCCCGACCGTGCCGAGGAATGGCTGGGGCCTGACGCGATCTGGAAGCGCGTCGAGTGGGCTCAGCGCCAGGCCGAGCGACTGGGCGACCGTGTCGACGCCCGCGCCCTGGCCAAGGCCAGCTTCGGCCCCGCGTTGACCGACACCACCTACCAGCAGATCGAGCGGGCTGCCGATGGCACCCAGGCCATCGTGCTGATGCTGATGGCGCCTGAATTCCAGCGCCGCTGAACGAGGACACGCCATGCATCCCACCTTGAATCGCCGTTCCTGGCTGCGCGGCGCCCTGGCCGCCGGCGCGGCGGCCACCACCGGCTCCTGGGCCTCGCTGGCCATGGGCGGCAGTGCCTCGGCGAATGATCCGCGGCTCGTCGTCGTGATCCTGCGCGGCGGCATGGACGGCCTGTGGACCGTACCGGCCATCGGCGACCCCGACTTCGCCGACGCCCGGGGCGCGCTGGCGCAGTACACCAGTGCGCCCTTGCCGCTCAGCGGCCCCTTCGCTCTGCACCCGGGCTTCACCAAGCTGCATGCGGCCTGGGGCCGCGAAGAGCTGGTGGTCGTGCACGCGGCGGGCCTGCCCTACCGCGATCGGTCGCATTTCGATGCGCAGAACGTGCTCGAAGGTGGCGGCGAGCGGCCGTACCAAATGGCCTCAGGCTGGCTCGGCCGCGGCCTGGCAGCGGCCGGGCAGCCCGGCATGGCCCTGTCGACCGCCGTGCCCTTGCTGATGCGCGGCCCGAAGGATGTGGACACCTGGGCCCCGTCGACACTGCCCGACCCGTCGGCCGACCTGATCGCCCGCCTGTCACGCGTGTACGCCAACGACCCTGCGCTGGCCAACGCCCTGATGCGAGCCCAGAGCCTGCGCAGTGACATGCCCGCCAGCAGCGAGTCCATCGGCATGGCGGGCGCCCGGCCGGTGGGCAACCTGCCGGCGATGACGCGCAAGGCCGCCGAATTCCTGCTGCAGCCCAAGGGCCCGCAGATCGTGATGCTGGAGCAAGGGGGCTGGGACAGCCACGCCAACCTGAGCAACGAAAAGAGCATCTTCCAGACCAACCTGCAGCAGCTCGACGAAAGCCTGGGCTTGCTGCACGAGATGCTCAGCGCCCCCGATGGCAAGGGCCTTTGGCGCCGCACGGTGGTGGTCGTGGCCACCGAGTTCGGCCGCGAGGTGGCGATCAACGGCACCCGGGGCACCGACCACGGCAACGGGGGTGCCGCCTTCGTGCTGGGCGGGGCCGTGCAAGGGGGCAAGGTGCTGGCCGACTGGCCCGGTCTGGCGAAGAAAGACCGCTACGAAGGCCGCGACCTGAAGATCACCACCGACCTGCGCGCCGTGTTCAAAAGCGTCATGGCCGACCACCTGCGCATCGCCAGCCGCCCTTTGGAGAAAGATGTCTTCCCCGGGACTGAGGGCATGAAGCTGCCGCAGTTGGTCAGGGGGTAGTCCAGTGAAGCGTGAAGCCGTCGTTACCTGAAGAGCTGAGTCTGGAGACAGGCGGCAAGCCGCCGATACCACGGTGTGGGCGATGGCTCCCCGCCGTCACGGCGGCTGCGCCCTCAACGTCTGCAGCGCGCATTGGGCCAATTGCTGGACTCACCGACATTCGCTCGGGCGTGCCAGAGCGCCGCGCAGCAATTGAGCGCTGATCCCAGCTTGGATGATCTGTGCCACCAGTTGATGCGCACCACCGGTGACGTGCCGAGCGGTGTCTCGACCGTGATCTGACAGGCGTCGCGGGTGTCGCCGGCGCCCCCAAAGCAAGCGATGCGGCCGATGGATGGCAGCGCAGATCGGCGCTACACGCTCCCCCGTGGCACCAGCTCGAACCCCAGGTCGACCACCGGCCGCTCGACGTGCTCGCCGCGCATCAGCGCCAGCAGCATCACCGAGGCGGCGGCGCCCACCTCGGCGCGCGGGGTGCGGACGGTGGTGAGCGGCGGGACCATCTGGTCGCTGCCGGTGAGGTCGTTGAAGCCGGCGATGGCGATGTCGTCGGGGACGCGGATGCCGTGCCGCACGGCGGCGAGCAGCGCTCCCTGCGCCAGATCGTCGTTGCAGAAGAACACCGCATCGATGCTGGGCCGCTGGCCGATGACCTGCTCGAACATGCGCCCGCCCAGCGCGATGGATGAGGGCGCCGGGTTCAGCCATTCGAGCGTAGGCTCGTAGAGACCGGCGGCGGTCAGCTCGCGGCGCCATCCCTGCAGCCGCTGCAACGTACGTGGGTCGAGTTGTGCCGCGGCAAACGCCACCCGACGGTGGCCACGCGCCAGCAGATGGCGGGTCATGGCCGCGCCCGCCTCGGCCTGCGACATGCCCACGCTATACAGGCCCGCATCCGCCGGTGCCAGGTCCATCATGTGGACGCAAGGCACGCCGGCCTGGGCGATCAGCGAGCGGGTGGCCGCGGGCCGGTCGATGCCGGTCACCAGCAGGCCCGCCGGCCGGTGCAGCAGCTGTTCGCGCAAGAGCACCGCCTCTTCGGTGTCGTCGTAGTGCGTCACGCCGATCAGGGCCTGGTAGCCCGCCGGGCGCAGGGTGCGCTGCACGGCCTCGATCAGGTCGACGAAGAGCGCGTTGGACAGCATCGGGATCAGCACCGCCACGTGGGTGCTGCGGCGCGAGGCCAGAGCGCGGGCCGCCGGATCCGGCACATACCCCAATCGATCGGCGGCCTCGCGCACCCTCGCGACCAGCGCGGGATCGACCGCACGCTCACCCCGAAGTGCTCGCGAGACGGTGATCGGGCTCACATCGGCGGCGCGGGCGACATCGTCCAGCGTGACGCGGCCACTGGCGCGGCGACGGGGTGGGGCGGCGGTCATCTACGGGTTAGCACGAATAGGCGGGTTTCGGACGATGAATAGGATAGCGCTATCCGGCATGGATGCGCAAGCCGGCTCTTCCCTGGGCGATATCGCTGAACGCCCAGGAGCATGCAGCCTCTCGCCCCTTGCCGATTTTTTGAACTCACTCGGATAGCGCTATCCAAACATGAATCACTCCCTGGTGGTGATGGGCGTCTCGGGCTGCGGCAAGTCCAGCCTCGGCGCAGGCCTGGCCGGGTTGCTGAAGGCCCGCTTCGTGGAAGGCGACGCCCACCACAGCAGCACCAACCGGGCCAAGATGAGCCAGGGCATCGCGCTGACCGACGCCGACCGCGACGGCTGGTTGCACGCCTTGGCCGACGAGCTGGGCCGCCAACCGCTGCCGGTGGTGCTGACCTGCTCGTCGCTCAAGCGGGCCTACCGCGACCGCCTGCGCCGCGCTTCGCCCGGCCTGCACTTCGTCTTCCTCGACATCCCTCGAGAGGCCGCGCTGCAGCGTGTGTCGGCGCGGGGAGCGGCGCACTTCTTCTCGGCGAGCTTGGTCGACAACCAGTTCGCCACGCTGGAGCGGCCCGACGGTGAGCCCGGTGTGCTGCGGCTCGACGCGGAACTGCCCTTGCCCCAGCTGCAGGACGCGGTCTGCCAGTGGCTCGACGCCGAGCAGGCCCCTTCCGCGGAGACACCATGAACCACCCTTCCTCCTCCTCCCCCGCAGCCACGCCATCGCGTGCCGTGCGTGCGGCCCACACCGCGATGGCCGCCTGCCTGGGCGTGATGGCGCTCGCTGTTTTCGTCAACGTGGTGCTGCGCTATGGCTTTGGCAGCGGCATCGCGGCCAGCGAAGAGTTGTCGCGCCTGCTGTTCGTGTGGATGGTCTTCATCGGCGCCACCGCGGCCTACCCGGCCGGCGAACACATGGCCTTCACCAGCCTGGTAGGTCTGTTGCGAACACGCCCCGCCGCCATGCAGGCTGCTGCGATGCTGATCCGCACCCTGGTCGTGCTGGCGTGCGGCCTGATCGCCTGGGGCGCCTGGCAGCAGGTCGTCGTCGGGCTGGACAGCCACTCGGTCGTCTTGAACTACCCCACGGCACTGCTGCCTCTGCCGGCACTGCTGAGCGCCGTGGCCATCGGCGTGATGGCGCTGGTCGAGCTGGTGCGGCGCGCCCCGTTCGACCTGGGCCACGGCGCCGACGTCGAATAGGTCGGAGCCTGCCTCATGTCTGCCGAAGCACTCGCCTTCATCGTCTTTTCCGCCGGCATGCTGGTGCTCATGGGCATCGGCATGAACATGGCCCTCGCCCTGGTGCTCACCGGCGCCGGCATGGCATGGGCCCTCGATTTCTGGGACACCCAGCTGCTGGCGCAGAACCTGGTCGCCGGCATCGACAGCTTCCCGCTGCTGGCCGTGCCCTTCTTCATCCTGGCCGGTGAACTGATGAACACGGGGGGCATCAGCCGCCGCATCATCGACATGGCGCAGGCCTGGGTCGGCCACATCCGTGGTGGACTCGGCTACGTGGCCATCGGCGCCGCGGTGCTGATGGCCAGCATGAGCGGCTCGGCGCTGGCCGACACGGCCGCGCTCGCCACCATCTTGCTGCCGATGATGCGCCAGCAGGGCTACCCGATGAACACCTCCGCCGGGCTGTTGGCCTCGGGCGGCATCATCGCGCCGATCATCCCGCCGTCGATGCCGTTCGTGATCTACGGCGTCACCACCAACACCTCGATCTCAGCCCTGTTCGTGTCGGGCATCGTGCCGGGGCTGCTGATGGGGGCGGGGCTGATCGCCGCCTGGCGCTGGGTGCTTCGGCGCATTGAGCTGCCGCAGGGCCAGCCCCTGCCCATGAAGCAGCGGCTGCGCGCCACGGCTCAGGCGTTCTGGGCGTTGCTGATGCCGGTGATCATCATCGGCGGCATGAAGTCTGGCGTGTTCACGCCGACCGAGGCCGCGGTGGTGGCCGCGTTCTACGCCCTGGTCATCGCGCTGTTCGTGCACCGCGAGATGTCGCTGGGCGACATCCAGCCCGTGCTGGTGCGCGCCGCCAAGACCACCTCGATCGTGATGTTCCTCTGCGCTGGCGCCCAGGTCGCCAGCTACATGATCACGCTGGCCGATCTGCCCGGCGTGCTCACCGGCTGGCTCGGCCCGCTGGTCAACAGCCCGCGCCTGCTGATGGCGGTGATGATGATCGCGCTGGTGGTCATCGGCACCGCGCTCGACCTCACGCCGACCATCCTGATCTTTGCGCCGGTGATGCTGCCGATCGCGGTGAAGGCCGGCATCGATCCGGTGTACTTCGGCCTGATGTTCGTGCTCAACGGCGCGATCGGTCTGATCACGCCGCCGGTGGGCACGGTGCTGAACGTCGTCGCCGGTGTGGGCCGGCTCTCGCTTCACCAGGTGATCAAGGGCGTCAACCCGTTCCTGCTCGTCTACCTGCTCATCCTCGTGGTGTTCGTCGTGTTCCCGTCTCTGGTCACCGCACCGGTGGCATGGATGCGCTGAGCGCCGCCCCACTTCCCAGCACCCTGCCCCGTGCCCCTGTCCTTGAAGCTCCCCTTGCATTACCCCAGGAGACAACCATGAACACCACCCGCCGCCTTCTCGCTGCCGCCGCCGCCACGATGCTGGCCTGCGCGCCGCTCGCCACCCTGGCACAAGACATCAAGCCGCGATTGATCCGCTTCGGCTACGGCCTGAACGAACAGAGCAACCAAGGGCGGGCGGTGAAGGTCTTCGCCGACGCCGTGGAGAAGGCCTCCGGCGGCAAGATGAAGGTGCGCGCGATCGGCGCCGCCGCCCTCGGGCCGGACACCCAGATGCAGCAAGCCCTCATCGGCGGCGCGCAGGAAATGATGGTGGGCTCCACCGCCACGCTCGTTGGCATCACCAAGGAAATGGCGCTGTGGGACACGCCCTTCCTCGTCAACAGCGTGAAAGAGGCAGACGCCGTGCTCGACGGGCCCATCGGCCAGAAGGTGATGGCCAAGCTGCCCGAGAAGGGGTTGGTCGGCCTCGTCTACTGGGAAAACGGCTTCCGCAACCTGACGAACTCGAAGCACCCGGTCTCCAAGCTCGAAGACCTCAATGGCATCAAGCTGCGGGTGATGCAGAACAACGTGTTCCTTGAAAGCTTCAAGACGCTGGGCGCCAATGCCGTTCCCCTGCCCTTCTCCGAGCTTTTCAGCGCGTTGGAAACGGGCACGGTCGATGGGCAGGAGAACCCCTTCAACACCATCCTCTCCAGCAAGTTCTACGAGGTGCAGAAGTACTTGTCGGTGACCAACCACGTCTACAGCCCGTGGATCGTGCTGGTCAGCAAGAAGTGGTGGGACGGCCTGTCCAAGACCGAGCAGAAGATCCTTCAGGACGCCGCCAGCGCCAGCCGCGACTTCGAGCGCAAGGACACGCGCGACGAAGCCGGCCGCGCGCTGGCCGACCTGAAGGCCAAGGGCATGCAGATCAACGAGCTCACGCCGGCCGAATCGGCCCGCATGCGTGACCGCCTGACCCGCGTCAACGCCAGCATCGCCGCCAATGTGGGCATGGACCTCTGGAACGAGACCCAGGCCGAGCTCACGAAGATCCGTGGCGGGAAGTAAGCGCCGAACCCGGCCCGGCACCCACGGTGCCGGTGCCCACGCCGTGCAGGGCCAAAGCGGCCAGCACGGCCACGCCGAGTGGATCGCGCAGGCCGAATCCGGCCACGAAGAGCAGCGGCGTTCCCAGCGCCACCGCCATCCAGGCGGTCCGGCCCCAGGCTCGGGCTTCTGACAGACCGCCGAGCGCCACCGTGCCCAGCCACAAGGCCGCGAACAGGCACGCCTGCTGCCCGGGCGGCCAGCGGCCTTCGCGGTAGACGTGGTAAATCACCAGCGCAAACAACACGAGGCCACCCGTCAGCACCCACCCTTCGCGCGCCGCTGGGAGACGGGCGGTCTCACGTTGGCGCGGTACCGGACCCTCGCGCCCGGTGATCCAGCGCCAGAACGGCGCCAGATTGGCGCGCACCGGATCGACACCAGGCGTCGCACCGTCCACCCCATACCGCACGGGCACCTGCAGCAGTTCGTCTTGTGCGGTGCCGAACAGGTGATCCCACAGTCGCAGCGTGCCGCCAAAGTTCTTGTCGCGGTACTCCGGGTTGGCGGCATGGTGGATGCGGTGGTTCCACGGGGTGACGAGCCAGCGGTCCAACCAGGCCAAGCGCGGCACGCTGCCGCAGTGGTTCCAGAACTGGATCGAGTAGTGCGCCCCCGAGACCACCAGAAACACCGTCAGGGGCACGCCCACCATCGCCAGGCCGGCAAAGAACGGCAAGGAGGTGGCGGACGAGAACCAGGAGTTGCGCACCCCCAGAGACAAATTGAAGTGTTCGCCCTCATGGTGCACCACATGCACCGCCCACAGCGGCGCCCAGCGATGGTGGAGCCGATGTTCCCAGTAGAAGCAGAAGTCCCAGGCGATGAAGGTGAACGACCACACCGCCCACCGCGGCCAGGCCTCCAGCCACCCCAGGTTCACATGCTGCGACAGCCAGGCATAGCCCGCCACCTCCAAGCCGCGAAACCACCAGAGCAGGACGTGACCGGAGTTCAGGTTGAAGACCACGTCGTGCCACGGCGGTGCGGCGCGCCCCTGCCGTCTCAGCCACCACGCATCGCCGACCACCAGCAAGACCATCAGTGCCAGCGGCCATGCATAGTCGTTCATCGCCACGCGGCACCTCCTGTGAGCGCGCGCAGCGGCCGCGACCCCTGCGCCCACCGCGCGCTGGCCATGCCGAGCAGCAAGCCAGCCGAGACGTCCCAGGCGAGGTGGCGCCGCGTCTGCACGATGGCGTGCAGGATCAGCAGGCCCCAGGCCGCGATCGCCATGCTGCGCGCCGGGCGCCGCGCCTCACACAGACACAGCACCGACAGCACGGTGAGCGCTGCATGCAGCGAGGGCAGGCAGTTGCGGGGGCTGTCGTGCGCCATCACGAATCGAAGCATGGTGTCACTCCAGCCCGAGCCCGTCACGGCCGGATACGACAGGGTCGTCGGGTAGGCGACGAACGCGATCGCCGCGACCGCCGCACACATCTGCATCGACCGGCACAGCCCGGGCAGCCGACGCGCATCGCCACACAGAAACGCAGCTGGCACCAGCAGAAAGAACGAGAGATAGATCCACACGCCCTGGGGGTCAAAAGCGATGACCCGATCGATCGCGGTTTCGCCCAACCTCAGACCCTGCAATGGCCAGCAGGCGGCCCACGCATAAGCGAGGCCCACGCTGCCCCAGCCCCAGGCCATGTGCCTCACGCGCATCCACCCGCCGGCCGTCACACCGCCTCCTTCAGGCGCAGGATGCGCCGGCGCTTGGTGGTGAAGTCGTTCGGCGGCAGCGTGGGGCACAGCGTCCAGCGCAGTCCGGCCACCGCCACGCCGAGCTGGTCCAGCGCCTCGGCCAACCGAGCCTGGCAGCGGGCCAGGGCCGCGCCTCCGCCGGCCACGTGCAGCCGCAGCGCCTCGGCGCCGGTCTGCCACAGGCGGTAGTCGGCCTCCAGCGGCAGGGCCTGCGCGATCGCGCGCGCGCAAGCATCGGCGAAAACGGTCACGCGCCCGCCTGCACGCCCGGGCAGCAGCAGCATGTCATCGCAGCGGCCCTCGATGCGTTCGATGGCCATCGCCGGGTTGCCGCAGCGGCAGGGCTCGGCGCGCCGCACCAGCACGTCGTCGAGCCGGTACCGCACGATCGGCTGGGTCCAGCGGGTGAAGTCGGTGATCAGCGGCTGGAAACGGTCCGCGTCCATCCATTGCGGTTCGATGTGCAGAAACTCCTCGTTCAGATGCATCACGCCGTGCGGGCAAGTCGACCCGAGAAAGCCCTCGGTGGCCTGATAGATCTCACCCGGCTCGCCGAAGACGGCCCCCACCAGCGCGCGGTCCATCGGGTCGAGCACCTCGGCCGCAGAGATGACACGCCGAGGGGTCACGCTGACACGGCCGGTCTGCCGGGCCAAGGCCAGGCTGCGCAGCACCTGCGCGGGTGCCACCACAATGCTGGGCCGGTAGGCCTCGAGTTGGCCCAGAAGCGTGTCGAAGGGCTGCAATAAATCGAAGAACTGGAACGACAACCACGGCGTGCGCACCGAGGTGTAGAGGTTGCTGTTGGCGCGCAGGAACAACGCGATGCGCTCGCGCCGCCACAGCCCGCGCGGCAGCAGCTTGGCGAGCATCACACCGGCCCACTGCGCCTGCTCTTCGCGGCTCACGACGAACACCCCGCGCCCACCCGAGGTGCCAGAGGACAAGCCCACGCTGTGCCGCCCGATCGAGGGACGAAAGTCGCGACTGGTTTCGGCGCGCAAGGCGCAGGCGAGCACCTCGTCCAGACGAAGTCCGGCGGTGTTCATGCTGTCGAAGTGCCGCATCATCGTGGCCTTGTCCATCGTCGGCCACTGCGCGATGGGGCGATCACACACCGCGCGAAAGTACGGGCTGCGGGGCAGCACGTGAGCGGCAAAGCGCGCCAGGCCGCGTGCCTGGTGCTGCTCGAGCGCAGCACGGTCACCCCAGCGCATGCGCCGGGCGCGGGCGTGGCTGCGCAACAGGCTGTGCAGGTGCCACAGGTCCATCAACAATCTCCCTCGTGGGTCAGCCAGATGCGTGCATGCCCGCCCTGATGCAGGCGTTGCAGGCGATGCAGGGTGTTTTCGTAGGCGCGGCTGTCGTCCATGATCAGGTGGGCCAGGCGCGATGGGCCGACGCCCTCGCGGTAGCTCCGGGGCGACCACGCGGCATCCGACGCCAGCAGCACCCAGCCCTGCGGGGTGTCGACGAAGGCCCCCAAGTGGCCCGCGGCGTGACCTGGCAGCTCCACGACCACCACTTCGCCGCCGGTACCGGGCAGGGCCCAGCCCTCGCAGAAAGGCGACAGGCTGGCTGGCAGCGCGATGGATTCGAAGCTCTCCACCGCGGCCGCGCGAGCCTCGAAGTCGTCCGGTATCAGCCCCGGCACGAACGCGTGGCGCAGGGCGCGCCAGCCCCTCAGGCGCCGCACCGCCTGCCAACCGCCGCCGTGGCAGATGAAGCGCGTGCCCTGGCAGTCGCGCAGCCCGGCAATGTGGTCCCCGTGGAAGTGCGACAACACCACGCCGGTGAGATCGCGAGGGGCCAGCCCGGCTGCGCGCAGCTGGGCCACCACCGCCTGTCGCGGCTCGAACACCACCGGTGTCACGCGGCGGTACCAGGCGAAGACGCCCGAGCGCGTGTGATCGTGGAAGTGGTTGGCATAGCCCGTGTCCCACAGCCAGCGCGTATCGCCCGCCTCAATGAGGTAAGCCCTGGCGGGAAAGACACAGGCTCCCCAGCGCCCGCCCCGAACAGCCACACAGCCCGGGTGCGTGCAGTGCCCCGCTTCAAAGACCGTGATGCGCGCCATGCTCTCGCCACCAACGGGCTGTTCGTCGAATGCCGTCGGCCATGTCATGAACCGGGCGGTACCCCAGTTCGTCCAAGGCGCGCTGCTGGCACAGCGTCATGTCGAATTGCAGCGCACCCACCCCGTAGCGCGTCAGCATCGGCTCACGTCGCGTCACCCGTGCACACGCTTCCTGAACGCGCGCCGCGGCGTCCATCAGGCCGTAGGGCAGCGCCTGAATGCGAAGCGGCAGACCGAGTTCATCTCGCAGCAGGTGGCCCAGCACCTCGGCCAGCGAACTGGGCTCCTGGTTGGTGATGTTGTAGACGCTGCCGGAGGGCACCGCAGCGGTCGTGGCGCAGCGCATCGCGTGGACCACGTTCTCGACATAGGTCAAGTCGATGCGAGCCTGCCCGCCCCGCGGCAGTGGAAGACGGCCGCCGCGGGCCCCCATCACCTGCAGGATGCGCGGCAGCACGACCCGGTCGTGCGGGCCGAACAAGCCGCGCGGCCTCAGCATCACGAAGGTGGTGGCCGCGTGGCGCCGTGCCAACCCGCGAATCACCTCTTCAGCCCGCCATTTGCTCGCGGCGTAGTGATTGACGAGGTGCTGGGCCCGGTGGGTCTCGGGCACCTGGTGGCGGTGGCTGTAGTCGAAATAGATCGACGGCGTCGAGATGTGAACGAAGCGCCGCACCCCTTGCAGCGCGGCAGCCTGCGCCAGCCGCTGCGTCGCCCGCACATTGGCTGCGTCGAACGCCCGCGCACGCCCCCAAGGCGACGACAGCGCGGCGCAGTGCCACACCGTGTGCACGCCGTCGAGCAGCCGACTCAGCGACGCATCGTCCGCACAGGCGAGATCGACAGGTTCGAACGGGATGCCGGCGCGCTTCAGCGCCGCACCTTGCACCACATCGCGCCCGGTGGCGCGCACCCGCGCGCCGGACTGGGCCAGCAGGTGCGCTGCATTGCGACCCAGGCCACTGGTGGCCCCTGTGACGAGGATCATGTGTGCAGCACCATGGCGCCCAGCGTGAGGCCGGCGGCCGAGCCGATCAGCAGCACCCGCATGCCGGGCCGCCAGCGCCCACCGACCGCCGCTTCATGCAGGGCCGTCGGCAGCGAAGCCGCCACCTGGTTGCCGTGCGTGGCGTAGATGTCCACCACGCGCGACGCCGGCAACTGCAGGCGCTTGCGGATGTGCTGCATCGCCAGGTGGCTGGCCTGGTGCGGCACGATCAGGTCGATGTCGTCGCGATCGAACGGGCACCGGTCGAACAGGTCGTCGAGAAAGTCGCCGATGACCTGCGAGGTGAGCCGGAACACGCCCTTGCCATCCATGCGGAACAGGAAATCCTCCGGCTGCGCGCCGTTCGACGGGGTGCAGCGCGTGCCGCCAGCCCGCACCTCGCACAAGGCCTTGCCCTGCGGGTGCGTTCGCATCAGATAGGCTTCGATGCCCACGTCCCCATCGCCCCGCTCGACGACCACCGCCGCCGCACCATCACCGAAGATCAGCGAGGCTTCGGGCTCGCGCCAGTCCACGCCCCGGGAGGCCAGATCAGACGCCACGATCGCGATGCGTCGGTACGTGCCAGCGTTCAACAGCGCCGCCGCCAGTTGAAGCGCAGCGAGAAAGCCCAGGCAGCTTGCATTCACATCGAACGCGGGCGTGCCCGAAGACAGGCCCGCCGGCTCCAGCACGCGGCAAGCCGTGGTGGGCAGCGCCTGCTCGGGCACACCCGAGGCCGACAGCAGCAAATCGATCGAGCCCGGATCGATGCCGCCTCGATCCATCGCGTCGCGCAAGGCCAAGGCGGCCAGCCCCGACTGCGTGTCGGTGGCGCATG
Source organism: Ideonella lacteola (assembly GCF_038066555.1). Lineage (NCBI taxonomy): Bacteria > Pseudomonadati > Pseudomonadota > Betaproteobacteria > Burkholderiales > Sphaerotilaceae > Ideonella > Ideonella lacteola. Next base: position 178,340 of record NZ_JBBUTG010000001.1, on the reverse strand, counting down.
CATGGTGGCGTGAACGCACGCCGGACTTGTCCTGTACCCAGCCGGGTGGGCGGTGGAGTTGGCGATCCAGATCGCTCGACAGGATGAGCTGCGCAGGCAGCGCCTTGCCGGTGGCGAGCAGCTTCAGCGGAAGGAGCGCAGCCGAGGGGCTGGCCAGTGTCAGCGGTGATGCGGGTGATGGCGATGCCATCCGCCCCACCGGGGCTGACTGCACGCGGCCCTCACCGCGCCGCAGGAGGGAAAACATGTCGGGTTGACCGTGCCTTTCTGGTGTGTGGTTCAGCCACCGCGGCGGTGGCTGGGCACCATGCTCGGCCCCAAGGTGCTCACGCGGGCCGCCGGCATACGGTGGTAGCGCATCACGCACCGGCCGGTATCACGCGGCGCTACGGCGAGCGCGACGCGCGATACTGCGCGCATGCGCATCGCCCTCATCGCCCACGACCGCAAGAAAGACGACATGGTCCGGCTCGCCGGCCAGTTTCACGCGGTGCTGTCACGCTGCACTCTGATGGCCACCGGCACCACCGGCGGCCGGCTGCAACGCGAGGTCGGCCTGGCCGTCGAATGCCTGTTGAGCGGCCCGCTGGGCGGTGATCTGCAGATCGGCGCACGGCTCGCGGTGGGCGAGGTCGATGCGGTGATCTTCCTGCGCGATCCGATGACCCCCCAGCCGCACGAGCCCGACATCAACGCCCTGGTGCGCGCCTGCGACGTGCATGACGTGCCCTGCGCCACCAACCTCTCAGGCGCTCGGCTCTTGCTGCAAGGCCTGATCGTCGAATAGGCGCTCCGCTACCTGGGGACACACTTCCTCACGGCCGCGCAGCAGATATCTTCAAGCGGCACACCGAAGCGCGCCTCAGAATCGGCCGGCGAACCGCGGTCGTCGCACTGAGGCGGGCGAGTCTGAGCGGATCGCTTCGACGTGAGAGGAGACACCCTTGAGAAACCACCCCGTATCCCGCTGGGCCGTCACGGCCGGCCTGCTGCTGGCCGCTCATCACGGCCTGGCTTCCGCCGACGAAAGCTCAGACGCCCTGGCCCCGGCCGCCGACCCGTGTGCCGGCAGCTACCTGCTTTGCGACGATTTCAAGGGCCCGAAGATCGACACCCAAAAGTGGATCATCGGGAACACCGACATCGCCCACCAGTTCCCGGTGCGCCCCGAGAACGTCGGCCTGGGCACCTACAACGACAACGGCACCCTCGTCTCGGTGGTCGATACCAAGATCTATGGCGACCAACACGCCGGGCCCCGGCGGCAAGGTGGCCTTCTGATCACCGCCGCGTCGTTCGGCGCCGGGCGCTACGAAGTGCGGATGAAGCCGCTGCCCGGACCGCACGGCTGCTCGTGCATGTGGAACTACTACGACAGCTCGAACGAGCCGAACCCGCCGGACCGGCGCGTGTACACCGAGATCGACATCGAGATGCCGGCGCACATGAACCCGCCGCCGGACTGGTCCACCTGGCGCAAGACGCTGGGCTTCAACACCTGGAGCCACACCGACAAGGATTCAGACGCCACCTACATCAACTGGACATCGAAGACCGTCGACCCGTTCGATGGGAAGTTTCACGTCTTCCGGTGGGACTGGCAAACGCAGAAGGGCCAGCGCCGGATCGACTGGTATGTCGACGGCGTGTTGCAGACCTCCACCGTGAAGCACGTGAGCTCACACAAGGCGCCGCTGTGGGTGGGCAACTGGCCTGCGCCTTGGCCGGGCATGGACTACGCCTTCGACACCATGCACCTGTACATCGACTGGGTGCGCATATCGGCGCTCTGAGCACCTGCGCCACGTCGCGTGGCGGCGTCCCGTGTTCAGCGCACCCCGGGCGCCGAGCCTTCCAGGCGGAAGACGTTCACCGCGGCCACGAGGTCGCGTGATTGCTGCTCCAGGCTGGACGCCGCCGCGGCGGCCTGCTCCACCAACGCGGCGTTCTGCTGGGTGACCGTGTCCATCTCGGCCACGGTGTGACCGATCTGGTTGACACCACTGCTCTGCTCGCGACTGGCCACGCTGATGCCACCCACCAGTTGGCTGACCGACTGGATCGAGGAGACAACCTGGCGCATCGTCGTGCCGGCCTGATCGACCAGCGTGGCGCCTTCGGCCACCTGGCTGACGCTGCTGGTGATCAGCTGCCGAATCTCGCGCGCGGCCTGGGCGCTGCGCTGGGCCAGGCTGCGCACCTCGCCGGCCACCACCGCGAACCCGCGGCCATGCTCGCCGGCGCGGGCCGCCTCGACGGCCGCGTTCAGCGCCAGGATGTTGGTCTGGAAAGACAAGCCATCGATCACGCCGGTGATCTCGCCGATCTTCTGCGAGCTGGCGTGGATGGTCTGCATCGTCTGGACCACGCGGTCCACCACCTCCCCACCGCGCACCGCCACATCGCAGGCACCGGTCGCGAGGTCGCTGACCTGCGCCGCCTGATCGGCTGTCTGCCGGGCGGTGGCGCCGAGCTGCTCCATCGTGGAAGCCGTCTGCTGCAGGTGTGAGGCCTGCTGTTCGGTGCGCTGGCTCAGGTCCTGATTGCCCTGGGCGATCTCCCGCGAGGCGTAGGCCACGCTCTCCGCGCTGCTGCGGACATGGCCCACCACGTCGGCCAGGCGGTCACGCATGTGGCCCAGCGCGGCCAGCAATTGCGCCAGCTCGTCACGCCCGGTGGCCTGCACGCGCTGGGTCAGGTCGCCCTCGGCCACGCGGCGGGCCACGGTCACCGCCCGCGACAGCGGCACGGTGATGCTTCGTGCGATCACCCAGGCGGCGGCGGCACCGATCACACCCGCCAGGACGCCCAGTGCCGTCAGCCAGCGGGCGCTGGCATCGCTGTCGGCGCGCAACTCGGCCGAGAGGCGGTCGATCTCTTCGCGCTGCAGGGCTTGCAGGCTCAGCATGCCCGCCAGGTAGGCGTCGGCTGCCGGGCGAAACTCTTTCTCCAGCTTGGTCTGGGCCTCATCGGCCTGACCGCCCTTCTTCAGCGCGGTGATGTCGTCTCGCACCTGGATGAAAGTCTTGCGGGTGGCCGCCAGGCGGTCAAACACCTCGCGTTCTTTCGGGGTCGAGATCAACCCTTCGATCTGCTTCTGCAGCGAAGTGGAGGTCTGGCTCGCCGCCTTGACATCGTCGGCGAAGAACTCGACGAGCGACGGGTCGGAGCTGCGCGCAATCGCGCCGGTGCGACGCACGCCGGCATTCACCGTGGCATACCAGTCGCTGACGAGGCGCTCCTTGGTGAGCGGCACGTCCATCATGGCGCGGGCCTGCGCTGCCGAGATGTTCAGTCGCACGAGCGCCGTCACCGTGATGGCGGCCAGCAGCGCGAGCACCAGGCCGAAGCCCAAGGTCAGTCTCTGGCCGATGTTGAGCTGAGGCATGCGGAACTCCGAGGTCTGGGATGGCGTGGGCACGGGTGCCATTCGTCACCAGTGCGGACTGGCGGAGAGTCTCGGTGACGCTGCCCATGTGTGATCGATTCAACAGGCCCGGATTCGCTGCCTTGATCGACCCGTTGTCCGGCAGCAGCGGGTCGTCGGGTTGAGCGACCAGGTTCCCTGGCGCGAGGTGCGAGTGTCTTTCGGGAGCGCCCGAGCAAAAGACGCCAGCGCTCTCAGCCGATGGCCGGCGCCCCGCGGCCCGGCTGCAGGCGCGGGGTGGGCCACAAGGCCAGAATGCGCGCCGCCATCTTGGCCGCCGCCCCGCGGTGCACCGCCGCAAACGCTTCGGCAGCACAGGCCGCCCGTTGGCGAACAGGCTCGTCGGCCAAGACCGCCTGCGCGCGAGCCAGGGCCGAGGGCCAGTCGGGCTCTTGCCACGCGGCACCGGCGGCCAGGGCCTGCTCGGCTGCGTCGGCAAAGTTGAACACCGAGGGGCCGAGAACGACGGGGCAGCCGCAGGCCGCAGCCTCGATGAAGTTGTGCGCGCCCAGCGGCTTGAAGCTGCCGCCTTGCAGGCTGACGTCCGCCACGCCGTAATACAGCGCCATTTCGCCCACCGTGTCACCCAACCACACATCGGCCCGGTGATCGTCAGCCGTGGGCCCCTGTTCAGGCCAGAGGCTGCGGCGGCTGAGGCGCAACCCCCGGGCGTCGATGAGCGAAGCCACCTCATCGAAGCGCTGCGGGTGGCGCGGCACCAGCAACAACAGCGGCCGCGGCGCGGGCAGCGCCACCCAGGCGGCCAGCAGATCGGCCTCCTCACCCTCGCGGGTGCTGGCGGCCACGATCACCGGCCGGGCGAGCGTCGCCCGCCAGGCGCGGCCCACGGAGCGCTGCGCCTCGTCCGGTCGCAGGTCGTATTTCAAGTTGCCGCAGACATCGGCCCGCGGCACCCCGGCTGCACGCAGGCGCTCGGCATCGGCTTCGGTCTGCGCCAGCGCCACGGCCAGCCGTTCGCCAGCCGGCTGCAACAGGGCCGACAAACGTTGCCCCTTGGCGGCGCTGCGCTCGGACAGCCTCGCATTGGCCAGCACCATCGGCACGCCAGCAAGCGAGGTTTCGTGCAGCAGGTTGGGCCAGATCTCTGTTTCCATCAACACGCCCAACGCAGGGCGATGGTGTCGAAGGAAGCGGCGCACCGCACCCGGGGTGTCATAGGGCAACCAGGCTTGCTGGTCGCCGGCACGCAGCAGCGACGCGCCCGCCGCACGGCCGGTGGCGGTGCCGTGGGTGAGCAAGAGCCGAAGATCCGGCTGCGCAGCGCGCAGCGCCTCCACCAGCGCGGCCGCCGCTCTGGTCTCGCCCAGCGACACGGCATGCACCCACAGTGGTGGAGGCCCCGGCGGGCGCACCGCCGCGGACGCGCGGCCCAGTCTCTCGCCCAGCGCCAGGCGATACCCAGGCTCGCGCCGGCCGCGCCACCACAACCGCGCCAGATACAGCGGTGTGGCCAGGCGCAGCAGGCTCGAATAGGCGGCGCGGGCCAGCGCCCTTTTCATCGGCAGCCGATCAGGGCCGCATCCCGCGGCCCATGCGACGTGGTCAGTGGGCGGCCGCGGCGAATTGCGCGTCGGGCTTGACTTCACGCAGGGCGGTCATGAAGTCCTTCTCGATGCGGTGCAGGGCCTCTTCGGTGTGGCCTTCAAAGCGCATCACCAGCACCGGGGTGGTGTTGGAGGCGCGCACCAGGCCGAAGCCATCGGGGTAGTCGGCGCGCAGGCCATCGATGGTGCCGATTTCGGCGCCCGGGAACTTGGCGGTCTCACGCAGCTTTTCGATCACGGCGTGCGGCTCGCCTTCCGAGCAGGGCACGTTCAGCTCAGGCGTGCTGAAGCTGGTGGGCAGGTCGTTGAGCACCGCGCTGGGGTCGTCCGAACGCGACAGGATCTCCAGCAGCCGACCGGCCGTGTACATCGCGTCATCGAAGCCGTACCAGCGCTCGCTGAAGAAGATGTGGCCGCTCATCTCGCCAGCGATCGGCGCACCGGTTTCCTTCAGCTTGGCCTTCACCAGCGAGTGACCGGTCTTGTACATCATCGGCACGCCGCCGTGCTCGCGCACATCCGGCGCCAGGCGCTGGCTGCACTTCACGTCGAAAATGATGGTGCCGCCCTTGACGCGGGTGAGGATGTCGCGGGCAAACAGGATGATCTGACGATCCGGGAAGATGATCTGGCCGTCCTTGGTGACCACGCCCAGGCGGTCGCCATCGCCGTCGAACGCCAGGCCCAGCTCGGCGCCGGTGGCGTGCACGACCTTGATCAGGTCGGCCAGGTTCTCAGGCTTGGAGGGATCGGGATGGTGGTTCGGGAAATCACCGTCGACCTTCGAGTACAGGTCGATCACCTCGCACCCCAGCGCTTTCAGGATGGCCGGTGCGGTGGCGCCGGGAATGCCATTGCCCGAATCGACAACAATCTTCATCGGCCGCGCCAGCTTGCAGTCGCTGGTGATGCGGTGGGCGTACTCGGGGATCACGTCCATCGAGGCGATGCGGCCCTTGCCGGTGGTGTAGTCCTCGGCTTCCATGCGGCGACGCAGCGCCTGGATGTCCTCGCCATAGATCGCCCGGCCGGCCAGGACCATCTTGAAGCCGTTGTAGTCCTTCGGGTTGTGGCTGCCGGTCACCTGGATGCCGCTGGAGCAGCCGTACTTCGAGCGGGTCGCCGCCACGTAATAGACGATCGGCGTGGTCACGGCACCGAGATCGACCACGTCCAGCCCGGTGGACGCCAGGCCGCGCATCAGCGCCTCGGCCAGGCCCGGGCCCGAGAGGCGGCCGTCACGGCCCACGGCCACGGCCTTTTCACCGGCCTTCAGGGCCTCGGTGCCGAAGGCCCGGCCGAGATGCTCGGCGAACTGCTCGTCGAGGGCTTGGCCCACGATGCCGCGAATGTCGTAAGCCTTGAATGCGGAAGCTGCTACTTTCATGCGTGTTTTCTCCTTGGCGGCGGGATTGTAGGCAGGCGGGGTTTCCTGCCTGTTACATGCAAGCGGCGGGCCAGGCTGGCCATTCGTCGCACGAGCCGTCGATCCGTCGCGCCACGGCGCCGCCCGGGCAAGGGCGCTGCCTACACTGCAGCCCATGAATTCGAGCCTGTCCACCGAGCTGCTCAAGCGGTCCTGGCGCAGTTGGGCGTCCACCGGCGGCCCGCGCCAGGGCCCCTACTGGCTGCAGCTGGTCTGGACGGCACTCTTCGCCATTCCCTGCGCGCTCGCCTTCACCGGCGTGGGTTTCGCGCTGTACGCACGCGGGGCGGTCTGGCGAGATCCGGCGCTCTGGGGGGAATGGCTGCGGGTGAACCTGTCCGTCAGCCTGTTCATCAGCCTGTGCATCGGCTACACCATCCAAGGCTTGTATGAGCTGCTGTTCCACCTCGTCGATCGCCGGCGTATCGATCGGTTGAGCGAGGGCCGCAAGGCGCTCGTCTTCATCGCCGTCCCGCTCGTGGGCGTGGCCTTGGCTTGGCCCTTGTCGGTGTGGATCCTGCGGCGGAGCTTTTCGCAGATCGACATGGGCGGTGCATCGCCCTCCATCAACCTGGGCTTCATCGTCTTTTCGCTGATGTTCAGCCTGGTGATGTACCTGTACTTCGGTGGAAAGGCGCGGGTGGAGCAGGCGAACCGGCGCGCCGCCGAAGCCCAGCTGCGGCTGCTGCAAGGCCAGATCGAGCCGCACTTCCTATTCAACACGCTCGCCAATGTGGTGGGACTGATCGACGCCGACCCGACCCGGGCGCGCCGGATGCTGGAGTCGTTCATCGACTACCTGCGTGCATCGCTGGGGGGCTTGCGCAACCCAGACCACACCTTGGGTCATGAGATGGCACTGGTCGATGCCTACCTGCGCGTGCTGTCGATGCGGATGGAAGACCGTCTGCGGGTGAGGCTGGACGTGCCGGCGGACTTGCTGGCGCTGCCCATCCCGCCGGTCGTCGTGCAACCGCTGGTGGAAAACGCCATCCACCACGGGCTGGAGCCCAAGGTAGAAGGTGGCGAGGTGTTGGTGCGCGCGCACCTCGCCGACGGCCGCCTGCACATCGATGTGATCGACGATGGCCTGGGCCTTCCCTCCCACCCTGCGCCAGGCCGCCGCGGCGGTGCTGGCGCCGCCGTGGCCAACATCCGAGAGCGTCTGCACACCGCCTTTGGCGACGCAGCGCAGTTGTCGCTCAGCAACCGCGCCGAAGGCGGCGTGCATGCCAGCCTGACGATCCCCTGCCCCACCTCTCCATCCCACTGACGATGACCACCGCGCTGATCGCCGACGACGAACCCCACCTCGCCCGCTATCTCGGCGAGCAACTGGCCTCACTGTGGCCCGAGCTGCAGGTCGTGGCCGTGGCCCGCAACGGCCTGGAAGCCGCCGCAGCGATCGAGCAGCACCAACCGGACGTGGCATTCCTGGACATCCGCATGCCAGGCTTGACCGGGCTGGAAGTGGCGCAGGGTATCGAGGGCCGCACCCGCGTCGTGTTCGTCACCGCTTACGACGAATTCGCTGTGCAGGCGTTTGAACAGGCTGCCCTCGACTACCTGCTCAAGCCAGTCACCACCGAGCGGCTGTCCCGGTCGATACAACGCCTGCGCGGCGCGCTCGACAGCACACCGCCCGAACCCGATGCCCGGCTGGCGGCCACGCTGAAGCAACTGCTGCCGGGCACCACCTCCACCGCCACTCCGCTGCGTTGGATTCGCGCCAGCGCCGGTGAGATGACCTACCAGGTGCCCGTGGCCGACGTGATCTTTTTTCAGGCGGACGACAAATACACCTGCGTGCACACCGCCACCCGCGAGCATCTGATCCGCACCCCGATCACCGAGCTGGCCAGCCAGCTCGACGCACAGCAGTTCTGGCAGGTGCATCGGTCGACGCTCATCAACCTCGACCACCTCGAGAGCACCCGCCGCGACGAAGCCAGCCGCCTGTGGCTGCGCCTGCGCGGCCACGCCCATGAGCTGCCCGTCAGCCGCGCCTACGTGCACCTGTTCAAGGCCATGTAGCGGGCTGCCGGCTGCCGGGCCCCCGACAGACCCTTGAGCCGATCAAGCAGGCACCAGCACCTTCAGCAGCCAGCGGTTCAGATCGGAGATCTCTTCGGCGCAGACGGCGTGCTCCATCGGGTAGTCATGCCATTCCACCTCGTGGCCCAGGGCGCGCAGGGCGTCTCGGGAGATGGTGCCCAGCGCCGGCTGCACGATGGGATCGTGGCGACCGTGGGCCATGAAGATCGGCGTGTGGCTGTTGGCGGCCGTGCGTTCCGAGGCCGTCATCGCCGCCAGTGGAAGGTAGCCAGACAAGCCCACCAGGCCCGCCAGGCGCTGCGGCGCACGCAGCCCGGTCAACAGGGTCATCGCGCAGCCCTGGGAAAAGCCCATCAGGACGATGCGCTCGGCGGCCACACCGCGCTCGACCTCGCGGTCGATCAGCGCCTGAACGTCCAGCCGCGACTGTCGCAGGCCCGTTTCGTCTTCGCGCTGCGACAGCTCCAGCGACGCAATGTCGTACCAGGCGCGCATCCGCGCGCCGCCGTTGAGCGTGACGGCGCGGACGGGCGCGTGGGGGAAGATGTACCGCACATGGCCGACTGGTCGCAGATCCAGCTGCTGCGCCACCGGCACGAAATCGTTGCCGTCAGCGCCCAGCCCATGCAGGACGATGATGCTGACCACCGGGTGCGGCCCGGTGGTGCCTTCGAGGGTTTCAAGTGCCATCCAGCCAGCATAGCGCCAGCGGCGGCGCCCGGCATGCGCCAAGGCAAACCGGCCCGCGAGCGCACAGGATCACGCGCGGGCTCAGCGATCAGGCTCAACTCACGGAGTGCCCTTGCTGCCCTTGACGGACGCTTGAGCGACCACGTACTTCTCTTCGATCGCCTCCAGGCTGCCCGACGCGAAGGGCAGGATCAGCCGGATTTCCTTGTTGATGCTGCCATCCACTTCGAACCGATGGCCTTCCAGCAGCCGGGCGCGATCTCCTTGCCGGTTGATCACCTGGTAGTTGCCTCGCGGCAACAGCGCCGACACCATCCAGACGGTCGTCCCCGCCGTCGGGCCAGGGCCCAGGTTGTACAGCGGGCTGGTGTGCTCTTGCCAGCCAGCCACCAGCGGCGGGTTGCTGGCGGGCTGGTCGGCCGCGTCGGTCGGCGCGGTGGAGCAGGCGCCCAGCGTGAACAGCAGGCTGGCGGACAGGCATGCCGCGGTGCGGCGGACGATCGAAGGCGTGGTGTGAGTCATGAAAGCTCCTCGATGGATGGTCGGGAAAACCGCTCAACGGACGAACCCGGCGCGCTGTTGACGGCCGATTCGATCCGCGTGGGTCGATCTCGCCAGTGTGCGCCATTCCAAGCCGGCATGCGGCTTGCCTGACCGCACTCGCCCACCTGCCTGCCTGCCTGCCACGCCAGCGTCGGCCACGCCGCCCATGCTCACTCCCCTCCCCCTGCCACCGAGCGGCTTGTTGCCTTGGCAACGCGCCCGCACGATTCAACCGTCGTGGCTGCGCCAGCGCGGAGACAATTCCGCCATGTCTCAGCTCTTCGAGGTCCATCCGGACAACCCTCAGCCGCGTCTGCTCAAGCAGGCTGCGCAGATCCTGCATGCCGGTGGGGTCGCCGCCGTTCCCACGGATTCCAGCTACGCACTGGTGTGCCATCTGGACGACAAGGGCGCCGCCGAGAAGCTGCGTCGCATCCGCCAGGTGGACGACAAGCACCACCTGACCTTGCTGTGCCGCGACTTGTCCGAGCTGGCCACCTACGCCCGCGTGGACAACCGGCAGTACCGGCTGCTGAAGCACGCCACGCCCGGCCCGTTCACCTTCATCCTCGAGGCCACGAAAGAGGTGCCGCGACGCTTGTCGCACCCGTCGCGGCGCACGATCGGCCTGCGGGTGCCGGAGCACAAGGTGCTGCAGCTGCTGCTCGCCGAGTTCGGCCAGCCGCTGCTGGCCACCACCTTGATTCCTCCGGGCGAGCACGAGGCGATGAACGAGCCCCAGGACATCCGCGAGCGGTTCCAGAAGCAGTTGCAGCTGGTGGTGGATTCAGGCGCCTGCCCGATGCAGCCGACCACGGTGATCGATCTGAGCGGCGACGAACCTGTGATCGTCCGACAGGGGCGCGGCGACGTGACCCTGCTCGGCCTGACGCCACTGGACGACTGACCGCGGGTGCCGGCCGCCGGGGCCGCCCTCCCGGGCCTGCCCGGCGCGCAGTGAACACTCACAGCGAGCTGAGGCAGGTCGGCACGGCCCCGTGGTCCTCCGACAGGCCCCTCCCGGGTGAAGAGGCTGGCGAAGGCTGAAAGGGCCGCGTCAGGCCGATCGGCGGAGGCGGCCCTACACCGCCGCGCGGCGATGATTGGGGCCCCGGACGGGGCCTGGCGCGAGAGAAGATTCCGCCGTCAAACGGCCGCGGTGATGACGATTTCGATCTTCCACTCGGGCTTGGCGAGCGCGGCCTGCACCGTGGCCCGTGCCGGCGTCTGGCCAGGGACGACCCAGCCTTCCCACACCGCATTCATGGCCGCGAAGTCCGCCAGGTCGGCCAGGAAGATCTGAGCCCGCAACACCTTGGTCTTGTGGCTGCCCGCCCGCTCCAGCAGGGCATCGATGGCGCCCAGCACCTGGCGCGTCTGGCCGGTGATGTCTTGCGAAGCGTCTTCGGCAATCTGGCCGGCCAGGTAGGCCACGCCGTTGTGAACGGTCATTTCCGCCATGCGCGGGCCGGCGTCGAATCGTTGGATCGTCATCTCAATGCTTTCGGTGGTGATGGTGTTTGCCGTGGTGACCAGTGGCAGGCGCGGGGGCGGGGGCCGCAGGCGAGGCTTTCTGGCCCAGCTTCGACTCCGTGCCGGCCAGCAGCTTGCGGATGTTGCCCTCGTGCCGCCAGACGAGCAGCAGGCTCATCACGCCAATGGGCAGCACCATGGCCGAGGCGCCCCAGTTCAGCAACTGGAAGAACGGCGCGAAGGCGGCCGCCACGAGGGCAGCCAGCGACGAATAGCGGGTGAAGAACGCCACGATCACCCAGGTGGCCAGCGTGGCCGCGCCCAGCAGCGGGTTCAGCGCCAACAGCACGCCAGCAGCGGTGGCCACGCCTTTGCCGCCCTGGAAACGGAAGAAGATCGGCCACAAGTGCCCCAGAAACGCCGCCAGGCCGATCAGCCCGATCGTCAGCTCGCCCCAACCCAGCCGGGGCTGCACCCAGAAGGCGCCGAGCACCGGCAGATACCCTTTCAAGGCATCGAACGCCAGCGTCAGCACCGCTGCGGCCTTGTTGCCGGATCGCAGCACATTCGTGGCCCCGGGATTGCCCGAGCCGTAAGTCCGCGGGTCCGACAGACCCATGACCCGGCTGATGATGACCGCGAACGACAGCGATCCGATCAGATAGGCGGCCACGATGGCGGCCAACGAGTACAGGTAGAGCATCCCGATTTCACCGTAACGGCCTCTGGGCCGGGGCCGAAGTGTAAGCGTCCATCACCCCTGCCCGTCGTCGTGGCGCCACCTCGACGCCAGCACGGATTGGCGGCAACCCGGGGCTTGGGTATGCTGGACAGACGGCCGGATGCCCGGCAGGACCGCCCACTACCCTGAGAAACACCCGAGGGACTGAAGGCTTGCTGCGCATTAACTCGTCACTGGTCACGCGGATGCTGGTGTCGGTTGCAGCGTTTGCCGTGCTGGTGTTCGTGCTGGCGGGGGGCATCGAGCTGTGGCGTGAGCGGGGCGAACTGACCCGTTCGGCCCATGTGCGGGCCGATTCGGCCCTGGCGCTGAGCTCGCCGCCGATCGCCCTCGCACTGTGGAACTACGACCTGGCCACACTCGACCTGCTGGCACGCAATCTGGTGCGAGACGGGGCCATCGTGCGGGTGCAGGTGCTGGCGGACGATGGCAAGGCGCTGGTCGATGTGTCGCGCCCCGGGTTTCAGCCCGCCCCGGGCAGTGAGCCTGAAGACATGCCGCTGAAGGTGGCCGCCCGGCCGATGCCGATCGGCACATTGCGCATCAGCGAATCCTTCGCCGAGATCGACGCGCAGATCGAGCACCGGGCAATGCAGCGGCTGCCGTGGGAATTGCTCAAGGTGGTGGCCATCGCGCTCGGCCTGTTGTGGGTGATGCACCGGCTGGTCATTCGCCGCCTGCTGGCGCTGGTTCACGACCTGCGTGACTTGAAGACCGATGACCCCACCGCCCGTCTGCCGGTACAAGGCTCGCCCGACGGCTCCGGCGACGAGATCGTGGTGCTGAGCCAGGCCCTGAACCGCTTCCTGGATGCGCGCGCCGTCGAAACGGGCCGCCGCGAATCCGCCGAGCAGCAACTGCGCGAGGGCCTGACCGAGCGCTCGGCCATTCTCGGTTCGCTGCGCGATGGCCTGTTGGCTCTCGACGGCGCCATGAGCGTTCGATACGCCAACGACGCCGCCGCGCGGCTGCTGGGCCAGGCCCCGGACGGCCTCTCGCGTCGCGGAACGCTGGCCGGCATCGCCCTGGTCGAGACGCTGAACGGCGACATCGAGTTGGCCGAATGGCTGTCGCAGCGCATGCGCAGGCGCGAGGCCCGCACCGACCGGCTGACGCTCAAGCCCGCCAGCGCGCCGCCGTTCGAGGCGCAGGCGCAGATCACGCCTGTCAGCGGCGCCCGCGAAGTGGTGTGGATCGTCGTCGTCTCGGACATCTCCGACGCCTTGCGCACCCGCGCGGCCGAACAGGCCCGCGCCGCCGCCGAGGCCGCGAGCCTGGCGAAGACCGAGTTCCTCTCGCGCATGAGCCACGAGTTGCGCACCCCGCTGAACGCCATCGTGGGCTTTGCGCAATCGCTGGCGCAAGACCCGGCCGTGCAGAACGACCCCAAGCGGCGCGAAGGGGTCGCGTTGATCGAGCGCGCCGGTTGGCACCTGACGGGCATGATCAGTGATGTGCTCGACCTGTCACGCATCGAATCCGGCCGGCTGCGCCTCGCGCTGGGGCCGGTGGACCTGGCACCGCTGGCGCGCGACGCGATGGCCTTCGTGGCGGCCGACGCCGAGCATGAGCAGGTGCGCTGCTCGATGGAGATCGCTGACACGGCCCGCTGGGTGCATGCCGATCCGGTGCGGGTGGAGCAGGTGCTGGTCAACCTGCTGAGCAATGCGGTGAAGTACAACCGGCCCGGCGGCAAGGTGAGCCTGCGGGCCCAGCCCGGCACCACGCCCGACACGGTGCAGATCATCGTGCGCGACACCGGCCTGGGCATGACGAGCACCCAGCTCGATGGGCTGTACCAATCGTTCAACCGGCTGGGCCGCGAATCCTCCGGCAAGCCGGGCGCGGGCATCGGCCTGGTGGTCACTCGCACCCTGGTGTCACTGATGCAGGGCCACATGAACGTGCGCAGCCGCCCCGGCGTCGGCAGCGAATTCATCGTCATCTTGCCGATGTCCCAGCCGCCCAGCGAAGTGCTGGAGCACGCGGCCGAGTACTACGACGCCGAGCCCGCTGAGGGTCGGCAGCGCCGCCTGCTCTACATCGAAGACGATTCCGTCAACGCCTTGGTGATGGCCGCGCTCGTCGGGCGTCGCCCCGATCTGAAGCTGGATGTCTGCGGCACCTTGGCCGAGGGCCTGGCATCGATACGCAGCAAGGCGCCCGATCTGCTGCTGCTGGACATGCAACTGCCCGACGGGCGCGGCCTCGATCTGCTGGCCACGCTCGCGGCCGATCCCAGGCTGCGCAGGTTGCCGGTGGTGATGGTGTCGGCCGACGCGATGGACGAAACGGTCAACGCGGCTCTGGCAGCGGGTGCGCGGGCCTATGTGACCAAGCCCCTGGCATTCGATGAGGTGCTGCGCCAGATCGACGCGGTGATGGCGTCCTCCACCACCACGATGGCGGGCGGGCTGGACGGCCGCTGAGCCGCGCGCGCCCGCGCTCTCCACCCGAGGCGGCGCCGTCAGCAGCCGTCAGCGGCCGTCAGGCCAATGCGCAGCTCACCGGCTGAGCCCCGAGGACCTCGGTCAACACCGCCGGCGGGATGCCGATCAGGTAGCCGCGCCGCCCGCCGTTGATCAGGATGCCGGCCAGGTCGAGCACGGTGGCCTCGACATACACCCGCATTGCCTTGCGCGTACCGAAGGGCGAGGTGCCGCCCACCAGGTAGCCGCTGTGGCGTTGGGCCATGTCGGGCTTGCACGGCTCGACGCTCTTCACGCCGATGGCCCGCGCCAGGTTCTTGGTGCTGACCTGCCGATCACCGTGCATCAACACGATCAGCGGCTCGGCCTTCTCGTCCTGCATCACGAGTGTCTTGATCACCTCGTGCTCGGGCCGGCCCAGCTGGCGTGACGACTCGGCCGTGCCGCCGTGGTCCACATAGTCGTAGACATGTTCCGTGAAGGCCACCCCGTGGGCCTTGAGCCACTGGGTGGCCGGGGTTTCGCTGACGTGTTTGTCCTTCTTCGCCATGGTCACTGCGCCGGGTCGCGGATCTCCCAGCGGATCTGATCGATGGCCGCCAACACCTCGCCTGACAAGTTGGTGCCCCAGGCGTCGATGTCTTCGTCGAGCTGTTCGCGCGTGGTGACCCCGATGATGGTCGAGGCCACGCGCCAGTTGGTGTAGCACCAGGCCAGCGCCATGCGGGTGGGCGTGAGGCCGTTGTCGCGCGCCAGCGCGTTGTAGCGCCGCGCTGCGGCCAGCGCCTCGGGGCGGCCCCAACGCTGCTGCTTCATCCGCTCGAACAGCGCCATGCGGCCCGTGCTGGTCGGGTCGTGGATGCCCCGCTCGTCGTACTTGCCGGTCAGCAGGCCAAAGCCCAAGGGCGAGTACGGGATCAGGGCCACGCCCAGGCGGTGCAGCGTCTCGTCCAGCCCGTTGTCCAGCGAGCGGCTGATTAGGCAGTACGGGTTCTGCACGGTGAGCACGCGCGGCAGGCCGTGGGCCTCGGCCACGCGCACGAATTCGGCCACGCCATACGGCGTTTCGTTCGACAGGCCGATGTAGCGCACCTTGCCCGCTTTCACCAGGCCCGCCAGTGCCTCCAGTTGATCGTGCACCGAGGTGTACTCACCGTCGCGGCCGGGGTCGAAGTAGATCGAGCCGAAACTGGGTGCGTTGCGGTTGGGCCAATGGATCTGGTAGAGATCGATCCGGTCGGTCTGAAGCCGCTGCAGGCTGGCGTCGCATGCCGCCCGGATGTCAGCGGGCGTCAGATCGGCCGCCCCGCCGCGGATCCACGGCATGCCGCGCGATGGGCCGGCCACCTTGCTCGCGATTACCAGCCGCTCACGCAGCCCAGGGCGCTGCGCCAGCCAGCGGCCGATGATGGTCTCGGTGGCGCCGCAGGTCTCGGCCCGCGGCGGCACGGGGTACATCTCGGCGGTGTCGATGAAGTTCAACCCCCGCGCCACGGCGTGGTCGAGGATGGCGTGCGAGCCCGGTTCATCAACCTGCTCGCCAAAGGTCATGGTGCCCAGGCAAATCGGGCTGACCAGCAGGTCGCTGCGCCCCAAAGGTATCTGCTGCATGAAAAAGAGGCTTCCGATGAGGAAGCCTCCAGTGTGCCGCAGTGGCGGGCCGGGCGCTGCCGCCGGCAGCGGCGGCATGCGCCCGTCAGCGGGCCTTCGCGGCCTGGCTCACTGCCCCAGCTTGGTGATGAAGCGGTTGGTGAAGCCCCAGGTACCGGCTTCGCCATAGCTGTTGCAGGTGGGCGAGGCAAAGCCCGGCGGGCAATCGTTGTCGCGGTCGAGCGACCAGAAGTGAATGCCCGAGAGCTTGTTGCTCAACGCGAAGGCCGACACCTCGTCCACGTCTTCCAGCGTGAAGGTCTCGTCGACCGTGTCGTTGCCGCCCACCATCGGGGTGATCTCGATCTGGTTGTACGGCACGCCCCAGTGGTTGTGCAGGTTGTTGGCCGCCTGGATGGCCGACTTGCCCATGTCGCACTTGCCGTTGACCACCACGCAGTTGGTGGGCGAGGTGCTGCCGTAGTCCATCGTCATCAGGTTGATGATGTAGTTGCTCAGCCCCTGCGACTTGATCGAGTTCATCGTCCGCACACCCGCATCACCCAGGCTCTGCGGCGAGCTGCCGCCCAGCGTGGCCAGCGTGAAGCTGAAGCGCAGCTTCGGGTGCTTCGATTGCGCCGCCTTGACCCGCGCCACCAACCCATCGATCACCGCCTGGCTCTGGTTGGCTTCGATGTCGAAGTCCACGCCCTGCAGCATCGGCGAATCGTAGGTGCTGATGAACTTCTCGAAGCCGGCGTCCGAGCCGCAGCTGAACGAGCCTGCCGCACCGCCGGTGGAAATGATGTACTGCCGTCCGGCTGCCACCCACTTCGAGACGTTGGCCGCCACCAGGGCCGCCGGCGTGACGCCCGCCCAGTTCTCCGAACCGCATTCGCCCGTGGCGAAGGCCCAGGTGGTGGACTTCTGCTTGGCCGGCATCACGCTCAACACCGGTTGCAGCGAACCGGTGACCTTGGTCGACAACTCACTGGTGTTCCAGTTCATGTTGATCGTGATGTCCTTGTACGAGCCGAACACCAGTTCGCCCGGGGGCGGTGGTGTCACGTCGCATTTCTTGGACTTCGTCCAGGGCTCACCGCTGCCCTTGGGGCCGCTGTTCTGTGCCGGGTCCTGGTTCAGCGACTTCGACAGGGCCTTGTAGCCCTTGCCGTTTTCGGTGACCAGCGAACCCTTGGGGTACGTGTAGTCGGCCCGCCAGGCGTCGCACGGTGCAGGCGCGGGCGGCGGGGGCGGTGTGCCGCCGCAGCTGTTGATGGGCGTCCACGGCTGCCCGCTGCCGTCCGGCCCGTTGTGCGTGGCTGGGTCATCCCCTTGAGTCCACCAGTTGGCGACGTAGCTGGCGCCATTGCGCGTGACGGTGTCGCCCTTGACATAGGCGACGGCAGCGTCCCACGGCTGGCACGCCGGTGCGAGCTGCACCTGGCTGCCCGCGGCCGATGCGGCGGCGGGCGCGAGGCAGGTCGTGGCGGCCACGGCCGCCGACAGCACGGCCAGCCAATCGAGTCGATGACGCCGCGCTCCAGCGGCTGCAGATGGGGTCATGACAGTCTTCTCCTGTTTTCGGGGGGTGTCGAGGCCGCGCGGTTGGCGTGCGGCGGGCTGCAGTCTCCCCCCGTGATCAGTGGTCTGCTTCAGGTAAAACCACTATAAGACCAGTAAATGAATCACCGCCTTGTAATGGGGCGTAAACGGCCTCGCCACCGTGGCCACCCAAGCATGTCAAGAACGTACAAATGCCTGAGTAAATTGATAGCCCTCGACAGTGCGGCGCCGATCGTTCACGGCCGATCAGCGCCTGTAGACCAATCGCATTCCAGTTGCCACATCTGAGCGCGAAGAAGCAGACCAGTTGATGCCCCAGGCTGGGCGGCAGGCAGCCAGAAAGAAGGGGCGCGATGGCCAGCCAATGGCATCGCGCCCCTTTTTGCGACGGGCGGCGGCCCGCGCGTCGGCGGGCCGCCCTTCAACCACGCGGCGTCACTGACCGAGTTTGGTGATGAACCGGTTGGTGAAGCCCCAGGTGCCCGCCTGACCATAGCTGTTGCAGGTGGGCGAAGCCCAGCCGGGCGCGCAGTCGTTGTCACGGTCCAGCGACCAGAAGTGCACACCCGAGAGCTTGTTGGCCAGCACGAAGTTCGACACGGTGTCCACGTCGGCCAAGGTGAAGGTCTCGTCCTGGGTGTCGTTGCCACCCACCATCGGCGTGATCTCGATCTGGCTGTACGGCACGCCCCAGTGGTTGTGCAGGTTGTTGGCTGCCTGGATGGCCGACTTGCCCATGTCGCACTTGCCGTTGACCACCACGCAGTTGGTGGGCGAGGTGCTGCCGTAGTCCATCGTCATCAGGTTGATGATGTAGTTGCTGAGCCCCTGCGACTTGATCGAGTTCATCGTCCGAACGCCCGCATCGCCCAGGCTTTGCGGCGAGTTGCCACCCAGCGTGGCCAGCGTGAAGCTGAAGCGAAGGCCCGGGTGCTTGGGCTGCGCCGCCTTCACCCGTGCGACGAGGCTGTCGATCACGGCCTGGCTCTGCCCGGCTTCGATGTCGAAGTCGACGCCGATGAGGCTGGACGAGTTGTAGGTCGCGATGAATTTCTCGAAGCCGGCGTCAGAGCCGCAGCTGAACGAGCCCGCCGCGCCACCGGTGGAGATGATGTATTTCTTGCCGGCAGCCACCCACTTGGACACGTTGGCCGCCACCAGCGCTGCCGGGGTGACACCGGCCCAGTTCTCCGAGCCGCATTCACCGGTCGCAAAGGCCCAGGTGGCCGTGCGCTGCCGCGCCGGCATCACGCTGAGCACGGGCTGCAGCGAACCCGTCACCTTGGTGGAAAGCTCGGTGGTGTTCCAGTTCAGATTGATCGTGATGTCCTTGTACGAGCCGAAGACGAGCCCGCCGGGCGGCGGCGGGGGCGGCGGCGGCGCATCGCACTTGGTCGTCTTGCTCCAGGGTTGGCCGCTGCCGGGTGAGCCGTTGTGGGTGGATGGCTGCTGGTTCAGCGTTTGCGACTGGGCCTCGTAGCCGACCGCGTTTTCCTTGACCAGGGCGCCCTTCGGGTAGGTGTAGGTGCCCTTCCATGGGTCACAGGGCGCGGGTGCCGGCGGTGGGGGCGGGGGCGGAGGGGTGCCGTTGCAACTGCTGATTTGCGTCCAGGGCTGGCCGCTGCCCGGGCCGCCGTTGTGGGTGGCCGGGTCGTCACCCTGTGTCCACCAATTGGCCTTGTAGCTCACGCCGTTGCGGGTGGCCGTGTCGCCGCCGACATAGACCTGGCTGGCCGACCAGGCTTGGCACACAGGCGCGGCGGCATTCGCCACCGGTGCGACGGTGGAAGCGGCGTGTGCGGCCCCGGCGCCGAGCAAGCCGGCTGCAGCGACCGAGGAAGACAAAACGGACAACCAGTCGAGACGTTGGCGCCGCAGGCTGGCGCCTTTTGATGTGGACATGACGGGCTCCTTGGAAGGATGGGCTTTTCCGCCATGCCCCAACGGCCGGCGGCGACGCCAGTCTGCGCCGACGTGAAACAAATTGCTTCAGGCAAAACCACTATAGAACCAGTAAACACTCTTCATGGTCAGCAGGGTGACATTCGCGACCGACACCGCACGGATGCGACCCTTGATAGATCGCCAACTTCATAGGTCGATGGTTGAACAGTCCGCCACCGCCAAGCGAGTCTCCCAGTCCAGATGAGCAAGCCATCAAGACATAACCAATTAAGAACCACTTCCTCAATTGATGGCACCAAGCATGCAGTCGACCGAGATGCGATGTTCTTGTTTGACGTCTATTTTTTATCGTTTAACATTAAGTCCATGATCTCGCCATCCACCGCGCCACGCGCCTCCGCCCTGCCGTTGACCGTCCGCCTGCGCCGCCTGTCGCGCTGGATTCGCGGCTTGTCGCTGGTGGCCGGGTTGCTGCTGCTGGCGACGCCGCTGATGGTGTTGCTGATCCCCGAGACGCTGATGGACGCCGGCTTTCAGCAGATCGGTGGGCTGGACATGGTGGGGTTGTCGCAAGACGGCTTGACGCTGGCGGTGCGCACCCGGCTGGCGCTGGTGACGCTGTGGCCCGTCGGCATCGGGTTGGGCCTCATGTGGCAGCTGTGGTCGCTGTTCGGCGAGTACCTGAAGGGCAACGTGTTCGGCCAGCGCGCCCTCACCTGCCTACATCGCTTTTCCGCCTTGTTGCTGGCCTTGTCGATCACCATCCCGCTGTCGCACGTGCTGCTGTCGGTCGCCGTGTCGTGGGACAACCCACCCGGACAGCGGCAGCTGATCGTCTCGATCAGCTCGAACGACTATGCGCTGGTGCTGGGTGCGTTGGTCTTTCTCGCCATCGCCCGTGTGATGGGCGAAGCCGCTCGAGTGGCCGAGGAGAACGAGGGGTTTGTCTGATGGCCATCCTCGTACACCTCGATGTGATGCTTGCTCGACGCAAGATGCGCTCACGCGAACTGGCCGAGCATGTGGGCATCACCGAGCAGAACATTTCGCTGCTGAAGTCCGGCAAGGTGCGGGGCGTTCGTTTCGACACGCTGGAGCTGATCTGCAAGGTCTTGCAGTGCCAACCTGGCGATCTGCTGGAGTACCGGCCCGATGACGACACGGCCTGATTCGCCGTGGGCCACCCGGCGCCACGGCGCCGGTCTCGGCCTCGCGGTGCTGGCACTGCACTTGGGGTTGATCGTCGCCCTTTGGCACGCGATGCATCGGCGCGTCGTGGAGGTACCGCACGAACCGCTGGCGTTGATGCTGTGGCCGCTGCGCGAACCCACCCCGCCACCGACACCCGATCACCCAAGGCCTCAGCCCAACGTGCCGACCCGCCAGGCCGAGGCCGCCCACCGATCCGACACACCTTCGCCCGCCACACCCTCGCCCTCCCCACGCCCCGCCGTCCGGCCGCATCAATCGACCTGGATCACGCCCGCGCCAACGGCACAGGCAGCGCCTTCCAGCCTGCCCACGCCCGAGGTGTCGGCCCAGGCTCCCGCGGCATCCGCCCCACCGGCAGAGCGGCTGCTGGACAGCGCTGCCACCCGCGATGCGATCCGGCAGGCAGCTCGCCGCCCCTTGCTGCAGGAACGCGCCGCCGAGGCGACGGGACAGCCCATCGAGCGGACCGACACGGCGCTGGCCCGAGCCGTCCAGGAGGCGGCCGAACCCGACTGCCTCAAGGACCCGAAAGCCGCCTCCGGGCAGATCGGGCCCGTGGCGCTCGGCGGCCTGCTTGGCCTGCCCTTCCTCGCCGCGCGCGCGGTCACCGGGCGCTGCGCGCGCTGACGATGCCACCGCTGCGTTGCCTCGCCGCGCTGCTGGCCATCGCGTTGTTGTGGCCGCCTGCCTGGCGGGCGCCTGCGGCCGCGCCCAGCACCCCCACCACTCGGCCAGCGCCAGCCAGCAGCCCACGGCAGGCAGTCACGCCACCGCCCGAGCCGGGCTGCCGCCCGCGCGACTGGCGATGCTGAGGCCTGTGCGCCGCTGCGACGAGGCGTGCCGCGGCGGGCCGACGCCGCGGATTCACGGGCCTGCGCCGCTACCGTGGCGCGGCCGCGGCCAGGCGGGCTCGCTCTTCCTCCTGCAAGCGCAGCACCCGCCGCTGCACCTTGCCGGTCGTCGTCATGGGCAAGGCATCGATGAACTCGATCTCCTTCGGGTACTCGTAGGGCGCGAGCTGGCCGCGCACATGGCGCTGCAGGTCCGCGATCAACTCGTCGCTGCCGGCGCAGCCAGGGGCCAACACGACATAGGCTTTCACCACCGCCCCTCGCTCGGCATCCGGCTTGGGCACCACCGCCGCGTTGGCCACGGCCGGGTGCTTGACCAGGCAGTTCTCCACCTCGCTGGGGCCGATTCGGTACCCCGCGGCCTTGAAGACATCGTCGCTGCGCCCCTGGTACCAGAGGTAGCCGTCTTCATCCATCACCGCCGTATCGCCGGTGCGGCACCAGCTCGACGCCATCGGGCCAGTGAATTTCGCGCGGGTCGCGTCATCGCGCTTCCAGTACCCCAGGAAGAAGACCGGGTCCGGGTCACCCTGCACATCGAGCCGATGAACGGCCACGTCGCCGGGCGTGCCGCGCGGGCACTCGCGACCCTCGTCGTCGATGACGGCCACACGGTGCCCGGGATAGGCGCGCCCCATGCTGCCCGGCCGCGCGGGCCAACCGATGCAAGGGTGACCGTCGGTGCCCATCGTCTGGCTGCAATTGCCGACGATGTAGTTGATCTCGGTCTGCCCGAACATTTCATTCACCGTGAGCCCCAGCTCCGAGCGGCACCACTCGAACACCGCATCACCCACCGCCTCGCCGGCGCTCATCACCGCGCGCAGCGCCAGGCTAGGGTAGCGCTCGCGCGGATGAGGCACCGCCTTCATCATCGCCTTGAGTGCCGTGGGGAACAGGAAGGTGTTGGTCACCCGATGCCGTTGCATCAGCTCGAAGGCCCGCTCGGCACCGAATCGCCCCCGGAACGCCACGATCGGCACGCCGAAGTACAGAGCGGGCAACAGGGCATCCATCAGCCCGCCCGTCCAGGCCCAATCCGCCGGGCTCCAGAAGACCGCATCTGCCGGTGCGCCACCAGGCCCCAGACGCCGTTTCGGTGCCCCGCCGCCGCCACGAAGCCAGTTCTGGCTGCAGACAAAGCCGCTCAGGTTGCCGATCAAGGCGCGGTGGGGAATCAAGGCCCCCTTCGGTGGGCCGGTGGTGCCGCTGGTGTAGATGAGCACGGCCGGGTCGTCCGCGTGGGTGCGACGCGCGGTAAAGGTGGCGGCCTCGCGCGCCAGCACCGCATCCCAATCGATGTCTCCCTGCCCGGCCGCCTGGCCCACCGCCACCACGGTGCGCAGCGAAGCACACGACGCGCGGATGGATCGGAGATGGGCCATCGAGCTTTCATCGGCCACGGCCACGCGGGCCTCGCTGTCGTTCAGGCGGTACTCCAGCGCGTCCGGGCCGAACAACATCGACAGCGGCATGGCCACCGCGCCCAGCTGGTACACGGCCATGTGGGTCACCGCCGTCTCGAAGCGTTGCGGCATCACGATCGCCACGCGATCACCTGGCTTCACACCCAGCCGGCGCAGTGCATGGGACAAGCGGTTCGCCGCCGCCTGCAGCTCGGCATAACGGTGCAATGTCACGGCGCCATCGTCGCGTTCGGCGCGGATGGCCACTGCGCGAGGGTGGCTGCGCGCCCAGCGTCCGCAGCACGCGTCGGCGATGTTGAACCGCGCCGGCACCTTCCACCGAAAGCCGCCATGCCAATGCCCATAGCGGTCTTCGGCGTTCACGTCATCAGGGTTGACACGGTCAACCCCCGCCATTTCCTTGTCGTTCATCCTGCCAAGCGTAAGGCGATACCCCGCCTCGTCCCAGCGGGCTGACCCTGCCCAGCGCAGCACCCACCTTCGCCCGCCACTGTTCATACTCTTCCATGTCACATCGCCTGTCACCACTGCGCACCCTCGTCCTCGCCACCTGCTGTGCCCTGCCCCTCCTCCCCCTTGGCGCAGCCCGCGCTCAAAGCCTCGCAGATCCGGCGTGGGAAGAGCTGCTCGAATCCGACCGGTATGCGGAGCTGGAAGCACAAGCCCGGCAGAAGTTGAAGGCGGAGCCCGGCGACCCGCAAGCCACGCTGGCGCTGGGTTTCGCCGTGCTCAGCCAGGGCACACCGGCGCAACAGGACGCCGGCGTGCCAGTGGCAGAAGCCTGCGTCAAAGCGCACCCCGAGTCCGGGGTCTGCCACTACGTGCTGGCCAACCTGCTGGGGGTGCAAGCACTGCGGGCCGGCATGTTCAAGGCCATGGGCATGGCCGGCCGCATACGCGAGTCGTACGAAAAGGCGGTCGCGCTGCAGCCCGATGCCTTCAACCACCGCTTGGGTTTGATGCAGTTCTACCTCGCGGCGCCGAGCATTGCCGGCGGCGGCACCGACAAGGCCCGCGACCTCGCACGCAGCACCGAAGCCAAGTACCCTGAGCAAGCCCGCTGCCTTCGCGCGCTGGTGGCGGTGAGCGAAGAAAAGTACGACGAAGCGGAGAAGCTGCTGTGGGCGGTGCAGCCTGGCAAGGACAACGCCTTGCGCTCGGCCGTCTATGGCAGCCTCGGGCAGATCGGCGCCCAACGCCTGAACAACAAGCAGCCAGCGCCGGCCCAGGCCTTGTTCGAGCGGCTTGTCCAGGTCGAACCGGGCCGCGCTTTCGCCTTCTACGGCTTGGCCCGCGTCAAAGCCGAGACAGGCGCCCTGCAGGATGCGTTGCGCTTCTTCACCCAGGCCCGCAGCCTGCGTGGACAAGCGACGCTGCCGATCGACTACCGCGAGGCGCTCGTGTGGCTGCAATTGGGTGACAACGGCAAGGCCAAGTCCTTGTTGCAGCGTTTTGTGGACGTTGGCCGCGGCCATCCGAAGAACCTGGAAGACGCCAAGGAACGCCTGGCCAAGCTGTAGGCGCCCACGCCCCGGCGTGAATCGCCCAGCCGCCAGGCCACCAGTCAAGGGAGAGAAAAGATGAACACAAGCACCCAGGCCATGTTCGCCGCGCAACAAGGCTTCGATGTCAGGGTGGATTGGGGCATGCCGGGGCTGCGCAACGTGGCGGCCTTGTGCCCGGCGGTCGTGCTCGTCGACGTGCTGTCGTTCTCGACCTGCGTCGACATCGCCTGCGAACGCGGTGCCGCCGTGTGGCCCTATCCGCACAAGGATGAATCGGCCGCAGCCTATGCCGAGCAGCGCAGCGCACTGCTGGCCGGCCCGCGTGAGCAAGGGGGGTTTTCTCTGTCGCCCAGCTCGTTGCGCGCCGCACCCGCGGGCCTGAAGCTGGTGCTGCCCTCGCCCAACGGCAGCGCGCTGGCCCGCGCGTGCCACGCCCCCGCCGTGATCGCCGGTTGCCTGCGCAACGCGAGCGCTGTCGCCAGTGCGCTGTCACGCAGCGGCGACGGCCCGGTCGCCATCATCGCGGCCGGCGAGCAGTGGCCCGACGGCACCTTGCGCGTTGCACTGGAAGACCTGATCGGCGCCGGCGCGATCGTGCACTCGCTGCTCGGCAGCAAGTCGCCCGAGGCCCTCGCCGCCGAAGCCGTGTTCCTTGCGGCACGCGATCACCTGCACGACAAGCTGACCGCCTGCGCCTCTGGGCGCGAGCTGATCGAGCGCGGCTATGCCGAAGACGTCCGCCTGGCCTCGCAGCTCAATGCAAGCAGTTGCGTGCCCCGCCTGGTCGAAGGCGCGTTCCGATGGGATGGCGCCCTGCGCTGACCGCCGTTCGCACCGTCCTCCACGCCCGTTCAAACGCTACAGACCACTACGCGAACGCCTTCAAGGCATCGCCACTGAGCCGGCAGAGCCGCCAATCGGGCATCACCGTCGCGCCCATCTTCTCGTACAGGCGAATGGCGTTTTCGTTCCAGTCGAGCACGCACCATTCGAAGCGCCCGCAGCCGCGTTCGTTGGCGACGCGGCCGAGGTGGCGCAACATCGCCTGCCCGATGCCGCCCCCCCGGTGCTGGGGCCTCACATAGAGGTCTTCCAGGTAGAGCCCGGGCTTGGCCAGGAAGGTCGAGAAGTTGGTGAAACACAGCGCGAACGCGCCCACCGAGCCGTCGGCCATCTCGGCCACCCACGCCTCCGCGGCCGGCCGGGGGCCGAACAGGTGTGGTGCCAGGGTCTCCGGCGTGGCCTGCATCAGATGGCTGAGGTGCTCGAATTCGGCCAATTCGCCGATCAGGTCGACGATGGCCGGTACATCGCGCGGCTCGGCCGCACGCAAGGTGAAGGCGGGGAAAGTCATGCGGACGATTCTGTCACCCCCGCGGCAGCAGAAATTCGCGCGGGCCTCTACATTGCGCGTCATGGATTCGACCGCCGTCACCCCCTATTCGCCGCGCCGCCCCGGCACCGACCGCTTCGTGCCTGTGCGCGGGCTCGACTACCACGTGATCACCTGGGGCGACCCGTCGCTGGTGACGCCGGATCGGCCTGCGCTGTTCATGGTGCACGGCTGGATGGACGTCGGCGCCTCGTTCCAGTTCGTCGTCGATGCGCTGGCCGAGCTGGAAGGCGAAACGCGCTACATCCTGGCAGCGGATTGGCGCGGCTTCGGCCTCACCCGTGTCCCACCCACCGACAGCTACTGGTTCGCCGACTACCTGGGCGATCTAGACGCGCTGCTGCACCATGTCGACCTGGGCCTGCACGGCGAATCACCGGTCGACCTGTTGGGCCACAGCATGGGCGGCAACGTGGTGATGAGCTACGCCGGCGTTCGGCCCGAGCGCATTCGCCGGTTGGTGAACCTCGAAGGGTTCGGCCTGCCCGAAACCAGGCCGCATCACGCACCGAAGAGGCTGCGTCAATGGCTGGACGAGCTGCGCACCGACGCGTCGTTGCGGGACTATGCCACCGTGGAGGCCGTCGCCGAGCGCTTGATCAAGAACAACCCCCGGCTCGATCCCACGCGGGCCGCATGGCTGGCCACCCATTGGGCCGAACCGCGCGCTGACGGCCGATGGCACATCCTGGGCGATCCCGCCCACAAACGTGCCAACCCGGTGCTCTACCGCAAGGAAGAGATCCTCGAAACCTGGAAGCTGATCACCGCGCCGGTGCTGTGGGTGGAAGGCAACGAGACAGATGTGACCAAGTGGTGGGGCAACCGCTATCCCCGCGAAGACTTCGAAGCCCGGCTGTCGGTGGTGCCGAAGGTGGAGAAGACCCTGCTCACCGATTGCGGCCACATGCTGCACCACGACCAGCCGACGGCGTTGGCCGAGCGCCTTCTCAGCTTCTTGCAGGCCGCCTGACGAAGGCTCGCGGCACCGGCCACGCAGCTCTCAGAGCTCGGCATGGGTGAAAGACGCTCAACCGCTCAGCCCGGGCCCCGCCGGGGGTAGCGCAATTGGTCGACGAACGCCTCAACCTGCGGCGACGGCCGCGGGGTGAGCAGGCTCACGATCACCGTCACCGCCAATCCCACCGGCACACCAAAGACGCCGGCCGACACCGGCTGGATGCCCCACCACAGCTGAGCAGGCCCGCGCAGATGCAGCCAATCTCGCAGCAGCGGCTGGGTGGTGGCCAGATACCAGACGCTGACGGCCAGGCCGGCCATCATGCCCGCCCCGGCGCCCCAGCGGTTGGCGCGTTTCCAGAAGATGCCCAGCACGAGCGCCGGAAAGAAGGCTGACGCGGCCAGCGAGAAAGCCGCGGTGACCAGGAACAGGATGTCGGCCGCCCTCCGGGCCGCCACAAAGGCCGCGGCAAGCGCCACGATCAACAGCAGCACCTTCGAGATCATCACCCGACGTGCGGTGGGTGCATCCGGATCGATCATGCGGCCGTAAAAATCGTGCGACAGCGCATTGGCCATCGTCAGCAGCAGACCGTCCGCCGTCGACAGTGCGGCGGCCAGCCCACCGGCAGCAACAAGGCCCGAGACCACGTAGGGCAGCCCGGCAATCTCCGGGGTGGCCAGCACGATGATGTCGCCTCCGATCTTCATTTCGGCCAGCTGCAACACGCCGTCGTGGTTCACATCCACCACCGAGACCAGGGAGGGATCGACCTTGGCCCAGTTGGCGATCCAGGCCGGAAGCTGATCGAAGGGCGTGCCCACCAGCGAGGTGAAGACCTCGAACTTCACCAGCACCGCGAGCGCCGGCGCCGTCAGGTAGAGCAGGCCGATGAAGAACAGCGACCACACGACCGACTCGCGCGCCTCGCGCACCGAAGGCGTCGTGTAGTAGCGCGTCAACACATGCGGCAGCGCGGCAGTGCCCATCATCAGGCACAGCACGAGGGCCAGGAAGTTGTTGCGCGAATCGGTGTAGGCCTGTCGCTCGGCGGGGTCGCCGTGGGGGTCGCCCGCGAAGGGCTTGGCATGGTCGGGCATGCCGCCCAGCGGTCGGGCCCGTTCTTGAAGCTCGGCACGCTCGCGGGCCCAAGCCTCGGCGGTGGCGGCCGGGTCTCGCAACAGGTGGGACAGGGCCCGCTCGGCCGCCTGGATCTGGCGCTGCGGCGCGTTGACCGACTTGAGCGACTCGATCAATCGTTCCATCTCGGCACGCTCGGCGGCGAGCGCGATGGGCACGTCTTCGAGCTTGGCCCCGAGCTCGTCGGCCCGTTGGCGGAAGGCGGCAATCACCTGCTGCTCTTTCGGATCCGCCTTGAGCCGCTCTTCGGCCTGTGTGACCTGCTGCAGTTGCTGGCCATACACCGCGTGGGGCAGCGGCACGCCGGTCTGCTTGATGCTCAACCAGATGACCGGCACCAGATACGCCAGAATCAGCACGATGTATTGCGCGACCTGCGTCCAGGTGACCGCGCGCATGCCGCCCAGGAACGAGCAGACCAGAATACCGCCCAGCCCCAGGAACATGCCCACTTCGAACGAAGCGATGCCGGTGAGCCGCGTGGTGATGAGACCCACGCCGTAGATCTGTGCGACCACGTAGAGGAACGACACCATCACCGTCGCCAGCACCCCGATCTGCCGGGCCAGGTTGCCCTCGTAGCGGGCGCCCAGAAAGTCGGGGATCGTGTACTGGCCGAACTTGCGCAGGTAAGGGGCCAGCAGCAGCGCCACCAGCACATAGCCACCGGTCCATCCCATCACGAAGGCCAGGCCGTCATAGCCGCTCAGGTAGAGCGTGCCGGCCATGCCCAGGAAGGACGCCGCGCTCATCCAGTCGGCCGCGGTGGCCATGCCGTTGTACATCGCCGGCACGCGCCGGCCGGCCACGTAGTACTCGACCGAATTGGTGGTGCGGCTGACGATGCCGATCACCGCATAAATGACGACCGGCGCGGCGAGGAACAGGAACCCGATCCACGTCTTGGGCATGCCCCAGCGCTCGGCCACCACCAGCGACAGCACGAACAACACGAAGCACAAGGCATAGCCCAGGTAGATGCCATGCAGCCGGCTGCGAAACCGGGTGCTGGCCACGCGGCTGGCCGTGGGAGCGCGGTGGGCCGGCATCAGTCGAGCTCGTCGAGGTCGTAGGTTTCGTCCAGGCGGCGGGTCACCCAGGCGTAGAAGCCCACCAGCAGCAGGTAGACCAGCGTGGCACCCTGCGCACCGACCCAGAAGCTGAACGGCCAGCCGAAGAAGCTGAAGTCCAGCGCTCGCGCCTCATAGGCCACGCCGAAGGTGACGACTGTCCAGACCGCCAGCAGGCCCAGCGTCCAGCGGCGAACAGCCCGCCAATGGGCCTGGCGGCGGCGCGCAAACGCCGCATCGGGACTGTCGCTGGCTACTTCGGGCATGGGCGGAGCGGGCTCGCCGCGAGGGCGGTGCCAGGCCATCCAGCCCGGCAAGAGGCCGCCATTGTGACGGGCTGTCGGGTTCCCCACCATTCGCAGCCACCCGGGGTGGACGGCTGCAAGGCCGAGCGGCGTTCCACATGGCCGGAAGCGGATCACCCGCTCTTGAGGGAAAATACGCGGTTTCGCCAAACAACACGGGAAGAGCGCCATGGACATCGAACGCATCAACGCCATCGGCACCTCGCTGGCCGATCTGACCCAGCGCACCCTCGACCTACGGGGGTATCTTTGACTACGACCGAAAGGTCCTGCGGCTGAGGGAAGTCAACGCGACCCTCGAGAACCCCGACATCTGGAACGACCCGAAGCGGGCCCAGGAGTTGGGCAAGGAAAAGAAGCAGCTCGACGAGGTGGTGGGCACCATCGACCACCTGACGAGCAACCTGTCGGACAACACCGAGTTGTTCGAGATGAGCAAGGCCGACAACGATCTGGGAGGGCTGGAGGCGATCGAGACCGACGCCAGCGGCCTGCGCGAAATCGTCGAGAGGCTCGAATTCCGCCGCATGTTCAGCAACCCGGCGGACCCGAGCAACTGCTTCATCGACATCCAGGCGGGTGCCGGCGGCACCGAGGCCTGCGACTGGGCCGGCATGCTGCTGCGCCAGTACCTGAAGTACTGCGAGCGCAAGGGCTTCAAGGCCACGATGGAAGACGAGACGCCAGGCGAAATCGCGGGCATCAAGAGCGCCACCATTAAGGTGGAAGGCGAGTACGCATTCGGCCATCTGCGCACCGAGACCGGTGTGCACCGCCTGGTGCGAAAGAGCCCGTTCGACTCGGCCGGTGGCCGGCACACCTCGTTCGCCTCGCTGTTCGTGTACCCCGAAGTCGACGACTCGATCGAAATCGAGATCAATCCGGCCGACGTGCGCACCGACACCTTCCGCGCCAGCGGCGCGGGCGGGCAGCACATCAACAAGACCGACTCGGCCGTGCGCCTGACGCACATCCCGACCGGCATCGTCGTGCAATGCCAGGATGGCCGCAGCCAGCACAGCAACCGCGACGTCGCCTGGCGGCGGCTGCGCTCGCGTCTGTACGACTTCGAGATGCGCAAGCGGCTGGAAGAGCAGCAGAAGCTCGAGGACACCAAGACCGATGTGGGCTGGGGCCATCAGATCCGCTCTTATGTGCTCGACCAGAGCCGCATCAAGGACCTGCGCACGAACGTCGAAATCTCCAACACCCAGAAGGTGCTGGACGGTGATCTCGACGCCTTCATCGCCGCGAGCTTGAAGCAGGGGCTGTGATCCCAGCGCCATGACCGCCCAGCCCTGGTGCCAGGGCGGGCGGTCAAGGCGGTACAGCGGTCGGGCAGACCGGATCTGCATCCATGCGGCCGCCCCTTCACTGCCACCTCCCGGCTTCGCACCTTCGCGTCTCCAGCCACCTTCCCAGCCGTCGACATGCACGTTGCCTTCTTCGCAGAGCAGCTCTACTACCTGCCGCAGTTTGCTCCGGTGGTGCGCATGCTCATCGAACGCGGCCACCGCGTGACAACGCTGCTGCGCATCGACGAGAAGCTGCGCGACGTGGCGATCCCGATCGACCTGCCGGAGGTCGAGGCCCACACCTTGACGCGCGTCGACCACCCTGCACAGGCCTATGCGGAGCTGCGTCGACTGGCGCCCGACTGGGCGGTGTTCGGCAGCTTCCTGGCCGACAACGAGATGCTGGCGCCGTCGACCCGCACTGCGCTCGTCTACCACGGCATCGGCGTCAAGAACGTGTTGTTCGACCCGCGGCTCAACCGCTTCGATCTGCGCTGCGTCGAGTCGCAACGCGTGCTGGACGAGTTGGTTGCCCGTGAGCCCGGCATCACCAGCCGGCTGGAGCTCGTCGGCTTCGCCAAACTCGATCCGCTGCTGCCAGCGCCCCCGGTGAGCATGGGCACCGACCGCCCACCGGTCGTGCTCTATGCGCCGACCTTCTATCCGTCGTCGCTCGAGTTGATGCCCGAGGATCTCAAGTCACTCGCGCCCGGTGCACACTGGATCGTGAAGCCCCACTTCTTCTCGTGGGTGGTGCCGCAGTACGAGCCACAACGTGAGCGGATGAAGCGCTGGGAGCGGGCCGGCATCGAAGTGCTGGGGCCAGAGCGCTACGACCTGGTGCCTTTGATGGCGCGGGCCGACGTGCTGATCAGCGACGCCTCCAGCGCGCTGTTCGAGTTCGCCGCGCTCGGCAAACCGGTGGTGTGGTGCCGTTTTCTCAAGCTGCGCTGGAGCTACCGCGGCCTCTTCGCGTGGCGCTACAAACAACGCATGGATCCGAACACCCCTCGCTACGAAACGGTGGCCTACGGGGTTGACAAGCCGGCGGGGTTGGCCGGTGCGCTGCAGCAGGCATTGGCGGATCGGCGAAGCGGCAAGCCGCCGCCCGTCGAACGCGAAACCTTGATCGAACACCTGATCGGGCCTCGGGATGGGCAGGCCTCGGCGCGGATCGTCAAGGCACTCGAGACGCGGAAGGTCCCACCGGGGCGCGCGTAGCGCTGCCCTTTTCAAGTGGGGCGCGCCTAGCGCTACCGCGTTTCAAGCGGCGCGCGCGGATTCGGTTTCGCCGGTCCGCTGCGTGAGCCCCCTCGGGGAGCAGCGACCAGAAGGACCGTGGGGGCCCTATTCACGGCGCCTGCCTGATCACCTCGATGATCTCGGTGGTTGAGATCGACGGCGTCCGCGGCAGGTAGATCACCTCGCAGATCGACTTGAACTCGTCGAAGCGCCCCACCCAATCGTCGCCCATAACGAGCGCCGAGGCCTGGTGCTGGCGCAAGTAGTCGCCCTTGAGTTCCAGCGACTCTTCGACGAACACCTCATCCACGCAACGCAGCGCACTGATGATGTGGAGCCGGTCTGTCTGCGAATAGATGGGGCGCCGCCCCTTCTTGCGAAAGTTCAGATCGTCGGATGAGACGCCCACGATCAGGCGGTCGCCCAAGGCACGTGCACGCTCCAGGATGAGCACGTGCCCCACATGCAGCACATCAAAGGTTCCGAAGGTCACGATACGACGCATCGAGATCTCTTTACATCAATGGCGTCGCCAACGCCGAAACTGGCAAGGGGCCGCAGCAAGAGCCCCGAAGGAGGCAGCCACTCGAAGAAGCAGTTCGAAGAAGCAGAGGGCCTCACGTACTGCGGTAGTCGCCGTCGAGATTGTTGAACTGGTGTTTGCTGCAGTGCTCGAGGAAGGCGGTATCTGCGGCGTGCAACTCGGCCGGCACCTTGCTCGAATCAGGCTCGCGCCGCTCCGCCTGCCACCCGAAAGACGGGCGAACGAAACGGTTGGCGATGGCGTATTCGACCGCGTCGGGGCTCACCTCTCCAGCGTCCAGGCCACTGAACAAGGCCTCGAACCAGATTCCTTCGTGCTGGTGGCCGCGGGCGATCCATGGCTGGGTCGAGCGGCGGGTGTAGTGCAGCAAGCAGGTGGCTGGCTCGTGGTGGTCCAGCGCGTTCCAGTGGCGAGGCATCGAGCCCTTGAGCCACACGGTCTTCAGCTTCATCAAGGCGCGGTAGTCGTAGCGGCCGGCGTCCAGTTCGTCGGCGATGCGCTGCGGCTCCCACGCCTGCAACTTCTCGCAGTTCAACAGCATCACGCTGGAGGCGTGGCCACCGGTGCGGCCGTCCGGCCCCTTCTCGGTGCGGCGCAGGATGCGGGCGCCAAAGTGCATCGGCAAGTCGTTCAGTAGGGCGATGTCACGCAACACCACCTGGTCTGAGTCGCAATAGATGGCGCGCCCACGCCAGCCGGCCAACATGGGCACGGCGAAACGCTGGAAAGAGAACGGTGTCACGGGCCGGTTTTCAGGCTTCTTCGGCACCGGCAGGCCCGGGGCAGTCAACTCGCCGATCGAACGCACCTCGACAGGGCGCGAGGCGTGGCGCTTGATCGACCAGCGCAGCACTTCAAACATCAGCCGGTGCGTGTGCACCGCGCCAACAAACACGCGAATGGGTTCGGTCATCGTGGGATTTTCTCAGGCGCCCGAGCGCTCAGGCGGCTCAACCGTCTTGCGCTGGGTCAAAGACCCGCACGCCGGCCGCATCGTAAACGCGCTGCGCCCCGGCCTCGAAACCAGACGTGCTCGCCGGGCTCGGCAGGCGATACACCTGCAAGCCTCGCCCCAACAAAGACAAGCTGAGCAAGGCGGTGGTCAGTGAACCCACCACGCGGGTCTGGCGCAACAGTGGCACCAGCACCTCGGCCGGCAGGCGGGGCGGCACCTCTGCCGCAGCGTGCGCGGGCAAACCCAGTTGGTCATGCGCCGACGCCGTGGCGTTCGGATGCGACTTCAGCGCGACCGGGCCGTCCGCGCCCGCTCGCCGCACCAGTGCCGCCAATTGCTGCCGCAATGCCCGGTCGGCCGCCAGAAAGCGAGGGTGGGGCAACAGCAGCAAGAGCCGCCAATCGGCGCAGTGGGCCGCGTCCAACCCGGCGAGACCGGCAGCAGCCACGCAGACCCGCCGCACCTCGTCACCGGCAAACCATTCGGGCCGGTAAGCCTGCACCGGCTTGCCCGCCAACCCCGCATGGACGCGATCTGGCAGCAGCACATAGGCCGATTGGACCGCCCTCGATCCCCCCACGAGCGACGGGCGCTCCACCGGCAAACCGTACTTCCAGCCCCGCCGCCAGTTGGAAAGGCGCTCTTGCCAGGCAGGCACAGCATGCTGATGCGGCAGGTAACTGTACAAACCGTCGTCGATGTAGACCCGCTTCGCCTGCGGGCACCCGCGTACCGCGGCATGGAACTCGAGTCGGTGGTCCATGCCCACGGCCAAGGTCTCAGGGGAAGCCTTCGCCACCAAGGCGCTGATGCGCCGCAGTTCAGCCCGGGCCGGGCCAGTGCCCCGCAATGCCGCGAAGCGCTGCACCTGGACCGCGAGCGATGGCGAAGCCTCGACGGCATCCCCCAGGCAATCTCGCGCACCCGCAGGCTGGTCGATCAACCACAGCCGCCGCGGACGATCGCTCAACGGCCCGGCCATCAGGCCGAGAGCCAAGAAAGTATGCAGCGGCGTCGAGGCGAGGAAGAGGGTCCCGCCGGTACCCGTGTCCTTGCCATCCATCACAATCGCCGCAGAAGCCGGGTTTGGCGTCGCCATCACCCGAAGAGTATTGCATGAGGACCCCCCATGAGCGGAGCACCGCTTCCCATCGTGTGCATGGCTTTCGGCGAGCCACACCCGATGACCGACATCTACATCGAGCGCCTGCACGGCATGCTCAAGCGCCATTGCAAGCGGCCCTTTGAACTGCACTGCTACACCGACGTGGACCGACCGTTGCCGGCCGGTGTCATCCGTCAGGACTGCTCAGGATGGACCGAACTGGACCGCCCAGGCATGCGGCGCACGACCCGAAAGATCGGCCTGTTCAATCCGGCCTACGTGCCCTTCGAGGAGTTTCTCTACCTCGACCTGAGCCTGGTGATCCGGCGCGACATGGAAGAGTTGCTGTCGTTCTGCTTCGGGCATCCGGCCGATCTCGTGATCGTCCCGAACTGGCACTACGACGGCTTCAATTCCTCGGTGATGCGCATCCGACGAGGCGGCCTGAAGCAGATCTACGATTCATTTGTGGCCGGAGAAACCTACAAGCAGAAGGTCCTGGGCGACCAGGATTTCGTGCATGGGGTCGTCACTGCGCACGGTCTTCGGGATCGCGTGGCCCTGTTCCCGGTGCACGTGATCGTCAGCTTCAAGAAGACTGTCCGCCTCGGTCGCCAGAACCCGGCCGAGGGCCGCCAACGCATCGCCAACGCGACCATCGTCAAATTCCACGGCGAGCCAAAGATGCACGAGGCTTTTGGCCTGTGGTATCGCCTGACGAAGGTGCGCCTGAAGGAGCTGGTGCGCGGCCATTGGTCCCCGGTCATTCCGATCGACGAGTTGCGCCGTCAATGGACGGGCGAGATTGCCCATTGAACCTGCTCTCGCCCCGGCAGATCACGAGGCGGCAGCGCCATCCGCAGGCACCGGCGGATACCTGGTTGAACACTGCACTAGGGTAAGCCCGAAGCCTCAGCAGCTGATCGCGAGCGGTGATCGAGGCTTTGTCAACACTTGCGCGGGCCGGCCACATGCCCCGTGCACCGTTTGGCCATCCGGCCTGCCGGTAAACTGCCGGGTTGGACCCACCGGTCTTCCACCACGGCTGCGATGCGCCTTGCGCCAACGCCGTACCGCGCGCGCCGCGCTGCGGTTGCGCCGCCGAGGCCCCATCCCGACCCACAACGTCAAGACTCACCATGCGCGAAGGCACTGCCCCTCTCATTCGCCGCGAGGACTATCTCTCGCCGGCCTACTGGATCCGCCAGGTCGACCTGACGCTGGACCTCGACGCCGCGAAGACGATCGTCGCCAGCAAGCTCACGATCGAGCGCAATGGCCAGCAGCCGGCGCAGCCGCTGCGCCTGCATGGCGAAGACCT
The DNA here is from genome assembly GCF_038066555.1 of Ideonella lacteola. Classification (NCBI taxonomy): domain Bacteria; kingdom Pseudomonadati; phylum Pseudomonadota; class Betaproteobacteria; order Burkholderiales; family Sphaerotilaceae; genus Ideonella; species Ideonella lacteola. The sequence continues at coordinate 142,603 of NZ_JBBUTG010000001.1, read as the reverse complement.
CAACCTGCTGCGTGTGCTGGTGGATGGGCAGAGCGTGTCTTTCCGCCACGAAGACGACATGCTGGTGATCGATGCCCCGGCGGCGGACCAGTTCGTGCTGGAGATCCGCAACACGATCGCGCCCGAGAAGAACACCCATTTGTCGGGGCTGTACGCCTCGGGCGGTGGCCTGTACACCCAATGCGAGGCCGAGGGCTTCCGTCGCATCACCTACTTCCTCGATCGGCCGGATGTGATGGCGGTCTACACCGTCACCCTGCGTGGCGACAAGAAGAAGTACCCGGTGCTGCTGTCCAACGGCAATCTGGTCGAGCAGGGCGAGCTCGATGGCGGCCGCCACTTCGCCAAATGGCACGACCCGTTCCCCAAGCCCAGCTACCTCTTTGCGCTGGTGGCGGCCGATCTGGTGGCCCGCGAGCAGTGGGTACGCACCCGCGGCGGCAAGGACCACTTGCTGCAGATCTTCGTCAAGCGCGGCGACCTGGACAAGACCGAGCATGCGATGAACTCGCTGATCGCGTCGGTGGTGTGGGATGAAGCCCGCTTCAACCTGCCGCTCGACCTGGAGCGCTTCATGATCGTCGCCGTCGACGACTTCAACATGGGCGCGATGGAGAACAAGGGCTTGAACCTGTTCAACACCAAGTACGTGCTGGCCAGCGCAGCCACCGCCACCGATGCCGACTTCGACGGCATCGAGAGCGTGGTCGGCCACGAGTACTTCCACAACTGGACGGGCAACCGCATCACCTGCCGCGACTGGTTCCAGCTGTCGCTGAAAGAAGGCCTGACCGTCTTCCGGGACCAGGAGTTCTCGATGGACATGGCCGGCAGCGCCTCGGCGCGCGCCGTCTGCCGGATTGCCGATGTGCTGCGTCTGCGTGAATCGCAGTTCCCGGAAGACGCGGGCCCGATGGCCCACCCCGTGCGCCCGGATGCCTACCAGGCCATCGACAACTTCTACACCTCGACGGTGTATGAAAAGGGCGCCGAAGTCGTGCGCATGATGCACACCCTGGTGGGCCGCGAAGGCTTTGCCAAGGGCATGTCACTGTACTTCCAGCGCCATGACGGGCAGGCCGTGACCTGCGACGACTTCGCGCAGGCCATTGCCGATGCCAACCCCGACAGCGCTTTGGCGGTGAACCTGGCGCTGTTCAAGCGCTGGTACTCGCAATCGGGCACGCCACACCTGTCAGCCCGCGGCCAGTACGACACCGCCGCCTCAACCTTCACGCTCGAGTTGTCGCAAGCCAACCCGGTCACCGCAGCCCAGCCGAACAAGCTGCCGCAGCTGATTCCGGTGGCCATGGGCCTGGTGGGTCGCCACAGTGGTCAGGCCCTGGCGCTGCAGCTCGAAGGGGAAGCCGCCCCCTCTGGCAGCCACCGCGTGCTGGTGATGACCGAGGCCACCCAGCGCTTCGTTTTCACCCACGTCACCGAAGACTGCGTGCCCTCGCTGCTGCGGGGTTTCTCGGCCCCGGTGCTGCTGGACGACGGCCTGACCGATGCCGACCGCCTGGTGCTGCTGGCCCACGACAGCGACCCCTTCACCCGTTGGGAATCGGGCCAGAAATTGGCCTTGGGACGCCTGCTCACCGCCCTGCCCACCGGCACGCTGGAGCTCGACGAGCCCTTCGTGCACGCGATGCGTGGCCTGTTGCGCGATCCCTCGCTCGACCCGGCCTTCAAGGAACTGGCACTGGTGCCGCCGTCTGAAGGCTATGTCGCCGAGCAGACGACCGAAGTCGACCCGCAGCGCGTGCACGCCGTGCGCGAATCGATGGTGCAACAACTGGCGGCCCGCCTGAACGAAGACTGGGCCTGGGCCTTCGCTGAGCATCAAGTCCGCGAAGGCTACCGTCCGGTGGCCGAGCAGTCGGGCAAGCGCGCGCTGGCCAATCTGGCGCTGGCCATGCTGGTGCGCCACGCCGTGGCCACCGGCGACACGGTCTGGCCGGGCCGCGCGTACCAGCGCTTCAAGGATGCGTCGAACATGACCGACCGCCTCGGCGCGCTGCAAGCGCTGGTCAACGCCCACGCCGAGTTGGCGGCTCCGGCGCTGGAACGCTTCCACGCGCTGTTCCGCCACGAGCCGCTGGTGCTCGACAAGTGGTTCATGCTGCAGGCCCGCGCCCCCGAGCGCGATGGCCGGGTGTTCGCCCAGGCGAAACAGTTGCTCAAGCACCCCGATTTCACCCTCGGCAACCCGAACCGCGCACGCTCGCTGTTGATGGCCTTGGCCTTCTTCAACCCGGCCGCCTTCCACCGCGCCGATGCCGGTGGCTATGTGTTCTGGGCCGAGCGCGTCGTCGAGCTCGATGCCATCAACCCACAGCTCGCGTCGCGCTTCGCGCGGGCGCTGGACCGTTGGCGCCACCTGGCCGAGCCCTACCGCTCGGCCGCTCGCGAAGCGGTGGCCCGTGTGGCCGCACGCACCGACCTCTCCAGCGACACCGCCGAGATCATCCATCGCGCTCTTCAAGAATGAGGACCTCCATGCTGAAGCATCAGCGGGCCGCGCGCCCGGCCGATCTCACGCCAACAACCATCCAAGCCGAGGGGCTGCAATGAGCCGCATTTCGCTGACCCAGTACCTGGTCGAGCAGCAGCGCGAACACGGCCACATTCCGGCGCAGCTGCGGCTGCTGATCGAGGTGGTTGCGCGTGCCTGCAAGCGCATCGCGATCTCGGTCAACAAGGGCGCCCTCGGCGAGGTGCTGGGCAGCGCCGGTTCCGAGAATGTGCAGGGCGAAGTCCAGAAGAAGCTGGACATCATCTCGAACGAGGTGCTGATCGAAGCCAACGAATGGGGCGGTCACCTCGCGGCGATGGCGTCGGAGGAGATGGATTCGATCCACGTGGTGCCCAACCGGTACCCACAGGGCGAATACCTGCTGCTGTTCGACCCGCTCGACGGCTCGTCGAACATCGACGTCAACGTGTCGATCGGCACCATCTTCTCGGTGCTGCGCAAGGTCAACAACCAGCGCGGCATCAGCGAAGAAGACTTCCTGCAACCCGGCAAACAGCAGGCCGCCGCTGGCTACTGCGTGTATGGCCCGCAAACCACGCTGGTGCTCACCGTGGGTCGGGGTGTGGCCATGTTCACGCTCGACCGCGAGCAAGGCTCGTGGGTGCTGACGGCCGAGGACGTGCAGATCCCGGAAGACACCAAGGAATTCGCGATCAACATGTCGAACATGCGCCACTGGGATGACCCAGTCAAGCGCTACATCGACGAATGCCTGGCGGGCAAGGAAGGCCCTCGCGGCAAGGACTTCAACATGCGCTGGGTCGCCTCGATGGTGGCCGACGTGCATCGCATCCTCACCCGCGGCGGCATCTTCATGTACCCGTGGGACAAGCGCGAGCCGGACAAGCCCGGCAAGCTGCGCCTGATGTACGAAGCCAACCCGATGGCGTTCTTGGTCGAACAGGCCGGCGGCATGGCCACCAATGGCCGCCAGCGCGTGATGGACCTGGTGCCGAGCAAGCTGCACGAACGTGTCAGCGTGGTGCTGGGCTCGAAGAACGAAGTGCAGCGCGTCACCGGCTACCACCTCGAAGCCGGCCAGTGATGGCGTGAGCCCGCGGCGGCGTTCAGCCCGTCGGTGAACGCCGCTCGCCCCACCCGACAAGGGGCTCGATGAACACCGACTACATCTACTGGACATTCACCGCTGCGGCGCAGTGCGTGTCCACTTTCGTGGCGCTGCTGCTCACCGGCTATGCGCTGGTGTTGTCGCAGATCGAAGCCGCGCGGGAGCGCGACGATTCGCTGCAAGAGCTGCACGCGGTGCTGCGGGCCAGCTACCACGCCCGGCTCACGGTGCTGGCCTGGATGACCGCGCTGGCGGTGGTGCTGAGCCTGCTGGTGGTGTGGGTCAACCGGACGGACCATGTCACGCCAGGCTGGTTGATGAGCGCGGCGGCCTTCTTCGACATCGTCGCCATCGTGGCCGGGCTTGGCTTCGTGGTCACCATCATCGACCCGGCCAAATACCAGAAGGCGGCCGAGCGTCAGCTGGACCAGTTGGAGCAGCAGCAGCACCTGCTGCAACAAGCGCAGCCCTACCGAGAGGCCCGCGACAGCTTGCCGGCGGCGGATTTTCTGCGCGCCTTCCGGCAACTGGAACGCGCGATGCGCGAACAGCTGCGGCGGCTCGATCTGATCGGCCAAGGCCCGGACGAGAAGCTGGCCGGCAGCGTACGGCAGATGGCCGCCACCCTGCTGGACAACGGCAGCATCGACGAGGCCCTGCACGCCGAGCTGCTGGAGCTGGGCCGCTACCGCAACCTCATCTTCCACGGCAACGTCGACGAGGCCGACGCCAGCATGCTCGACCGCGTCACCCGTGCGATCGGCATGATCCGCTCGATCGTCTGACCGACCGCGAGGTCAGCGCAGTTCCACCGAGCCGTACCAGGTCTTGGCCTGTGACCGGGTGTTGTCGCTGTCGGTCATGAACGCCACCGACACCAGCGGCCCTGGGTCTTCGCCGAAGGCGAGCCGAAAGTCGGCCGCCAGGTCTCGGCGATGGTCTCGCCAACGGCGCAGTTCACCCGCGCCCGAATCGACGACGATGGTGCGCACCCGATCGCTGCGGGGATGGACCAGCACGGTCCCCACCGGCTGGCGCGCATCCCACACGTAGACCAGCGTCGCATAGGGCGGCTGCTCGCCGGTGAGCGTCTGCACCAGGTCGAAGAACATCCGGGTGCTGAGCGGAAGCGCCGCCACATCGCCATCGAATCCAAACATCACCCGCGCCGGCGCATCGCCGCGGTCGGCATCCGTCAGGTCGGCGCCGGGGATGGCGTCTTGCACCCACCAGGAGAAGGCCGCTTCGCGCGGGCGGCTGGCGGCCGGGTCGATCCGCTTGCGCCACATGCCCGCGGACCGGTCGGCCACCGCCAGCACGGCGCGTCGGCCCTCTTTTTCACTCCACTCGTAGTGGGTGGGCGGCTTGCCGGGGAACGGCATCGGATGCCAGTCGCCGGGTTCACCACCGCCGCTCACGGCGCCCACCACGGCCGGCTGGGGGCCGGTGGCACAGCCTGCGATGACGGTGGACACCGCCACCAAGACCACGGCCCACAGTCGGCGCGCAGGCCCGCGGCGCGGTGGAACAAGATCGGGGTACAGCTTCGAACTCACCCCGTGAGTGTCCACCAGCCGCGGTGAACGCCGGGCCGCCGCGGGCGTGAACTTGTCATCTCGCTGCCGCATCTCAGCGCTCGGCGAGCACACCGTTGAGGCGCTTGGTCAGCGGGTCCACCAGGTAGGCCAGCATCGAGCGGTGGCCGGTGGTGATCATCACCTGAGCGGGCATGCCCGGCTGAAGGCTGGCCACCCCGGCCTCCTTCAGCGCTGGCGGCGGAACGACCACGCGCACCAGATACCAACCGTCGGGGTTCTGCATGTCCGCACTGCGGTCCGCCGCCACGTAGACCACCTGGCCATCCGCCGGTTTGGTCAACCGTTGGTCGCGCGAGGTGAACCTCACCTGCGCCGCCAGCCCGTTGACCAGCCCGTCGGACAAGCGCACCGGCACCTGGGCTTCGACGACCATCGATTCGCGATTGGGCACGATGTCCAGCAGCTTCTGGCCGCCGGCCGCCACACCGCCGACGGTGTGCACCGCCAGGTCCACCACGGTGCCATCGACAGGCGCGCTGAGCGTGCAACGGGCCAGTTCATCTTGCAGCGCTGCGCGCTGTTCGCGCAGCTCGGCGATGCGGGCCTGCACCTCGGTCAACTGCGCCTCGATGTCCCGGCGCAGCTCGGATTGGCGCTGCACGCGCTTGGCTTCGGTCTCGGCCACGCTGCCCTCGACGCGCGACAGCGTGCCCACGTCCTGGCTGTACTGCCCTTGCAAGGCCATCAGGTTGCGTTCGATCTCGAAGAGCCGCGCCCGGGCCACGTAGCCTTGCGATTGCAGCTCACGCCAGGTCTTGAGCTCTTCGTTCAGCGAGCGGATCTGCTCTTCGCGGCTGGCCGTCTGGTCTTTCAAGCCATGGCCGTAGGCGCGCAGCGAGTCGACCGCCGCCTGCTGGGCGGCGTCGTCCTGCGAGACCGCCGTGCGCCGCGCCTCGAACAGGCGTTGCTGTGCGTGGATGGCTTCGATGGCGCCCTCGGCCGTGCTGTCGCGCAGCTCCGGCGCAAAGGGGATGTGATCCAGGCCATCGCGCTCCGCCAGCAGCCGGGCCTCCAGCGCCAGCGAAGGCCACCAGCGGGCCTCGATCATGCCGACCTTGGCCTTCGCCTCCGTGTCGTCCAGGCGAATCAAGGGCTGCCCCTGGCGGACGACATCGCCGTCTCGAACGAGGATGTCCTTCACCGTGCCGCCTCGGGGGTGCTGCACGCTGCGACGGCTGCCCTCCGTCTTCACCACACCGTCGGCTGGTATGCCTTCGGCCAGCGGCACCGCGGCGGCCCACCAGACCGTGACGGCCAGGCCCAGCGCCAGCGCGCCGAAGCCGAATCGCATCGGGCGCGCCACATCCATCGGCACCGGCGGCGGCAGCTCGATCGCATCCATCGTCTTGCTCAGCTTCATCACCACTCCGAAGTCAGGCACCGGCTGCGGCTTGAGCAGGCGGACGCGCCGCCGCGCCCGCCGGGCCACCCGCCGCCCCAGCCCCCACCGAATTCACCGGCACGGGCGTGGCGCTGAAGCGCGCCAGCACCTCCTGCTTCGGCCCGAAGGCCAGCGCAGCACCCTCTTGCAGCACCAGCAGCTTGTCGGCCAGGCCCAGCACGCCGTTGCGCTGGGTGATGACGAAGACCGTGGCGCCGCGTGCCTTCATACCGATCAGCGCCGTGTGCAGCGCGGCCTCGCCGTCGGCATCCAGGTTGGCATTCGGTTCATCCAGCACCAGCAGGCGGGGCTCACCGTACAGCGCACGTGCCAGAGCCACGCGCTGCTTCTGCCCGCCAGACAGGCCCGAGCCATCGGCGCCCAGCGGGGTGTCATAACCGTGCGGCAACTTCAGGATCAGGTCGTGCACGCCGGCGGATCGGGCGGCCGCCACCACCTTGTCGGCATCCACCGGGCCGAAGCGCGCGATGTTCTCCGCCACGGTGCCTTCGAGCAGATCCACCGATTGCGGCAGATAGCCCAGGTGAGGCCCCAAGGCTTCGCGCGGCCATTGAGACACCTCGGCACCATCGAGCCTGACCTGCCCCGCCGCGGGCGCATCCAGCCCGATCAGCAACCGGCCCAGGGTCGATTTGCCCGAGCCGCTGGGGCCGATCACCCCCACGATGTCGCCCGGCATCGCGGCGCAGGTGATGCCGACCAGCACCGGCCGCCCGCCGCCAGGGGCCAGCGCAGACGCCTGCTGAACGCTGATCTGTCCGGTCGGCGCGGGCAGCGCCATGCGCTCGGCGGCTTCGCCGGCCTCGATCAGCAGCGTGTCCAGCCGATCCCACGCACCACGCACCTGCACCACCTGGCGCCACAGGTTCAGAACCTGCTCCACCGGGGCCAGCGCACGACCGACGATCAATGAGACCGCGAAGATGCCGCCCGCAGAGAGATCGGCGTCCAGCACCAGCCAGGCGCCGAGGGCAAACACCAGCGACTGCAGCGCCATGCGGGCGAAGCGCGTGCTGGCACCGAGCGTCTCTGCCGCCTGGCTGGCGCGTGACTGCCAACCCAGCATCGCCAGATGTCGGCGCAGCCAGCGTTCGCGCAGCGCGGCCTGCATGCCCAGAGCCCGCACCGCTTCCGCGTGGCGTGCCGTCTCGGCCAGCGACAACTGGGCCGCCATGCCCTCCACACCGGCCCGCGCCAGCGGCGCCGCGCTGCGCCACTCACTCAGCCAGGTCAGGCCCAGCAGCAACAGCGTGGCGCCCACCACATAAGCCCCGAGCCAGGGGTGCAGCAAGGTGGCCGCCAGCGCCATCACCGGCAGCCAAGGCAGATCAAACAAGGCGTGCAGCGCGGGGCCGGAGATGAATTGACGCACGGTGTGCAGATCGGCCTGGGCGGCGTTGGCCGCCACCGCGCCCGCGCCGGGCCGGGCCATCGCCGCGTCGAACACCCGCTGGCGCAGCTTGTCGTCCAGCCGCATGCCGGCCACCACCATCAGCTCGCCACGCGCCCAGTCCAATGCCGCGATCAGCAGGTACAGACCGAGCGCAATCGCCGTCAGCGCCAGCAGCGTCATGCCATGGCGGCTGGAGAGCACGCGATCATAAATTTGCATCGAGTAGACCGAGGGCACCAGCAGCAAGACGCTCGACACGCCACTGAACAGCGCGCAAGCGGCCAACGCCCGCCTCTCGCCGGCCAGGGCCCGGCCCACTGGCCCTTCGCGTCGGCTGGGCGCCGAGGCAGGTCGAGTGGGCAATGCAGGTGAGTTCATCGAAAGCGGTCCAACGGTCAGGCCCGCGCCCACCGGGCTGAGCCCGGCGTGCATGAAACGAGCCGTAACACCACGCCGACACGGCGAGGCCATCGGCAGGCAGGGTAGCCCCACCGCAAATCAGGCGATCGCGGAATAAGGCCCGCGAATAACCCTCAGCCTCCCTTCAAGCTCGGCACCCGCCGGCCGAAAACACGACGACGACCTGAAGGAGGGAGCGCGCGGCCACGGCCGTGTCGCCAGCTTATCGGGTCCGCAGAAACGTCAAAAACGTCACGCTTGAGTTTGCGGAGTACCCATGATTGATTCGGTCGATATCAACGGTGTTGTCATCTCGGGCAACGTCAGCAGCATCGGCGGCACCACATCGACGACCGATGTGCTGACGCTGCTGGGCACCGGCGGCAGCATCGCGATCAGCGACATCGAGACCATCCTGGGCTCCACGGGCACCGACGCGGTCACCCTCAATACCGCCAACAGCGGCACCGTCTACGTCTCGGATGTCGAGACCGTGGTCGGGTCCACCGGCACCGATGTGCTGTCGATGCTGACCACCGGCACCCTGTCCGTCAGCGGTGTCGAAAGCGTGCTGGGCACCACCGACACCACCGATGTGCTGAACCTGCTGGCCGGCGGCTCGGTCTCGGTCAGCGACATCGACACCGTGGTGGGCTCGACCGACACGACCGACGCGATCACCATGCTCGCCACGGGCACGATGACCGTCTCGGCCGTCGAATCGGTGATCGGCTCGACCGACACCACCGACATCGTCAACATGCTCGGCGGTGGCTCGCTCAGCGTCTCGTCGGTGGAATCGCTAGTCGGCACCACCGCGGTGGACGTGGTCACCCTCGCCAACGCCGGCGATTCCATCTCGGTGTCGGACATTGACAGCGTGATCGGCACCACCGACACGACCGAAGCGGTGACGATGCTCGCCGCCGGCTCGCTCTCCGTCTCGGCGATTGACTCCGTCACCGGCACCACCGGCACCGACACGCTGAACCTGCTGGCCGCTTCGGCCGTCACGGTCAGCGACGTGGAATCGGTCATCGGCTCCACCGGCACCGACACCGTCACCCTCGGCACGGCCGGCAACATCGCCATCAGCCGCGTGGAATCGGTGGTCGGCACCACCGACACCACCGAAACCGTCACGTTGCTGGCCACGGGCTCGGTCTCGGTCAGCGACATCGACACCGTGCTGGGCACCACCGCCACCACCGATGCGGTGACGATGCTGGCCACCGGCACGCTGGCTGTCTCGTCGATCGACACGGTCACCGGCTCGACCGACACCACCGACGTGGTGCAACTGCTCAACGCCGGCACGGTGAAGATCTCGGCCGTCGAGACCGTGCTCGGTGCCACGGCGCAGACCGAAGTGCTGCAGTTGCTGGCCGCCAGCTCGGTGTCCATCAGCGACATCGACTCCGTCCTGGGCTCCACCGGCGCCGATGCGCTGACGATGCTGGTCACCGGCACCGTCAAGGTCTCGGGCATCGAGACCGTCATCGGCACCACCGACACCACCGACATCGTCCAATTGCTGGCCGCAGGGTCGGTCAGCATCTCGGATGTCGACTCCGTCATCGGCACCACCGGGGCGACCGATGCGGTGACGATGACCACCACCGGCGCGCTGTGGGTCTCGGGCATCGAAACCGTGATCGGCACCGGCGACACCGCCGATGTGCTGACGCTCGGCGCTGCCGGCACGGTGCGCATTTCCGACGTGGCGACGGTGCTCGGCTCGTCATCCAACACCGAAGTGCTGCGCATGATCGGCGGCGCGGCCGTGTCGGTGTCCGACATCAACACCGTGATCGGCGGCACCGGCGCCACCGATGCGGTGACGATGCTCACCACCGGCAGCCTGGCGGTCTCCGCCGTCGAAAGCGTGATCGGCACCACCGACACCACCGACGTGCTGACCCTGCTGGTGACCGGCACCGTGGCGGTGAGCGACATCGACACCGTGCTCGGCAGCACCGCCGCCACCGACGCGCTGACGATGCTCACCACCGGCACGCTGGCCGTCTCGGGGGTCGAATCCGTCACCGGCACCACCGACACCACCGACGTCGTCAGCATGCTGGCCGCCGGCTCCTTGAGCGTGTCGTCGGTCGACACCGTGCTCGGCACCACCGCCGTCGAAATCGTGCGCCTGCTGAGTGCCGGCGATTCGATCTCGGTGTCCGCCATCGACACGGTCATCGGCACCACCAACACCACCGAAGCCATCACGATGCTGGCCGCCGGCTCGCTCGCCATCTCGGCCATCGACTCCGTCACCGGCACCACCGGCACCGATACCTTGACGCTGCTGGCCGCTTCTGCGGTCACCGTCAGCGACGTGGAATCGGTCATCGGCTCCACCGGCACCGACACCATCACCCTCGGCACGGCCGGCAACATCGCCATCAGCCGTGTGGAATCGGTGGTCGGCACCACCGACACCACAGAAACCGTCACGCTGCTGGCCACCGGCTCGGTCTCGGTCAGCGACATCGACACCGTGCTGGGCACCACCGCCGCCACCGACGCGGTGACGATGCTGGCCACCGGCACGCTGGCCGTCTCGTCGATCGACACCGTCATCGGCTCGACCGACACCACCGACATCGTGCAGCTGCTGAACGCCGGTACCGTGCGCGTGTCGGCGGTCGAAACCGTGCTCGGCGCGACCGCGCAGACCGAAGTGCTGCAGTTGCTGGCGGCCGGCGCCGTCTCGGTGAGCGACATCGACACCGTGCTCGGCTCCACCGGCGCCGATGCACTGACGATGCTCGTCACCGGCACCGTCAAGGTCTCGGGCATCGAAACCGTCATCGGCACCACCGACACCACCGACGTGGTGCAGTTGCTGGCCACGGGCTCGATCAGGGTATCGGATGTCGATTCGGTCATCGGCACCACGGGTGCCACCGACGCCGTCACGATGACCACCACCGGCGCGCTGTGGGTCTCGGCGGTCGAAACCGTCATCGGCACCGGCGACACCGCCGACGTGTTGACGCTCGGCGCCGCCGGCACGGTGCGCGTCTCGAATGTGGCGAGCGTCATCGGCTCGTCGTCGAACATCGAGATCGTGCGGATGATCGGCGGCACCACCGTCGCCGTGTCAGACGTCAACACCGTGATCGGCGGCACCGGCGCCACCGACGCGGTGACGATGCTCACCACCGGCAGCCTGGCCGTCTCGGCGGTTGAAACGGTGATCGGCACCACCGACACCACCGATGTGCTGTCGCTGCTGGCCTCGGGCAGCATCGGTGTGAGCGATGTCGACACCGTCATCGGCGGCAGTGGCCTGACCGAAGTCGTCACGCTGCTGACCACCGGCACCATCGCCGTCAACGCGGTGGACACCGTCATCGGCACCACCGACACCACCGACGCCGTCACCCTGCTGGCCAGTGGCGCCGTGAAGGTCTCGGGCATCGAATCGGTCACCGGCACCGGCCTGGCGAACGACGTGGTCACACTGCTGGGCAACGGTGCCGCCGTCACCGTCAGCGATGTGGCCACCGTGCTGGGCTCCACCGGCACCGACACCCTGACGATGGCCACCGCCACCGTCGCCGTCTCGGCCATCGAAAGCGTGGTCGGCACCACCGACACCACCGACGTGCTCACGCTGCTGGCCGCAGGCTCGGTGACCGTCTCCGATGTTGAAACCGTCGTCGGCAGCGCCGGGCTCACCGAGGTGGTCACCCTCGGCACCACCGGCACCGTCGCCGTCAGCGCGGTGGACACCGTCATCGGCACCACCGACACCACCGACGCCGTCACCCTGCTGGCCACGGGCGCCATCAAGATCTCCGGCATCGAATCGATCACCGGCACGGGTCAGTCCACCGATGTGGTCACCCTCGGCGGCAACGGCGCCTCCGTCACCGTGAGCGATGTGGCCACCGTGCTGGGCTCCACCGGCACCGACACCCTGACGATGGCCACCGCCACCGTCGCCGTCTCGGCCATCGAAAGCGTGGTCGGCACCACCGACACCACCGATGTGCTGAGGCTGCTCGCCGGCGGCAGCGTCGCGGTGTCCGATGTCGACACGATCGTCGGCAGCAGCGGCGCTGTCGAAGTCGTCACCGTGGTCGGCGCGGGCGGTGCCTTGTCGGTCTCGAACATCAACACCGTCATCGGTTCGACCGACACCACCGATGTGATCACCCTGGCCGCCACCGGCGCGCTGGCGGTGTCCGGCGTGGAGTCGGTGGTCGGCACGGGCGGTACCGCCGATGTGCTGACGCTGATGGGCAACGGTGCGACCATCGAGGTGAACAGCATCGCCACCGTGCTGGGCACCACCGGGGCCGACCAGGTCACGATGGGCAGCGCCACACTGGCCGTTTCGGCCGTCGAAAGCGTGGTGGGCTCGACCGACACGGCCGATGTGCTCACCCTGGCCGGCGGCGGCAGCGTGCAGGTCAGCGGCGTGGAGACCGTGCTCGGTGCGTCCGGGTCGGTCGACACCGTCACCTTCGAAGATGGCGGCTCGCACAGCGTGAGCAGCGTCGAAAGCGTGATCGGCTCCACCGCCACCGACGATGAACTCACCCTGCTGGCCGCGGGCAGCATCGCCGTCACCGATGTGGAGACCGTGCTCGGCTCGGCCGGCACCAACACCCTCACCTTGCTGACATCGGCCACCGTGGCGGTCTCCGATGTCGAAACGGTGATCGGCGCCGTCGGCGCCACCGACGAGGTGACGCTGCTGAATGCCGGCAGCATCACCCTGTCGGGAGTCGAAAGCGTCACTGGCTCCACCGGCACCGATCGGGTCACCCTGATCGGTGGTGGCAGCATCACCGTGGCCGGCGCGGCCAATGCCGTCGAATCGCTGGTTGGCGCCGCCAATGCGGTGGAAGTGGTCACCCTGGCCGATGCCACCAGCAGCAGCATCGCGCTGTCGAACATCGACACCGTGCTCGGCTCCACCGGCACCGACGTGCTGACCATCGCCGCCGGCAACCTGGCGGTCAGCGATGTGGAAACCGTCACCGGCACGACCGGGGCCGAAACCCTCACCCTGCTGACCGACGCCACCATCTCCGTCTCGGCGATCGACAGCGTGCTGGGTTCGGCGGGCACCGATGTGGTCACGCTGATCGGCGGCACCTCCGTCGCCGTCAGCGACGTCGAAACGGCGATCGGCACCACCGGCACCACCGATGCCCTGACGCTGCTGAACAGCGGCTCGATCGAGGCATCTGCCTTTGAGACCATCGTCGGCTCGGCCGGTTCGAGCGACACCGTCACGCTGCTGGACAGCAACGCCGAAGTGGTCGTCAGCGCCGTCGAGAGCGTGATCGGCCAGAGCGGCGGCACCGACGTGCTCACGATGGCCGCCGCGGGTGACCTCTCGGTGAGCGACATCGAAAGCGTCATCGGAAGCACCGGCACCGACGCGGTGACGATGCTCGACGCCACCTCACTGCACATCAGCGGCATCGAAACCGTCACCGGCACCACCGCCACCGACGACACCGTGACGCTGGATGCCGCCGGCAACCTCTCGATCAGCGAGGTGGAATCGGTCATCGGCTCGGGCAGCGGCGACATCGTCACCCTGCTGGCAGGCTCGTCGGTGAGCGTGTCCGGTGTGGCGACGCTCGTGGGCTCGTCCGCCACCAACGACACCGTCACCCAGCTTGATGCCAACACCACCCTGGCGGTGAGTGCGGTGGAAAGCGTGATCGGCGCTGGCGGCACGGCCGACGTGGTGCAGATGCTCGAAGCCGGCGCCATCTCCGTCAGCGACGTTGATCAACTGCTCGGCACCACCGACACCACCGACGCCGTCACCCTGTTGACGGAAGGCACGCTGCAGATTTCGGGCGTCGAGAGCGTCACCGGCTCGGATGGCACCGCCGACGAAGTGCAGCTGCTGGTGGCCGGCGACGTGTCGGTGGCCGGTGTCGAATCGGTGCAAGGCACCACCGGCACCGACGTGGTCACCATGCGCGATGGCACCGCCCTGACGGTGAGCGCCATCGACACGGTGCTCGGCTCGGCCGACCTGTCGGACAGCGTCACCATGGGCGCCACCGGCACCCTGGCCGTTCAAGACGTCGAAAGCGTCACCGGCAGCACCGACACCACCGATGTGTTGAACCTGCTGGCCGCCGGCGAAGTGTTGGTGTCAGACGTCGAGACCGTCGTCGGCTCCACGGCAGCAGGTGACATCGTCACCCTCGGTGCGGAAGGCGTGGTGTCGATGTCGTCCGTCGAGACGGTGATCGGCTCCACCGGCACCGCCGACGAAATCCATCTGTTGACGAGCGGCAGCATCGCGCTGTCAGACGTCGAAACGCTGGTCGGTGGCCTGGGAAGCGTCGACGCCGTGACGCTGCTGACCACCGGCAGCATCTCCATCAGCCAGGTCGAATCGGTGCAAGGCACCGGGGAGTCGACCGACCAGGTCACGCTGCTGGCCGCGGGCACGGTCGCCGTGTCGTCGGTGGCCAGCGTGATCGGCACCACCGCTGCCGATGCCGTGCGCCTGCTGGCCAGCGAATCGGTCAGCGTGAGCGACATCGACACGGTGCTGGGCACCGGCAACGCCAACGACGTGGTGACGCAGCTCACCGAAGACACCACGCTGCATGTCTCGCGCGTGGCCTCGGTGATCGGCACCACCGCCACCGCCGATGTGCTGCACATGCTGGCGTCGGGCTCGGTCGAGGTCGACGCGATCGAAACCGTGCTCGGCTCGCTGGGTACCGCCGATGCGGTGACCATGGCCAACGGCGGCAACCTCTCGGTCAGCGCCATCGAAAGCGTCACCGGCAGCGCCGCCACCGACGACGTGGTCACGCTGCTCGCCGCGGGCGGCCTGCGCGTGTCGGATGTGGAAACCGTCGTGGGCACCACCGGTGTCGACGGCGTGTGGCTGCTGACCGCGGGCGCGCTCGCCGTGTCTGCGATCGAAACCGTGGTGGGCACCGGCGACACCGCCGACGAGATCACGATGCTGAGCACCGGCACCTTGAACGTGCGCAACGTGGCCAGCGCGATCGGCACCACCGCCACCACCGACATTCTTCGGTTGCTGGCCGCCAGCACGATCGCTGTCTCCGATCTGGAAACGGTGCTCGGCAGCACCAGCACCGATGTCGTCACCTTGAACAACGGCGGCAGCCTGTCGATCTCGGCGGTTGAAACCGCCATCGGCAGCGCCGACAGCACCGAGGTCGTCACCCTGCTCGTGGCCGGCTCGGTGAACGTGTCGGACGTCGACACTGTCATCGGCGTCTCCGGCTCGGCTGACGTGGTGAACATGCTGGTCAGCGGATCGCTGACGGTGCGCGATGTGGACACCGCCATCGGCTCCACCGACGCCGGCGACTCCCTGACGCTGCTGACCGCCAGCACCATCCGGGTGAACCGCTTCGAAACGGTCATCGGCTCGACCGGCACCGACGTGGTCACCGTGGCCGCGGGCGGCAGCATCGAGGTGAGCGATGTCGAAACCCTGGTCGGCACCACCGCCACCACCGACACCGCCACCCTGCTGGCCGCCGGCACGATCGCCGTGTCCAGCATGGCCAGCATCAACGGCTCGACCGGAACCGACGTGGTGCGCATGCTCACCGCCGGCAGCGTGACGGTGAGCGACATCGAGACCGTGCTGGGCTCGTCCGGCGTGGCCGACATCGTGCGCCTCACCACCCCCGGCGCGCTGGCCGTCAGCGGTGTCGAAACCGCGATGGGCACCACCGATTCGGACGACGTGCTCACGCTGCTCTCGGGCGGCGCCGTCTCGATCTCGCGCTTCGAGACCGTGACCGGTACGACCGGCACCACCGAGGCGGTGACGATGCTCGCCGCCGGCAGCCTCTCGATCTCGGATGTCGACACCCTCGTCGGCACCACCGGCACCGACACCGCCACGATGCTGGCGGCCGGCACGGTGTCGATCAACAAGGTCGACAGCGTCGTGGGCTCCACCGGCACCGATGTGCTCAACATGCTGGTCACCGGCACGGTGAACGTCAGCGGCGTGGAGAAGGTGGTGGGCTCGGCATCGGCCACCGATGTGGTGCGTGTGCTGGACGGCGGCTCGATCCAGGTCTCCGATGTGGAATCGGTGGTCGGCGGGGGCGGCAGCGACGCCGTCACCATGCTGGCCGCCGGCAGCCTGAAGGTGAGCGACGTGGCGACCGTGATCGGCGCTTCGACGCTGGTCGAGGTCGTCACCCTCGCCTCGGGCAGCACGCTGGCCGTGTCCGACATCAACACCGTGCTCGGCCAAACGGCCGTGACCGATACCGTCCAGATGCTGGCTGCCGGCAGCCTGTCGACCTCGGCGGTCGACACGGTGCTCGGCACCACCGCCACCACCGACGCGCTGGCCCTGCTCGCCGCCGGCACGGTGACGGTCTCGGGCATCGAAACCGTCACCGGCAGCGGTGCCGTCACCGAAACCGTGCGCCTCGGCACCGCGGGTGAAAGCCTGCTGGTGCGGAACATCGACACCGTGATCGGCACCACCGGCACCGGCGAATCGGTCAGCCTGCTGACCACCGGCTCGATCGCTGTCTCGGCGATCGAAAGCGCCACGGGCACCACCGCCACCGGCGAGGTGCTGACCCTGCTGGCCGCCGGCAGCGTGACCGCCTCGGCGTTCGAATCGATCGTCGGCTCGACGGGTACCGATGTGCTCACCCTCGGCGGCGCGTCTGCCACCGTCTCGGTCTCTCGCATCGAAACCCTGGTGGGCACCACCGGCACCGACGTCGTCACGATGAACGGGGGCGGCACGCTGCGCATCAGCGACGCAGAAACCGTGATCGGCGGCGCTGCCGCCACCGACATCGTCGCCCTGCTCGGCGCTCAATCCGCCGTGGCCGTCTCGGCGGTCGACAGCGTGCTCGGTGGCACCGGCACCGCGGACACGCTCACCCTGCTGGCCGCGGGCAGCACCTGGATCTCGGCGATCGAATCGGTGGTCGGCTCGACCGGCGCCGATGTCGTGACGATGGGCGCCGCGGGCAGCCTGTCGATCAGCGGCGTCGATACGGTGCTGGGCACCACCGGCACCGACACCGTCACCCTCACCGGATCACAGACCGCGATCGCCGTGTCGTCGGTCGACAGCGTCGTTGGCACCACCGGCACCACCGATTCGGTGACGATGCTGGCCTCGGGCACGCTGCGATTCAGCGGCATCGAATCGGTGATCGGCTCCTCGAGCGCCGGCGATATCGTGATGCTCAACGCGGGCGACACGCTGCGCGCCTCCGGCGTCGAAACCGTCATCGGCGCCACCGGCACCGAAGTGCTGACCCTGATCGGCGCCGGCACGGTGGCCGTCTCGGCGATCGAAACGGTGACGGGCTCCACGGGCACCGCCGACACCATCACGCTGCTGGCCGCGCCGACCTCCGCCATGGCCATCTCCGGCATCGAATCGGTGCTGGGCTCCACCGCCACCACCGATGCCCTGCAGATGCTGGCAGGCGGCGCGCTGGCCACCTCGAATGTCGAATCCGTGCTGGGCACCACCGGCACCGCCGACGCGCTGACGATGCTGGCCACGGGCAGCGTCTCGGTCTCGGCGATGGAATCGGTGATCGGCACCACCAATGCCGGCGACATCGTCACCCTGCTGGCCACGGGCACCGTGCGCGTGTCGGCGGTCGACACGGTCGTGGGCACCGGCGCCACCACCGACCAGGTCAACCTGCTGGCCGGCGGCTCGATCGCGGTCTCGGACGTGGCCAAGGTCATCGGCACCACCGACACCACCGATGTGCTCACGCTGCTGACCAGTGGCAGCGTGTCGGTCTCGGCCTTCGAATCCGTGATCGGCAGCGGCGCGGGCAGCGGCGATGTGCTCACGCTGCTGAGCACGGGCCGCATCTCGGTGTCGGACGTCGACAGCGTGATCGGCTCGACCGGCGCCAACGTGCTGGCGATGCTGAACACGGGCGCGGTCTCTGTCAGCGCCGTGGAAACGGTGCTCGGCACCACCGCGGCGGGTGACTCGGCCACGATGCTGGCCGCGGGCACGCTGGCCACCTCGGCCGTCGAAACAGTGACCGGCACCACCGGCACGACCGACGTGCTCGATCTGCTGGCCGCGGGTTCGGTGAGCGTCAGCGAGGTGGACACGGTGTTGGGCTCCACCGGTACCGACGTGATCACCGTCACCGATTCCGGTTCCGCCGGCCGCCTGAGCGTCTCGGGCGTCGAAAGCGCCATCGGCACCACCGCCACCGCGGAAGTGCTGACGCTGCTGGCTGGCGGCACCTACGCCGCCAGCGCCTTCGAAAGCGTGATCGGCAGCACCAGCGTCAACGACATCCTTCGCCTGATCGAATCCGACAGCGTCAGCGTCTCGGCCATCGAATCGGTGGTGGGCGGTGGCGACACGACCGACGTGGTCACCCTGCTGGCAGCCGGCTCGATGGCGGTCAGCGCGGTCGAATCGGTGGTGGGCTCCACCGGTGTCGACGTGCTCACGCTGCGCGGCGGCGGCGACGTGGAGGTGTCGGCCGTCGAAAGCGTGCTGGGCACCACCGCCGTCGATGTGCTCACCTTCAACGGCGGCAGCCTCTCGATCAGCGCGGTCGACACCGTCAACGGCACCACCGGCACCACCGATGTGGTGCGGCTGCTGGCCACCGGCACGGTCGCGCTGTCCAACGTCGAGACCCTGGTGGGCACCACCGAGGTGACCGACGTGGCCAGCCTGATCGGCGGCGGCACCCTGGCCGTCTCCGGCATCGAAACGGTCGATGGCACGGCCGCCGGCACCGACATCGTCACCATGCTGGTGGCGGGTGTGCTGAATGTGTCCGACGTGGAAACCGTCACCGGCAGCAGCGGAGCCGACACGGTGAAGATGCGCACCGGCGATGCGCTCGCCGTCTCGGCGGTCGAGACCGTCACCGGCTCGGCCGGTACGCGCGACGTGGTCACACTGTTGGCCACCGGCAGTGTCAAGGTCTCGGCGGTCGAAACCCTCATCGGCACCACGGCCACCACCGATGTCGCCACGATGCTGGCCGGCGGCCGCCTGACGGTGTCGGGCATCGACTCGGTCATCGGCACCACCGGCACCGCAGACATCGTGGCACTGCTGGCCTCCGGCTCCGTCGGCGTCTCGGCCATCGAGACGGTGCTGGGCACCGGCGGTACGGGCGATGTGGTGCGCATGCTGGCTGGCGGGGTGCTGAAGATCAGCGACATCGCCACCGTGGTGGGCACGACCGGCACGAACGATGCGGTGAGCCTGCTGGATGCCGGCACCGTCAGCGTCAGCGCGGTGGACACCGTCACCGGCAGCACGGGCAGCGACCAGGTCAACATGCTCGCCGGCGGTTCGCTGCGGGTCAACGGCGTCGAAACGGTCTACGGCCTGGGCGGCAGCGTCGAGGTGATCACCCTCGCCGCGGCCGGCGCGCTGAGCGTGTCGAGCGTGGACACCGTGCTCGGCAGCACGGCCACCACCGACAGCGTCACGCTGCTGACCGCAAGCTCGATCACCGTCTCCGACGTCGAATCGGTCAACGGCACGCTGGACACCACCGATGTCGTGACCCTGCTGGGCGCGAGCTCGGTGAAGGTCTCGGATGTCGAGACGGTCATCGGCAGCACGCTGGCCGGTGACTCGGTGACGATGCGCCAGGAAGGCGAGTTGACCACCCGCGGCGTCAGCTCGGTGATCGGCACCACCGGCCTGAGCGACACGCTCACGCTGCTGGCCGACACCAGCGCCACCAGCATCTCGGGCATCGAATCGGTCGTCGGCTCGACCGCGACCAACGATGCCATCCGCCTGTTGGCGGCCTCGACAATCGACATCTCGGCGGTCGAATCGGTGACGGGCTCCACCGGCACCGACGTGGTCTCGATGCTGGCCACCGGCACGCTGGCGGTGTCGTCGGTCGAAACGGTGGTGGGCACCACCGCCACGACCGACGTGCTGAGCCTGCTCGCGGCCGGCGCCGTGGCCACCTCGGCCATCGACACCGTGCTGGGCACCACCGGCGCCGACGTGCTGACGCTGCTGTCTTCGGGCACCGTCAAGGTGTCCAGCGTCGAGACGGTGAACGGCGCCAGCGGCACGACCGACATCATTCAGATGGCCGTCGCCGGCACCCTGTCGGTGTCCAGCGTCGAATCGGTCGTCGGCACCACCGCGGCGACCGACATCGTCGCGCTGCGGGGCAGCGGCTCGGTCAGCATCCGCGTCTCGGCGGTGGATTCGGTCAACGGCACCACCGCCACGGCCGACATCGTCACGCTGGTCGGCGGCGGCTCGCTGTCGGTCAGCGCGGTCGAGACGGTGCTGGGCAGCACCGCCACCAACGATGTCGTCACGCTGCGCGGTGCCGGCTCGCTGAAGGTGAGCAGCATCGAAAGCGTGGTGGGCACCACCGCCACCACCGAGACGGTCACGATGCTCAACGCCGGCTCGATGATCGTCAACAAGATCGACACGGTGATCGGCTCTTCCGGCACCGATGTGCTGACGATGGCCGTGGCCGACGCGCTGCGTGTCAGCAACGTCGAAACGGTCCTCGGCTCGACGGGTATCGATTCGGTGGTGATGCTGAGCGCCAGCCTCGCGGTCAGCGGCATCGAAACCGTGCTCGGCACCAACGGCACCACCGATGTCTTGACGCTGCTGGGCACCGGCGGCGTGCGGGTGGGCAACATCGAAACCGTGCTCGGCACCACCGGCAGCGACACGATCACCTTGCAGGTGGGTGGCGCACTGAAGGTGAGCAGCATCGAGAGCGTGCTGGGCACGACCGGAACGACCGACATCGTGACGATGCTGTCGGCCGGATCGATCAGCGTGCGCGACATGGAATCGGCCCTGGGCTCCACCGGGACCGACACGCTGACGATGCTCAGCGGCGGCGGCCTGCGCATCAGCTCGATCGAGTCGGTGATCGGCACCACTGGCACCGCCGATGCGTTGACGATGTTGACCTCCGGCAGCCTGTGGATCTCGGCGGTCGAGAAGGTGACCGGCAGCACCGGCACCGACGTGGTCACGCTCAGCGGCAGCACCGCGGTGCAGCTCAGCTCGGTCGAATCGGTGCTGGGCACCACCGCCACCACCGACAACGTCACCCTGCTGGCCTCCGGCAGCCTGACGGTGTCCGGGGTCGAGACGGTCACCGGAGCGGCCGGCACCGACACGGTCACGATGCTGGCCGCCGGCCGCCTGTCGGTCTCGGCCATCGAGAGCGTCGTCGGCTCCACCGGCAACGACACCATCGTGATCCGGGGCGGCGGCACCACCGTGTGGGGCAAGGACGGCGTCGACGCCATGACGGCGGGCGGCGGCACGGACAAGTTCCTCTACAAGGCCGAATCCGAATCGGGCACCGGCGCCTCGGCCGACACGATCACCGGCTTCAACGCCGGCACATCGAGCACCACGGTCGACCAGATCTACCTGCTGGGCCTCGTGCAGGGCACGCTCGGCTTCCGCGGCACCAACGCCTTCACGGCCGGTGGCAACACCGAAGTGCGGGCCATCAGCGGCACCTCGTACGGCAGCGGCCTGACCGCGAGCGACACGGTACTGCTGGTCGACCTGGACGGCGACGGCACGACCGACATGGAAATCAAGCTGCTCGGCACCAACGTGGGCACCATCAATGCGGGAGACATCTTCGGCAGTTGATGTCTCTCTCCTGGGATCAGGCGGGCCGCCTCTCAGAACACGCCGAGCCAGTGGCTCGGCGCTGACGGGGTTCCCCGCGGATCAGCAACGACGAATCCGCGCACGCTGTTGATCGGCGGCAGAGCTCTGCGCGCCCTGGACGAAAGGGAAGGAGGACGGCAGCGGCGCCGACGCGAGGCCACCTCCACGTTTGCTTTGGCGCGCGGACAAGAGCACTGGCGCCTACGGCTTGATCGTGAAGATCACTCCGGCATCAGCACTCCCCCCGAACTCGGTCGTGCCCAACAATTTGGTGTCGCCCAGACGCGTCAAACCGCCGCTCGGAAAAATCCCATCGGTGCCGTTGAACTTGTGCAGCGTCCTGTACTTTCCAGTCGCCGAGAGCGAGTACGCGGAGCCGCATCCCGCCGGATTGCAGCTGACTTTGTCTCCACCGTAGCGCAAGACACCATAAAGAAGATCGCCAGGGCCGAGCACGAGTTTGCCGTCGGGGGTGTCACCTTCATTCACGGGGTCGAACTCGTGAACCAAGCTGTAGGCACCGTCTAGGGTGATGCGAAAGACGGTGCCACCACCGTGAAGTCCGCCGCGTGCGGTTGTGCCGTAGAGCGCACCGTCACGCCCTTGCACGAGAGTGCCCGACGGAGTGGCGCCGGTCGCAAGATCGAAAACGTGCAGCAGGGTGAACTCACCGTCCTTCGTCATTCGGAACAAGGTTCCGTATTGACTCGCTCCTCCCTGCGAAGTCGTGCCGTAGAAGTTCCCGTCATTGGCCAAGGTCAGGGGCTCCGACGGAAATGCGCCATCCCCATCCTGGCCGGCAAACGAGCGCAGCACCCTGAGCACACCCGACTTGATGGAGTAGTTGAAGACGGTCCCACAGCCCGAAATCCCATTGCTCAAGCACAGCGGCGCCTGCCCGACGCCGCCTTCCTGTGTGGTGCCGTAGAGCATGCCGTCGGGGCCCTCGACCACCGCCGCCGTCGGATGCGCGCCATTCGGTCCTCCGTGCTTGAAGGCGTAGAGCACCTCAAAGTTGCCCTTGGTATCGGTGCGGAACAAGGTGCCACCATTCAGTGGCCCTCCGTAGTAGGCCGTACCGTAGAACTTGCCGTCCGAGGCCAGCATCAGGGAGGCCAAAGGAAACTGCCCATCCGACGCGAACTTGAAGGAGTGGAGCATCTTGGTAACCCCGTTCGGCTTCATCCGGTAGATGGTTCCGCAACCGAACGGACGGCAACTGGCATCATCGCCACCGTCGCTGCTGGTTCCATAGAAATTGCCATCGGGCCCCAGGATCAAGGCAGCGTTGGGACGGCCGCTGAGCGGCGCCCCCTCGAATTCGTGCAACAGCTTGAACGCCGTGCCAGCGGTCTGCCAAGCAGGCGCCGCAAGAGATGTCTGGGCTTGAACAAGCCCGCAGGCCAGCGCAGTTGCCACCGCAGCCAAGGATCGAATCGTCGAAATCAAAGCATCCCTCCAAGTAGATTTGTGTCCATCCACGCAGGCACATCGGCATACCGATCGGCCCATGGGCGACATATTTGACACGATGTGGCGCCTGCACGGCTCAGACGAGCCCAACCGCTGCAGGAGCAACGGCTAACCGCGATGGCGGCTCGAATTGCCCCCTCGGCGGGCGTCTTTTCGCCCGTTGCCCGCCAAGCCAGCCCCCTACCCTTGTCGGGATATGGAGCTGCTCGCGCCCTCGTCTGCCCTGCCCGCTGATTCCGCATCGGCCACGGGTCCCGCCACGCCCGCCGTACCGGCGGCCGAGATCCCCACCAGCCCACCTACCGGCGACGTGCTGGACCACCTTCGCCGCGCGGTTGCTGCCTTCCGGGCGGGCCAGCCGCCGGCCATGGCCGAGGCCTGCCTGGCGGCGCTGAAGCTCGCGCCGCAGCAACCCGAGGCGCTGCAGTTGATGGGCGTGGCCCAGCATCTGCTCGGCCGTCACGAAGCCGCGCTGGAGTGGCTGGATCGGGCGGCGGTGCACAAGGCCGATGCCGCCGACCTGCACGTCAACCGCGGCGAAGTGCTGCGCACGCTCACCCGCTGGCCCGAGGCCGAGGCTGCGCTGCGGCGCGCGCTGGAACTGCTGCCCGACAACGTCGAGGCCCTGAACAACCTGGGCCTCGTGCTGCAAGCCCGCGGCCGGCATGACGAGGCCGAGGCCGCCTACCGCCAGGCGCTGGCGCTGCGGCCGGGCCACGTCGAGGCCTTGAACAACCTCGGCACCTTGCACCAGGAAATGCGCCGCCCGGCGCAGGCCGAAGCCTGCTACCGCGAGGTGCTCACGGCGCAGCCTGACCATGTCAACGCGCTGAACAACCTCGGCACGCTGCTGAAGGAAGCCGGCCGCTGCGACGACGCGGTCGCGCTCTACCACCGGGTGCTGGAGATCGACCCCCAGTTCTACCGCAGCTGGAACAGCCTGGGCCAACTGGCCAAAGAGCGGGGCGACCACGCCGAAGCCATGCGCTGCTACCAGCGCTCGCTGGCGTTGGCCCCCGGCAACGCCGACACGCTCTACAACATCGCGCTGGCCGACCTGCTGTTCGGCCACCTGAAGCGTGGCTTTGCGGGCTACGAGGTGCGCTACCACCCGCGCTCGCAGAACAAGAGTGCCCCGCGGCCGCCGGCCCTCGGCTGCCCGATGTGGCAAGGCGAGCCCCTGAACGGCAAGCACATCGCCTTGGTGCGCGAACAGGGCCTGGGCGATCAGCTGCAGTTCTGCCGCTACGCCACCATGCTGCGCGAGGCGGGCGCCGAGGTGACGCTGATCGTCGATGGTCCGCTGGTGGGCTTGATGAAGACGCTGGCCGGCCCCACACGGGTGGTGGCACCGGGGCAGATGTACGAGCACCGCTACGACTACTGGTCGTTCTTGCTCAGCCTGCCCCACCGCCTGGGCACCGACGTGGGCCAGGTACCCGCCCAGGTGCCCTACCTGCATGCCCCGGCCGACAAGGCCGCGGCGTGGCGCGAGCGCCTGGCCCGCCCTGCCGGCGTGCGCGCCACGGTGGCGCTGGTGTGGGGCGGCAACAAGGACCATGCCAACAACCGCAACCGTTCGGCCAGCCTGGCCGCGCTGGCCCCGCTGTTGGCACTGCCGGGCCTGCGCTTCGTCAGCCTGCAAAAGGGCGAGCCGGCGGAAGAACTGCGCCAGTCGCCTTGGCGCGATCAGGTGCTGGATCTCGATGCCTCGCTGAACGACTACACCGACACCGCCGCCGCGATGGCTCGCATCGACCTGCTGATTTCGGTGGACACCTCGGTCGTGCACCTGGCCGGCGCGATGAACAAGCCTTGCTGGGTGATGGTGGCTCACGGGCCGGATTGGCGCTGGCTGCGCGAAGGGGAGACCACCGCCTGGTACCCCAGCCTGCGCCTGATCCGGCAAACCGCGCCGCAGGATTGGGACGGCGTCGTCCGCACGCTGCACGACCGGCTTGCGGCCTGGTCACCCGCCGAGGACGCGGCGACCTTGGGGCCCGCTCACCCAGCATCCACCGCCACCACCACCACCACCACGACCACGAACGCGCCCACCCCGCCCACCGTGGCTGCCCCGAACGCACCGCCCGCCTCAGAGACCCCTCGCCCTTCCACCAGCGCCTTGCTGCAGCAGGCCATGGCCGCGTTGAATGCGGGCCATGATGTCCACGCCGAAGCCCTGTGCCGAGAGGCGCTGTCCGCCGACGCCGAATCGATCGACGGCTGGCATCTGTGGGCCCTGGCGCTCAAGCGTCGGCAGCGCTTTGCCGAGTCATTGGCCGCCTTCGACCGCGCGCTGGCGCTGATCCGCGAGCCGGCCTTCCGCGCGATCGTGCTCACCAACCGGGGCAACACCCAGCAGGCCGCCGGCGATTTCGCGGGCGCGATCGACAGCTATCGCAGCTCACTGGCGCTGGTGCCGGCGCAATCGGCGGCCTGGTCGTCATTGGGCCAGGCCCTCGCCGCCCAGGGCCGAGCCGGCGAAGCCGAGGCTGCGTGGCGCGAAGGGCGGGCCCAGGTCGCCGACCCCGCGGGCTTGCTCAACCTGTTGGCCTCCGCCGCGCAGCGCCGCGGCGCGCTGGTGGAGGCGGAGCAGTTGTTCCAGCAATCGCTGTCGCACGAGCGCTGCGCACCCACCGAATACAACCTCGCCAACCTCTACAACGACGCCGCGCGCTCGGCCGACGCCATCGCGCATTACCGCGCGGCGTTGGCGCTGGACCCGCACTACAGCCTGGCCCAGACCTCGCTGCTGCGCGCGTTGCAGGCGGCCTGCGACTTTGCCGGCGCGCGGGAGGCCACCGCGCAGGTGATCGCCACGGTGGATGCGGGCGGCGAAGACCCGCTGGCCGGCCCCACGCACCCGGTGTTCCCCTTTGCCTACCTGGCGCTGCCCGCCAGCCGGGCCCAGCAGCGCCGCTGTGCGCAGCAGTGGGTGGCCCGCCAATACGCCGCACCGCTCGCCCGCGCTCCGCAGATGACCTGGCCACCCGCCGCGCCGCGGAACGACGCACGCCTGCGCATCGGCTACCTCTCGTCTGACCTGCATGCCCACGCCACCGCCTACCTGATGGCCGAAGTGTTCGAGCGCCACGACCGCCGCCGCGTCGAGGTCTTCGCCTACAGCTGCGGCCCGAACGATGGCAGCGCGATGCGTGCGCGACTGGAGCGCTCGGTCGACCATTTCATCGAATGCGCCTCGCTCGGCCTCGAAGACCTGGCCCACCGCATCCGGGCCGATGGCATCGACATCCTCGTCGACCTCAAGGGCTACACGCGGGACACCCGCAGCGGCGTGCTCGCGCTGCGCCCCGCGCCGGTGCAGGTCAATTTCCTGGGCTACCCCGGCACGCTCGGGGCCGATTTCGCCGACTACGTGATCGGCGACCCGATCGTCACGCCGCTCGCGCACGCAGCCGACTACGACGAACGCATCGCCCAGCTGCCGCACTGCTACCAGCCCAACGATCGCCAACGCGCCGTCGGCGCCTGCCCTTCGCGGGCGGAAGCGGGCCTGCCCGTGTCGGTGCCTGGCCACGAAGACGGCCCGCCGGTGGTGCTGGCCTGCTTCAACTACAGCTACAAGATCACCGAAGCGGTCTTCGACCGCTGGTGCCAAGTGTTGCGGCGTGCCCCGAACACCGTGCTGTGGCTGCTGCGCTCGAACCCGCTGGCCGAGGACAACCTGCGCCGCGAGATGCGCGAGCGCGGCCTCGATCCGGCCCGCCTCTTCTTCGCCCCCGAGAAGCCGCTGGCCGAGCACCTGGGGCGCCTGCAACTGGCCGATCTGATGCTCGACACCGAGCCCTACAACGCCCACACCACCTGCAGCGATGCACTGTGGGTCGGTGTGCCGGTGCTCACCCGCACCGGCGACACCTTCGCCTCGCGCGTGGCCACCAGCCTGCTGCACGCCGCCGGCGTGCCGGAGCTGGCCACCGCCAGCGCCGAGGCCTATGTCGACCTCGCGGTGGCACTGGCGCAGGACCCTGCACGCCTGCAAGCGCTCAAACAGCGGCTCGCCGCCCAGCGCCTGAGCGTGCCCCTGTTCGACAGCGCGGCGTGGACGCGTGATCTGGAGCATCTGTACGAGCGCATGGCGTGGCGCCAGCGCCAGCAGCTCAAGCCCGCGGCCCTGGCCGCGGTGCCCGCCTGGCCCGCCACCGACATCGAGCGCGCCTTCACCCTCTACCAGGCCCAGGCCGACGAAGAGGCGTTGGCGTATGCCGAAGCCGCCCTGAAGGCCGAGCCCCAACGTGCCGATGGCTGGACGCTGCGCGGCATCCTGCACAAGCGCCTGGGCGACCTGGATCTGGCCGAACAGGCCTATCGGCGTGCCACGCAGTTGCAGCCCGACTACCCCGATGCCTGGAACAACCTGGGCAACCTGCGGCGCGATCGTGAAGACGAGGTCGGCGCGCTGGCCGCGTACCGCGAGGCCGTCCGGCTGAACCCCGACCACGTCGAGACGCTGCACAACCTGGGCGTGGCGCTCGAACACTTCGGCCACTGGGACGACGCGCTCGCCACCTTCGAAGCCACCGTCCAGCGCGACCCGGGCCATGTCGACGGCCATTGGAACCTCGCACTGGCTCGACTGCTGCACGGCCAGTACGCCGCCGGCTTCACCGACTACGAATGGCGCTTCGCGCGCCGCCAGCCCGAGCCGCGCGACTGCCCTCAACCCCGGTGGGACGGCTCGCCGCTGAACGGCCGAACCGTGCTCGTCTGGGCCGAACAAGGCTTTGGCGATGCCCTGCAGTTCCTGCGCTTCCTGCCCGAGGTGAAGCGGCGCGGCGGCCGGGTGATTGTCGAGGTGCTGGGCGAGATGATGGGCCTGGTGGCCCGCACGCCGGGCGTTGATGCGGTGAGCCAGCGCGGCCGGCCCGCCCCGGCCCTGCCGGCATTCGATTGCCATGTGCCACTGATGAGCCTGCCCCATGTGCTGGGCATGGCCGACGATGCGTTGCCGACGCTGGTGCCCTATGTGCACCCCGATGCCGCACGCTGCCTGGGCTGGCGCGAGCGCCTCGTCCAGCGCGGCTGGCAGCGCGATCGCGAGCTCGCGGTCGGCTGGGTGTGGGCGGGCAATCCCAACGTGAAGAACGATGCGCAACGCTCACCACGCTTTGCACCGTTTGCAGACTGGCTGCGCCTGCCGGGCCTGCGCTGGTTCGTGCTGCAAAAAGGCGACGGCCAGCGCGACCTCGCCGGCCAGACGCTGCCGCCGCACTTCGTGAACCTCGATACCGAGATCCAGGACTTCGATGACACCGCCGCGGTGATCGCCGAGCTGGATCTGGTGATCACGTCCGACACCTCGGTGGCCCATCTGGCAGGTGCCATGGGCAAACCGGTGTTCGTGACGCTGCCCTTCCACCACGACTGGCGCTGGGGCCTGGACGAGACCCGCAGTGCCTGGTACCCCAGCGCACGTCTGTTCCGGCAGTCGGCGCGTGGCGACTGGCGGCCCGTGCGCGATGCCGTGGCCGCGGCGCTGGGCGAGTTGGCGCGCCAAACCCTGCCCCGCCACGACGGCACGCCGCCCAGCGAGGCGTCGGCCTGGGTGCAGCGCGCCTACGGCCACTACCAATCCGCCGAGTTCGACGCCCGTCGGGCCGAGGCCGATTCGGTGGGTGCGCTGCTGCGCGCGCCCCAGCGCGCCGACGCCTGGGCACTGATGGGCGCCATCCTGCGGCGCCAGGGTGCCACCGGGCGGGCGGCTGAAGCCTACCGCCGCGCCATCGACGTGGACCCCGGCTACGCGGACGCCTGGCGCAACCTCGCCAACCTGCACAAGGCCCGTGGCGCGCTCGCGCTGGCCGAGCCCTTGTACGCCGAGGCCCTGCGCCTGAAGCCGAACGATCCCCATGCGCTGTCGCAGCAGTCCGACCTTTGGCGACAGCTCGGACCGGCGCCGCAAGCGCTACAGGCCGCCAAACAGGCCGCCAAGGCGGCGCTCGACCTCCAGCCCGATTTCACCGAGGCCTGGCTGCACCTGGGCAACGCCTGCCTCGACCTTGGCGAGCTGAGCGAAGCCCTCTCGGCCTATGAGCGAGCCGTCAGCCTGCAGCCCCGCAGCCTCGAAGCGCACTACAACCTGGGCATCGGCTTGCAGCGCGCCGACCGCCCGGCCGATGCGTTGCCGCATTTCGAGATGGTCGTCCAGGCACAGCCGGCTCATTCGGGTGCCCGCTACAGCCTGGGCCTGGCCCTGCAGTCGATGCAGCGGCTCGACGAGGCGCAGCGCCACTACGACAGCCTGCTCAGCACCTCGCCTTCCCACTTCGCCGCCCGGTTCAACCTGGCGTCGATCCACCTCGCCCGGGGCGCACACGTCGAGGCGCTCGACGAGCTCGAACGCTGCCAGGCCCTGCAGCCGGGCCACCTGGGCGTTCAACTGCAGGTGGTGCACCTGCGCCAACAACTGTGCGATTGGGCGGGCTTGCCCGACGACGCCGGGCTGAAGGCGCTGGTGCAAGGGCTGAGTGCCGAGCCCACCCCATTCACTGCCGCATCCACCGCCCCAACCACCACCCCATTCGACCCGCCTTCGCCGTTTTCGGTGCTGTCGCTGCCCTTGCCGCTGAGCGATGCCGACATCGCGCCCATCGCCGCGCGCCACGCCGCGCACATCGCGCGCCGCGCCGGGATGCCGCTGCCGGCAAGGCCGGTGATCGACCGCCCTCGCCTGCGCCTGGCGTACGCCTCGGCCGATTTCCACAACCACGCCACGATGCACCTGATGCGGGGCGTGTTCGCCCGGCATGACCGCACCCGCTTCGAGGTGAGCGCCTGGTCGTTCGGGCCGGATGACCACAGCGACTACCGGCGCGGCCTGAAGCGCGATGTCGACGCCTTCCACGACGTGAGCCCGTTGAACGACCGTGCGCTGGCCCAGGCCCTGCGCGCCGCCGAAATCGACATCCTCATCGACCTGAAGGGCTACACCCGCGACGCGCGGCCCGGTGTGTTCGCGCTGCGCCCGGCCCCGCTGCAGATCACCTGGCTCGGCTACCCGGGCGCCGCCTGCGCGCCGTGGTTCGACGCCGTGATCGGCGACGCCACCGTCACGCCGATGGACGCCCAGCCCGCCTACACCGAGCGCATCGCCCAGCTGCCGCACAGCTACCAATGCACCGACGATGCGCAGCGCGTCGCCTCCACCGGCCTGACCCGGGCCGACTGCGGCCTGCCCGACAACGCGGTGGTGATCGCCTGCTTCTGCACCCACTACAAGCTGGACGCCGACACCTTCGCGCTGTGGATGCGCCTGCTGGCCCAGGCGCCGCGCGCGATCCTCTGGCTGGTCGACGGCCCGATCGAAACCAGACAGCGCCTCTATGCCGCGGCCGAGGCGGCTGGCGTGGCGCGCGACCGGCTGGTGTTCGCCCCGATCTGGTCCAAGCCTCGCCACCTGGAAAGGCTGGCGCTGGCCGATCTGGTGTTGGACACCCGTTACTACAACGGGCACACCACGGTGAGCGATGCCCTGTGGGCCGGCGTGCCGGTGCTGACCCTGATCGGCAACGCCTTCGCAAGCCGCGTCGGCGCCAGCCTGCTGCGTGCCGCCGGCCTGCCCGAGGGCGTGTGCCACAGCACCGGCGAACTGGAAGCCCTGGCCCAACGGCTGGTCGCGCACCCCAACGAGCGCCAGGCCTGGCGCCAGCGCCTGCGCGCCGAGCGCGGCCGCTCACCCCTGTTCGACACACCTGGCTTCGTGATGGCGCTGGACGAGCTGCTGAACCGACTCTGGCTGGACAAGCTCAGAGGTTGCCCGCAAACAGCTTCTTGATGAACAAGGCCTTGAAGCCCTGCGCTTCATCCAGGCCCAGGCGCTGCAGGTAAGCCGGCGGCGCCTCCTTGTTCTCCCATAAGCTCCGCAGCGCCATGGCCACCAGCTCCACCGGATGCTGGGTGGCCTTCTTCAGCCGCCGCAGCGCTGCGACGATCTTGAGCTCGTCCGCGGTGAGGTCGGTGCCGAAGGGAAAGCCGGGCAGCAAACCCGCCTGGGTGAACGGGTGAAGCTGGGCATCGAGCGCCTGCGGCGTGTTGTGCGTCCAGCTCTCGGGCAGTTGCCAGGCCGCGTCGAGCTTGCCGTGCGACTTGGCAGCCGCCACCAGCTCGGGCTGAAAGCGCGAATCGGCGATGGCGATGAGGCGCTTGACGATTTCGCCGTCGTTCTGGCCGCGCAGGTCGGCCACGCCGTACTCGGTGATCACGATGTCGCGCAGATGGCGAGGGATGGTGGTGTGGCCGTAGCTCCAGACGATGTTGCTCACCGGCCCGTCCGGCGTGTCGTGCGTGGCCCGCAGCATCAGCACCGAGCGGGCATCCGGCAACGCATGCGCCATGGCGACGAAGTTGTATTGCCCGCCCACGCCGCTGACGACAGCGCCGCTTTCCAGCGCATCGCTGGCCGCCGCGCCGAGCAGGGTGACCTTCATCGTCGTGTTCATGAAGCGCGCCTTGACGCGCTGCACCCGCTTGAGGTGCGTTTCCTCCGCATCCTTGCCGTAGAGCTGGTTGATGAAGTCGATGCGCGTCATGTCGATGCGCGCCCGCTCGCCGTCGGCCATCGTGCGCAGTCGCTCGTAGAAGTCTCCCGGGCCGATGAAGAACCCACCCGTCATGCAGACGCCCCCGGTCAGGCGCGGGCCGACGCGGCCTTCGCCATCGAGGATGCCGAAACGTTGCAGCCACTCACGGTCTTCGGGGGTGGGCGGCAGGCTGATGCGGCCCTCTTCGGCCAGCAGCTCCAGCACGTTCGGCGGCAGTTGCCTGGGGTCGAGCCGGCCCTCGTTGATGAGCGTCTGCAGCGTCGGGTCGGCGAACACCTCGCGGCGCACGATGCCGGCCTGCATCAATTGCAGGAAGCCGTTGACGAACATTTCCGAGCAGCCATAGAGGCCCTGCCGGAACGGTGACAGCTCGCGTCCTTGCAGGCCCTGCGGGCAGATCGCCGCCAGGATGCGCCGGTACTCGTCGCCATGCTGGTCGCGCAGGATGAGCGCCTGGGCGATCGCGTCGCCCAGCGAGCCGATGCCGATTTGCAGCGTGCCGCCATCGGCCACCAGGCTGCTGGCATGCAGGCCGATGGCGTAGTCGGTGGTGCTCACCTTGGCATTGGGCGGTGCAAACAGGGTGTGGGTGCCGGCCGGATCGTCGCAAAGCAGGTCGAAGAACGCCGGCTCGACCAAGGCACCGCCGAGCATGAAGGGCATCTGCCGGTTCACCACACCGACCGTGAGCAGCGGCTTGTCGGCCTCGGCAAAGCGTTCCACCACCTCCTGGATCACGTCGGGGTTGCTCGACAGGCTGATCTGGCGCTGCCCGTCGACCACGCGTTCCGCCACGGCCTGCGCGATCACGTTCAGGCCCTGGCCCAGCATGTCGCGCGCGACGAAGGTGTAGTTGGTGCTGATGTAGTGCTGCTGCGCCAGCTCGTTCGTCAGGTAGTCGCCTGTCTTCAGGAAGAACTCGCGCACCTCGATGTTCGGCGGCAGGCCGGGGCCGCGCAGGTCTTTCACATAGTCGAGGTCCGGGTAGTCCTGGAACACGCGCTCGACCAGCGGCCCGAGGAAGTGCTGCTCCAGCTCGCTGTGGCCCGAGGGCACCTCCAGGCTCAGGGCCGTGACGATGGTCAGCTGCCGCGAAGGGTCGGCCTTGACACGCTGGTACAGCCGGTTCACGAAAGGATTGGGCTTGCCGATGCCCAGCGGCATGCCCAGCACGATGGGGCCGTCGATACGCGCCAGCACCTCGTCCACTGCAGCTTCAATCTGGTGAAGCGTGATCGTCATGTGTTTGTCTCCTGCCGCGATTCTGGGTGGCGCAGCGCCGGGCGGTCTTGACTTGCGTCAGGCCGCCCGGCGCCCGAGCCCGCGCGCCATCCGACAGGGGACGCTGCCCAATGTGTCATCCCAGGCTGTCGACGAGGGCCTCGAGCGCACCGCGCCACTGTTCGGCCGACACCGACGACAGCACACGCTCGGCCACCGATTCCCCCTCGTCGCCCAAGTCGCCACCGCGGTAGCCGGCCAGCCAATGCACCAGCAGCAGCCAGGCCGTGTCGGCGTCGAGGCCGAGCGATGACAGCCGGCTCAGGGCCTGGCGCATCGAATCGTCCGGGTTCAGCGCCTCGATCGCCGCCGCCAGCCCATCGTGGCGGCCGGTGGCCAGGTGATGCAGGGCCGCTTGCAGCACCGCGTCGGCATCGGCCGTCGGCTGGGCACGGGCGATGACGCCACGGCCTCGCTCGGCAGGCGCATCGCTCGACACCATGTCGGCCAGCTTCTTGAACATGGCACCCGGCACCGCCGCCACACTGCGTCGGCGCATGTCGGCCGGCGCCGGCACGGCCAGCATCGCCATCGGTGGCGGCATGCCCGCCGCCGCCGCCGCCTCGCCCATGCCGCCCCAACCGGCTGCCAGCATCGACGCCACCGTGTGCAGCTCGGCCAGATCCGTGGCTTTGTCGGCATCTGAGCGTTCGTGCACCACCAGGAAGTGGGTCCGGTCGGTCAGCAACTGGTAGCGCAGCGCGAGTGCCAGGGCCTGTTCGTCATCGAGCCCGCCCAGACGGGCGGATGCCGCCATCCGCGCCAGGCTGGCCGCGCCGGCCTGCGCCGACTCCGGGGCCGCCTGGTGTTCGGCGCTGGCCGGCAGACTGCCCTGCGCGACGAATGTGTCGCCGTCTTCAGCCACCAGCGCCACCTCGGCCGGCACGGCCCCTTCGAACCCGGCGAACACATGCACCATGTCGCCCGCGAACACCTGGCCAGGCAGCCCGGCCACCCACGCGGGGGCGTGCGCCTCGGCACCGCGCCATTGCAGGCGAACTCGGCCCAGCGGCTGCTGGCGGATGCGGGTGAACATCCGATCTACCGCAGCCTCCAGGCTCTCACCCGGGGTGGCGAATTCGCACGCGCCGCCGCTGGCCTCGGCCAGCCGTTGCAGCAGCGAATGGGCTGGCGCGGCGCCCACCCCCACCGCAAAGATGCGGTGCCGGGAGGCGGCCGCCGCCTCCATCATCGGCTCGGCGTTCCAGACCTCGCCGTCGGTGATCAGCAGGATGTCGGCCTGCTCTTGCGTGCCACGCAGCGCGATGGTGGCCTGCAGCGCCGACAGCATCTCGGTGCCGCCCAGATCGGCTTGGGTGGTGTCGATCATGGCCTGCAGCATCGCCAGATGGTGAGGCTTGGCCACCGCCAGCCGCTGGAAGCCATGGCGCGCCGTCGTGCCAAACCGTGTGTAGCTGAAGCGGTCTTCGGCGCGCAGTTGCTGCACCACCCGCTTGAGCGCCACCCTGGCCGAGTTCATGCTGTCGCCCGCCATCGAACCTGAGCAGTCCACCAGCAGCTTGAGGTCGATGCTGGCGCGCGGCGGCCGTGTCTGGGTGGGCAGGAACGATGCGAGTACCACCTGCTGGCCCACATCGGCCACGCGCCGCACCGACGACACGAACGACGGCGCGTCGACGGTGACGACCACGTCGCGATCGAGCCACGCGCGTTCGGCCAGCGTCAGGCGCGCACCGGCCTCGGTCATCGCAAACGCCGCGCGGTGCGTGGCGCAGTGCAGCGCCGAGCCGTTCCAGGAGGCGTCGAGTTCAAGCGTCAACTCGAACGGGTACTCGGCCACCAGCGAGGCCTCGGGCACCTGATGCGGCTGCAGCTGGCCCTGGGTGACGGCATGACCGTAGCGTGGCGCGACGGTGGTCGGCACGCACAGGCGCACCCGGCCCTGCTCCACGGCCTGCAAGTGGCCGAAGCGGTACTCGATCACCGCCTCTTCGCCGGGCTTGAAGTTGCCCAGGTTCGCGGTGAACAGGCCATCGCCCGCACGCTGGAGCATGACCGGCGCATCGCCTTCGTCCATCGCCTGCTCATAGCGGTGCTCGGCCTCGACCTTCTCGATCACCCGCCCCTCGGAAACTCGGCCGCCGAGCGTGACCTTGAAGCCCAGAAGCACCGCGCCCTCGTTCAGCGGGAACGTGTAGACCACCTCCAGCGTCTTGTCCGTGGTGTTGCGATAGCGCTGGCGCACCGTGGCATCGAGCAGCAGGCCCTCCAGCCTGGCATTCATCGTGACGTGCTGCAGCACGGGTGTGGCCTGGCCCTCGCGATGGCGAAGGCCGATCAGGCTGTCCGGATGGCTCATGTGGATTCCTTGTTGTCGTTCGAGCGCACCTCGCGGTACGCCTCGGTGAAGCGCCTGATCAGGCGCCGCACCTGTTCAGCACTGAGCCCGGCGCGGCCGGGTTCGAGGTGCACCTCCAGTCCATCAGCCAACGTCAGGCGGCTCCACACCTCCACGCTGCCGGGCCGGGCAGCCTGGGGCGCGGGGTCGTCTGGCGAGCCCGCACGCAGCTCGGCAATGCGCTCGAGGCTGAGCCCGGCGTCGACCCAGCGGCGGATCTGCAGCAGTTGCTCGAGGTGCCTCGTCACGTAGTGGGCCCCGCGCTTCTCACCCAGCGGCCGGTCGACCAGACCCTGCTGGATGTAGTAGCGCACGGTGCGCGGCGTGAGGCCGGCCAGCGTGGCGAGCGATTCGAGCGAGTAGCGAGACGCGTTGTCGGCGGAAGACATGGCGCCATTAAACGACACCATTTAAAGACAGTCAACTGTCATTAAATTCGTAACCCCGTCGTGCAGGCGCCCACGGGGCCACAATCACGCCCCGTGAGCCCCCCCACCCCCTTCGACCGCTTCGACCCTGCCCGCAAGTTGCTGAGCCTGGAGCAGGCCGTGGCGCGCCATGGCAGCGAGCCCGGTACCGTGTTCACCAACGGCGTCTTCGACGTGCTGCACCGGGGCCATGTGAGCTACCTGGCCGCCGCACGAGCCCTGGGCGAGCGCCTCATCGTGGCGGTCAACAGCGACGCCTCGGCGCGCCGCCTCGGCAAGGGCCCCGATCGGCCGCTGAACCGCGAGATGGACCGCGCCTACCTGCTGGCGAGCCTGGAGAGCGTGGACGCCGTGCTGCTGTTCGAGGAAGACACGCCGTTGGCGGTGTTGGCGCAGTTGAAGCCGGCCATTTATGTGAAGGGGGGCGACTACGACATGGCCCAGTTGGCCGAAACGCCCCTGGTGCAAAGCTGGGGCGGCAGATCGCTGGCGCTGCCCTTCGTCGATGGCTTCTCGACCACCGCGCTGGTGCGACGCATCCGCGGCCACTGAAAGCCCGGCTCCCCATCCGGCGCCCGGCACGCCCGAAAAAAAAAGGGCCACGATGGTTGCCCATGTGGCCCGGAGGAGGAGTGGTCTCTGATCAACGTTCAGCCCGAGCACCATGGGTCACATGGTTTTCGAGCCTCCCGCGCTCAGCAAAGAGCACAGCGCATGCCACCGCAGCGCCACCTCGGGTAAGCACCGACGAACACGGCCGATGACAGCGCTGCCATAGGCCCAGACGCCTGTGATTCGGCGCGCAAGGGCGGGCAGGGTCAGCAAACCGGGCGGTTTTCCGCCCTGCCCGCGGGTCATAAGTGTGGGATTCCGCCCTGCCCACCGGTCGGAGGTGTGGGATGCCACCCTCCAGTTCGTCGCAAGATCTACAGCGGCCAAGCGGGCGTGCGGCCCTCGCAGGTCAGGACGACCAGGAGGTCGTCGATCTCTTCGTTGCGGAACCGATGGCGCATCTCCTCGGTGTCGGGCAGCGTCAACTGCCATTGACCGGCAGGCGACTTGCCGATCATCGGCACCCACGCGCTGCCATTGCCGCGGCGCGTGCTGACGACCCCCTCCAACGTGCCTTCGACAGCGCCCCCCACCGGCAGCGTCTCGCCTTCC
Source organism: Ideonella lacteola (assembly GCF_038066555.1). Lineage (NCBI taxonomy): Bacteria > Pseudomonadati > Pseudomonadota > Betaproteobacteria > Burkholderiales > Sphaerotilaceae > Ideonella > Ideonella lacteola. The sequence goes on along the minus strand of NZ_JBBUTG010000001.1, from coordinate 105,265 downwards.
GGGGTCAGCAGCAGGCGCGTGTTGCCCAGCTCGAACGTCCCGCCGTCGGCCCGGGCCACCGCGAACATCACCTGCTGAATGCGCAACTCGTCGACATTGGGAGGAAAGCTCTCACGGCCGAGCGTGAAGCTCACCGTCATCGGCGTGGCTTCGCGCTCGGGGTTGTGCAGCGCGTACCACTGATCAGCGAACTGATCGCGAATGCTCACCACCTTGTCCGTGCTTTGCAGGTCGTCCATCTGCTGAATGATCTGCTGGCGGTACGTGAAGTCTTGCAGCGCGGTGTACTCCACGGTGAACAGCACATCCGAAATCGCAGCGAAGTCGAAGGGGTTGGCGGCCTTGGGCAGCTGCAGTTCCCAGCTCGTGTCGACGCCCATGCTTTCGAACGGACGCAACATGCCCTGGTCGGGCTGCAGATCCAGCAAGCCGGTGGCACTGTTGGTGGAGGTGAAGGCGATCAGCTCGGGGTCTCGCCGCACGGTGACTGTCTGGAACGTATCGCCTCCCGTCACGACGCGCGATATTCCCGAGGCGATCAAGGTGGCCCGCACGCCGCGCCGCGGCGGCACGAGCGCCACCATCGACAGGCTGATGCGAGAAATCAGCCGCAGATAGTGGCCCGGGAAGCCACTGTCGAACAACGACATCGGCGTCGCGAACGGCAGGCGTCCGGTTTCGCGGAATCGCTGGAACTCCAACGGGAACAACTGCGCCAGCGAGAACGTCTCGATCAACTGCAGCTTGCGCTTGTTGGATTCGAATGCGAACTGGTCCAGGCGCGTGATGTCCTGCAACAAGCGCACCGAGCCCGTCATGCCACGACGGTCCGCCGGCGTCTGGCCATTGGCGGGAGATGTTTCGTCGCTCGCCTCCCAGTAGTCGGCCTTGATGAAGGACGGTGGAGACTCCTGTCGCTCGAAGGCCAGCTGATACTGGGCCAACTGCGCCATCGCCGTGGCCTGTTGCAGGAAATAGCTGTAAGCGCCCCCGAGGATGCCGCTCATCCAGGCGTACAGCTCGGCACTGGTGAACTTGTTGTTCAGGAACTGCACGGTCGCATCCGCGTGGTCGCGCTGGGTTTGCGCGATGAACGACTCCTGTCGAGCGATGTCGGCGTGGGTTTGCGCCACCACCACCTGCTGCGAACTGATCGCCATGTCCTGGTCGGCGAGACGGCGCTGCAGCCGCCACTCCTGGCTGCGACGCTCGAAGCTCGCCGTGGCCGAGCTGATCTGCGCCGAAGACTCGGCCGCCGCCTGCACTGCTTTCAGCGTCGCGGTCGCAGACGCGGCGACCGCCACCTGCCCGGCCGAGGCCATGGCCAAGCCCTTGTCCGGCCCATAGGGCGCCGACAGCGCGTTGTTCATGGCCTGGGCCGTGGCCAGCGTCGCATCGGCCCCAGCGAGCGCCACACCCATCGAACCTGCCAACAGGTAGCTGCCGATCGTCGCGTGCTCCCAAACATTCAAGCCCTCGTCGAGCCAGCCTTGGTACGTGTCGCGCTGTACGGCCGCGCGGTCGTACTGTCGACGAGACACGTCCATGCTCTGGTCGGCTTCAACGACCTGCAGGTTTTTCAGATCCAGTGCGGCATTGGCCAGCGCCAGATCATGCCCCGCCTTGAGCAGGCTGTAGGTCTCGGCGTCGCGCTTCTCGAGTGCCGCCAGGTAGGCCTGTTCCACCTGCTGCGCGATGCTGACCAGGTTCTTCGCCCGTTCGATGAGCACGTTGTAGTGGTACGGCGTCGGGCGAAAGTGCCGCTGCATCTCGCTGGCCGACGGCAGGCGGTCGAAGTTCAGCGAGGGCTGGACGATCGGCGGCGCCTCGCGCTCCATGCCGGCAATGTTTCGCCCACTGCGCAACTTGAACAGATTGAGCTGTGCGCGCAACTGCAGCGCATGCGGCACCGGGTTGGGCGGGAATGGCGACTTCTGATCGTCCTGGGTGGGTGGTTGCATCTCCGGCAGGGCCAGCAGAGACAACGCCGACGTGTACAGCGCGCGGGCCCGCGCCACCGATTCGCCATCGTCTCGCGTGAACTCGGCGTCGGCGAAGTCCAGGTAGCAGCGCACCAGTGTCATGAGCGTGAAGCGGGTGTACGCGTTGGCCCGGTCCTTGGCCGCGATCTGGTGGGGATTGAGGCCCACCCGGAGCCAATCGTTCAGGTTGCGCTGGTAGCGCGTCGGCATGGTCTCTTCCAGCACCAGGCCCCGATAGATTTTGCGTTCCCCCCGGCTGAAATGGTCGGTGTAGACGGTCTCGATCCAGTCCAGTGCCGCGAGGTATTGGCCCGACTTCTGCAGTTGCATGGCCAAAGCCATCGGCACGAAGTAGAAGATCTCCTGGTAGTAGTTGGCGGTGGGGTCCATCACCAGGTCCGTCACCCATCGCCGTCTCGCGGCGAGCTGCACATCGGTGAGCTGGTCCGTGATGACCACGTCTTTCAGTGCGTCCGGGAAGCCGCCCCTGACGGGCTCGGTCTTGACGGCGGCGAAGTATTTCTCTGCCAGATCGCGCGCCTGCTGGGGCGTGACGCGGGGCCGGTCCCGCAGGTCGCGCAGGAATTCGCCGAAGGCATCGGTCTGCTCCGACGACAGCCGGGCATTGGTCGGGGCCGAAGACACCGGCCGGAGCTCGGGCAACAGGTAGCTCTCAGGGTAGGCGAACACCCGAATGGCTGCGTTCCAGGTGGCGTAGCCCCCCATCCAGAGCCACTCTTCATCGAAATCAGACTCGGTGTAGTTGTTCTCGGGGTGGTCATGGTCTTCGATGAGCGCCAGCTCCCACTGGGCCGCGGGGTTGGCCGTGCCGAGCACAGGGGGCTCGGTCTTGAGCCGGCCGGTGCGCAGCGACAGCAACACCTCTTGCAGCGTGGCCAGCGATTGCAGCGCGCGGGTGGTTCGCTGGTGCCCGGTGTCCTTGCAGTCGATGCCCAACTCCTGGGTGAGCTGGTCAGCGATGACGTCGGCATCGCGTTCACCCGCGATGGCCACGATGCAGGCTTGGCGCAGCAGCGGCAGCGCCTGCTCCTCGGCCGACTCCACCACCGATTGCATCGCCTGCCTGAGGGTGGACTCTTGCTGCATGCGCGCATCCAGCGTTCGCAGCCACGATTGACGCGCCTGGGCCGTGGCGCGCCAGGGGTTCAGCGCCGGCGGCCTGGCCGCCACCGCATCGGCCAGCGTGAAAGCGTCCGGGCCGAGGATGAGCCGGGCCTCCTGCTCTTCACTGCGCCAGGTGGCATAACGCCCAAGCTTGTCGACTTGCGCGAGGATGTCGTAGATGTCGCCCCATTCCGCATCGAGCACGGCATCGGCTACCGCCAGCTCCCGCACGCGCATCAGGTGCAGGAAAGCCGTCGGTGTCAGCATCAAGGTACGAATCGCCTCTTCCACGGCCTCGCCACGACGACGCGCCTCGTCCAGCGCGACCAGATCGTCTACCGACCCCAGAACGTCGCCGACGATGCGATCGAATCCCGACTGCTGCGTGGGCTGCGCGCGGCGCGAGGTGTCCAGCCCGGCGACGAACGCCGCCAGCGCGGCACGGCGCGCCGTCCACAGGTCGAACGCCGGGTCGCCTTCCGTGGCGCTGCGCAGATCCTGCACGCTCAGCAGGTCGGGATCGATGACAGGCGCCGGCAGGTCGAACACCGAGCGGGCCGCGTCGTCCTGCTGCCGCCACACGGTGCGCAACTGCTCTTTCTGCCACAACAGCATCAGCGGATCGGGCATCAGGCTGTCGATCAGTGGCTTGGTGGCTGTCGACTCCAGGCCGAAGAGGGTCTTCAAGGCCTCTTCGGTGAGGTCCGTCGCCTGCAACAGCAACTGGTCCAGTCGGTCCGGCCTGGGGCCCGACAGCCCGATGCCCAGACGGGCCGCCAGCGACTGGCGCGTGGCGTCTTCCGCCACCCGCGAAAGCCGGATCTCTTCGTGCGAGGTACCCAGCCCGCGCAACAACGCGACATACGCCGCCTGACGATAGGCCGCCTCGTCGGCAGCCGGCAGGGTGGATGCGTGTCGGGCCATGTAGCGGCGCAGCACATCGATGCACAGGCGAACCTGGCTGGCCGCTTGGTTGGCCACCGCCCGGTTGGCCGGCAAAACCAGCTCGGCGAAGGGCTGCAGACAGGTCTCGACCAGCAGTTCGCGGGTGATCAGATCGCCGTCGGGGCCGGTCTTGGCGCGGTGCGCTGCGAACTCGAGCAGGTCGTCCAGATACGCCGCAGGGCTGAACACCGCATCGGGATCGGCGGGCTCGAACGGCTGGGCCACGACGAAGGCGCGGTCCACCAAGGTGATGTTCGGCACCGGGGTGGCCGTGTCCGTGGCTCGCACCGTCAAATGGTGGACACCGACTTCGTCAACCTGAACCAACGCGCTCCAGGTGGACCAATCCCCCGGCGCCTTCGGAACCGCCGCAGTGAACGCGCCGTCGTCCAACGCCCATTCCACCATCGCGATGCCGGAGGCATCTGACGCGGTGCCCAGAACGTCCACCTTCGCGACGCCGTTCACCAGCGGGATGCCTGGGCCGTCTTCGGCCGGGGCGACGATGTCGACCGCGGGCTTGACTTGCTCACCCACGACGACCGACACCGTACTCAGCGTCTCATGCCCCAACCCATCTCGCGCCCTCACGACGATCAGATGAGTACCCATGCGTGCTTGCACTGGCACAGCGGCCGACCAGTCGGCCCACCCGTTGCTGCTGCTCGCCAGGTTGAAACCGCCGTCGCCGTACTGCCATTCGACAGCCGCGACACCTGCCAACAGGTCGCTGGCACGACCGGTGAGTTGCGCCACATACGGAGGCGACAAGACATCGGGCACCGCATTCACCGTGAGGATGGGTGGCGTGTTGTCCACGACGACGGATCCCGAATCTGAACCGGTGCCCGGTTGGTATCCCGCGCCACTGGCGAACACCTTGGCCACGACGCCGTAGGTGCCATCGGGAACATTGAACGCCGTGGCTTTCCAGCTCGTCCACGGCGTACCGATCGGCCCGGTGGGCTCGGCGGACAGAAAGGTTCCTGAACTCAACGAGACATCGACGGCAGTGATGGTTTCATCGGCCTCACCGTCGCCGTCGACCTCACCAAACCATTCGCAAGTGGCGGTTCCAGTCACCACCAGCGTGCCGGACGACAGCGCAGGCACCGCGGCATCCACCCTCGGCTTAAGGAACTTCTTGGGCGGAACCAATCGGCCTGCCACGCCCGACTTGGCGGCGACACCACGCCGACGCGCGGGCCGAACTTCGGAGTGCTGGGCTGTGCCGTTCTCGGATGCGTGGCCAGGCTTCGACGGAACGCCGGAGTCAGTCGGTATATCAGCCTCGTCGAATTTCGTGATCTTGCTTGTCATTTGAGAATCCCTGAAAAAATGAATGGAAATGGCTTGCCGCGAAGAGGAGGCTCGGCCGAGCTGGCGCGCGGCGGTCGTTTTGGCCGGCCGGCCGAGGGTTCACTTGAATGAAGAAAGCGCCTGAAACCTGATTTCGAACGCTCGCGCCCGATTCCAGTTGTTGTTGGGGTCCAGTGCTCCGCCAGGCCCGTGGCACTGTGCGCAGAAGGGATTCCGCCCCTCCGCCAGTGCCTTGCTCGCCAACCGCGCGTCATAAAGAAACGGGGGCTTCTTCATGAATATTTGGTCCGCGACCAGAAGATGTGCGGTGCCTATTACGGTAAGCCCGTACAAATCACGCGCAAGAGAAGCGACCACGTTGGACGCGCCAGCAGAACCACTCTTCACCGCATCAGTCGTTTCGGCCAGTGGATTGGCCGTCTGCGCAGCCGCATAGACATCACCCGTATCCATAAGGACATATAGAGCAATGGCCAACGCAATCACCTTTCCAGCGTGCTTGCCGCCGGGCGCGTTCGGTGCGTGGGGCGGGTGGCCTGAATGCGGAATATCGGGCGTTCGAGCCGACGAGTGTGATCCCGAAAGCGCCCTTTTGATGTCCAGCGACTGACGATGCGCGGCGGCGTCCGCGAACTGATCGAACTTGGTCACGGACGCTTGGGTGTCCCTCAGCGTCTTGGCTGACACCTGAGTGTTATAGCCGGAGATACCAATATCCTTGAGCACCAAACCGTCCTTGGCGCCTTCAATGGCGTAATAGGCGGTCTCCGGGTCTACGGCATTGGCACGGCGTGCGTCCCGAATGTTCCTTACGACTTGGCGGTGGTCCTGCCTCGCCGCATTTTCCAGGGACTCCGCACCTTTGCCGTAACTCTTGGACGGGCCGCTCTTTCCCGGCGCATTGGAATGCTTGTTGTCGCCAATCACGTTCACCGCGCTCTTTCCCTGCCCCACGACCACATGAGCGTCAACACCGTTGGCATAGACGTGCTTATCAGGCGTGATGTCGACCACGGGTCCGACCTTTTCCCATTTACCCTTCAGTTCTTTCCGGTATGTGTCTTCGGCAACTGCCTCGGGCTTGGCGGGAGAATGGCCGCCAACGTCGGTCATTCCAATCGGATCGGAGCCGCTGTATCCGTAGAGGTTTGTGCCGCCATTTACGCCAATCGGATCGCAACTCACCCACCTCCCCAACCACGGCGCGTAGTAGCGCGCACTGTGATAGCTCAGGCCGGTTTCCTCGTCGCGCTCCATGCCGGTGTAGCGGTACCGCTTCAGGCTCACTTCGGTCGCACTGCGGCCGGCCTGGTATGAGGTGCCGCCATAGGGGTAGTACTCCTCGTAGGTGATGATCTGGCCGTCCGCGTCGGCCTCCAGCGATGCCGAGCCCAGGTGATTGGTCAGCTGGTAGCGGGTCAGCTGCGCAGGCACTTCGATCTCGCTGCCCACCGTTCGGGTCTCGATCAGCGCGATGCGCCGCTGGTCGTCCATCACGTGCAGGGTCTGCCGTTCAAGAGACACCTCGCCCGCAGCACCGCGACGGCGAAAGACCTCGAACCCACCGAGCGTGATGCGTTCTTCGATGAGGTTGCCGCCGTTCTTCTCGACGACCTTGCGCACCCGCTGGCCTGAGGCGTCGTAGACGTAGTAGCCCGTTCCCCCACCCCCCAGGTCGACGCGTCGGAGCCGGTCGTGGAAATCCCAGTCCATCAGGCTCAGGTGGGACATGGCCGTGATGTTGCCGTGCGCATCGCAGGGAAAGCGCTCGGCCTCCCGCCCGCCGATCTGGACGCTGCTCAGGCGGTTGCTCACCTGCATCGGCTCCAGCAGGCTGGCCTCTTCGTACCGGTACTGGCGCGTCCAGTTGCCGTTGGCCGCCTGATGGTTCAGCTGCAGGAAATTGCCGGCCGCGTCGTATGTGTACCTTTCGACATACCGGCGCATCGCCTGCCCATCGTGGGGATGCGGCAGGTTGACGCGGAACGCATCGTTCCAGCTCGTCTCGGGCTGCGAGACCTGGCCAATGTGCTCGCGGCCTTCGGCAGCCAGCAGGCGATAGACCGCGTCATAGACGAAGTCCGCGCTGGGCGTGACCACCTGGTTTCGGAAGAAGGCCGTTTGCTGTGCCGCGTCTTCGATGTGGGTGATGTTGCCGGCCGGGTCGTAGGTGTAGGCCAGGTCTTGCAGCCTGTCGCTGCCGCGCAGCGTCTGGCACCTCTGCAGCCTGAAGGTCAGGGGGTCGTAGCCGCACTCGGTGCGCAGGCCATTCCCATAGAGAATGTACGTGCGCTGGCCCTTGGCGTCGCGGCCGATGTCGCTGACGAAGGGGGTCGGCACGGTGGCGCCATTCGCCTGGACCGACACCGCCTCCAGCAAGCCCGCGATGTTGAACTGCGCGCGGGTCTGGCTGCCATCCGGCGCGGTCTGCACCACCGGTCGGTTGAGCGCATCGTAGGTCGAGCGGATCGTGAAGACGTCGCCGTCGAGCGACGGCGAACCCGACCAGTCCAACACCGTCTTGTAGTCGGCCGCCAGTTGCCGATGGGACACCAGCAGATTGCCTTTGAAATCGAAGGCCTCGTTGGTGGCGACGCCCGCTTGATCGAAGTGCTGGTAGACCTGGCCACGAAGGTTGCGCTCTGCCGCATCCGAGGCTTCTTCACCATAGACCGTGCGGCCGATCAACCGTTCGGTGGCTCCGTTGTCCTGCAGGAACAGGGCCCGAGGACGCCGAAGCGGATCGAAGACCGTGCGAAAGCGATGGCCGCGGCTGTCCCACGCCAGCGCCGGTTGCCCGGCCACATCCACCAACGCCCAGCGCTCGCCCGCCTCCATGCTGGCCTGATGCAGGCGCCGGCCCAGCATGTCGAAGCGGTAGCGCATGACGACCCGGTCCAGCGCGTCTTGCACCTGCCGTGGGTTGCCCTCGATGTCGAGCACCACGCGGCTGGCATGCGTCTCGTCCGTCACCACGCCATCGCGCTCGAATCGGTTGTGGGCCAGGGTCAGGAAGGGCCGGCCGAGCGAATCGGCATGAACGACGCTCGGTGTGTTGGCGTGGACCGCGGTCTTCTGGGCGGCCTGCTGCTCGGCCTCTCCCAGTTGGCCGCCTTGCCGCTGCGTGAACCAGCTCGGCAGGTAGTCGGCGATGCTGAGGCGGCGGAAGAAGACGCCCACGTCTGGGTCTTCGGACGGGTCCTCGATGAGGCAGGTGTCATTGACGTCCCAGGTGGCTTGCCCCCACGGATCGAACACCACCTTTTCCCAGCCATGGTTCGGGTGCAATGTGGCCACCACCCTCGCCAGCGGATCGTAGAAGAGCGACGAACTCACCCCCACGCGCTGATCGAAACGGAAGTCGTGGGCGTCATCAAAGAAGGGCTCGAATTTCTTGACGGGATGGCCCTTGTTGTCCAGAACCGTCCAGCCACTGCCGATCCAACGGCGATCGACCACCGGGCCGCCCTCCACGAGCGGTCCCGGCTCGGCGGGCACCTTCTTCTGGATCTCTCGTCCGGCACCGTCCGAGTAGCTCAAACTGACCTGCACCTTCAAGCCGCCATCCGGAAGGGCCTCGCTCGCATGGGTCTCGCGTGCCACCACCGCGGCGAGCACAGGCTGGCCCTCTCGCTGGAAGCGCGCCAGGTCGTACACGATGCGCGTGGTGACAGAGCCCACCAGCGAGGCGGCCTCGGCCAGTGGGTCGGCCAGGAAGGCGGCGAGCTGGGAAGGCGACAGGTTCGGCTGGAACTCGTCCAGGCTGTCGCCCACGCTCTCACCGGGCTTGCCCATCAGGGCCGTGCCGGCCACCAGGCCCAGCGTGTCGAAGGCCACCGCGCTGCGGTTGCCGTTCGGGTCGGTCAGCAGGCGCGGCTGGAGCACGCGGTAGTCCAGCTCCGCCCTGCTGCGGTTGCCCAGCGCGTCCACCTGCTCGACAGGCGACATCACGCAGGGATCGCAGAGGGTGGTCGTCGTGTGGCCGAAGGCGTCGACGCTGCGCACGGCCACAAAAAAGTGCCGCTGCGCATAGGCCCGTTCATCCTCGGGCGAGTCGCCCGCCTGGGGCGAATAGAAGACTCGTCCGGAAGGGATCCACCAGCCGTCTTCCCCCTCCTCTTGAACGTATCCCGCATCCCGCAACGCGGCAGAGTCCACCCGATCGCCATAGACGCCGTCGATCAAGCCCCGGGTGAAAGCCAGTTTCAGGCTCTCGCCCGGCAAGGCGAGCGGCTCGACCTGCCCCGGCGGCAGCACGCTGCGGAGGTCGTCGCTGCGATAGCGCTGGCGGGTGTGCTCGATCAGGCGCTTCTGCGGGGTGGCCCCATCCGCCAGCTCTTCATAGGCGAGGCTCACGGCACCGTCGATGCGCGCGAAGTCGTCGGCGATCCATTCGGCATGGGTGAACCGCGGCGCACCGGGGATCAGCGGCACAAAGCCGGTCAACTCGTGGTGGAGGCTTTCGCACAGCATGGGGCCGCGGTGTACATCCGGCTTGTTGTGTGCATCGTCAATGGCCTGGGTGTAGCGGGACTCGGCGAAGGTGATGAAGGTCCGGGCTTGCTGCTCGCGGTCCGCGTCGCTGGGCAGGGCCGAGTCGGCCTGCCGGCGGCCGTATGCAATGCTCAAGGCCTTCAGCGGGTTGCCATAGGCGTCGACCGACAAGGTCATTTGGTGGGCGACACGCGGATCGGCGGGGTTGCGCTCGTACTGGATGCTCAGCGTCTCGAGTGAGTGGCTGAAGTACACGGCGTGGTGGCTGTCAGACCGCGGCTGCAAGGAGGTGACCCGGTGGCGGCTTTCGCTGACCTGGTACGGGTGGATCGCCTTCGCGCTGCCGTCACGCGCATAGGTCTCGCTGCGCAGGCGAGCGCCGCGCAATGCCCGGAACGCTTCGAACGGGGTCTCGCCCGTTTCGACATCGTGGTCGTCCAGTGGCGTGGCCTGGTCGTCCAGCCGGTAGTACTCCAGCTTCAGACCATGGCTGAGATCCCGTCCCTCGTGTTCCAGGTAGGCGCCGGTGTGGAACCAGCTTCGCGTCTCCACCGGCGGCGCATGGAACGCGGGATCGTCGTTGGTGAAAGGCAGGTCGCCGTCGAGGGTCTCGGTTCGAAGGAATTCTTCGAACGACGCGCTGTCGACCTGGTCCACACGCCCAAAGCCGCAGAACTCGCGCTCGCGGCCATCGTAGTGGCCGTGGTGGTACAGATAGGTCGTGACCTGGTGGGTGCGGCTGATGTGATCGATCGACTCGACCTTGTCGACGACCTGCACGGGAAATGGCAGGGTCGTCAGCCAGGGGCGGCCTTCGTCCCGGTCTCTCAGCCAATGGCGGGTCGATGTGCCGTGGGTGACGCGCGTGGTCGAGCCCATGTGGTTGTCCACGCCCACCAGCACATAGGGCTTCACGCCACCGCAGAAATCGAGCGCCTTGTAGTTCCCGTCGCCCGCATCCACCGCGTCGTGGCTCCACAGAAGCGTGGCGGTGCCCGTTCCGTAGACATCGGCGAACTCCACCGCACTGGCATCGGTGGTCCGGGGCGTGCCATGGATCGTCTGCTGATCGCTCCAGGCATTGCCAGACTGGTTGAACCAGAAGTGCACCCGTTGGTGGTCCACATACACCAGGTCGGCGCAGCCGGTGCCGTTCAGGTCGGCGAACATCAAGCGTCTGGGGTCGAAGCTCGGCCCCAGCCGCGGGGCCCGCGCCATCGTCACACGCGGCCCGAATCGACCGTAGCCCAGGTTGGGCCAGTAGTCGATGCGCCCCTCATGCACCAGCACGATGTCGCTGAGGCCATCGCCGGTCATGTCGGCCAGGCGAACCCGGCCGCTGGGGTCGTCGAAGAACACATCCGGGAACTGCGACAGGTCGTGGCTTCGGGGCACCGCCTGCGCCGGGCCGAAGCCCTTTTCGCCAAGGCATTCGAACCACAGGAACTGCTGATCCCGCGTCAGCAGCGCATCGGCTCGGCCATCGCCGGTCAAGTCCAGCATCCGCAGATTGGGATCCTGCGGCAGAAAGCCCGGAACAGTCTCGTAGGGTGTGAAGCGTTGCCAGGCGCCTTCGGCGGTCGTCTCGAAGAAGCCAGGCAATGAGCCGGTGTTGACCAGCAGATCGGCGATGCCGTTGCCACTCATGTCACCGAAGCCGACGCCAGCGCTTTCCAAGGTCAGCCCCGCCGGCACTTGGGCCAGCAGCCGCGGCCGGTCCAGCACACCGTTGCCCAGGTTTCTCCAATAGCGAAAGCCATCGGAGCCGGTGTGCAGCACGTCGGGCAGGCCGTCGCCAAAAAGGTCGACCAGCGCCGTATGCGGAGCCCTGAGCGACATCGGCGGCATCTGCCCGCCCAGCGCCTTGAGCGACTGGTACTTCTGCGCAGCGGGTTCGAAGGTCGAATAGTCGAACTCCACCGGCGGCATGCTCGCCGAGCGGTATTCGCCCGCGCTGTCGCGGTCGTAGCCGGTCACGGTCACCGAGCCCAGCAGCGAGGCCTGGGTGCCGATGTCCGTCCGATAGCTGAAATCGGTCGACCTGACCAGCGTGGGCGCGGCCAGCTCGGCGAAGTGATGGAACATCATCACCCGCCGGCAACGACGCAAGGTTCGAATGTCGAAACCTGCGCGGTAGTGCGAGAAGCGATCGCTGCGGGTGGGGGCCAGCCGGCCGCTCGACGACGTCCGGGCATCGAGCCCGAAGAGCTCGGGTTGCCCTTCGGGCAAAGGCTCAGGGTGCGGCAGGCAAGTGGGGCTGTCCCAATCGCCGTAGTCGAACACCACCTCGAAGGCGTAGCGTCGACCGCGCCGCAGAGGGCCGACCGGCGTCCCACCGGGATAGGTGATCGGCTGGCCCTGCGCATCCACCAGGGGCTCGGGCAGATTGCCGTAGTACACGCGCCGCAGATAGCGCTGGGTCGCCACGCGACCCTGCTCGAACACCTCAGGCAGGCGGCGCACCTCGTCGGGACCGGTGTAGAGCGCCACGTCGTCGGCCGCGTACTCGAAGAGCATGTGGTTGCCGACGCCATCGAACGTCTCCTCCAGCAGCCATTCGTAGATGCGCCGCTCGTCGCCGGGGTCGCTCAGGCAGGCCGCCGGCGACGCGCCGTATACGCTGGTGACGTTGTCCTTGGTGATCGTGCGCCAATGCACTCGGCCCGTGTCGCCATGAACCCAGCGCTCGATCCGGGCGAACAGCCCTTCGACCCGGGGTCGGTAGAGATACACCCGGTGTTCGCCGCGCTCGATGGGCTCTCGCGCCAACCATCGGGGCTCACCACCGTCGGGATCGACCACCTGCTGCAGACACCGCACCAGATCCTGCGCGCCCGACATGACGAACACGTCGCTGTCGTCGTACCGCGGCAGCCCTTTTTCCGTCTTACGGGTGATCCGCGGCAGCGACAGCTGCCATCCCAGGCCAAAGGGGCCGTTGCCATGGCCGCTGCTGTACTCCAGTGCCAGTTGAGGCCCAAAGCCCTGGCGACCGGGCGACAGGGCCAGCGGAACGCTGTGGTTGACGGTGCCGTTGAAAGGATTGGCCTGGAAGGTTTCGCCGATGCCCTTGATCGCACCGCCGCCCTTGGGCAGCGAGATCGTCGCCTCGGACGCACCGCCCCCTGTCTGTTGCTGTTTCATCGCGCCCCCTTGAGTGATCGAGGGCGGCGTCTCGAAGCGCGCCGCCCACCTTGCTAATCGCAAGTGGCGGCAGCGTTCTGCCAAGGATTACCAATCGTTACTTCGAAGCATCCGTCTGCAGCGCAGTCAACAGCGCCTTGGCTTCGAGAACGGAAGGCGCACGCTCACCCGCCGTCGGCTCGAGCTGCGCCAGCGCTTCTTTCAGCGTCGGCTCGGCGCGCGCGTCCCCTGCGGCGCGCATCGCGCGCCCCTGCGCCAGCAACGCGCCACCCAGCCACTCGCTGTGGTCGAAGCCCTGCAGAGCCGACCGCGCCTGCTGCACCGCCTGCTCGGCGTGGGCCAGGGCGATGGGTGTGTGACCCAGTTGAAGCTCGGCCAACGACAGCATGCCCAGCGCCCGGATTCGGCCCTGCTCGCCTCGCTTCGGCTCGCCGTAGATCGACAGCGCGCGCTCAAGCAGCGGCTTGGCACGCTGGGCCTCGCCCGCTTCCAGCAGCATGCGTGCGTGGTTGACATCGGCATAGGCGAGCGAGGGATGGTGTGGCGGCAGGAAGCCGGCCAGCGCATCGCGGGCAGACTCGATGCGGCGCTCGCAAGCGCGCAGTTCACCCGGCGGGCACCAACCGAAGATGGTGATCGAGAACGGCGGGCTTCGCTCGTCGCCAAGCTGTGCGGACAAGGCCAGGCTTTTGTCCAGTGAGGCCTGCGCTTCGTCATAGCGACCCATGTCCAGCAAGGCGCGGGCGCGGTTGGCCAGCGCCGGTGCGCCCCCGCCCGATTCGCCGTCGTGCAGGTCTTCCAGCGCACTGTCGAAGGCCGCCAGGGCCTTCATCGGGTTGCCGGCACGCGCGAGCAGCACGCCTTGGTTGTTGCGGAAGGTCAGCATCCGGATCGAATGCGATCGCCCCATGGCCGCCGTCGCATCGATGGCGGCCTGGATTTCCTGCAGGGCACCGGCGATGTCACCTGTCTTCGCCAGCGCTCCCGCCACGCCCTGGCGCATCGCGATCTGCAGCGATCGGGTGCTGGAGCGTGCGCCCTCCATCAGCCTCAGCGCTTCGCGTTCGTCCGCCAGCGCGAGCCGGTTGTCGCCCAGCTCGAACGCCCGCATGGCGCGCAGGTGATGGCAGAAAGCCAACCCCACGGCATCGCCATGGTTCTGCTTCAGCATGTCCATCGCACGCTCGAAGCGCGCGGCAGCGCGATCCGCGTCTGTCTCGATGCCGATCTCGGAAGCCTGGGCACATTCCGCTTGAAGCTGCAGGGCCAGGTCGCCGGACTGCTGGGCGGCGGTGCTGGCGCGCGCCAGCGCCTCGGCGGTCGCTTCGCTCATCTCGAGCTCGCTGTAGATCCCGGCCAGATCCAGTTGCAAACGCGCTGTGACCGCGGGGTTGTCACCCAGCTGCGCATTGGCGAAGCCGCGGGCCCGTTCGAGCAGCTCGATGGCGCTGACGGGCTTGTTCGATGTGCTGGACACCAAGAAGGCCAGGAACTCTTCCACGGCCTCCGTCTGCTCCAGCTGGCTCAATGCACGATCACGCTCCTTCTCGGCCACACGCGCCTGCGACACGGTGCCGACGAGGCCGGCCAGGATCGCCATCGTGCTGAGCGAGGCGGCCCCGACCGCCACGCGATGGCGCCGCGCGAACTTGCCCCACCGATAGATCCAGGAGCGACGCTGCGCCACGACGGGCTCGTGGTCGCGATACCGCCTCAGATCTTCGGCGAACGCATCGACCGTTGCGTAGCGCTGCGACGGCAGCTTGGCCAGCGCTTTGGCAGCGATGTTGGACAGGTCGCTTCGCAAGCCGCGCGAGAGCGCGCCCGCCGTGGTGCCACGCAGTGCGGCCTGCTCGGCGGTGGCGTGGCTCGACAGAACGGCGGGCTCGGTCTCGAGCGTCGAGCGCATGATCTGCTGAATAGAGGCACCCTCCGCGGCGGTGGGATGCTGCCCGCACAGCAGGCGGTACATCAGAACGCCCAGCGCATAGACATCGGTGGCCGTCGTGGCGGGTTCGCCGCTCCATTGCTCCGGTGCGGCGTACTCCGGCGTGAGCGATTGGCCTCCGACCTCGCGGGTGATCGCCGTGGCGCCCGCACGCCACTCTTCCGCTTCCAGGATCTTGCCGATGCCGAAGTCCAGCAGCTTGACCCGCCCCTCGCGGTCGACCAGGATGTTCGTCGGCTTCAGATCGCGATGAATGACGAGGTGGCTGTGCGCATGCGACACCGCCTTGAGCACCTCGTCGAGCAAGACCAGGCGCTGCTGAAAGGTCAGGCGCTTGCTGTCGCAGTATTGGTCGAGGCGCTCGCCGTCGACCCATTCGAGAACGAGGTAGGGCTGGCCGCTTTCGCTGACCCCAGCGTCCAGCAAGCGCGCGATGTTCGGGTGCGTCAGGCGCGCGAGGATCAGGCCTTCGCGGCGAAACCGCTGCGCGGCAGCGTGCCCCACCAATGACAGATGCAGCAGCTTGATGGCCACCTGCGCGTCAAATCGTCCGTCGTGGCGTGCGGCCCGCCAGACGCTGCCCGTTCCACCTTGGCCCAGCGGCGCCACCAGCGTGTAGGGGCCCAGCCGCTGGCCCGCGAGCGTGGATGTGGGTGCCCCTGCAGTCCCATCGAGGAACCGGGCGTCGTCTGCCTGCTGCTGCGAACCGAGCAGGCTGACGAGTTCCTCCGCCAGCGCCGGCTGTTCGGCGCTCAGCTCGGCCAGGCGCAGCGCGCGCCGCTCGGGGGAAGCATCCAGCAACTCATCGAGCAGCGGACTCAGCAATTGCCAGCGCTGTCGGTCCGGCAGGTTCATGGCGTGTCCCATTCGCTGGCGCTGGGTTGCGCCGGCCGGAAGTGATCAGTCGGTGGTCATGGCCCGGTACAGCAGCGCCCTGGCCTTGTCCCACTGCCGTTGCACGGTACGCACCGAGGCGCCACGTTGCGCGGCAATCTCATCCATCGTGAACCCGCAGAAAAAGCGCAGGTCGACGATGTGCGCCAGATCAGGCTCCAGGCGGGCCAGGTCGTCGAGCGCATCGCTGATGCTTTGCAGCGACTGGGGATCGGCCATTTCTTCGGCCGTCTCGGCGTCGAGCACGGTGATGTGCGCCTGACCGCCTCGCTTGATCGCGCCTCTCGCCCTCGCCTGGTCGATCACCAGCCCCCGCATCACGCGTGCGGCGTAGGCGATGAAATGCGCCTGATCGCGAAACTCGACAGGGCCTCGCTGAGATAGATTCAGGTAGGCCTCATGAAGCACCGTGGTCGCGCTCAACTCGCTGATCCCGCCGTAACGGCGGGCCTCGCGGTGCGCCACCCGATGCAGCTCAGCGTACAGACTCGCGAACCGAGGATCGTGGGTCGGTGGGGCCACGCTGCGGACGATGTCGATGTCGCTGTCGTTCATGTTCCTGGCCGGAGGGCGAAGCCGCGAATGTCGCGGATGAACGGCGGGCGAGCCATCCCACTTTGGGGGGATGACGGGTGTCGCGTGTCAATGGATTCTGGGGTCAGAGACTGTGGCTGGAGTGCGAGGCCGCTGCGGCCAGGGCTGATGCCACCGGCGCCCACACGGCCGGCAAGCCATCGCGGGGGTTCATCAACCACTGGGCGTACAGCGCTACGCCGGTCGAGACATTGGTCATCGTCCGCGTGTAGCCGGCCTTGCGCAGTGCACGCAGGTCGGCCTGAGTATGGCTTTGGTAGTGGCCGCGAAGTGCCTCGGGGAAGGGGGTGTACCGGAGCTGACCCGACTCCACCAGTGCCGACAAGCCCAGAGGTGGCTCACCACCTGCCGCGCGGCACCTGTTGAGCATGGCCGCCGCCACCGCATTGAACGGCTCGGCACGCCCGGAGCCCACGTTGAAGATGCCGCTGGCGCCCGCGTGTTCCAGCAGCCACAGGTTCACATCGACAACATCGCCCACCCACACGAAATCGCGCTCGTGGGCGCCAGGGCCGTAGCCGTCGTACTCACCGAACAGGGCCACATGGCCCTGGCTCTGGAACTGGCCAAAGTGGTGGAAGGCCACCGACGCCATGCGGCCCTTGTGCTGCTCGCGCGGCCCATAGACATTGAAGTAGCGCAGCCCCGCCACCTGCAACGTGCCGCGCTGCGGCATGGCAGCCAGCTCGCGGCGCACCGTCTGGTCGAACACCAGCTTCGACCAGCCGTACACATTCAACGGCCGCTCGTGCTCCGGCGCCTCCACAAACTGGCGCGAGCCCCCGTACACGGCGGCGGACGATGCGTAGATCAGCCGCGTGCCGTGTCGCAAGCAGGCCGCCAGCAAGCGGCGCGAGCACTCGTAGTTGCGCGCCATCATCAGCTTGCCGTCATGCACCATCGTGTCCGAGCAGGCGCCCTGATGCAGCACCGCGTCGACGCGGCCGAACTCGCCGCGCTCGAAGCGCGCATAGAACTCGTCCAGATCGACATAACCCGACAGCTGCGTGCCTACCAAGTTGCGAAACTGGTGCCCCTGGGTGAGGTCGTCCACCGCGATCACGTCATCGATGCCACGCGCATTCAGCGCATGCACGAGGTTGCTGCCGATGAAGCCGGCGGCGCCGGTGACTACGACACGCATGATTCGCTGCGATCGCGCGCTGGGCCGTTGCGCCGGGGCAGCGGTGTGGGCGCAGGCGCCGGACCCGCTTCGCGCATCGAGGCCAGCAGTTCATCGCGCGGCACGGTCGACGTGCCGAACTTCGCCACCACCAGGCCCGCGGCCCGGTTCGCCCAGCGCATCGCCTCGAAGGCATCGTCGCCCGCGGACATGCGCCAGGCGAGCGTGGCCAGCACCGTGTCGCCGGCTCCGCTGACGTCGAACACCTCTCGCACCCGCGCGGGCTCGTGCACCATGCCACGGCCGTTGAACATCGTCATGCCGGCCTCGCCCTGCGTCACGAGCAGATAGGTCCAGCCAAAGCGCTTGCGCAGCGCCACCGCCAGACGCGCGAAGGCCGCGTCGTCGGCCCAGGTGCCGGCCACGGCCTTGAACTCGCCCAGATTGGGTTTCACCAACGTGGCCCCGGCATAGCGCGACCAGTCCAGCCCCTTCGGGTCGACCAGCACCGGCTTGCCATCGCCGCGCGCCCGCTCGATGAGGTATTCGCAATGCGACAACGCGCCCTTGGCATAGTCCGACAACACCACCAGGTCGTGCTGGTTCAGCAAGGCCGCGTAGCGCTTGGCCAGCGCTTCGAGCATGCCGGGCAACGGCGGGCTCTCGAAATCGGCGCGCAGCATCTGGTGCTGCCGCGAAACGCAACGGATCTTCTGGATCGTCGGGTAGGCCGGGTCGGCCACGCGCTCCAGCCGAACGCCCGCCTCCCGCAGGATCCGCTCCAGCGCATCACCCGCTTCGTCGCGGCCCGCCAGCGTCAACAGCGTGACCCGGGCGCCCAGCGCGGCCAGGTTCAAGGCGACGTTGGCCGCCCCGCCCGCCCTGTCGTAGCGCCGCGTGACCCGCAGCACCGGCACTGGCGCCTCAGGAGAGATCCGGTCCACGCTGCCGTCCCAATAGCGGTCGAGCATCGCGTCACCGACGACGAGAATCTGTTGGCTGATGTCCACGCCGGCGATGTTCCCATCGCCCCCGCGCCCCCAAGCCGCGAAAAAGAGCAGGCCTCGGGGTTCAATTGCTGCCCAAAACCTCTGCTAGAATCCACGCTTTCGCCGGTGTAGCTCAGTTGGTAGAGCAGCGCATTCGTAATGCGAAGGTCGGGAGTTCGACTCTCTTCACCGGCACCAATACCGCTACGTGCCCGCAAGCTTTCTGAGTTTGCGGGCACGTTTGCTTTGGGGCGCCCACCACCCAAACGGCAGCGGAGTCGTACCCGGCAAACACGAGGGCGTGTTCACACTCTGCAGCCCCGTGCGAACGGGTTGTCCAGGGATGCAGGGCAAGGCGCCCGACGCCGCCCAGGCTGGTGCCTGGGCAAGGCGGGCAACGCCGCCATGCGACCTGGACGGCCCGTTCCCAAAGGGTTGCCACCAGAACCAGCCGCCCGCGGCGTTGCAAAGCCTCGCCGGGGCCGCACCCCGGCTTCGTTTTGCGCCTTGCGCTCGACCGGTTCTGGTGGCAACGCATCGGGGCTCCGTAGTGTGAACACGCCCTGGACCCTTCCGCCTGTTTTTTCCGCTTAAGCAGCCCACGCCACGTGACGAAGACGGCTTCAACCGAGGAGCCGCATCGTGTTTGCCCATTTCCTGGATGTTCTCGGGGCGTTGGCCCGCCCCACCCCGCGCCGTGTGCTCGCGCTCCTGCTGGGAATGGTGGGTGCCGCTGGTGCGGCCGAGCTCACCGACACCGAGATGCGCTGGCTTAAGGGTGCCTGGCCGGTGATCGAATTTGCCGAGAAAAGCCAGATCCCGCTGGACATCGTGGTGCAGCCTCAGCCCACACCAGGCCAGGCGCCGCTGGCGCTCGGCTTCGTCGACGGCCGCTGCAAACTGATGCTGTCGATGCGCGGCAACCCCGAAGCCGAGGCCACGCTGGCGCGCCTGCCGACTGATCTGCAAGGCGCGGCGCTCGAACTGATGGCCGCGCATGAGCTGGGGCACTGCCGACGCTACCTCGATGGTGCTTGGATGGGCTTGCCTGCCGGCTTCAGCGCCGTCGAGCCGCAGGGGCTGAAGCCCGAGTTGCGCAGCGCCTACCTCCAGATGAAGGCCACCCGCCGCGAAGAGGGCTTTGGCGACCTCGTGGGGCTGGCGTGGACGCAGCAGCGCCACCCCGAAGCCTACGGGCGCTTGCATGCCTGGCTGCTGAAAGAGCGTTCGCAAGACCTCATCCCGGGCAGCCACCACGACACGCTGGCGTGGGTGCGCCAGGCCGCCGATGGCCGTGCGCTGGCCGGCACCTCCGTCTTCGCCAGCGCGATCACGGCGTGGCAGGCCGGGCTGACGACGCCCGAGTAGCACCCGCCGGCCGGCCGCCGGGGATCCACCGATACTGCGGGCCCCATGGTGCCCGCCAGCCTCAACGCCTTCTCCGGCCCCACCGCGTTCCGGCGCGTGTTGGCGGCCGAAGCCATCTCGAACCTCGGCAGCATGCTCAGCCGGCTGGCGATCCCGTGGTTCGCCACCCTGTCACTGCAAGCCACGCCGTTTCAGATGGGTTGGCTGGTGGTGGCGGATGTCGCAGCCGGCGCTGCGGGCGCCCTCTGGCTCGGCGGCTGGGTGGACAGGCAACCCGCACGGCGGGTGATGCTGGTGACCGACTTCGTTCGCGCCCTGCTGCTGGGCAGCCTGGCCGCCTTGGCGGCCGCCGGCTGGCTGCAGTGGTGGATGTTGGCGCTGGCAGCCGCCATGAGCGGCCTGTGCGGCATGGGCTTCGAGCTGGCGCGTTCGGCCTGGATGGCGCGGTCAAGCGACCCGGCAGCGCTCGCAAGTCGCAATGCGGCCCTTTCGGCCACCGGCAGCCTGGTGGAAGCGCTGGCCTTCGCCGCTGGCGGCTGGCTGTACCAAGGGTTGGGGGCGGTGGCCGCCCTGGCGGCCGATGGGCTGAGCTACCTCGGCTCAGCCTGGTGCCTGCGCCGGGTGAACGAGGCGGCGCCCTCACCGGCTGCCGTTCCCGTGGCCGATGGCACCACGCGCTCGCGCACCGGCTGGCGTGGGCTGTCAGACCTGCGGACGGGCTTCTCCACGCTGTGGGGCCACCCGGCGCTGCGCGGCCTGGCGGTCATCGAAGCGCTCACCGCCTTGGCGATGAGCCTGGCCGGCACGAGCTACATGATCTATGTCTCGCGTGACCTGGGCCTGGCGCCCGGCCCGCTGGGCATGGTGTTCGCGCTCGGCGGCCTCGGCGCCGTGGCGGGTGCCGCACTGGCGCCTTGGCTGGGCCGCCGCTGGGGCGCTGGCCGGGCGATGACGATCGGCCTGGCGGCGATGGCGCTGGGCGCTGCCTGCGTGCCAGGGGCGACTGGCACGGGGTGGGGTGCGTTGGTGATGCTCGCGCTGCACCAATGCGTGGGGGACGCCGGCCACACGCTGCGCCATGTGCACGATGCCACCTGGCGCCAGACCGCCGCGCCGCCCGATCGGCTGGCCCGCGTGGACGCCAGCCTGCGCAGCATCAGCCAATGGGTGACGCTGGCCGGCGCTCTGGGCGGCGGCCTGGCCGCCACCTGGTGGGGCGCCCGTAGCGCACTGGCGGTGTCGGCCGGTGTGCTCGGACTGGCGGCAGCGTTCAGCACCTGGTGGTGCCGCCGGCCGTTGCCTGCCGATCAGCTCTGAGCGGGCTTGACCGCGCCGTAGCGGCGCGCATGCATCGCCAGCACGCCTTCGACCACCTCGCGCGCCATCTCGTCGCGCGCGGCCGGGTCGTCCAGGGCTTGTGCCTCATCGCTGCCCGGCTCGGGCTCATCGTCGCCGCCCAGGAGGGCGATGGTCTTCAGCACCGGGCCCAGCGCCTCATCGGCACGCCAGGTGGCCCACGCTTCGGGCTGCAGATCGATGGCCTGCAGGAAGCCGGTGCACCAGTCCTGCGCGTCGATCCACTCGTCACCCTCTGAGCCTCCATCGGCTTCGACGATGCTGAACAGGGGCTCCCAGAGCCGGGGCTGATCACGCAGCAGGCAGGCGATGGACTGCAAGTGACGCAGCACGAACAAGGTGGCGCGCTTGCGCTGGCGGCCGCTGGCAAAGGGCTCGCCGTTCGGGCCGTCGCCGCCCCACACCAGGGGCAGCCAATCGGCCGTCGGCCAGGCATCGAGCCACTCCGGCGGGCCCAGCAGCATCGCCGTGAGGTAGCCGTCGACGCCCTCGAGGTTCATCACGCCATCGGTGGGCAGCTGCTGCAGCAACTCATCGAAGGCTTCCAGCTCGTCATCGCTGAGGGGCGAGTTGTTCGAGGCGCGGTCGAATTGGGGGTAATTCATGGTGGGCGCCGATTGTGGCGCAGCCCGGCCCGCTTGCGCGCAGCCCGGCGGTCTCGGTTACGCTGCCGGCTTCGCTTGCGAGGAGAAGCTTGTCCATGTTCCGCCTTTCCCGTTTCACGCGCCGCCAGGGCCTGATGGCCACTCTGGCGCTGGCCGCCACCGCCTTCGCCTTCCCGTCTGACGCCCAGCAGCCGCTGAACGGCAAGACCGTGAAGATCCTGGTCGGCTTTCCGCCGGGTGGCGGCACCGACGCCATCGCGCGGGTGCTGGCCGAGCACCTGAAGGATGAGCTCGGCGCCACCGTGATCGTCGAGAACAAGCCCGGTGCAGGCGGCCAGTTGGCGGCGCAGGCGCTGAAGAGCGCCGCGCCGGACGGCACCACACTGTTCCTGAGCCACGACCATTCGATTTCCATCCTGCCCCAGGTGGTCAAGACGCCCGGCTTCGACCCGGCCGTCGACTTTGTGCCGGTGGCGGGCTTCGCCACCTTCGTCAACGCCTTCGCCGTCTCGGGCGGCACGCCGGCGAAGTCGTTCAACGACTATGTGGGCTGGGTCAAGTCCAGCGGCGGCGGCAAGGGTGCCGTGGGCGTGCCCGCGCCAGCCTCGGTGCCCGAGTTCCTCGTCAAGCTGGTGGGCGAGAAATACAAGCTCGACCTGGTGGCGGCACCGTACCGCGGCAGCGCGCCGATGATGGCCGACATGCTGGGCAACCAGATCGCCGCCGGCGTGGGATCGGTGCCCGATTTCATCGAGAACCACAAGAGCGGCAAGCTGCGCATCGTGGCAGTGCTGGGCGGGTCGCGGCAACCCGCCCTGCCCGATGTGCCCACCTTCGCCGAGCTGGGCCTCGCCGGCTTCGAAGACGTGCCCTACTACGGCGTGTTCGCGCCGGCCGGCACGCCCAAGCCGGTGCTCGACCAGGTCTCGGGCGCGCTGGCCAAGGTGTTGGCCAAACCCGCCGTGCACGACCGGCTCACCGGCATGGGCCTGACGGTAGGCCACATGAGTGGCGAGCAATTGGGCCAGCGTGAGCGCGCCTACACCGCCGTCTGGGCCAAGATCATCAAGGCCACCGGCTTCGTGCCTCAGTGAGGCCCTGAGGCCCTGAGGCCGTGAGCCCGCGCCGCCCACCCCTGCTCCCCACCTTGCACTCAACCTTGCACGTGCCCCAGCCATGAGCGGCTACGCCTTCTTCGACACGCCCGCCGGGCTGTGCGGTCTGGCGTGGAACGATGCCTTGCAGGTGTGCGGCGGCCAGTTGCCGGAGGCCACGCCCGAGCTGACTCGCCAGCGCCTGGCGCAGCGGTTTCGCGCCTCGCGCGAAGGTGCGCCGCCGCCCGCCATGGCCGAGGTCATCCGCCGGCTCGCCGCCGCGCTGCAGGGCGCCCCGGACACGCTCGAAGACGTGCCGCTGGACGAGGCCGATGTGCCAGCGTTCCACCGCCGGGTCTACGCGCTGGCGCGGCGCATTCCGCCCGGCCAGACGCGCACCTACGGCGATCTGGCGGCCGAGCTGGGCGGCCCGGCAGTGGCCCGCGCCGTCGGCCACGCACTGGGCCGCAACCATTTCGCGCCCCTGGTGCCCTGCCACCGTGTCATGGCCGCCGGCGGGCAATCGGGCGGCTTTTCCGGGCCCGGCGGCTTGAAAACGAAACTGCGCCTGCTGCAGCTGGAAGGCGCTGCACTGGGCGCGGCGTCGGCAGGGCAGCCCGGCCTGTTCTGAGCCTGCCGCCGCGCCCGTGGTTGCTGGCTTGACCATATCCCGCGGCTCGCCGCAACCCGGCCCGCTTCGCCGGGGCGGTCAGCGCCTTCGTATTCGGCATCGCGCTGTGTATCGAGCTGCTTCGATGCCTCCTCTGAGCCCGACGCGGGGTGACAATAGCCCAATGAAGATCCGCCCCCTGCTCCTGGCCGCTGTGTCGCTGGCGTTGCTGACTTCTGGCTGCAGCACCCTGTCCAACAAGATCTCCGAGTTCCGCGCCAAGCCGGCGGAAACGCTGGAGCCGTCGACCTCGACCGTGGTGGTGCTCTACCACGTGCACCTGGGCAGCGATGACGAAGACTTCACCGACCACAACGTCTACCTGAATGGCAACAAGGTCGGCCGTCTGAATGCCGGCGAAGAGCTGCGCATCCAGGTCAGCCTGGGCATCAGCGAACTGAACATCCGGCCCGAGCTGCGCTGGCTGGGCACCACCCGCTACGACGCGGTCAAGTACAGCCTGCAGATCACGAAAGACGCTTCCACCCGCTACCTGCGCTACCGCACCGCGGCGGGCGAAGGGCGCTACACCCCCGTGGCCGGGCAGGTGCTGGCCGACCGCGAGCTGGTGCCGGTGACCGAGCTCGAATACAACACCCGCAACTGAGCCGGCTCACCGCCGGTCAACCGGGGCATCCCACAGCCAGGTGCGGCCCAGGCGCCTGGGCCGCCGGCGAATTGGGGAGTGCCCCCATCGGCCCGCCAAGAAACCCGCTATCGTGCGGGCCGTGGCCATTCGGCCAGGGACATTCAAGGAGAGAGGACATGGTCAATGTGAACGATGGCGGCGTGCAAGCCATCACGGTGGATGCCAACCGCGGCGTGAACTGGTGGGGCGAGGGCTGGACGCTGTTCACGAAGAACGCCGGGCTGTGGGTCGTGTTCGCGCTGATCCTGCTCATCGCGGGCGTGGTGCTGAGCTTCATTCCCTTCCTGGGATCGCTGGCCGTGTCGCTGTTGACGCCCGTGGTGGTGGGCAGTTGCCTGTTGGCCGCGCGCAAGACCGAGCAAGGTGGCACGCTCGACATCAACGACCTGGGGCTGGCCTTCAAGAGCCACCTGAACCCGCTGCTGATCCTGGGGGCCCTTTTCCTGGCCGCCAACGTCATCATCATGGTGGTGATGGGCGTACTGGGCTTCGGCGCGGTCATGGGCATGGGTGCCGGCGGCGCCGCGCACAGCATGGGCGGGATGATGGCGGCCTTCGGCGTTGGCATGCTGGCGCTGCTCGTGGGCGCGGCGCTGTACGTGCCGGTGTCGATGGCCATGTGGTTCGCGCCGGCGCTGGTGGTCTTCCGAGATGTGCCGCCGGTCAATGCGCTTCAGGCCAGCTTTGCCGCCTGCCTGCGCAACATCGTGCCCTTCCTGCTGTACGGCATCATCTTCTTCGTGGTGGCGATCGTCGCTTCGATCCCCATGGGCTTGGGCTGGCTGGTGCTGATCCCGCTGACCATCCTGACCACCTACCTGGCCTACCGCGACATTTTCAACGACTGATCGATCGGTCGCCGGCGTCGCGCTCCGCGGCGCCGCGGGCGGGCTGGGAAGCTTGCCCGCCGAAGGGCCGGCCCCACGGTCCTCCGCAGGCTCCTGGCATGGCGGGCACAATTTCGACCTCGAATGCGTGCCCCATCCCCTGCCCCCACTGCCCCCACGGCCCCCTGGCGCGTGCTCTCCGTCATCCCACCGATGACGCAGCTGAACACGCCGTACCCCTCCACCGCCTACCTCACCGGGTTTCTGAGATCGCGCGGCGTCGATGCCGTGCAGGAAGACCTGGCTCTGGCGCTGGTTCTGGAACTGCTGTCGCCTGAAGGCCTCGCGCAGTTGCAAGAGGCGGTGCAAGCCCTGCCGGCTGCGCGCCAGACAGCCCAGACGCGCCACTTTGCCGCCGCGTACGCCCAGTACGCCGCCACCGTCGGCCGCGTGATCGGCTTTCTGCAGGGGCGCGACGCCACCCTCGCCCACCGCATCAACACCCGCGCCTTCCTGCCGGAAGGCGAGCGGTTCCGATCGTTGGACATCTACCACCAACTCTATGCAGGCGACGCCGACCCGCTGATGTGGGCGTTTGGCGCCCTGGGCCTGCAGGATCGCGCCCGACACCTGGCCACGCTCTACCTGAACGACCTGGCCGACGTGCTTCGCGATGCCATCGACCCGCGTTTCGAGTTCGTGCGCTATGCCGAGCAGTTGGCCACCAGCCAGCCCAGCTACGACCCGCTCGCCGAGGCGCTCGCGGCGCCGCCCAACCTGATCGACGCCACGCTGCAACGTCTGACGCTCGACGCCCTGTCGCGCCACCAGCCGCGGGTGGTGCTCTTGTCGGTGCCGTTCCCCGGCGCGGTGTATGCGGCCCTGCGCATCGCCCAGACCATCAAAGCCCATCAGCCGTCGATCATCACCGTGCTGGGCGGCGGCTTCGTGAACACCGAGCTGCGCGAACTGAACGAGCCGCGGCTGTTCGACCACATCGACTTCATCACACTCGACGCCGGAGAACGGCCTCTGCTGGCGCTGCTGGAGCACCTGCAGGGCCGACGCGCCGCGGGCCGTCTGGTGCGCACCTTCCACCGCGAGCCCGACAGCCGCCGCGTGGTCTACACCCAGTGGGCCGAGCCGGATGTGCCGTTCGACGAGACGGGCACGCCCACCTGGGACGGCCTGCCGCTCGACCGGTACCTGTCGCTGCTGGACATGCTCAACCCGATGAACCGGCTGTGGAGCGATGGGCGCTGGAACAAGCTCACCGTGGCGCAAGGCTGCTACTGGAAGAAGTGCAGCTTCTGCGACGTGACGCTCGACTACATCTCGCGCTACGAAGCGGCCTCGGCCAGCACCCTGGTCGACCGCATCGAAGCCATCGTCGCCGAAACAGGCCAGACCGGGTTTCACTTCGTCGACGAGGCGGCGCCGCCCAAAGCCTTGCGCGCGCTGGCCGAAGAGCTGCAGCGCCGCCAGGTCGAGATCTCGTGGTGGGGCAACATCCGCTTCGAAAAAACCTTCACCCCGGCCCTGGCCGAGCAATTGGCGGACAGCGGCTGCATCGCCATCTCGGGCGGGCTGGAGGTGGCCTCCGACCGCCTGCTGGCCTTGATGAAGAAGGGCGTTTCGGTCGAGCAGGTGGCTCGCGTCACCAAGGGTTTCGCCGATGCCGGCATCCTGGTGCATGCCTACCTGATGTACGGCTTTCCGACCCAGACGGTGCAAGACACGGTCGACGCGCTGGAATACGTGCGGCAGCTGTTCGAAAACGGCTGCATCCACTCGGGCTTTTTCCACCGCTTCGCCTGCACCGTGCACTCGCCCGTGGGGCAGAACCCGGCCGACTACGGCATCACGCTGCTGCCCCTGCCCCCCTCGCCTTTCGCCAAGAACGACGTGGGCTTCATCGACCCCACGGGCGCCGACCACGACGCGCTCGGCCAAGGGTTGAAGAAGGCGATCTACAACTACATGCACGGCATCGGCCTGGACGAGGACGTGCGCGCCTGGTTCACCGAAGTGCGGGGCAAAGTGCCCAAGCCCACCGTGCCGCGGCACAAGATCGCGCGCAGCCTGACCGCTGGTTCGACGCGTCCCTGAATCACGGCCGGCGGGCACACGCCGCCGCGACAACGGCCTACACTGCGTTGGCCGGCGGCGGTGGATGCCGTGTGCCGGCTGCCCCTCAAGGGAACGGCCGCAGATTCAGGGAGTGGTATGTCAGGCGCCGCCCACGAGAACCCCGCCTTCGCCGATCTCGGCCGGCGCCGTCACCTGACGGTGCTGTTCGCCGACCTGTCCGACTCGACCCAGCTGGGCGACTTGCTCGAAGCCGAGCACTACGCCCAGATGCTGGGCGCCCTGCGCATGCTGTGCCGCGAGATCGTGCCGCGCCACGGCGGCCGCATCGCGCGGCTGCAGGGCGATGGCATGCTGGCGATCTTCGGCTACCCCGACCCCGACGAGGACGACGGGCGACGCGCCATTGAGGCGGCGCTGGACCTGCAGCGTGCGATCGGGCGCGTCGAGGTGCCGGGCAGCATCGTTCGCGCTGGCAGCCTGGGGCTGCACTGTGGCGTCCACGCCGGCATGGTGTTCATCGCCGAGGGCGATGTCGAACGAGGCCGCTTCGAGCTGCTGGGCAGCGTGCCGAACATCGCATTTCGCCTTTCCGACGCGGCCCGGCGCGGCGAGGTCGTCGTCAGCGAAGAGACGCTGGGGCCGCAGGCCCACTTCTTCTCGCTGGGCGAGCGCGAATGGATCACCCCGCGTGGGCGCAAGGTGGCGCTGCCGGCCTACCGCATCACCGGCCGGGCGGCGCTGCAGCGTCGTTACGAAGCCCGCGTGCGCCGCGGGCAGGCGCCGTTCGTCGGACGAGAGCGCGAGTTGCAGGCGTTGCTCGGCGCGGTCGAGCGCGCCCGCGGCGGGCCGCCGGCGAGCGTCGCCATCGTCGGCGGCCCGGGCCTGGGCAAGACGAGGCTGGTCGAAGAGTTTCTGCGCCGGCCCGAGCTGCAGGGCTGGCGGGTATTGACCGGCTACTGCGAAAGCTACCTCGGTGCCGAGCCGCTGCAGCCTTTTTTGCAGATGCTGCGCGGCCTGCTCAACCTGCCGGCAGGGGCGCCCGGGGCACTGCCCTGGTCATCGGCCGCCTGGAGCGCCTTCGATGCGCTGGGCGACGAGGGGCGAGCGGCCCGCGATGCGCTGGCCGCCGCCTGGCCGTTGGTGATGGCCGACGACACCCGGCGCGTTCCCGCCGGCAGCGCCGTGGGCCTGATCGGGGCGGTGTTCGACGCCTGCGCCGCGCTGCAGCCGATGCTGCTCGTGCTGGACGACTGGCAGTGGGCAGACGAAGCCAGCCAGCAAGCACTGGACGCGCTGCTCGCACTGCCGCACCCCGTGCTCATCGTGCTGGCGATGCGACCGGGCGCCGAGCCCTGGGCCGATGCCCGTGCCGCCCGCATCGAGCTGATGCCACTCGACCTCGCCCAGGCCCAACAGGCCATGGGGCACCTGCTGCCCGGCGCGGACCCATTCCTCGCCGGCGAGATCTTTCGCCATGCCGGCGGCAACCCCTTGTTCATCGAAGAGCTGTGCCACCATGCGGGCGCGGCCCAGGGTCGACAGGTGCCTGAACAGGCCCTGGGTGGCGCGGCGTGGTTGAGCGCCCTGATCGCGTCACGCGTCGCGCGGCTGCCCGACGACCTGGCCCGCCTGGTTCGCACCGCCGCGGTGATCGGCAACGTGTTTCCGCTGTGGCTGCTGGAGCGGCTGTGCCACACCGATGCCAGCGAAGCCAGCCTGATCCGGCTGGCCGATGAAGACTTGATCTTCCCGGCCGAGCAGCCCGGATGGCTGCGCTTCAAGCATGGCCTGACGCGCGACGTGGTCTACGAAGCCGTGGGCCTGGACGAGCGCATCGCCCTGCACCGGCAGGTGGCACAAGCGCTCGGCGTGGGCACGCAGGCGGCCGTCGCGGAGGACAGCTTCGAGAGCCTGGCCTACCACTGTGCCGCAGGCGGCCTGCACGAGCCTGCCGCGCGCTACGCGGAACTGGCCGGCGACAAGGCCGCCGCGGCCCCCGCCCTCGACCGCGCCCGCGCCCAATACACGGCCGCGCTGCAAGCGCTGGACGCCCGTGGGCCGAAAACGCGTGAAGACGAGCTGCACTGGTGCAGCGTGGCCGAGAAGCTGGGCATGGCCTGCGTGTTCGATCCACTCGCGCTCAGTGAAGGGGTGGGGCTGTTCGAGCGGGGGCTGGCGCTGGCGCGCCACAGCGGCTCCACGCCCGCGATGGCCCGGCTCGAGTACTGGATCGGCTACCTGCTGTATGCCCGCGGCCTGGCGGGCCCCGCGCAGCGCCACTGTGAGGCGTCGCTCGCGTTGTCGAATGAATGTGGCGACACGCGGCTGGCCACCCAGGTGCGCGCGACGCTGGGCCAGGTGCTGCACACCGCGGGCGACTATGCCGCGGCCCTGCCGTTGCTGGATGCGGCCATCGATGGCAAGCGCCAACACCGGCGCCCCGGCAGCAGCGTGGCCGTGGGCTCGGCCTACGCGCTGGCGTGCAAAGGCGCCTTGCTGGGCGACCAGGGCCGCTTCGATCTGGCCGACGAGTGCTTTGCCGAAGCGATGGCGCTGCTGGCCGGCAACCTGCACCAGGTGGCGAGCTCGGTGCGCAACTGGATCAGCTGCACCTGGCAATGGCAAGGGCGCTGGCTCGAAGCCGCCGAGATGGCCGACGCCTCCGTGCGGGTGGCCGAGCAGGTGAAGAGCCGGCAGCTGCTGGCCATGAGCCGAGCGCTGCGAGGCCGGGCCCGCTGGATGCTGGAGCACCGCGACGATGACCTGCAGGCCATGCGCGATGCCATCGCCTGGATCGAGGCGCGCCGCGGCGGGCTGGTCACCTCGCTGAACTACGGCCACATGGTGGACGCCTGTGTGGGCCTGGACCGCCTCGATGAGGCACGCCGACACGCCGCGAGGCTGTTCCAGCGCGCACGCCAAAGAGACCGGCTGGGGGAAGCCGACGGCTGCCGCGCGCTGGCGCGGGCCGCGGCCCAGGCGCAACAAACCGACCGGGCGCGGCACTACCTGAGGCAGGCCGACCAGGCCGCCGATGCGCGCCGGGCCCCGCACGAGCATGCGAAGACAGCCCTGTGCGAAGCGCGCATGTGGGTCGATCAGGCGCCCGGCGGCGAGCTGGCCCCCGCGTCGAGGCAGAAAGCCCGCGCCCAGGGTGAACGGGCGGCCGAGGCATTCGAGCGCCTGCACATGCCGTGGTACCTGGCCCAAGCCCGCGCGTTGTTGTCGACGCTGGGCGCGGGCTGACGGGCCCGCGCGCGTCCATCGATCAGCGAATCGCTCGCGCCAGCCGGGCGGCCAGCGCCGAGAAGCCGGCTTCGGTCGGATGCAGCTCATTGGCCCAGTCGAGCGGGTAGGCCCCCGGGGTGGTGGACAAGGTGCCGCGCAGATCCACCCACTGCACCTGGCCGGCCAGGTAGGGGTCGCGTGCCACCCACTGTTGCATCTCGTTCAACACGTCGATCAACAAGGCCATCACACCGGTGCGCAGGCTCAAGCCCGCGGTATCGACCGAATCCGCCGCGTCGCCATAGCCCAGCGCAGAGAAAGCCGGGTACAGCCACGACAGCGGGCTGCGCGGCACGCCGAAGAGGTTGCGGCCATCGGGCACGGGGTGGTCGTAGCCATGCAGCAGGATGGGCACCGCCCGCCCCCATACCTGCGCACTTTGGGCCACGTAGTGCCGAACGATGGTGCGCAGGGCCGCCGACATCTGGCCCTCGGCCGGCTCGAACCCGCCGAGCGCCGCGCAAGGCCCGCCCACCTTGGCTCGCACCCGGTCGATGTTCAGCGCATCGCGCGGCACCTTGGCGCCCGGTTGCAGCAGCGCCGCCAACTGCGCCCCGACCACGTCGTTCCCACCGGACGACAACAGGATGGCCCGAGGGTGGCGGCCGAGCGCCGCCATGCGCCGCAGGCGGGCACTGAAGGCGGCCAACTGAGTGGGTGAGGCCATGTCAGCCAGACCATCGCCCGATTGCGCCACCTGTTCAACGCGGTAGTCGAAATCTTCATCCAGGATGCGCAGCAGGTTGTTCTTGCGCGAGACACCGAACTGGTTCAAGTCATCGAACCACGAATCGCCTTCAGCCAGCAGCCACCCCCGGCCCTCGCCCCGGGCCGTCAATGCCAGCTCGGCCGTCTGCACGTGGGCCAAACGACTGGCCAGTGGCGCGGCCGGCAGAACCGCCGGTGCCTTCGCTTCACCGACGAAATCCACCGCCAGGCGCGCCGGGCTGGGCCGCATGGGTTCAGCGGTAGCGAGCAAGGCCGCGATCGTTCCAAGCATCGCACCCATGGCCGCTTCGTAGCCCGGGCAAGCATGGGTGGATGACCCGGGGTACGCGCCGCCGAAAACCATGTGCAAATGACCGGCCTTCTCGTCGCTCTGCCCGCTCTCGGCCAAGGCCTGGGTGACCGACACCAGTGACACCACCACCACCTCGCCGGCGTGGACCGGCTCGCCGCCCAGCACGCCGTCACGAACCGCCGTGCGCCAGATCAACTCGGGCGTCGGACGCTGCTGCATCGCCTCGACCAGCGGCCGCATCAGCACCGCCTGGGCATCTGCCAAAGAGGGCTCATCCCCAAACCGCACCAGCTCGCGACGCAGTCGCCAGAAGCTGCCATCGCGCAGCCATTCGTCGAGCACCCGCACCAGGTTGCCGTCCAGCGTGGGCAACATGCCCATCATCACCCCCGCCAGGCCGCTGGCCAGTTCTTCGTCGCTGGAGCGTTCGAACGCGTGGAACATCGCGGCGGACAGCGGCGCCGCCCGGCCATCCGGCGCTTGCGGCAGGGTGCTGGCGGCACGGTGGCGCCGCACGAGGCCCAGCATCGACTCCTTCAGGCTGCGGCCCGCGACCTCGCCCATGCCCTGAGTGAACTCGCCGGGGTGGGGCTGAAAGATGTAGCGAGAAGGCGGCGTGAAGTGACCTGGGTAGCGAGGCGGCATGCCAGGCTTGAGGTCCCACCGCAAGGCGCCGGGAAGCGGGTCGCCGGCGTGCGTCGGGTTCGCCTCCAGGCCGAACCAGGCCTGGCACAGGGCCGCGAGCGATTGGTCGATCAACTCGCGCAGATTGAGGTTCAGTTCCCATTCGCGGCGGCGCGCCTGCTGGGCCAGATCGCGCTCCGCGCCGGCCATCGCCTTGACGACAGCCGCCACGCGCGCAAGGGTCAGCGCATAGGCCTCTTCGCGCGTCACCTGATGGATCGCGGCATTGGTCACCTGCGCGCGCGGGTCACGGCCCGACGCATCCGGGTCTTGCCCCAGGAAGATCTCGCCGATCGAGGCGCGCATGCGCGGCAGGTAGCCCTGCACGCTGTAGTTCTCCGGGTGGCACAAGACCTGCAGCGCGAGGTTGCGTTCAGCCACCAACACGCCGTAGGGGGTGCGCAAGATGCCGCCATGCTGCTCACGCACGGCCGCCCACACGTCTGCCGCACGGTACTTCTCGATCGCCTCGGCATCTTCAAGGGCGCGCTTCCACTCGCCCACTTCAGGGGCCGTCGACGGCATGGGGTCGCCCGCAGGCAGCGTCTGCAACAGCTTCTCGCCACGGCGGCCCGACCAGGGGCAGGTCGGCCGTGCGGCGGCCGCCGACCGATGCGCGCGCTTGAGCAGCATGTCCAACGCCCCGATCGACGGGGCCAGCAGGTAGGCGCCCCACTCCACCTGCACGAACGGATGGGGGTCGTCCAGCGGCCGATCCGCGCCATCGAGTGCCATGCTGACGGCGCGCCCTTCGTGCTCGAAGCGGAACTGACGGCGCTGCCCCACCGGCGCCACGCCAAGGAACGGATCGCTTTGGTCCGAATAGCCGCCGGTGCTGTTGCCGCCCGACAGCCAGCGCTGCACGGTTT
The DNA here is from genome assembly GCF_038066555.1 of Ideonella lacteola. Taxonomy (NCBI): domain Bacteria; kingdom Pseudomonadati; phylum Pseudomonadota; class Betaproteobacteria; order Burkholderiales; family Sphaerotilaceae; genus Ideonella; species Ideonella lacteola. The sequence goes on along the minus strand of NZ_JBBUTG010000001.1, from coordinate 72,185 downwards.
CGAACTGCTCGCCGATGCTGGCGTTGTAGGCCATGAAGACCATGCCACGCGGCCGCTCGTTGCGCGCCGTGTCGTGGCCCGACCGGTCGTAGCGCGGGCCGTAACTCATGCCCCGGCGCACGATGCGCGGGAACCGACCGCCTGCCGGCAAGGGCAGCGCCGCGGTGTCGCGCGGGCGCGGGTTGGCCCGGCGGACGTGGGCGTGGAACGGGCACAGGCGGCCCAGCGTATCGCCGTCGTAGTCGAAATCGTTGCCTCGCCGGGGTGCGGCCAGCGCCGCGCCGTCGGGCCGTCGCCCCATCATCTTGGCCAGCAGGTCAGCCCGGGGGATGCCGGTCTGCTTCACCGCATCGGCCACGGCCGATTCGAGTGCCGCCACATCCTGGCGCAGTTTGCGAACCACGAGGAAGCTGCCATTGAGCAACAGCTCCCGAACCGACTCGCGCGCGGCGGCCAACGCGCGGGCATCGCCCGCGGCCTGCTCATCGGGCGGCAGGTTGCCATCCGGCGGCTGGGCCGGCGCGAAGTCCGCCTGGTTGTGATAGCCGAGCAGCACTTCACCCAAGGGCACCCGGTTGTCATACACATCGCTGGTGTCGCGAGGATCGAGCGACGGTTGCGCGCCACCGTCGGCAAACCCGAAGTGTTCGTAGGTCTGCCCCGCCTCGGTGAAGCGCCGCATCGGTTGCACCGAGAGCACGCACACCCCGGCACCGAGGCCGAGCAGGTCGCTCAGCGCGTTCGACAGGGCGTGAGTGCCGGCATACAGCCAGTCGTCGTCGAGCACATCCGGGTCATCGGTGAGCATGGCGCGCATCTGCACCAGCGCATGCACCTCGGCCAGCTGTACGCGCGGCGCGGCGGGGTCGGGCCGGCCATTCGGTCCGCAGCGCTCGGGTCGGGCCCAGCGTCGCGGGTGGTTGTGACGAAAGTCACCCAGCGTGGCGGCGCGGGCCTCCATGCCTTGGCGGAACTCCATCGGCAGGCAGGCCAGCTCGAGCTCACTCACGCCGCAGACCCGCAAGCCTTCATGCGTGAACGCCGCGTTGATCACGAGACCGTCGGGCGCGGGTGGCGCATCGGACGGCGTCACCGCCCGACGCAGGTGCGTCAACAGGGTGGTCGCCGCGGTTGCGTCCGCCAGGCCGATGAGCACGACTGCGCCATGGCTGACCGCCCCGTAAGCCGTGGTGATGCCCGCCTGCACCTGATCGGCCGGGGCGTTCTGCGCGTTGGCGATCAGATCGGGCACGGGCCGCTGCTCCAGAGGATCCTTGCTCAGCAACCAGTCGATCTGCTCATCGAAGCGCCGCCGTCCCAGCTGCAGGAAGCCGTCGATCACGTGGGTGTTCTCGGCCAACCCCACCAACTCACGCAGCAGTTGCCGCGCGGCGCGCTGGAGCACCCGGCCATCCGGGGTGGCGGGCGGATACAGCGCCGTCAAACGGTGGATGTACGACAGCGACTGCAGGCCCTGGCGCACGGTCTCGACCACGGCCGAGGGCGAGATGTGGCGCGCCGTGTCCCAGGCCTGCTCCTCGGCGCTTCGCACCACCTGACGCGTGGCCTGCAGGTCGGTCGACGCCTGCCCGGGAAAGCGCAGGTGCAGCGACTCTTCCTTGCGCAGGCTGTGCACGTCGTCGACGGTGAGGCCCGGCATGCCGTAGTAGAACTGCGTCTCGCGCTGCACGTGGCGCACCCAGGCCGCCCAGGTCTCGTAACTGCTCGCGCAGGCCAGTGGATAGCCCTCGGTGTCGCAGAAGATCACGTCGAGCAAGGCGCCTACCTTCTGCCACAGCACACGGACATACGATTCCCAGCTGCCATCGAAGCTCACGGCCAGCAGCACCTTGTCTTCCGGCTCGAAGACGGTGACCCGCACCGAGTGGATGCGCCCGACCCGCTCGACCGCATCCGAGAAGGGACGCAGCAGCGCGTATTCCTGCGAGTTCGAGCGGCCCAGGTGCAAGGCTTCGAGCAGGCGCTTGACGCGGGTCTTGTGGCTGACCGATTCGATCGACTCGACCAGCCCGGACTTGATCGGGGCCAGCAGCGTCAAGTCGCTCGTGCCCGCCAGGCTGCGGGTCTTGACAATCAGGTCCTTGTGCACTGTATCCCCCCAGGCATCGTGTAAGCCTGGGATTCTGTGCAGCGCACCGGTGGCTCACAAGGTGCGCCTGGCCGAAATGGCCCGCAAACATCCCCTGCCTTGAGGAAGGACACAGCAAGCCCGGGCAGGCTCGCCTATAGTGCCCGTCGGTTCATGCGCTCGATGGATGTAGCACAGCCGCTCAAACCCCCACTCCACGCTCCGGTCATACAACTGCCGTCCAATGGCGCACCTTGAAGACTCCTCCCCTGACGCCGTGAGCCAGATCACCACCCGATTGCAGGGCCTGACGGCCGAACGCCTGCGTGGCATCCGCCGCGGCATCGAGAAGGAAAGCCTGCGCGCCCTGCCCGGCGGCGCCCTGGCCCAGACACCCCACCCGCTCACGCTGGGCTCGGCCCTGACGCACCCCCGGGTCACCACCGATTTCAGCGAATCGCAGGTCGAGCTGATCACCAGTGCGCACGCCACGGTGGCGGCCTGCCTGGCCGAGTTGGGCGAGATCCATCAGTCGGTCTACCACGCGCTTCAGGCCGATGGTGGGCAAGAGCGCCTGTGGGTGTCCAGCATGCCCTGCTGCCTGCCCGACGAAGACCAGATCCCGATCGGCCAATACGGCCACTCGAACGTCGGCCGCGCCAAGACCGTCTACCGCACCGGCCTGTCGCACCGCTATGGCCGGCGGATGCAAACCATTTCGGGCATCCACTACAACTGGTCGATCCCCGGCGCCACGAGCGACGACTACTTCGGCCTGATCCGCAATTTCCGCCGCCAGTCGTTCGTGCTGCTGTGGTTGTTTGGCGCCTCACCTGCGGTGTGCAAGACGTTCGTGGCCGGCCTGCCCCACGGGCTGGAGCCATTGGGCCCGGGCACGCTGCATCTGCCGCACGCCACGTCGCTGCGCATGGGCCGCCTGGGCTACCAGAGCGACGCGCAAAGCCGCCTGGCTGTCAGCTACAACGGCCTGGCTGGCTACGGTGGCTCGCTGCAGGCGGCGCTGACCGCGCCCTACCCGGCTTACGAGCAGATCGGCCTGCGCGACGAGGACGGCCACTGGAAGCAGCTGTCGACCCACCTGCTGCAGATCGAGAACGAGTTCTACGGCACCATCCGGCCCAAGCGCACCATCCGCAGCGGCGAACGGCCGTTGCACGCGCTGCGCGAGCGCGGCGTCGAGTATGTCGAGGTGCGCTGCATGGATCTCGACCCGTTCGAATCCATCGGCATCGGCGCGACGACGGCGCACTTCCTGGACGTGTTCCTGCTGCACTGCCTGCTGCTCGACAGCCCACCCGATTCGCCAGAAGAAATCGCTGCGCTCGGGCGCAACCAGCACCTGACGGCCGCGCGCGGCCGCGAACCGGGCCTGAAGCTGGAACGCCAGGGCCGCGAGGTGTTGTTGGTCGACTGGGCCGCCGAGATCGTGGACCAGTGCGGCCCGATCGCCCGCATGCTCGACGAGGTGCACGGCGGCACGGCCCACGCCGACGCGCTGGCCGCCGCGCAGCGCGCGCTCACCATTCCCGCCACCCTGCCCTCGGCCCGGGTGATCGAGGTGATGCAGCGCGAGTTCGCGGGCGAATTCGCCCCGTTCATCGATGCCCGCTCCGAGCAGGCTCGTGAGCAGATCATGGCCCGCCCGTTGCCCGATGCCGAGGCCCCTGCCCGATGGGCGGCCGACGCGGCCGAATCGCTGGTCGAGCAGCGCAGGATCGAAGAGTCGCAGACGCAGACCTTCGAAGAGTTCCTGGCCGACTACCTGTCGCCGGCTCGCCTGGGCTGAGCCCACGGGCCCGCGCGGCGCCGGCCCGACGGGCGCGAACTACTTGGCCTCGCTCCACGCCAGGTCGGTCGCCTGCTTGCCGGCCACCGAGTACAGGGCACCCGGGGCATTGCGGGTGCGCTGGAAGGCCTCCAGCGTCTCGCCGCGCATCGCCGCGTAGATGTGCAGGTTCGACACCCCCACGACGGCGCCCAGCTTCTCCAGCATGAAGAAGATGACGCCGTAGTGGATGAGCGCGCGCCAATCGCGCGAGCGCACCATCTCGCGTTCGACCTCGGTGAGGCCGGCCTCGCGCATGCTGGTGGCCTCATCGGCCAGAAAGCGCTCACGCACTGCCGGGTCGATCAGGCTGTGCAGGTACTGGTTCAACCGATACGCCTGCACGCAGCGCTCGATGGTGAACGGGTAGGTTCCGCTCAGCCGCTGCGCGCCCTCCAGCTGCGTGGCCATCCGGGCGCGGTGGCGCGCCACGGCGCTCGGCAGCGGCGCTTGCTCCACCGGCTCGTAGATGGCGGTGGCGATGCCCGTCATCGACGGCAGGTAGTAGCTGCGGTGCAGGCATCGGACCTGGGCCGCCAGCGCCCCACGCATCGTCAGCCACATGATGACCTCGGCGCCCTCCAGCCCGCCCCATTCCGCGTATTCGGCGTGGGTGAGAACTGCCAGCGCCTCGGGGTCGCGCTCGAAGAGATCGAGAAAGCGTTCATCCCAGGCCGGGTTGTTGAACCCGGCACGCTCGCCGTGCACCTGGTGCGACAGCCCTCCGGTGGCAACGATGGCCACACGCAGGTCTTCGGGGTAGCTCTCGATCGCCCGGCGCAAGGCCTGGCCCAGTTTCCAGCAGCGTCGCGCGCTGGGGATGGGGAACTGCAGCACCCCCATCTGCAAAGGCAGCAGCTTCACCGGCCAGCCGCCCGCATCGTGCCCGCACATCACCGACAAGGGCGAGAAGCAGCCGTGGTCCAGCGGCCGATCCTGGAAGAACGACATGTCGAACTCATCGGTCATCAGCGAGCGCCCGATGTGCGCCGCCAGAGCCGGGTGGCCGGCGATGGAGGGCAGGTCGCGCGCACCGCCGCCCTCGTCGGCCACCGACCAGCGTTCCCCCACACCCAGCGTGAAAGCCGAGTAGTGGTCAAAGAAGAACGAGGTGACGTGGTCGTTGTAGACCATCAGCAGCACATCGGGCCGCTGGCGCTCGATCCAGCCGCGCACGGGCTCAAAGGCTTCGAAGATCGGTGCCCAGACCGGGTCGTTCCGCTTGTCGCGGTCAAAGGCGAAGCCGATGGTCGGTGTGTGCGACGCCGCGATGCCGCCGATGATGCGAGCCATGTCGAAAGTCCTCCCGTGGGATCGTGGTTGATGTGCGCAGGCACCGTGCCCATGGCTTGCCTAACGGCTGGTGCCGCGGCCGAACGGCAGCTGCGAGGGCACGCACACCAGCTCGGTGCCCTGCGCCGTGCAGGCCGCCTGGTAGCCATGGCTGTAGAGCTGCCGGCCCATCCAGCCGTAGTCGAAGTCGCCGTCTGATTCCACCGGGGGCCGGTAGGCCACGAAGTTGGCAGCGTCGTCGATGCTGCCGGTGCCGCCGTAGCGCGCCACCTTCGGGTAGGGGTAGACCGGGCGACTGCGGGTGACAGCGCCGTCCACCACCTTCGACGCGACAACCCGGTACGGCGCGTTGCCCCGCTCCACCCAGGCCATCATCTCGCTGAGCAGGTCGATCGAATCAGGGCCTTCGCCACCGCCGCAATGGCCCACGCCAGGCAGCAGGTACAGACGGGCAAAGCTGTCGACCACCGGGCGGCCCATCGTCGTCTCCATGGCACGCCAATAGTTCAGCGTGGCCGAGGCCGGGATGTGCTGGTCGTTCCAGCCGTGCCACAGCAGCAGCTTGCCACCCCGCTGTCGGAAGGCGCTCAGGTCGGGGTCGGTGGCCGACAGGTAGGCCGAGGTCTGCACCGTCTTCCAGAACCCATCGGCGTCGAACTTCAAATCGGTGAGCTGCCAGTTCGGACTGGCCGTGTTGTAGTAGGCGAGATAGCGCGCGAATGGCAACACCGCGATGCTCTCGCTGAACACCGTCTGGCCTTGGGCGCTCGGCACGAACAGCGTCCACAGCAATTCCGAGCCCCAGGGGTGCGAGCCCTTCTGCTCCAGGAAGTGGCCTTGCGCATCCGTGGCGCCATCGTGCAGCTTGCGCACCACCTCGGCCTCGGCGGGGGTGAGGCAGGTGCTGGTGTCCTGCCCGGGTGTGCACACGATCGATGCGGGGTCGAAGTGGCAGCGGCGAGGGTCGTCGATCAAGCCATCGGCCAGACCGTCCACACCATCACAGGCCCGCAACACCGCCTCGTGCAGCATCGGCAGTTTGGACGCGAGCAGGATGTACTGGCCGTTCGCATACTTGTTGGCCATCACGTTCCAGCCGTGGTGGTAGGTGTTCTGCACCACCATGTTGGCGGCTGGCGCCCCCGCCACGATGCCGTCGAAATCTTCGGGGTAGCGCTGCGCTTCCATCAGCGCCTCACGGCCGCCGTCCGAACAACCGATGAAGTAGGCCGTCTGCTGGGCGCGACCATAGAAGCGAGCGATCAGCGCCTTGGCGACTTGCGAGGTGGCGTGCACCCCGCGCCAGGCGAAATCGATCTGCGCCTGTGGGTTGGCGGCCGCCCACGAACCCATCGGCGACCCGGGGCCCTGGTGACCCATGTCGGTGGTGGCGCTGGCCACGGTGCCATCCTTCACTGGCTGGCAATCGGCGCCCTTGCCAAAGTCGATGTTGGCATTGCCGCACAGGCCACCGCAACCGGTTTGCACATAGCGCTGGGTCCAGCCCTGCGTCGGCAGGCGAACGATGAAGGTGTTGGCGGGCGAGATGGTGCCCCGCACCTCACAGTAGGGTGCCACACCGGTGGTGACCACCGTGGCCGAGGCCACCGTGACGCTGCCATCGGTGACGCCGGAGAGGTCGAGGCCCGGCACGGCCGCGCAGTCCATCACCGGCTGCACCGGATCGAAGCGGCCGATCTTGGCCGCTTGCGCGGGCGCGGCACAGCCTTGCATCAACAAGCCGGCGAACGCGGCTGCGCACCACGCGGCCGCACGGGTTCCACTGCGGTTCTTCATGGAAAGATCTCCTCTGGGGAATGTCTGTCTTGGGGGCCCGCTCAGGGCTTGGCGTACTTCGCGATCAAGGCCTTGGCGTCGTCCAGCATCCGCGAGCCGGGCAAGCCTTTGCCGTTCATCTCGGTGACCCAGTCGGCCGCCAGCTTCTGGCCGACCACCTTCCAGGACGCCAGCTCGCTCGCCGGGATCACGTTGACGTCTTTGGCGTTGACCATGCGCTTGCCGATGCCATCGGCCTTCAGAAAGGCCTTGCCAATCTCGCCCGAGAGGGCCTGGCCACTGTTCGCGTCGATCACCTTCTTCAGGTCGGCCGGCAACGCGTCGTACTTCGCCTTGTTCATGGCGAAGATGAAGGTCGAGGTGTAGAACGCCGGCTCGGCGGGATCGGTCTCGGAGTGGAACTTGGACAGCTCCTGCAGCTTGACCGATGGCACCACCTCGTACGGCACCACGGCGCCGTCGATCACGCCTTTGGACATCGCATCACCCACCTGCGGCACCGGCATGCTGACAGGCGTGGCCCCCAGCATCGCGATGAACTTGTTGGTCAGTCGCGTGGGGGCCCGCAGCTTCAGCCCCCGCAGATCGGCCATGGTCTTCACCGGCTTGCCCGTGAGGTGGAAGACGCCGTCGCCATGCACGTGGGTGGCCAGCAGGTGCACATCCTTGAACTCGGCCTGGCTGTGCGTCTGCACATAGTCCCACAGGGCTTTGCTGGTGGCCTCGGGGTTCTGCATCATGAAGGGCAGCTCGAACACCTCCACACTCGGGAAACGGCCTGCGGTGTAGCCGGGCAGCGTCCACACCACATCGGCCACGCCGTCTCGCACCTGCTCGTACAACTGCGGTGGCGTGCCGCCCAGTTGCATCGACGGATAGCTCTGGCACTTGATGCGCTGGTTCGATTCAGCAGCCACCTTGTCGCACCAGGGCTGGATGAACAAGGTGTTGGCGAACGAGCTGGCGGGCAGGAAGAAGTGCACCTTCAGGGTCACTTCCTGGGCCTGCAGCGCTCCCGCGGCGGCCAGCAAGGCCGCGGCAGCCACGATGTGCCGAAACTTCATGGGGTCTCCTGATGGATGTGAAGGGTCGCCGAGCCGCGAAAGGAGTGCGTCCGGTCAGGTGAGTCGGTGGACCAGCCACAGGGCCACCGCGGGGAAGCTGATCAACAGCGACAGGCGCAGCCCGTCGGTCAGCAGAAAGGGCACGACGCCCTTGTAGGTCTCGGTCATCGGCACATCCCGCGCCAGACCATTCATGATGTAAACGTTCAGACCGACGGGCGGGAAGATCATCCCGATCTCGCACACCGTGAGGATCAGGATGCCGAACCACAACGCCTTGTCGGCCGGCATCAGGCCGAAGAAGTCCATGCCCATCACCACCGGGAACAAGGTGGGCACGGTGAGCAGAATCATGCTCATCTCGTCCATCACGCAGCCCAGCAGGATGTAGAACACCATGATGCCGGCCATCACCAGCAGCGGTGGAATCTGCAGGTGCCCCACCAGCTCGGCCAGCTGTGCGGGCAATTGCGACAGCGCGAGCGCCGCGTTGATCATGTCCGCACCGATGAAGATGAGAAAGATCATGCCGCTGGTCTGTGCCGTCGTGCGCACGGCGGCCGCGAACTTGGCGCGGTCGATCTCGCCGCGCAGCACGGTGACGGCCAGCGTCAGCACGTTGCCGATGGCTGCCCCCTCCGTGGCGGTGAACAGGCCCCCATAGATGCCCCCGAACACCACCGCGAAGATGGCCACGATGGGCCACACCCGCAGGCCCGTCTGCATCAACTCGGCGCGCGAAGCTGCCTGGGCGGCCGGCGCCTGCTCTGGGTGAAGGCGCACCACCACGGCGATCGCGACGAGGTAGCCCACGGCCGCCACCAGGGCCGGCACATAGGCGGCCAGGAACATCTTGGTGATGTTCTGCTCGGTGAGGATGGCGTAGACCATCAGCGTCACCGACGGTGGCAAGAGCACGCCCATCGTGCCGCCGGTGGCCAGTGCCGCCGTGGCCAGACGGCCCGAGTAGCCGATGCGCCGCATCTGCGGGTAGGCCACCTGCGCGATGGTCGCGGTGGTGGCCACCGTCGAGCCCGAGATCGAGCCGAAGGCGGCACAGGCCAGCACGCCCGCCATCGCCATGCCGCCGCGAAAGCGCCCCAACAGCGCATTGGCGAAATCGAACAAGGCCTTCGAGAGGCCGCCCTGCACCGCCAGGCCCCCCATCAGCATGAACAGCGGGATGACCGACAGGTCGTACACCGAGACGCGGCCGTAGACCGCGCCCTTCAGGTGCGCGAGCAGCGGCAGCCAGCCCGACAACGCCAGATAGCCCAGTGCGCCGGGCACGAACATCGCCACCGCGATGGGCACCCGCACCGCCATCAGCAACAGCATGGCACCGAACATCGTCAGGCCGATCGACAGGGTGCTCATGCAGCCACCTCGCGCGGCGAGCGGAACAAGGTCCAGGTCTGTGTGGCGCCGATCACCACGCACAGCGACAACCCAGGCAGCATCAGGGCGTAGGGCCACCACATCGGCAGGTCCATCAGCATCGAGCGCTCCTGGGCGGCATGGATGTCGACGCCTCCGGCGGCGACGCGCCAGGTGACCAGCGCCATGACCAGCGTGTAGAGCAGGCTGCCCACGGCGTCGAAGCGGCGCTGCAGCGCGGCCGACGCGCCGGTGGTGAAAAAGTCCACGATGATGTTGGCGCGCCGCTGCTGGGTGTAGGGCAGGAAGGACGCGACGACCACCGCGCCGCCCAGTTGCACCAGCTCGACATCGCCCAGGATGGGATGCGCGAACAGCGCGCGACCGACCACGCTGACCAACGTCATGCCCGCCATCGCCATCAGCACCAGCGCACCGCAGGCCGCGCTCGCATCGCAGAGCCTGTCGAGCAGGCGCTCAAGGGCCGCAGAGTCGGCCACCGGTTGATCCACCGTTGTCTCCTGTTGTGAGGCCGCGGCCGCTGGTGGCCACCGTCGCCCGCCCCGGGTCGATGGGGGCTGGCAGGCAGTCTAGGAATCGAGGCCCCGCACCGGCAGATGGCACGGATGGCGGCGCGATAACCGATCGGTATCATCTGTCGCCATGAAGCTGACGAGCCTGCGCGCGCTGATTGCGGCGATCGAGGAAGGCAGCCTGCGCTCTGCGGCGCGGCGTCTGGGCGTGTCGCAACCGGCGCTCACGAAGCTGATCCGCGAGTTGGAACGCGAGCTGTCGACCACGTTGCTGGTGCGCTCGACGACCGGCGTGCTGGCCACCGCACAAGGCATGGTTCTCTATGAGCGCGCCACGGCCGCCGACCGTGAGCTGGCGCACGCGGTCGAACAGATCCAGCAGCTCGGCGGCCGCATGACCGGCTCGCTCACCATCGGCGCGGTGCCGTTGGCGGTGATGCTGCTGGTGCCCGAGACGTTGCGCACCTTCGGGCATGAGTTCCCCGACATCCAGCTGCGCATCATCGAAGAGCTCTACATCGCCCAGCTCACGCGTTTGCGCAAGGGCGAGGTCGATATCGCCCTCGGCCCCCTGCCCGATCAGCTGCCGCACGGCGAGTTCGAGGTCGAGACGCTGATGCCGATCGCGATGGTGATCGTGGTGCGCAAGGGCAACCCGCTGGCGCAGGCGCGGCACCTGGCCGATCTGGCCGACGCCCGCTGGGTGTACACCGGGGCCACGCCCGACTCAGGCTATGCCCGAACGCTGTACGAGCGCCATGGGCTGAAGGCGCCCCCTGCGGGCGCCTTGGTGAATTCGACGCTGGGCCTGTTGTCGATCATCACCAGCGGCAACTGTGTGGGCTTGCTGCCCTACCAGATCGCGACGAATCCCTTCGCCGCGATGTACCTGGACATCGTGCCGGTGGCCGAGGGCCCCCTGAAGCTGAGCCTGGGCGCCCTCGCCCGCTCGGACGCGGCCCTGAAGCCCGCGGTGCGGCACTTCATGGCCCACCTGCACCGGGCGGCCCACCACCTGCGGCAGGCATCGCCCGGCCCCTGACCGGCCGGCCCCGCCGATGCAGGGATCAAGCCCCCGCGGCGACGGCCACGCCTGCGCGCTCGATCACCCACCAGATGGCCATCAACCCGCCACCCGCCGCAACGATCTGACGCAGCCGGTCGTAGCCGGTGGCGGATTTCCGGCACCAGGCCAGCAACACCGGCGCCACCACCAGCAGCAGGGCCAGCTGCATCGCCTCGATGCCCAGGTTGAACGCCAGCAGCGCTTGCGCATGCTGCCAGGCGGTCAAACCGGCGCCAGACAAACTGGCCGAGAACGCCAGGCCGTGGATCAGGCCAAAGCCCAGCGCCATCACCAGCTCACCATCGACGACGAGCGGACGCCACGCATGCCAGGCCGCCACCGCGATGGTGACCGCCACCGCGATCTCGACCGGCTGCGAGGGCAGCGCCAGCACACCGGTGCTGCCCAACGCCAGCGTCACCGAGTGACCGATGGTGAACGCGGTGGCCACCCAGGCCAACTGGCGAACGGCCCGCCCGTCCTGCCGGGGTGCCAGCCACCGGCCCGAGGCGGCGCTGGCCGGGGCCACGATCACCAGGAGCAGCAGGAACAGCAGGTGATCGGTGCCTTCGGCGATGTGCCACGCCCCTGCCTTGAACAGGCGCAGTGCACTCGCACCGGCGGTCGCCGGTGCCAGGTTCAGGGGCAATGACGCGTGGCCGTGCGTCAGCTCACCCAGCAACAGCGGCGCCTCGCCGGCGCGACCACCGGACCAGTCGTTGCGCAGGAACACCTGCACCCGATGGGTTCGCACCTCGTGGATCACCGCGTCGATGTCCAGCGTCGGGGTGCGCGGGTCGGCACCAGGCGGCGCCTGCAATTCGATCACCGCATGCAGCTCGGCCGATGCATCGTGGCCCAGCACCTGCAAGCTCGGCCGCGCGGCCTGCCAGACCTGCGTGCCGCTGCGCGCGATCACGTGCTGCGCCAGGTAGCGCGCGAGCGCGTCACCGTGCCGCGGCAGGGCCTGGTCCGGCTCATCGGCCAAGGGCTGGCCGAAGCCGTACTCCAGGCGGTTCAGCGGCAACTGCAGGGTGAGCCGCAGGCCGCCGGGTGTGGTGTCGATCCAGACCTGGCTCTCCGGCATGGGATGTGCGCCAGCCCAAACGCTCCACACACCCAGGCACAGAGCGAGCCACACGCGGCGGGCCATGCTCATCGCCAGCGGCCGATCAGCTCGACAGGCAGCTGCCACCATAGTCCCCGGTCTTGTCGCGCCAGATGGTGTGGTAGTGGATCTCGCTGTTGAAGATCACCCCGTTCTGCACTGAATACTCGATCCACAGCCGCGGGCCTTCGATGCGGAAGTAGTTGCCCTTGGTGGTGACGTTGCCCGTGCCCGCGTAGGCCACGTAGGTGGAGGCCAGCGCCGCGCTGTCCAGGTACGCCGACAACAGGTCGTCGGCGTATTCCTTGGCCTGCGTCTTCACGTACGACTTGATGGCCGCCTTGACCAGCTTCTGGTCGGCATCGGACAAGCTGGTGTAGAGCAGCCCGTGATCGGTGACGCTGGCGTAGTTGCGCGGGCAGGTGCCATCAATGTTGCCCGAGCCATTGGCGCCGAACAGCAAGTCGCTGTAGGTGCCGCTGAGCTTGGCGCCCGAGTAGGCCGTGAGCGCCGCGCCCAGGTTTGCGAACGCGGTGCGCTGCGCCTTCATCGGGTCGTAGGTGGTGCCACCCTGGGTGAACGAGCCCTTGGGCTCCACGCCCATGAACACCGGCGTCGGCGAGGCATAGCTGCCGTTGAAGGCGATGTTCCAGGTGAGGTGGTGGCCGGTGATCTGCAGCATCCAGAAGTTGCTGGTCGACGGTGAGCCAAGGAAGGCGATGTAGTAGTTGCCCTGGCCGTAGCTGCTGCCGCCACCGTTGGCGGCGAGATAGTCGTCGGCGGCCATCAAGCCGGTCTGCATCGCCGCGCCCTTCTTGCCGAGCGCCGTCGCGATCAGGGTGTTGGCTGCCGTTTTCTGGGCACTGCTGAGGTTGCCCCAGGCGATGCCATTGCGGGCCACCAGGCGTGCGGGCAGGTTCGACCAGCGGCGCGCGGCATTGAGGCTCCAGTCGAGCTGAACGGTCGACTGCTGCGACGAATCGAGCGTGTTGTAGAAGGCCGTCGCGGCGGTGTAGACCTCCTGGCTCAGCGAGGCGCTGGCGGTGGTCTGCACGGTCTTGGCGGCAGACAACGAGCCGGCCGTGGCGGGCGTCGTGAGCGTGGTACTGTAGCCAGCGGCGATCGCCGCGGCGATCAGCCACGCACGTTGGAGGGTGGTCTTCTTCATGGAGGCAGTCCTTTCTGTGGGACGTGGAGGAAGGGGAATCGACACTCAGCTGCCGCACTGGCCACCGTAGTCGCCACTCTTGTCGCGCCAGATGGTGTGGAAGTGGATGTCGTTGTTGAAGATCACACCGCTTTGCACCGAGAACTCGATCCACACGCGCGGACCTTCGATGCGGAAGTAGTTGCCCTTGGTGGTGACCGTGCCACTGCCGGCATAGGCGGCGTAGGTGGAGGTCAGTGCGGTGTCGCTGAGGTACTGCGCCAGCAGCTCGTCGGCGTACTCGGTGGCCTGGGTGTTGACGTAGGCCTTGATGGCCTCTTGAACCAACGCCTGGTCGGTCGACGAGAGGCTGCCGTAGGCGACGCCGTGGTCGTCGACACTCGCATAGTCACGCGGGCAGCTGCCATCGATGTTGCCGGAGCCATTCGCACCGAACAGCAGGTCGCTGTAGGTGCCGCTCAGCTGCGCATCCGAATAGGCGGTCAGCGCTGCGCCCAGGTTCGACATGGCGGTGCGCTGGGCCTGCATCGGGTCGTAGGTCACGCCGCTCTGGGTGAACGAGCCCTTCGGCTCGATGCCGAGGAACACGGGCGTGGGCGACTTGTAGCTGCCGTTGAAGGCGATGTTGTAGGTGAGGTGATGGCCGCTGAGCTGCAGCAACCAGAAGCTGCTGGCCGACGGCGTGCCGAGGAACGCGATGTAGAACTGGCCCTGGCCATAGCTGCTGCCACCGCCGTTGTCGGCGAGATAGTCGTCAGCGGCCTGCAGCCCTTCGTGCAGGCTGTTGCCAGCGCTGCTGAGCGCCGTGGCGATCAGGCTTCGCGCAGCCGTCTGCTGCGCGCTGCTGAGGCTGCCCCACGAGATGCCATTGCGCGCGACCAGCTGAGCCGGCAGGTTGGACCATTGGCGCGCCGTGGCGAGGCTCCACGACAGCTGCACCGCTGATTGCTGCGATGAGCTGAGGGTGGCCAGGAAGGTCTCTGCGGCCTGGGCGGCCTGCTCGCTCAACGCCCCCGTGGTGGTGGTCGTGACGGTCAAGGTGGCGGCGCTGCTGGTGACGCTGCCGGCCGAGTTGCTGACCACCACGTCGTAGCTGCCGGCATCACTGGAGGCCACGGCCGCGATGCTGAAGGTGGACGATGTCGCGCCACTGATGCTGGTGCCAGCTTTTCGCCACTGGTAGCTCAGGGTGCCCGAGCCGCTGGCCACCACCGAGAAGCTCACCGCCGAACCGAGGGCCACCGTCTGCGACGCCGGTGAGGTGGTGATGGTCGGCGTTGAATCGCCATCGGTGGAATCGTCCGAATCGCTGGAACCGCTACCACCGCATGCGCCGAGGCTGGCGGCCAGCGCCAGCAACAGCATCCCCATCCATCGCTTGATCATGAACTGCACCTCTTGTTGCGAGATGAGCTCGATGATGGAAAGTGATCGTTGCCGGCGGTTTGCCAGACGATCACCGAGGAGATGACGCCATCACGGCCGGTTATCGCGCCGCGGTGACGCCCGTGCGAACGCCACCGCGCTTCGCCCTCCAACCCGCATCAACCCGAAGCGGGTTAGCACCGAGTAGCTGCACCCCGACCGCGGCCCGTACAACTGCGTTCTAGTGCAGTGTTTGATGCCAGGCGGAACTGAAGAAAACCGATGGATTGGGTCGTCTGGCGAGGCGCAAACCACAGCGATGCCCGGTGGCATCGCGAGGATTTGCAACGACGCCAGGCGGCCGAAGGCGCGGTTTTATGTTCCGCATAGCGTCTAACACTGCACCAGGCAGCGTGACCGGCCGGCGATCTGCATCAACGGCGGGTCGTTCAGTCGCCGCTCGTCACGGCACGCTCCACCTGCGCCACGTCGCGCAGAGTGACCCCGACATGCTGGGTGCTCTGGAGTCAACGAAGGTTGACCCCCGGAGTTGACTCGACCCCCGAAGGCAATCGGGGGTTTGGCGGCCGCAGCCAGAACGCAGGGCCGGTTCAGAGGGCCAAGCGCACCTGGTTGCGGCCGTTCTTTTTGGATTCGTACAGCGCCGAATCCGCACGCCACAGCGCGGACTCGATCGTCTCGTCGTGGCCCATCGACGCCAAGCCAAGGCTCATCGTGACCGACAAGCCCGCCGCGACACGGCCCCAGGCGTGCTGCTCGATCATCGCGCGCAGGCGTTCGGCCACGTTCATGGCCTGGTCCATCGGCAAGCCACCGCCAAAGGCGACGACGAATTCTTCGCCTCCCCAGCGCGCGATGGCATCGTGCGGTCGCAGATGCTCACGCAGCAGCCGCGCGATGTCGCGCAGCACCTCGTCGCCCGTGGCGTGCGAGAAGCGGTCGTTGATCTGCTTGAAGTGGTCGATGTCGCCCATCATCAACACCAGCGGCGTGTCCACACCGCGCTCGGCCTGCCACTGCGCCAGGTGCAGCTCGAACTGCCGTCGATTGGCCAAGCCGGTGAGCGGGTCTTCCAGCGCCTGGCGCTTGAGTTCACCCGCCACTTCGGCCATGTGTTCGACCTGACGCTGCAGCTCTGCATTGCGCAGCCGGGCCAGCTCGGCATCGACGCGGCTGCGTTCCACGTCCACACGGGCGGCCAGCGCCTGGGCCCGGGTATCGGCCTGTGCGGCCAGCAGCGCCTCGCGGGTCTCGGCGTGGCGCTTGAAGAAGTCGAGCGCGGCGCGCCAGTGCTGCTGCGCCTCTTGGAGCAGGCTGTTCTCCAGGTGCACCCGCGCGAGCAGCTCCTGGTCCTGGCTCTCCTGCACCAGCTTGAGGGCCTCGGCCACATGCGCTGCCGCGAGCCGGTGCTGGTTGCTCAAGCGCTCGACGCGGGCCAAGTGCAACTCCAGGCTGGCGCGGCTGGGGCCAAGGCCTGCGATCTTGGCCGACTTCACTCCCAGCTTCAGCACCGCGCGCGCCTCGTCCAGCTCGCCCATGTCGATCATGGCGTCGGCCGCCTCTGCGGCCCCGTTGAGCACCAGGTGGTGCCGGCCGCCCTCCACCAGCTCGTCGAGCAAGGCTCGGTGCTCGTCGTACACCGCCTGGATGGCGACGCGATCGGCCTGCCGCTTGCGCACCGTCACCAGCCGGTAGGCCAGCAGATTCGCGCGGGTGACGGCCGCCAGGTTGGGATCGTCGTGTCGGCGGTTCAACTCCATGCAGCGCTCCCAGGCATCGAGCGCCTGGTCGGTCTGGCCCAAGGCCTGGTGCACGGCGCCCGCGTTGTTCCAGAACACGCACTGATGCCAAGGCTCGTCCCCGACCAAAGGCAACAGTTGGATGGCGCGGTTCAGCAGCTCCAAGGCCTCGGCCGCCTGGCCCAGCTGGGCGACGGTGATGGCATGCGCGGCGATCAGGCGCAGCAGCCGCATCGGATCGGCCGCACGCGTGAAGAGCTCGATGCCGAGGTGGCCGGCGGTGAGTGCCTCTTTCAGGTTACCGCTGTACTGGTAGCCGATGGCCAGCATGTGTTGGCAGATGCCCATCTGCACCACATCGTCAGCAGCCGAGACGATCGGCCAGGTCTGCAGGCACAGCGCGATGCCCGCCTCCATCTGGCCTCCACGCACCATCGCCGCCGCACGCTCGAGCGCGGCCGCCGGGGTCTCGGGCGGCGCCGGGGTTGGGACCGCTTCGGCGAGCACCTTCTTCCGGGTGGCCTTCGGTGCCAGCGGCCGTGTGCGCACCGCCCCGACGATTTGCGCGAAGCCCAGTTCACCTGGCGAGGCTGGCGGGGCCGATCCAGCCGGGCGCCCACCGCCGGGCGGTGTGGCCTCATCGGGCGGCGAAGGCAGCGTCGAACGAGAGCGGGGAGGCAACATGGGAAAGCGTTCTCACAGGGCAAAGCGAAGGCCGGCCATCCCCAGCCACGGGCAATCGCCGCGCCGAGGGGCCCAGGCGCGACGCGAGCGCGAGAGGATAGAGGCTGCGCTCAGCGCCCGGTGACCCAGGTGGGGAAAGCGCTACAGGGCGTGTTCAAACGACGCAGCCCCGTGCGAACGGGTTGTCCAGGGATGCAGGGCAAGGCGCCCGACGCCGCCGAGGCTGGCGCCTGGGCAAGTTGGGCAACGCCGCCATGCGCCCTGGACGGCCCGTTCCCGAAGGGTTGCCACCAGAACCAGCCGCCCTCGGCGTTGCAAAGCCTCGCCGGGGCCGCACCCCGGCTTCGATTGACGCCTCGCGCTCGACCGGTTCTGGTGGCAACGCATCGGGGCTGCGTCGTGTGAACACGCCCTAAATCGCGGTGCGCACCTGATTGCGGCCGCCCTTCTTGCACTCGTACAGCGCAGCGTCGGCGCGCTGCAGGGCCTCGGTGAGCGATTCGCCGGGCCGGCACTCGGCCAGACCGAGGCTCATTGTCACCTGCAGCCCTGGGGTGATCACCGCCCAGGCGTGCCGCTCGATCGTGTGGCGCAGCCGATGCGCCACGGTCAAGGCCTGGGCCAGCGTGAGGCCGGCTCCGAAAGCCACGACAAACTCCTCGCCACCCCAGCGCGCCACGGCGTCGTGAGGGCGCAAGTGCTCACGCATCAGCCGGCCGATGGTCCGCAGCACCTCATCACCCAAGGTGTGCGAATGAAGATCGTTGATGCGCTTGAAGTGGTCGATGTCTCCGATCAAAAGAACCAGCGGCCGCGCAGCCGGCGCGTCGGCGCGCAGTTGCTCAGCGCGCCGCTCGAAATGCCGGCGGTTCGCCAGGCCGGTGAGCGGGTCTTCCTCGGCCTGGCGTTTGAGCAGGCCGGCTTCTTCCACCAGGTGCTCGACCTGCTTCTGGAGTTCGGCCTGGCGCAATCGCGCCAGCTCGGCCTCGACCCGGTTGCGCTCCACGTCCACCCGCGCCGCCAGCGCCTGCGAGCGCCCCTCGGCCTGCGCGGCCAACCAGGTCTCGCGCGTCTCGGCATGGCGCTTGTACGAGTCCAGGGCCGCACGCCAGTGGCCCTGCGCTTCCTGCAACTGGCTGTTCTCCAGATGCACGCGGGCCAGCAGCTCGAGATCCTGGCTTTCGCCCACCAGGGTGAGCGCCTCCGCCACATGCGCGGCGGCCAGGCGAAGGTGGCCGCTGAGCCGTTCCACGCGGGCAAAGCGCAGCTCCAGGGTGGCGCGCTTGGGCCCCAAGGCGGTGGCGGTCGCCGCTTTCATGCCCAGCCGCAACAGGCTGCGCGCCTCGTCCATCTCACCGCGCTGGATCATCACGTCAGCCGCCTCGGCGGCGTAGTTGGTCACCAGATGCTGGCGGCCCTCGTCCATCAAGGCATCGAGATGGCGGCACAGCTCGGCGTAGGCGGCCAGAACGCGGTCGACACCGGCCGCATGGCGCTGCAAGGTGGTCAGCCGCAGCGTCAGCAGGTTGCCCCGCGATATCGCCTTGATGCTCGGCTCGTCGAAGCGGGGCGCCAGCTCGGTGCAACGTTCGAGCGCAGACAGGGCTTCGTCGATCTGCCCGAGGCTCTCGTAGACGGTGCCGGCGTTGTTCCAGAACACGCACTGCTGCCAAGGGCTGTCGGCCACCTGCGGCAGCAACTCGACCGCGCGCCCCAGCAACTCCATCGCCTCGGCCGCCTGCCCCAGTTGCGCCAGCGTGATGGCATGCAACGACATCAGGCGCAGGCGCCGCTCGGTTTCGCCCACGAGGGTCAACAGTTCCAGGCCCAGGTAGCCCGTGGTCAAGGCCTCCTTCAGCTTGCCGTTGTAGTGGTAGCCGACGGCCAGCACATGCTGGCAGATGCCCATGTGCAGCCGGTCTTCCGCCTCGGACAGGCGGGGCCACCACTCATGGCACAGCGCCATGCCAGCCTCGACCTGGCCGCCGCGCACCATCATCAGGGCGCGCTCGAGCGCCTCGCCAGGCGACTCCGGCGTGGCGGTGGAGGCCGGCTCTCGCGACTCCGCGGCACGCTGGCGGCGCCGGCGCGCCGGGGCGGGCCGGCCCATCGCGCCCACCATCTGCGCAAACCCCCTCTCGCCGGGCGAATGCAGCGGTTCCACGGGGTCGCCATCGCCCTCATTCGGGGAAGCGTTGTCAGGGTGTCGTGGCGCAGGCATGGGCGGGGCCTGCAGCCTTGCGGGACCGCAGGTAGGGAGGCAGGCAGGAAGGCGGCTGAATGACGCCGCATCCTACCCAGCCGCCCCTCTGCCCATGTACTCGCCGGTAACCGAGGGGGGCGTCACCGCGGTCACGCGGGATCGACACCGAGCGAAGGGTGCCCCGCGCAGCCCGACTCAACGGCGGCCGGCCGTGCAACCGGGCGCCGGCTTGGTGGCCGCCTTGGTCTCCGCCCTGTGTTGATCAGGGAATCGGTTCCAGCCGCACAGCCACCCAGGCACCATCGGAGACGCGGATCGCCTGGGCGGCGATCTGCCCGGCGTTGTTCACGTCCACCGCGCTGTAGATGGTGTATCGCCCAGCGTCTTCCGCGCGCAGCAGTTGGTTGAGGTCGCGCATGGTCGTGCCGTCGTGCACGAAACCGTGCAGCTTGGTGGCGTCGAGCGGGTCGACCCCGCTGTAGCCGACGACCAGGCGGCCCGACTCGTTGACCGCCTGCGCACAGGTGCCACTGCGTGTGCCGCTGACCAGTTCACCAAGGGTGACCACCGCCCCGGCTTCAAAGCGCACGGCCATCTGAGCCTGCCCCGGTGACGCCTGGGCACAACCTACCGCGATGCCCGCGCCGTTGATGTCGGTGGCGGTCGAGTCGGTGTAGCGCGGCGCATCGGGCAAAAGCTCTTTCGTGGTGCCGTCGCGGTTCACGAATGCACGCTGGTGGGCATCCGCATCGAAGAAGTGCCCCACCACCACGCCCTGATCGTTGATGGCGGCAGCGATCCCCTGGCGGTCGCCCGGCATCGGGATCCACTGCAAGCGCGTGCCGTAGACGAACGGATGGAGATCCAGCGTGTTGCCCACGACCACACCCGACGCATTGATGCCCCGGGCCGCGCCTTGGGTGAGATAGGCCTCGCCCGCGGACGGGTCATGCCGCGCAGCCCAGGAGGTGCCATCGATCCAGACTTCGCCGGCCATCTGGCCCGCCGCATTCATCGACGCCCACGACGTCGAGTAGCCCCGGGGCGTGATCCGGCGGCATCGCTCGGGCCGGCATCGCTCACTGAGGAAAAAGACCTGCTGGTGCCGGCGATCCTGCACGTTCACCAGGATGCGGCCCGACGCATCGATCTCGCGCGGGCGGTGGTACGGGTCCGTCGTCGGCGGCTCGATGACGGGCATCTCCTTCACTTCGAAGGTGGTCGCCAGCGCCACGCTCAGGTGAGCGGTGAGCAGGGTTGCGGCGGCAGCGCGTGCCCGCCACGTCTTGGTTTGCATGGGTGAACCTGGAAGATTGATCGGTGGAGAACGGAAGACGCGAATTCCGGGCCAGGCGGCCCTGCCCGCTTCCGGGCGCGCGCCCGCGGCTCAAGTCAGCCGGGCGAACCGGGGCACCTGCTGGCCGTCGATCTCGAGCGTGCCGAAGAACATCGCGTGCGGCCGCACCCACAGCCCCGTCGCGTTGTACAGCGGGCGGTAGACGACCAGGGGCTCCAGCGATTCACTGTGTCGGGCTACGCCCACCACCTCGTATTCGCCGCCCTTGTAGTGGCGATACCGGCCCAAGGGCGCATCGGGCAAAGGCGGCAGGTCGTCGGCGTTGCTCATGGACGCAGGCCCCTTCGCATCAGGCCGCCGGCGTGACACGCTTGGCCACGAGCGTGAGGATGTCGTAGCTCGCGACCAGCTCGCCATGCTGGTTGGTCACCTCCACATCCCAGGCGACCACGCCCTGGCCGCGGCCCTTGTCATCGGTTTTCATGCGATCGATCTTGCGCTTGGCGGTGAGCCGCGCCTGGATCGTGTCGCCAATGGCCACGGGCTTCACGAAGCGCAAGGTGTCCAGTCCGTAGTTGGCCAGCACAGGCCCGGGCGCGGGGCTGACGAACAAGCCGGCCGCGGCCGACAGCACGAAGTAGCCGTGCGCGATGCGCTGGCCGAACTGGGTGTCTTTCGCCGCGATCTCGTCGAAGTGCATGTAGAAGTAGTCGCCCGAGACGCCGCCGAAATTGACGATGTCGGCTTCGCTCACGGTGCGGCGGTGGGTGCTGAGGCTCTCACCGATCCGCAGGTCTTCGAAGTGCCGGCGGAAGGGGTGCACCTCGGTTTCGATGCGCGCCGCACCGCGCACATATTCGCCTGTCACCGCGGCCAGCATCGTCGGCGAACCCTGCACCGCCGTGCGCTGCAGGTAGTGCTTCACCGCACGGATGCCACCCAGCTCTTCGCCACCGCCGGCGCGACCCGGGCCACCGTGCTTGAGCATCGGCAGCGGGCTGCCGTGGCCGGTGGATTCGGGGGCGGCTTCGCGGTCGAGGATGAGCACCCGACCATGCTGGGCGGCCACGAACGGCACCACGTGCGCGGCCACGTCTGGCGAGCGAGTGACCAGCGAGCCGACCAGGCTACCTTTGCCCCGGGCCGCCAGGGCCAGTGCCTCATCGAGGTCGTCGTAGGGCATCAGCGTGCTGACCGGGCCGAAGGCTTCGATGTCGTGCACTGCATCGTTGGCCAGCGGGTTGCGGGCCAGCAGCAAGGTCGGTGCAAAGAAGGCCCCTTCGGCCGTGCCGGCGCCTTGCGGCGAGAAGGCTTCGGCGCCGCAGATCAGCTCGGCCTCGCGGCGCAGCTGAGCCACACGCTCGGCCACGTCGGCCTGTTGCGCGTGTGATGCCAGCGCCCCCATCTTGACGCCCTCGATCGACGGATCGCCCACCACCGTCTTGCCCAGTCGTGCCTTGAGTGCCGCGGCGACGGCATCGACATGCTGGCGCGGCACGATGGCACGGCGGATCGCGGTGCACTTCTGGCCGGCCTTCACCGTCATCTCACGCGCGACCTCTTTGACGAACAGGTCGAACTCTTCGTCGCCGGGCTGCACGTCGGGCGCGAGGATGGAACAGTTCAGCGAATCCGCCTCGGCGTTGAACGGGATGGATTGGCGGATGAGGTTCGGATGCACCCGCAGCTTCGCGGCGGTATCGGCCGAGCCGGTGAAGGTGACCACGTCGGCGCCTTGCAGGCGATCCAGCAGATCACCCGTGCCGCCGACCACCAGCTGCAGGCTGCCCGGGGGCAGGATGCCCGACTGCTCGATCAGGCGCACCAGCGCCTCGGTCAGGTAGCTGGTGGCGGTGGCCGGTTTGCCGATGCATGGCATGCCGGCCAGGAAGGTCGGTGCGAACTTCTCCAACAGGCCCCAGATCGGGAAGTTGAACGCGTTGATGTGCACCGCCACACCCCGGCGCGGCACCAGGATGTGCGTGCCCGCGAAGCCGCCCTTCTTGCCCAGGGCCATCGCTGGCCCTTCGTGGACGATGTTGCTGCTGGGCAGCTCGCCCGAACCCATGCTGGCGTAGGCGAACAAGGTGCCCGCACCGCCTTCGATGTCGATCCAGCTGTCGGTACGGGTGGCGCCGGTGTGGGCCGAGATGGCGTACAGCTCTTCCTTGCGTTCCATCAGGAACTTGGCCAGCGCCTTCAGCCGCGCCGCGCGCTGCTGGAAGTTCAGCGCCAGCAGCGCCGGCAGGCCGGTGCCCCGCGCATAGGCCAGCGCCTCGCCGAAGTCGAGGGCCTCCGCATGGGTACGGGCCACGGGCTGCCCGTTGATCGCGCTGCGCAGCGTCTGCGCGGCCTCGCTGCCGATCCAGCGGCCGGCGATGAAGCTTTGGAGTTGAAGTGGGGTGGTCATGACAGTGATCTGCAGGTTCGAATACAGGCGTGCGCGCCGCGCCGCTGCCCATCGGGGCGGCGCGCGGGTCCGTCTGCGCCCCCGGGAAGGGGCGCCGCGGGTCAATCCAGCTTCCAGGTGCCCTTGTCGATCTTGACCATCACGCGTGCGCGTTGGTCGAGACCCAGGTGGTCGTTGGGCGACATGTTGAAGATGCCGTGGGCGCCGGCGAGATCCTTGATCTGCTCCAGGGCGTCACGCAAGGCCACGCGGAACTCGGGCGTCCCGGGCTTACCCTTCTTCAGCGCCACGGGCACCGCCGCGGTCATCAGCAGGCCCGCATCCCAGGCATGCGCGCCAAAGGTGGACACCGAACCCTTGCCGTAGGCGGCCTCGTACTTGGCGATGTAGTCGAGCGCCGACTTCTTCACCGGGTGGCCTGCGGGCAACTGCTCGGCCACCAGCACCGGGCCGGCGGGCAGATACTGGCCCTCGACGTTCTTGCCGCCCACACGCAGGAAATCGTTGTTGGCCACCCCGTGGGTCTGGTAGACCTTGCCGGTGTAGCCACGTTCGACCAGCGCGGCGGCAGGCAGGGCCGCCGGCGTGCCCGAGCCGGCGATCAGCACCGCATCGGGCTTGGCCGCCACCAGCTTCAGCACTTGCGCCGTCACCGACGAATCGGTGCGGGCATAGCGCTCGCTGGCCACGACCTGGATGCCCTTGATGCCCGCCGCCTTGCCGAATTCGCCGAACCAGCCTTCACCGTAGGCATCGGCAAAGCCGATGAAGCCGACGGTCTTGATCTTCGCGTCGGCCATGTGCGAGACGATGGCCAGCGACATCATGATGTCGTTCTGGGGTGTCTTGAAGACCCAGCGCTTCTTCGCGTCGATCGGCTCGACGATGCGGGCCGAGGCGGCCATCGAGATCATCGGCACCTGGGCTTCGGCCACCGCGTCGATCATCGCGAGCGAGTTGGGCGTGGTGGTCGAACCCAGGATGATGTCGACCTTGTCTTCGGTGATGAGCCGGCGGGTGTTGGCCACCGCCTTGGTGGTGTCGGACGCATCGTCCAGCACGATGTAGTTCACCTTCTCACCCCCGATCGTCTTGGGCATGAGGGCGATCGTGTTCTTCTCGGGGATGCCCAGCGAGGCGGCTGGCCCGGTGGACGAGACGGTGACACCCACTTGGATGTCCGCCAGCGCGGCGCCAGTGGCCACCAGGGCGGCGGCGGCGACGAGGGTCTTCAGGGCTTTCACAGGGCAGTCTCCTTTCGAGGGGTTCTCTTGCTGCGGGAATTCACGTTCACCGGCGCCTCGGCCGGCAGGCTGACGGCACCGAGGCCGCCGAAGAAAAGCTCCACCACCATCGGCGCCATCTGCTCGTAGCTGAGTCGTGAGCCATCCTCGGCCGGTTTGAGCCAGGTGAACATCCAGTTGATCATGCCGAACAGCAGCATCGTCAGCGGCTTGTGCAACTCGGCTGGCTTCAGCTCTGGGCGCACGGCCGCCACCGCATCGGCAAAGGCGTTGACCACGCGGCGCTCGATCGCCAGCACCTGCTCGCGTTCTTGCGCATCGAGAAACTTCACGTCCTCGGTCAGCACACGGTGCTCGTTCTGCGCGTTGGCGTATTCGCGCACGAAGCGCACGATCAACTCGCGCAGCCGTTCTTGCGGCACCAGGCCCTGGGCCAGCACCTCGTCCACCACCGATTCAAGCCGCTTCACGTGCGCCTGGGCGACCAAGGCGAGCAGCGCATGCTTGTCGCGCACATAGTGGTAGAGCGCGGCCTTCGACAACGCGCAGGCCGCCGCCACCTGGTTCATCGAGGTGGCGGTGTAGCCCTGCTGGGCAAACAGCGCGGCCGCCTTCGCGAGGATCTGCTCGCGTTGGTCGTCATAGCCAGCGGAACGAGGTCGTGCCATCGATGCGATCAGGGTGACAGAAAACCGAGCTCGGCCAGTTGCCGCGCCATCGGGAAAAGGCGGCCGCTGTAGCCGCCGGACCTCGGGGCGGGGCTCCGGCGTCTGTGCGTCGCGACCGCCCCTGGCGCCCAAGCCGGCTCAGCGCTCATCGAACGAAACCGTCACGCAGGGTGTCAGCGGGTGGGCCTGGCAGGTGAGGATGAAGCCCTCGGCGATTTCGTGCTTTTCCAGTGCGAAGTTGCGGTCCATGCGGACTTGGCCGTCCATCAACTTGGCGCGGCAGGTGCCGCAGACACCTGATTTGCACGAGTACGGCACGTCCATGCCGGCCGAGGCCGCGGCGTCGAGGATGCTGGGGTCGCTCTGGCGGAAGACGATCTCGCGGGTGAGGCCATCGCGCACGATGGTGATCTTCGCGTTGTCCGCATCGCCTTCTTTCGGCGCGTGCAGCTTGGCCAGATCGCCGGCCGATTGCAGCGCGATGCCGAAGCGTTCGATGTGGATGCGGTCGGCCGGCACGCCGGCGCCCAGCAGCGCGGCCTCTGCCTCATCGTTCATCGCATAGGGGCCGCAGACGAAGGCATGGTCGATGGCGGTCGGGTCGATCACGGTGCGCAGGAACTCGCCGATCTTGTCGCGGTTCATCACCCCCATGTTGAGCGGCGAGTCGACCTGCTCGTCGCTGAAGACGTGGTGCAGCGTCAACCGCGTCATGTAGCGGTTCTTGAGGTCTTCCAGCTCTTCCTTGAACATCGTCGAGGCGGCGCGGCGATTGCCATACACGAGCGTGAAGCGGCTCCCGGGCTCGCGCGCCAGCACCGTCTTCATGATGGACAGGATCGGCGTGATGCCGCTGCCGCCCGCCAGGCCCAGGTAGTGGCGCGGCGTTTCGGGTGACAGCGGAACGAAGAACTTGCCCTGCGGGGGCATGACCTGCAGCACATCGCCTGCTTTCAGGTGCTGGTGCAGCCAGTTGGAGAAGAGGCCTCCTGCCACCTTGCGCACACCGACGCGCAGTTCGCCGTCGTCCAGCCCGGCGCAGATCGAGTACGAGCGGCGCACATCCTGCCCGTCCACCTCGTGGCGCACCGTCAGGTACTGGCCCTGCGTGAACTGGAACAGCTCGGCGTGTTCCCCGGGCACATCGAACGAGACGATCATCGCCTCGTCGGTGTCCGGACGCACTTCGCGCACGCGCAAGGGATGAAAGTGGAGTGTGGTCATATCGGTTTGAAGTGTTCGAAGGGCTCGCGACAGGCGAGGCAGCGGTACATCGCCTTGCACGCGGTAGAGCCGAAGGCCGACAGCCGCTCGGTCTGCGCGCTGCCGCAGCGTGGGCAGCTCACACCGCGGGCGACGATGTGGATCGGCGCGCCCGCAGCAGCGTCACCGCAGCGCCCGGGCGGCGCAATGCCGTAGGCGCGCAGGCGCTCACGGCCCACTTCACTCATCCAGTCGGTGGTCCAGGCGGGTGCGCGGCGCAGGCTCACGCTCACAGGCCCCAGGCCGTCGTCTTCCAGCGCGCGGCTGATGGCCTCGTTGATCTGCTCGGTGGCCGGGCAGCCGGAGTAGGTGGGCGTGACGACCACGGCCAGCCCGCCGCCATCGCCCAGGTCGGTGACCTCGCGCACGAGGCCGAGGTCGACCACCGACAGCGCCGGCACTTCGGGGTCGGCGACGCTGCCCAGCACCGCCCAGGCCCGCTCGACACGGCTTTCGCCCGCGCGCCGTGGCGGCACGACCGGCAGCGCCCAGCGCGCATCGGTCGCCACCGGCAGCGTCGGGAACAGGC
The DNA here is from genome assembly GCF_038066555.1 of Ideonella lacteola. Lineage (NCBI taxonomy): Bacteria > Pseudomonadati > Pseudomonadota > Betaproteobacteria > Burkholderiales > Sphaerotilaceae > Ideonella > Ideonella lacteola. The sequence continues at coordinate 45,421 of NZ_JBBUTG010000001.1, read as the reverse complement.
CGGCCGGCAGATTCATCACCAGCGCCCTCCGGGGAAGGCGCGTTGCAGGTGCTGCATCTCGGCCAGCATGTAGCCCAGGTTTTCGCTGTGGACGCCGCGGCTGCCGGTGGAGCGGAACGCGGTGTCCTTCGGCAAGGCCAGCTGCGCATCGGCCAGCGTCGTCTTCACCGTCGCTTGCCAGTCGGCCTGCAAGGCGCTGCGCGCGGGGCCCAGGCCGCTGGTGACGGCCGCCGCATCGGCGTCGTCATCGTCGAACAGCTCGTGGGTGTAGGGCCAGAGTCGATCCAGCGCTTCGCGCATGCGGCGTGCCGACTCGTCGGTGCCATCGCCCAGGCGAACCACCCAGTCGGCCGCATGCTCGACGTGGTAGCGGGCTTCTTTCACGGCCTTGCCTGCGATCGCGGCCACTTCGGCATCGGTGCTGGCTTGCAGACGCTGCCACATGAGCTGGAGCCAGGCGCCGATCAGCAGGTTGCGCATCACCGCATCGGCGAAATCGCGCCCGCCCTTGCGGCCGGGCTGCTCGACCAGCGTCATGTTCAGGTAGTCGCGCTCGTCACGCAAGAAGGCGAGCTGGTCCTCGTCCAATGGCGGCGTGGCGCCCTGTCCCACGTGCGTGAGCAGCGCGCGCGCCTGGCCGATCAGGTCGAGCGACATGTTGGTCAGCGCGATGTCTTCTTCCAGGATCGGTCCATGGCCGCACCATTCGGATTGGCGCTGCGCATGGATGAGGCAGGTGTCGGCCACGCGCAGCAGATAGCGGCTGCGGGCGTCTTGCGGCGAGGTGATGGAGGGTGTGCTCATGCCGCGCGGCTCACATGTGGTTGACCGATTCGGGCAGCGTGTAGAAGGTGGGGTGGCGGTACACCTTGTCTTCCGCTGGGTCGAAGTACATGTCCTTGTCGGCGGGGTCCGAGGCCACGATCTGGTCTGAGCGCACCACCCACACGCTGGTGCCCTCCATGCGGCGCGTGTAAACGTCGCGCGCCAGCTGGATCGCCATGCGGGCGTCGGCCGCGTGAAGGCTGCCGCAGTGCTTGTGATCCAGGCCGGCTTTGGGGCGCACGAAGACTTCCCACAGCGGCCATTCGTTTTGCATGCTCATGTCTTGATCCTTCGATGATTCAGGCGGCCTCGGCCGCGGTGTTCTTCTTGCGCGCATGGGCCAGTGCCGCCTCACGCACCCAGGCGCCGTCGTCCCAGGCCTTCACACGGGCAGCCAGGCGCTCGCGGTTGCACGGGCCTTCGCCGTTGACGACGCGCCAGAACTCCTGCCAGTCGATCGGCCCGAAGTCATGGTGCTGGCGCTCTTCGTTCCACTGCAGGTGCGGGTCGGGCAGCGTGACACCCAGCACTTCGGCTTGCGGCACGGTGGCGTCGATGAATTTCTGGCGCAGGTCGTCGTTCGACAGCCGCTTGATGCCCCAGCGCATCGATTGCGCAGTGTTCGGGCTGTCGGCATCCGGCGGGCCGAACATCATCAGGCTCGGCCACCACCAGCGGTTGGTGGCGTCTTGCACCATCGCTCGCTGCTCGGGCGTGCCCTCTTTCATCATCACCAGCAGCGAGTCGAAGCCCTGGCGCTGATGGAAGCTCTCTTCCTTGCACACGCGGATCATCGCGCGGGCATAGGGCGCATAAGAGCAACGGCACAGCGGGATCTGGTTCATGATCGCCGCACCGTCGACCAGCCAGCCGATCACACCCACATCGGCCCAGGTGAGCGTCGGGTAGTTGAAGATCGAGCTGTACTTCGCCTTGCCGGTGTGCAGCGCCTGCAGCATCTGGTCGCGGCTGGTGCCCAGCGTTTCGCCTGCCGAGTACAGGTACAGGCCGTGGCCCGCTTCATCCTGGATCTTGGCCAACAGAATCGCCTTGCGCTTGAGCGTGGGCGCACGGCTGATCCAATTGCCCTCGGGCAGCATGCCGACGATCTCGGAGTGCGCGTGCTGGCTGATCTGCCGCACCAAGGTCTTGCGGTAGTGCTCGGGCATCCAGTCCTTCGCTTCGATGAAGGCACCTTCGTCGATGCGCGCCTCGAAGCGTTCTTCGAGGACAGCCTCTTCGGCCGACCGGACCGCCTTGCGCTCCTCCTTGGGGCCGGTGTCCATGGCTTGGGTGTACATCAGGTCTCCTCAGTGATCACATTGAACAGGGCTGGCCCCTCCGGGGGGCGGCTCGCGAAGCGAGCGGGGTGGTCATTTCAGCGGGGTCGCTTGTCGACCACGCGGCGGGCCTTGCCCACCAGCGTGCGCTCGATCGAATCAGGCAGGCCCACCTGCACCCGGGTGCTGACGCCGATCAGGGTCTTGATGCGGGATTCGAGCTGCCGGCCGAGCGCGTCGCGATCCACCTGCTGGTGGCTCGGCAGGACCTCGGTGATCACCTGCACCTCGTCGAGGTTGCCGTCGCGAGTGACAACGATCTGGTACTGGCCCGACAAGCCCTCGGTCTGCAGCACCAGCTCTTCAACCTGGGTCGGGAACATGTTGACCCCGCGGATGATCAGCATGTCGTCCGATCGGCCCACGATCTTGCCCATGCGCCGCATGCTGCGCGACGTGGGTGGCAGCAGACGCGTCAGGTCGCGGGTGCGGTAGCGGATGACGGGGAAGGCCTGCTTGGTCAGCGAGGTGAACACCAGCTCGCCCTCGGCGCCGTCGGGCAGCACCTCGCCCGTCTCCGGGTCGATGATCTCGGGGTAGAAGTGGTCTTCCCAGATCACCGGGCCGTCCTTGCTTTCGACGCATTCGCTGGCCACGCCCGGGCCCATCACTTCGGACAGGCCATAGATGTCCACCGCATCGATGCCGGCGCTGGCCTCGATGTCGCGCCGCATGGCCTCTGTCCACGGCTCGGCGCCGAAGATGCCCACCTTGACGGACATCTCGCGTGGGTCGAGGCCCTGGCGGCGGAACTCCTCGACGATCACCTGCATGTAGCTGGGGGTGACCATGATGATGTCGGGCTGGAAATCGCGGATCAGCTGCACCTGCTTCTCGGTCTGCCCGCCCGACATCGGGATCACCGTGCAGCCGAGCCGCTCGGCCCCGTAGTGCGCCCCCAGGCCGCCGGTGAACAGGCCATAGCCATAGGCGACGTGGACGATATCGCCGCGTCGCCCCCCGGCGGCGCGAATCGACCGTGCCACCAGCCCGGCCCAGGTGTCGATGTCCGCCTGGGTGTAGCCGACCACGGTGGGCTTGCCGGTGGTGCCCGACGAGGCGTGCACCCGCACCACCTCTTCGCGGGGCACGGCGAACATGCCAAAGGGGTAGTTGGCGCGCAGGTCGTGCTTGGTGGTGAACGGAAACTTGGCCAGATCCGCCAGCGTCTTCAGATCCGACGGGTGAACCCCCTTGGCATCGAAGGCCTGCCGGTAGTGCGGCACGTGGGCGTAGACCCGCTCGAGCGTGGCCCTCAGGCGCTGCAGCTGCAGTGCGGCCAGCTCATCGCGGCTGGCGGTCTCGATCGCCTCCAGATCGCCGGGGGCGGGGGTCTTCACGGGCATGCGGGTGGCCTCCTGGGGCGCCGATCGGGCAGCACAGCCGGCCTGGACCGGTGTGGACGGGAGCCGCCGGAATTAATCTACCGAACGGTCGGTAAATGATAAACACGAGGCGCGGCTTGACGCAAGTCAGGGGTTACGCAGGGGCGTGAAAGCGTGCGTGAAGGCGGCGCCCGCCGCCGCGGCGGGGCGGCCCGGCCCGGTTCAGTGGCGGGCGAGAGAAAAAGCCGCCCCACTGGCGCCTGCGCCATCGAGGCCGCCAGCGTGGTCGCCGAAGGAGGCGACGATCAACGCGGCGCCGCCGCCACCAGTGGAGGGCATTTGGGCACCGCACTGCCGCGCACCACGAAGGGCTGGTCGGCCCAGGGGCCCGGCTTGGCGCACGAGTTCGTCTCGAGGCAGGTGCAGGACTTGGTCTGCAGCAGCTGGGTGAATGTGGCCTGGTCTTTGGGCGACAGCTTGGGCAGCTTCGGCGAGAGGACCAGTTGCATGGCGTCGATCTGGGCCGGCACGTCGGTCGACGGCAGGGGGCCGAAGATGGTCATGATCGGATCGGTGCTGGCCGCCTTGCCCGCACGGATGCGCCGGACCTTCTCCAGCCCGGCCTCCATGGCCGCATAGCCGCGGGCCACCGAGGCGGTGAAGGGCCGTCGATTCGCGGCGGTGAAGGTGGCCTCGGCCTGCTCCCAGCGCTTCTTGTCGAAGCCCAACACCGGGCACAGCAACGCGTCGTACTGGTCGCGCATCACCGGTTCGAAGTTCATCCAGCAGGAGGTTCGCCCCCCCACCCGCAGGCCCGAGGCGGTGCGCAGGTCGGCGGCCAGCTTATCCACGATGTACAGCTCCATGCGGCCGAGCTGCAACACGCCATCGGGCGCCTTGGGCAGTCGCTCGGCATTGGCGGACACGAAGGGAATACCAGCCTCGGAAACCACCCGCGGCGTGATGCCGATGACACACCAGCTGCCGAGCACCACGTCGACCTTGGCGGCCACCAGTTCGCGCGCCGCGTTCTCGGCCTTGCGCGCATCGCAGGCACTGTCCTTGATGACCAGCGTGGGCGCAGGCTGCCCCGGCCACGTCTTGATGGCCAGTTGCATGCCCAGCACGATCTCCTCGCCCTCGGCCGCGCTCGGCCAGCTCTGCGGCACGATCGCGCCGATGGTCAGGCCCGGGCCCGCCCAGGCCGCGCCGCCCATTCCGGCCGCGACAGCCAACAGCATGCCCTGCGCCATGCGGCGCACCCAACGACTTCTACCCCACATCCCTCAGGCTCCTTCGGTCTACAGCCAGTGCGGACCCCGTCAAACGCGGGTTGCCGCTGCCAAGAAAGCGGTATCGCCCGAGGAAGGCTTCGAGGCAATCACCGTTTACCCGAGTGCAAGCTTCGTACCCTCGTGTAACACGGCTTGATTCGCCGACAAATCAACGGGTTACGTTCGGCCCCCAGCCCTGGCTGCCTTGGTGAGACTCTCTAAAAAGCAAAAGGCCCCGCCAGAGGCGGGGCCCTTCAGACGGCCGCAGCCACTTCGCTCACCAGACCCGGCAACGCTTGACGGGCGCCATCGGCTGGCCCGGCTTGCAGGAGAAGGCCTGCTCGAACTCCGGCATGTTGACCACCAACCCGTTGACGCGGTAGCGCCCGGGCGAGTGCGGCTCAATCTTGGCGTTGATGCGCAGCTCTTCGGGGCGGGCGTTCTCGCAGGCCCATTGCGCGAAGCCGATGAAGAAGCGCTGGATCGGCGTGAAGCCCTCGCGCTCGGTGTTCATCGGCTGACCGGCCATCTCGGTCTTCCAGGCGATCAAGGCGAGCACCAGGCCGCCCAGATCGGCCAGGTCTTCGCCCAGCGTCAGCTTGCTGTTGATCTTGATGTCGTCGACGATGGTGTAGGTGGCGTACTGGTCGGTCAGGCACTTGGTGCGCTCGTTGAAGGCCTTCTCGTCCTTCGTCGCCCACCAGTTCTTCAGGTTGCCTTGGGCATCGAACTGCCGCCCCTCGTCGTCGAAGCCGTGGGTGAGTTCATGGCCGATCGTTCCACCGGTGTTGCCGTAGTTCGGCCCGTCGTCCATCTTCGGGTCGAACAGCGGCGGTTGCAGCACCCCCGCGGGGAAGTTGATGTCGTTCATCTGGGCGTTGTAGTAGGCGTTCACCGTCGGCGGTGTCATGCCCCATTCGCCCCGATCCAGCGGCTTGCCGATCTTCGCCAGTTGCCGGCGCACCTCGAACTGGGTGGTGCGCTCCACGTTGCCGGCCAGGTCGTCGCGGGCGATGCGCACGGCACCGTAGTCGCGCCAGCGGTCGGGGTAGCCGATCTTGTTGACGATGGTCGAGAGCTTTTCGAGCGCCTTTTCCTTGGTGGGCGCGCTCATCCAGTCGAGCGATTTGATCTCGGCCGCCATCGCGTCCTCGATCTGGCGAGTCATCCGTTCGGTCTTCTGCTTCTGCTCCGGGCTGAAGGTGCGCCGCACGAACTCCTGGCCCAAGGCGTCGCCGAGTTCATGGTCGACCAGGGTCACGCACTGGCGCCAACGCGGGCTGGGCTCGGGGATGCCGCGCAAGGCCTTGCCGAAGAAGGCGAAGTTCTCTTGAAAGAACGGCGCGGCCAACTGCGGCGCCATCGCGTGGACCAGGTGCCAGCGCAGATAGCTCTTGATGTCGGCCAGCGAGCGGGTGCGCAGCTGCTGGTCCAGCGCCTTGAGGAAGGCGGGTTCGTTGACGTTGAACTCGCGCACGTCGCCCAGCCCCAGCTCGCCGAGGTAGCTGTCCCAGGCGAAGCGCGGGGTCAGCCGCTGCAGCGCGCGCCGATCCATCTTGTGGTGCAGCATGTGCGGGTCACGCTGCTGCACGCGGGTGAGCTGCGGGCGCGCGAGCGCCGTCTCGATCTGCAGCACGACCGCCGCCTCGCGACGGGCGGCCTCCGGCGCACTGCCCGCCAGCTCCATCATGCGGGCCACGTGGGTGAGGTAGTCGGCGCGGATGGCGCGCATGCGCGCATCGTTTTGCAGGTAGTAGTCGCGGTCAGGCAGCGACAGGCCGCCGGCGCCGACGAACGCGATGACGCGGGTGGAATCGCTGAAGTCCTGCCCTTGGTCCAGGTTGAAGAACAACCCGCCATTCGCGGTGGCCAGGTGCAAGGCGGCCAGCAGCGCCGGCACGTCGCCCACGCTCTTGAGGCCCTGGATGCGATCCAGCCAAGGGGTCAGCGGCTTGGCACCCGCCTCGTCCACGCGCGCCTCGTTCATGCACGAGGCGAACAGATCGCCGATCTGCTGCTGCGGCACCGAGCGGCCTTCAGCTTGCTTGGACAGGCCGTCGAGCAAGCCCCAGAGGAAGCGCTTGTTCTCATCGGCCAGCTTGGCGTAGACATCCCATCGCGCCTGGTCGGGCGGGATGGGGTTGTTCTTCATCCAGCCGCCGCAGGCGTACTGGTAGAAGTCTTCGCAAGGGCTGGCGCTCGTGTCCATGGATCGGACATCCAGCCCCGGCGTGTAGGGCAGCTCGGTCAGCGGCTGGTCAGCCGCTTGAACAGCGGCGGCTGCGACCAGGGCCACGGCGGCCATGGCGCGTGGAACGCGTGGGAAAGAGAACAGCATGGCGAGAGGCTTGTGAAAGGTGCAGTGCAGGTCGATCAAGGGAGATTCAGAGGCTGGCAGGATCGACCACCGTCTTGCCTTTGAGGGTATAGGAGCGGCCTCGAAACACAGCGACACGTTCGCCGCGTTGGTTGCTCACCTGGATGTCGTAGACGCCCGTGCGGCCCGCCTTGTTCACTTCGGTCGCCTCGGCCGTCAGCACGTCACCCAGCCGCGCGGCGGCGACGAGATTGACATCGAAGCCGGACGCGACGGTCACCTCGTTGTAGGCATTGCAGGCGAACGCGAAGGCCGAGTCGGCCAGGGTGGTGATCAAGCCGCCGTGGCAGATGTCGTGGCCGTTGAGCATGTCGTCGCGCACCGTCATCGTCAGCGTGGCCGTGCCCGGCCCGATGGCAAGCACCTGCATGCCCAGTGCTTTCGAGGCCCGGTCATCGCGCCACATCGCGTCGCGCACCGCCTCGGCCAGGCGCTGGGGGGTGAGGGCTGCCATCACGCTAACGGTCCTTGAACTGCGGCGCGCGCTTTTGCTGGAACGCCGCCACGCCTTCGGCGAAATCGTGTTGGCGGCCCAGGTCGCGCTGCAGGCGCGCCTCCAGCGCCAAGGCCTGGTCCATGTCCATCTCGGCGGCGGCATCGAATGCCTGCCGCGTGACGGCCAGCGCCTTGCTGGGCATGGCGGCCAGACGCTGTGCCAGGGCCTGACAGGTGTCCATCAGCGCGGCATCGTCCACGCACTGCCAGATGAGGCCGATGCGCTCGGCCTGCTCGGCCGGCAGCTTGTCGCCGGTGAGCGCCAGGCCCAGCGCGCGGCTGCGGCCCACCAGGCGCGGCAGCAGCCACGTGCCGCCGCAGTCGGGGATCAGCCCGATCTTGGAGAAGGCCTGGATGAAGCTGGACGACCGCGCGGCGATGGTGATGTCGCAACCCAGCGCCAGGTTGGCCCCGGCGCCTGCCGCGACGCCATTGACCGCAGCGATCACCGGCACCGGCATCGCTCGAAGGCGCAAGGCCAGCGGCTTGTAGTTCGCTTCGATCACGGCGCCGATGTCGACCTTGCCGTCGTCGCCCGGCGCCATGCCAGGGTCGTTCAGGTCTTGCCCGGCGCAGAAGCCCCGCCCCGCACCAGTGATGATCACCGTCCGCACCGATTCAAGGGCCGCGGCGGCATCCAGCGCCTCGCGCAGCTGCGCGTGCATCTGGCTGGTGAAGCTGTTCAGCGCGGCCGGCCGATTGAGCGTGAGCGTTCGAACGGGGCCGGCATCGGCCACCAGCACCAAGGGTTCGGTCATCGGAGTTCTCCCGGGAATGTCCACGCGGCCGAGTTTGCCGACCGACCGGTCGGTCGGCTGGCCGCCATGCTGCGATTCTCGTCCAGTGGCAGGGCCCCCCGGCGGGCCACCCCCTCGGGCAAACCCGAGGGATGTCCCGCGATGTGCGCGCCGTCAGCCCTGGCCGACTCCGGCCAGCGCCAGGATGCCCAGCACCGCAAAAATCAGTGCCGCCACGGCGTGCACCACCCGCATCGGCACTTTGGCCGCCACCCGGTCACCCAGCAACACCGCGGGCACGTTGGCGATCATCATGCCCAGCGTGGTGCCGGCCACCACCGACACCAGCTCGGTGTAGCGCGCTGCCAGCGCCACTGTGGCGATCTGCGTCTTGTCGCCCATCTCGGCGATGAAGAAGGCAACCACGGTCGTGCCAAACACGCCCAAGCGCCCCGCGGCGGTGGGCGCGTCATCTGCCTTGTCGGGAATGAGCATCCACACCGCCATGGCGAGGAAAGAGGCCCCCACCACCCAACGCAGCACCTGCGGGCCCAACCAAGCGGCGATGCCCGCGCCCAGCCAGCCCGCCGCGGCGTGGTTGACGAGCGTGGCGACGAGGATGCCCGCCATGATGGGCAGGGGGCGCTTGAATCGGGCGGCCAGCAGCAGCGCGAGCAACTGCGTCTTGTCGCCCATTTCGCCGAGGGCGACGATACCGGTGGAGATGAGGAAGGCTTCCATGATGACCAAGTCCGGGGCCGGAGCGAGTCCGATGACCAAAGCGCCCTCCCGGCCCACGCGAGGGTGCTTGGTCAAAGGTCTTGCCGGGCCCGGTGCCACCAGGCTGCCGCTGCCATGGTGCCCGCGAGCGCAGGCGCCAAGTGTGTTGACAGCGGCCACCGCGTCGGCCCCAAGCTCGATGCTTTGGGCCTCGCGGCGTGGCTACTCCCCCATGACGAAGAGGGAACGATTCTAGTCTGTGAAGCTTCACAACCAGTGCAGAGCCCGCGAATACCAGCGTCAGCCGCCCATGACGGGCGCTGAAAGCTCTCAGGCGTCACCAGAGGTGCCCGCACAGCCGGCCACACCCAGGCGACGCGCGAGGCGGTGGAAATTGCTGCGATCCATGCCCGCCTCCTCGGCGGCGCGGCTCATCCGCCCACCATGGCGAGCGAGGCTGGCCTCGATCCATTGGCGCTGAAACGCCTCGGTGGCTTCGCGCAAGGTCTGGGCGCCGGGGTGGGGGGCATCCGCTGCGCGCGTCGCTGCCGACCGCCGTGCCAGGGCGGTGCCATCGTCAGGTGTTTCTGGTCGCCCCTCCGGCTCGGCAGCGACCTCCTCCAGCGCCAGGTGCCGGGGCTCGATGGCCACCCAGCGCACGCTGCGGCCCTGCTCGGCGAAAGCGCGCAGCGCCGCCCGGCTGAGCACATGCTCCAACTCACGCACGTTGCCGGGCCAGGTGTGCGACAGCAGCGCTGATTTGGCGGCCGGGGTGAGGCGAAGGTTGCGCGCGCCGAGCCGGTGTTGGCTTTCTTCGAGAAAGCTGCCGGCCAGGGTGATCACATCCTTGGCCCTTTCGCGAAGTGGCGGCACCACCAGCGGATAGACCGCCAGGCGGTGGTACAGGTCGGCACGAAAACGCCCCTGCGCGATGGCCTCGCGCAGATCGCGGTTGGTGGCGGCCACGATGCGCACATCCACCCTCCGCGCCCGGTCACTGCCAGGGCGTTGGATCTCGCCGCTTTGCAACACGCGCAGCAGCTTGGCCTGGATCGACAGCGGCAACTCGCCCACCTCGTCGAGGAACAGCGTGCCGCCATCGGCCAGCTCGAACTTGCCGGTTCGGTCGTGCTGCGCACCGGTGAACGCGCCCTTCTTGTGGCCGAACAACTCACTGTCGGCCAAGGTCTCGGGCAGCGCCGCACAGTTCACCTGCACCAGGGGTTGATCGTGCCGGCGCGACCGCGCGTGCAATCGCTGGGCGACCAAGTCCTTGCCCACGCCCGTCTCGCCCAGCACCAACACTGTCAGGTCCGACGGAGCGACGGTGTCGATGTCCTGTCGAAGCCGATTCATGGCCGGGCTGTTGCCGATCAGTTCGCGCGGCACCGCACGCGCCGCGCGCCAGGCTTGCGCCAGCAAATGCTCTTGGCCGGCCCGCTGCTCCATCCGACGCAGGGCCTCGATTGACGCGATGCCGGACTCGACCAACTGCAGCAAGCCTGCCAAGGGCTGAGGATCGATCGCATCGAAGGCGCCGGCCCGCAGCGCATCGAACGTCAGCAGGCCCCAGAGTCGCCCCTCCACCCGCAGCGGCGCGCCCATGCAATCGTGCACCGCGAGGATGGCGGGCTGGCCGGCGATCAGGCCGTCGTACGGGTCGGGCAGCGCAGCGTCCGGGCCATCGGGTGCGAAACGCAGGGGGCCGGGGCTGGCCAGCAGCCGGGCCAGCCGCGGGTGAGCGCTCACCGAAAAGCGCCGCCCGAGCGCCTCGGCGCTCAGCCCCTCCACCGCCACCGGCGTGAGCACTTCGCCGTCGAGCCGCAGCAAAGCCGCCGCGTCGCAGGCCACCACGCGGCGGGCCGCGTCGATCAGCGGACGAAAGCGGGCCTCGTCAGCCGTGGATGACGGCCGATCGCTTGTGGTGGTCTCGACCACACTTGAGGTCGTGTTGACAACATCCATGACCAGGTCAATTAGACAACAACCCACCTTTTCCTTGCAGCGACAAGGACTTGCATGCTGGCACGCGATGTGAGTGTGAACGGCCATCGTTCATTCACCCTCAGCCCCATGCCCAACCCCATGCTCAGCGCCCACACCATTTCCGTCGTGCAGGCCACCGTGCCCGCGCTCCAGCAGCACGGCGAAGCCATCACGCGCCACTTCTATCGGCTGATGTTCGAGCAGCATCCCGAAGTGAAGGCCTTTTTCAACGAAGCCCACCAGGCCTCAGGCACGCAGGCCCGCGCCCTGGCGCATGCCGTGATGGCCTACGCCCAACACATCGAGCATCTGGACGCGCTGGCGGGCGCCCTGCCCCGCATCGTGCAAAAGCATGCCGCCCTCGGCATCCAGCCCGAGCACTACCCCATCGTCGGAAAGTGCCTGCTGCAGGCGATTCGCGAAGTGCTGGGAGACGCCGCCACCGATGAGGTGATCGACGCGTGGGGGCAGGCCTACCAATCGTTGGCCGATCTGCTCATCGCCGCCGAGGAAGAGGTCTACGCCACCCACGCCGCCCTGCCGGGCGGCTGGCGCGGCGAGCGCACCTTCCGGGTGGCGCGCCGGCAGGTCGAGAGCGAGCTGATCACTTCGTTCTACCTCGAGCCGGTGGACGGCGGCGCTCTGCAGATCTTCCAACCGGGGCAGTACCTGACCCTGGTGCTGCAGGTCGAGGGCCGCAGCCTGCGGCGCAACTATTCGCTGTCGGATGCGCCGTCGCGCCCGTGGTACCGCATCAGTGTCAAGCGCGAGGCACGCGGCGTCGCCTCGAACTGGCTGCACGACCACGCCACCGTGGGCACGACCGTGAACGCCCTGCCCCCTTGTGGCGATTTCGTGCTTGACACCACCAAAACGCAGCGGCCATTGCTGCTGGTGACGGGCGGGGTCGGCATCACCCCGGCCATCAGCATGCTCGAATCGGTCGCGTCAAGCGGCCGGCCGATCCGCTTCGTGCACGCGGCGCGGCACGGCGGCGTGCACGCGTTTCGCTCACGGGTGGACGAGTTGACGCGAACACACCCGAACGTGCAGGCGCTCTACGTGTACGACCAGCCGCGGCCGGATGACCGGCCCCATGCGACGGGCGTGGTCGACACGGATCTGCTGGCCGCCCAACTGCCGGCCGATCGGGATGTCGACCTGTACTTCCTCGGCCCCAAGCCGTTCATGCAGCAGGTGTACACGAGCGGCCTGGCGTTGGGTATCACGCCGGACCGACTGCGCTACGAGTTCTTCGGCCCGCTCGAGCCGCTGCAGGCGGCCTGAGAGGCTCACTGCACCGCAGAGGCCGCCGGTTCGGCCGAGGCCACCGGCGTCTTCTTGAACTCAAAGCGCACGACGGAGGGCACCACCTGCTGCGCATCCAGCGGGGTGCGCTCAGCGAACGACAGCACCACCGGCTCGTAGCCATCCAGGCGCGCCGTGAACTGGTAGACGCTGAACCAACCGAAGTCGTCCTTAATGCTCATGGAGAACGGCGTCGTGCCCAGCACCGTGCCATTGCGGTCGTAGGTCACTTCAGCGCCCGGCGGGGATGACTCGAACTGCACCTGGGTGGCACAGCCCGCGAGCACGACGGCGGCGGCGCTGACGATGGCTCGTGAAAGGAACTGCTTCATGGTCTCCGGCTTCTTTTGTGAAAAGACGTTACTAAGCGCGATGGCGGCAAAGCCTTCGCTCGGTATTTTCGCGAAGAAGTGAGCAGTAGATCACGAAAGCGCCCCGGGTGCTCCCTGAGCGGCCTTCACCCATATGCCGCTGTTCATGAAGCTTTCACCCAGCTTTCAGCAGAGGTGGTGCGAGAGATCTGAGCGCATTTGTCAACGAATCAGTCGAGCAGCAATCTGCGGGCAATGACCGGCCCTCAAGCTGCCACACGACAGGACGAACATCCGTTGAAGTGTCGGCGTGCGCCCCCTGCGAGCCGCGCCGCTTCGATTGTTGTGGACTGATGGCAGGCCCGCTGATGAAAAGACTCTTGCTCGACGCCGTTGCCTCGGCGCTGGATGGCCTCGAAATCGCGTTCTGCGCCTTCGATGGTCAGGACCGCGCCTTGGCCTGGAACACCACCTTCCTCGAGTTCTTTCCCGAGCACCGGGGGCAGGTGCATGTGGGCGAGCCGTACGCCGACAACCTGCGGCGCTTCTACATGCAGCGCCTGGACGCGGCCGAGCTGCCGATGCTGCAGCGTTACATCGACGAAGGTGTCGCACGTCACCGCAGCCAGCGGCGTCCGTACGAGTTCGAGCACCATGGCCATCGCGTGAAGGTGTCGTCGGTCGAGATGGGCGCGTTCGGCCGCGTGCGCGTGTGGCGACGCCTCGGCGCCGCCATGACGACGCAGGTGGAACTGGCACACCGTGCCACCCACAGCCCCGCCCCGGCGCAACTGCCGATCGAAGCCCTGGCAGACGGAGTGCTGCTGGTCGGCGCGGGCGATCGCATCGTGTCGGCCAACCAAGCGTTCCTGTCGCTCTACCGGATCGAAAACGGGGCAGACATCCATGGCCAGTCGTTCGAGGCGGTCTACCGCCGGGCATGGGCCCATGAATCCCACCGCACCGAGTACCGCCGCAGCCTCGACGTGCTGAAGGACAACCAGCGATTCAATGGCGCGCCCTACGAGGTGGCGTTGCCGGGCGGCCGCTGGATCAGGGTGATCGAGCAACGCCCCGCCGGCGCGGCACTGGGCTGCTGCGTCCATGTCGACATCACCCATCTGAAGCGCCAGGAACTGGCGCTGCGGCAAGCCGAAGCCACCGCACGCCGGCACCAGGCCCTGTACCGCCTGCTGTGCGAATCGACCCACGACGTGACGCTGGCCGTGGCCGGCGGTGAGATCGTCTATGCATCGCCCTCGGTCAGCCGCGTGCTGGGTTGGGAGCCGGATGAGCTGGTGGGGCGCGCCGCGATGAACGTGCTGCAGGCCGGCGACACCGGTGGCCTGCTGAACAGCCACCATCCCGCCACGCCGATGTACACCTACCGGGTGCAGGTTCGGCATGCCGATGGCAGCCGGCTGTGGATGGACGCCCGGGCCCGTCCCACTCAGCCGCTGGACGACATCGGGGGGCCGGAGACCATCGTCGTCACGCTCGAACGAACGGCGAAGGACGCCCACGGCGAGGCCGATACGGGTGTCTCACACGCCACCCACGGCACCCCGCCGATCACGCTCGACATCCCGCGTCGCGGCGAGCCGCATTGAGCCGCCGCCATTGATCCGCCGGGAGAGCCTCAGGGCTTCTCTCGGTCGTAGTAGTCGACGGTGTTTTCGGCCCGGATGATCTTGCGCAGCCGGTCAGCACCAGAGCCGCCCGCGGCCACCAGGATCTTCTGCGAATCGGGGTACTCGCACACCTCGATGTCGACCCGGTTGGACATCGCCAGATAGCGCATCGGCGTGGAACCGGTGTTGATGATCTGATGGGCCACCTCCGGCCCACCGGTGGGGCAGGCGATCACGTCGTGCGGACGGATCGGGTAGACCTGATCGCCGAACCGCAACTCTCCGTGCCCCTCGAGGATGAAGAACATCTCCTCTTCGCCGCGGTGGCTGTGGAAGGGGCACTGCGCCTTGCCCGGTGGCAGCACCGTCAGGTTGTAGCCGAGTTGACGAGCGCCGATGTGGTCGCTGATCTGGCCCCGGCTGGAGGTGAAGTAGCCGTTTTCTTCGACATCGTCGAACTCAACCTCGTCGAGGTTCATCAAGGGCTTGGTCATGCTCGGGGATCCTCAAAGTAAAGCGGGAGCATCGAGACCCCCTCAATGGCCAACTCAATGGCCAAGTCACGGCCGAAAGCCACCCCGAATTCAGCGGCGTTCGGACGACGTCACATTGCGCCGGTAGAACTCAGGCGGCTTCTGGGCCACCCAACGGATGAAGCTGGCGATGGCCGGATGCGTGCGCAGTGATTCCCAGGTGTGGAAATCGCGCGCCAGCTCTTTCTCGCTGAAGGTGGCGTGAATCTTCCGGTGACAGATGCGATGCACGGTCTCTTTCACGCGCCCGCCTTTGCTGCGAGGCACCAGGTGGTGCTCATCGACACTGAAGCCGGGCACGAGGGGACGCGAGCACAGCGGGCACTGCCCGGCGGGCACGGGAGGGAGGCACCAATCGCTGCGGGTGCGCAGACTTCGTTTGACAACCATCACCGAAGTCTATCGGCGACCGGCATAAGAAAAGCCCGCGGCCATTGCTGGCGGCGGGCTTGCCTTCCGGACGTCGCGAACTGCGCGAAGACGGGCTTTCGAGCGCTGGGGCACGGGTTCCCTCGGTTCAGCCGCTGAGGCTGCCCGGTCCGCCCAGTGGTGCGGTCGGTTGTGCGCTCGAATGGATGACAGTGTAGGCCGCGAACCGTGTCAGCCATGTGACGAAAAGTACTGCTCCAACCGGCCAGTTTGTGTCATCAATGAGGGCGTGGTCCCCTCAGAGCGACGGCCCGGTCGGGATCACAGCTCGGCGCGAATCCAGGCGGCCGCCCGCTCGGCCATCATCAGCGTGGGGCTGCTGGTGTTGCCGCTGGTGATGACGGGCATCGCCCCGGCATCCACCACGCGCAAGCCCTTCACGCCCCGCACCCTGAACCGCGAATCCAGCACCGCCATCGGATCGCTTTCTGCGCCCATCTTCGTGGTGCCAACCGGGTGGAAGATGGTGGTGGCGATGTCGCCCGCCAGGCGCAGCAGATCATCGTCGCTGTCGTACTGCGGTCCGGGCTTGAACTCTTCCGGTCGATAACGAGCCAGCGCTGGCTGCGCCGCGATGCGACGAGTCACACGCAGAGAATCGATGGCCACGCGGCGGTCTGCTTCGGTGCTGAGGTAGCGCGGCTCGATGGCCGGCGCATCCGCCGCCCGCGGGCTTCGGATCTGGACCGTGCCGCGGCTGGTGGGCTGGAGATTGCAGACGCTGGCCGTGAACGCCGGGAAGGCATGCAGGGGATCGCCGAACGCGTCGAGCGACAAAGGCTGGACGTGGTACTGAATGTTGGGCCATTGGTGCTCATCCGAGCTGCGGGTGAAGGCCCCCAGCTGCGATGGCGCCATGCTCATCGGCCCACGCCGGGCCCAGAGGTATTCCAGCGCGATCCGTGCCTTGCCCCGCAGCGACGACGCCAGCTCGTTGAGGGTGAGCGCCCCTTGCACTTTGTAGACCGCGCGGATCTGCAGATGGTCCTGCAGGTTCTCGCCCACGCCGGGCACGTCCGCCACCACCGGAATGCCGTACCGCTGCAGCAGCGGCGCCGGCCCCACACCGGAGAGCTGAAGGATCTGCGGCGAGGCGATGCTGCCCGCGCTGAGGATGACCTCGCGGCGGGCCCTCGCCTCGACCAACTGTCGGCCGTCCCACACCTTGACGCCCACGCAGCGGGGACGCCCCTCTTCACCCACCTCGAAAATCAGCTGGGTCGCACGGGACTTCACCCACATCGTGAAGTTCGGTCGGTCCTCACAGACGGGCCGGATGAACGCCTTGGCCGAGTTCCAGCGCCACCCCGCCCGCTGGTTCACCTGGAAGTAGCCCACGCCCTCGTTGTTGCCACGGTTGAAGTCGTCGCTCGCAGGTATGCCGGCCTGTTGCGCCGCCAGGGCGAAGGCATCCAGGATGTCCCAGCGCAGCCGCTGCTGCTCGACGCGCCATTCACCGCCCACGCCATGGAACCGCGCCCATTCGTCCTCGACGCCCGAATCGCCCAGGTAGTGGTCTTCGTGCTGCATGAACGCCGGCAGCACGTGCGGCCAACGCCAGGCCGGGTCACCCGTCAACTCGGCCCAGCGGTCATAGTCCCTCGACTGGCCGCGCATGTAAATCATGCCGTTGATGCTCGTGCAGCCCCCCAAGGTTTTGCCTCGGGGGTAGCGCAAGCGCCGGCCGTTCAACCCCGCGTCGGGTTCCGTCTGGTAGAGCCAGTCGGTGCGCGGGTTGCCGATGCAATACAGGTAGCCCACCGGAACGTGTATCCACGGATGCCGGTCACGCCCCCCAGCCTCGATCAACAAGGTGCTGTGGAGGCGATCCTGGGTCAGCCGGTTGCACAGCAGTGCGCCGGCTGTTCCCCCACCGATCACGATGTAGTCGAAGGTCTGGTCGCTGCTCAAGGGAAAGGCCTCACCTGCCGGCGTTTTCACGCGTCCAGTTCTGGTTGTTGCCGCCATTGCAGGGGTAGGTGATCAGCTCCACCTCTTCCTGGTTGGAGCTGCCCGGCACGTCGAGGCAGGCCCCGGTCGACCGGCTGCGCAGCGTGGCGCCAGACACCGCCCATTGCGTGGCCGCGCCGCTGTTGCACGCCACCTGCACCACCGAGCGTTCAGGCGACGTCGTCACCGGCCCTTCGGCCAGGCACAAGCCGCTGTGGCGCGCCACGAACTGCAGGTAACCGTCGATGCTGTTCAACGAGAAGACTTCGTTGTCGTCGCTGCCACACCGGAACTGGATGGCCTTCGCACCGCTCTGGTTGGAGCGCTTCGAGATGTTGACGCACAGGTTGCTTTGATTCGACCGGATGCGCTGCAGCGCGCTGTTGGCATCGATGGACCGCACGTACGCCGCCAGGGCCTGCTGGTCGGACTTCGAAAGCGCGCCGCTGTTGCCATGGCCAAACGCGAACAGTTTCTCCAGCGATGCCACCTGCCCGTTGTGGAAGTAGTTCGGTGCCGACCACGTGCCGAACAGCGTCGGTGTGTCGAAGCCCACCCCCGGCAGCGGCTGCCCATTGCCCAGCCCTGACGAGGGCTGGATGGTGCCGACATCGTGCCGCAACCCATCACGCAAGGTGGTGCCGCTGTGGCAGGTGATGCACTGCGCCGTGTCGAAGACCTGCTTACCGAGCAGCGCCTTGGCCGTCATCGTGCCGTCGGCGTTGCGCGCCGGGCTGCGGGCCTGCCGCGCCAGCGAGCTGACGTAGGCCGCGAGGTCATCGAGGTCGGTGCTCCTGCCGGCCTTGGGGGTGCCCAGCGGATCGGCGGTGGCCTGGAAGTCGGCGTTGCTCATGAAGCCGGTGCCTCCGAAGGCGTTGCGCACATCGTTCTCGAAGTCCTGGATCTCGTCGAAGTTCGCCGTCCAGTGAACCCGGCCGTGGCCCGTGCCTTGCCGGCCCATCAGGTTGATGGTGCGACGCAGGCCCTCGCCGCGTTGGGTGAAGTCCCACACCATGCCGTCGTCGCCACCGTCGGCGTGGCAACTCGCGCAGGACATGTAGTTGTCCCGGCTCATGCGCCGATCCCCCGCGTTGTAGAAGACCTGCTTGCCGCGCAGCTCTGCACTGCCCAGGGTTTCCTGCGACACCGCGGTCGCCGAGCCGATGAAGCCGGCCGCGCCACTCTCGCCTGAGAGCACGCCCGAGACATCGTGGACGGACACCGTGCGGGTCAGGAAGTTGTTGACATACAGGCGCTTGCGAGCGGCATCGAGGTACAGGCCGTGCGGCGCCCGGCCGACATCCGTCACCTCGCCGCGGACCGCCCGCGTGTAGGTGTCGACGATGGCCACGCGGTTGCCTTCCATCTGGGCGACGAAGATGTAGTCGCCGTTCGGGGCGAACACCGCCGCACGGGCAGGTGCGCGATCGTCAAAGTCCAACTGTTCGTTGAAGACCTCTTTGGCCGCCACCAGGTCCACCTGCGACAGGATCGAACGAACGGTCCGGTCATGCTCCAGGTTCTGCCCGTCGCGGAAGCGCCCGCGCACGATGTTGTCCTTCTTCGAGGGCAGGATCGCCCGCTTGCCGTCGGGCGAGATGACCACCTGGTGCAGGTAGTTCGGCACGCCGCGCGCACGGCTCTCGTCGTCGATCGTGGTCGTGTCCACGCGCAGCGACACCGTGGTGGCGTTGCTCATGTCGAGCAGGTTCACCTTGAACAGCTGACCGCCACTGGAAGACGACTTGAAGCGGGTCACATAGGCGCTCTGTGAATCGCTGGCCACGGCGATGCCGCGCACGCTGCCCTTGAGCACCACGCTGCCAGTCAAGGCGCCGCTGGCCGGATCGAAGCCTTGCAGCGTCGACTTGCTCTCCAGCGTCACCAAGCCCCGCGTGCGATCGGGCGTGAACACCACCCCGTGCGGCCCGCTGCCGTAGGGCAACGACACGGTGGTGGACACACTGCCATCCGCCGCGAGAAGCGACACGAGCTTGTCTTCATCCTGCACGGTGACCCAGATGCGGCCATCGGGGCCGACAGCCAGTGTCCGTGGCTCTGATCCCACGCGGGTCTCCCAGCGCTTGGCCAGGCTCTGCGCATCGATGGCGGTCACCGTCCCGCTGTCCGGGTTGACGCTGTAGATGGTGTTGGCGTCACCGGTGATGTTGCTGGTGTGGGTGGGTGCCACCGCCGTCACCGGCGCAATCACCGTCAACTGGAAGGTGTAGTAGGTCTCCTGCCCATTCGAATTGCGCACCGTCAGCGTCACGCTGTAGTGCCCGGGCTTGGTGTAGGTGTGGGTGCTGCGGGGTTGGCTGGAGAACGCCGAACGGCTGCCGTCGCCAAAGTTCCAGCTGTATTGCGCCGAGCCGCCGAGCACGGTGGGGTTGAACACCACCTTGCCGTCGACCAGCGCCGGGCCGTCGCCCAGGCCCGGGTCGCCCACCACCGGCAGCGAGCGCAGCGCGGCGACGTCGGCGTCACCCAGCACCCGGCCAAAGACGCGGACGTCCGCCAGCGTGCCCCGGAAGAAATCGCTGTTGCCCTGGATCTGCCCCAGCGTCTGGAAGCGGTTCTTCAAGCCCAGCGCGCCGGTGAGGCCCACCGAAGAGGTCTTCACGCCGTCCACGTACATGGCCTGGGCACCCGATGCCGCGTCGCGCGTCATCACCACGTGGTGCCATTGGCCGTCATTGATCGGGTTGGTCGACCGGGTGCCGGGGTTGCTGTTCGACACATCGCCCACCGACAGGTTGAAGCGCCCACCGGCGTCGATCCAGCCCCAGAAGACATCGTCGGCGCCTCCGGTCTGATCTCGGCCGAAGATGCCCGGCGCGGACCACGGAACACCGTTGCCCGCCTGGGTGGTCTTCAAGTACAGGCTCACCGATGCGGTGCCCGACAGCACCGATGCCACGCTGTCGTCCTTCAGCGCCACACCGCCCAGACGCGGCGAGAAATTCAGGCCGATGCTCTCGAACAGATCGTTCGAGCTGGGCGCGCCGTCGTCCTGGCCGATCGGATCGTCCAGCGTGCTGGCCAGGCTCCAGTGATGGGCCAGCGAGATGTCGAGCGAGTTGCCGGTGGTGAAGGTGGCGCGGTAATCCGCCGCGATCGGGTTGCCGGCGTAGTCCCTGAGGCCCCCCGCCGGCAGATAGATTTCATAGGTGGTGTCCGGCTGCAGCGGCTCGCGCGGTGCGAAGTTCACCAGGCCGAGTTGCACGCTGTAGAAGCCCGGCAAGGTGTTGCCCCCGACCGGCCGGACGATGAAGGTGCCGCTGTTCACGCTCTCGGGCAGGATGCTGTCGCTCATGCCCAGGCCGATGCGCGAGGTCAGCGCCTGCTGGCGTGCGCCTGCCGCCGGAGACACCTGCTTGACCATCGGCTTGGTGGTGTCGGGCGACATCGAGTGCACCATGAAGCCGCTGCCGCTGCCATGGTCGTTGCCGATGAAGACGAGGTTGCCGAACGGCGCGACCTGCCCGTGGTCCGAGTGTTCCTCGTCGCTGGAGCCAGGCGGGAACAAGCCGCCCTGCCCCACTTCGACGTGCTGCATGGGGTTGCTCACATCCACCTTGTGCATCCGGTGCTGTGCGCCCTGGAACACGTAGTTGTCCTGCGTCCCGCAATACAGCTGCTCGTCGATGACCAGACGATCGTCGTTGCGGACGAAGTGCGTGCGGTCGTTCAAGTCAAAGCCGAACATCCGCGCGCCACCGCCACGCGCCGACGCGTACAGGTGCCGACCATCAAAGCAGGTGGCGTAGTAGTTGGGGTTCGATCCGACGCTGTCGAGCACCTTCGGGTTCAGCGGGTCCGAGATGTCCAGGCTCGCGAAACCGTCGGTGTTGTCCATCGAGGTGAGCACCATCGTGTTGCCCATCGCGAAGATCGGGCCGACACGAAAGCCGCCCAGCTCACCAATGGGCACCGGATTCGGCTTGCCCGAGCCGCGGTTGGCGATGACGGCATTCGCCGGATCGCGCGCATCGACGATGTAGACGCCATGATTGGCCGATGCCACATACAGGTACGGCGCCTGCCACCAGAGCTGCCAGCTCACGTCGGCATAGTCGCCCGCATTGGCCGTCGGCAGGACGAGCTTCTTCACCTGCCGGATGTCGTTGATGTCGGTGAAATCCCAGAACTCGACGCCGCGGGTGGTGGCGATGGCGATGTAGTCGCGACCATTGATCGTCGACGTGCCCATGGAATGCGCCTCGCGAAACTCCGAGGTGCGCCCTTCCGGCTCGTAGATGCGCTTGACCAGCCGCAGGTTGCGCGGGTTCGAGATGTCATAGAGCAGGAAGCCGCCTGGCCCCCAGCCGCTGTCGGGGGCGAACACCGTCAGGAAATAGCCGCGGTGCATGATCCCGACGTTCAAGCCGTAGTCCTTGCGGCCCGGGTAGGTGGGAGGCACGCCGTTGTCGTCGCGGCGAATCCACGAGACCGGCTTGAACAACTCGTCAGATCGGTAGCTGAGGTTGCCCAGGCCGGGGCCGGCCTGGGGCAGCAGCGGCGCCGGTGGCTCGCTCACGCCCAACGCCACGCCCCACTCGCGCAGAGCGGCCTGCAACAGCTGTCCGGTCACCGCCGCATGGCTGACCAGCGCCGCCACCACCAGCCCGAATACCAGAACGATGGGTCTGAGTTTCAACATCGATGTCTCCTCGTTGTTCGGGCGGGCGCTTGCACCGGCCGTCGTCTGTCGTTGCGAGCCGTGCATGGGCGGCTCTCCCCTTCAGCGCCATGACACCACGGCCTCCACGGCCGTCGCTTGGGATCAGGCGGGCTCGCTGCACTCCTCGCGGCGCACGGCGGCCTCGTACATCTCCCAGGCCGCTTCGGCACTGGCCCCTCGGTGAACCATGGCCATCAGCGCCTTGACGACCGCCGATGGATCCGCGTGCTGGTAGACGTTGCGGCCGTACACGAGACCCACCGCGCCCTGATCCAGCAGCGCGCGGGACTTGGCAAAGACCTGCCGCAGATCTTCCTTGCCGCCACCGCGCACCAGCACCGGGCAGCGCGCCGCCTGCACCACGCGGTGGAACTCTGCCGGGTCGGCCGTCGGATCGGCCTTGATGATGTCCGCCCCCATCTCGCGCGCCAATCGCACCAGGGTGACGATCTTCTGCGCATCACCATCGACCATGTAGCCGCCACGCTGGCTGTTCGGCGCCATGACCAGCGGCTCGATCATCAGCGGCATGCCATAGCGGTCGCAGTCGCTGCGGACCCGGGCGATGTTCGTCACGCACTGGCGGAACAGCTCCGGTTCATCGGGCAGCATGAACAGGTTGACCACCACGCATGCGGCATCCATCTGCACCGCGGGAAGCACTGGGTCGTCGTCGTTCTGCAGCACCGCCCACATCACCCGGTGGGTCGTCGCGTTGTAGGGGTTGCCCATGTCCAGCCGCATCACCAGGGCCGGCTTGTCGCGCGCGGGGCGGTACTGCAGCAGGTCGGCCTGGCCGAAGTTGAGCTGGATCGCGTCGGGGCCTGCGGCCACCAACTGGTCGGTCACCTGCCGCATGTCTTCGAGCCCCTGCAGGAAGCTCGGCTCATTGCAGACGCCGTGGTCCACGGCGATGTCCAGGCAGCGGCCCTGACGCAGCAGGCGGCTCAGCCTGGGTTGTTTTCGATCGGGCATGTCGGTTCCTCTCCTCGTGAGTCGGGTCTCACCACTGGGTGATTGAATTCAGGTGCCGGTCGGCCGAGCGTTCGATCGCTTGCAGATCATCGTCCGTCAGTTGCAACCGGATGGCGCCGGCGTTGTCGATCGCCTGGCGGGCCTGGCGCGCACCGCACAGGGCCACGCGCATGCGGCCCCGGCCCGTGGACCAGGCGATCATCAGCTGCGCGAACGAGCAGGCGTGCCGGGCGCGCAGTGGCTCCACCTCGCCAAAGAACGCCTGCAGCTTCTCGCGGTTGGGGGCGGAAAAGCGCGGGTTGTCCCGGCGCTGGTCATCGCCCTCGAAACGCCGTGCCGGATCGATGGGCCCGGCAAGCAGGCCCAAGGCGAGCGACGAATAGCCCAGCACGGCAATGCCTTGCTGCTCGCACAGCGGAACGAGCCCCGCCTCGATCTCTCGATCGATCAGGCTGTATCGCTCCTGGATCGCATCGACGGGGCCGTGGCGCAGGTATTCGGTCAGCGTCGGGACATCGACGTTGCTCACCCCGATCGCGCGGATCTTGCCGGCACGTTTGAGGTCGAGCAACGCGCCCATCGTTTCCGCCACAGGCGTTGTCGAATCCTGCCAGTGCGTGATGTAGAGATCGATGTAGTCGGTGCGCAGGCGCTTCAGGCTCTGCTCCAGCTCGTGGGCGATCGAGTCGGCCCCCAGGTAGCGGTGCACCGCCTGGCCCTGCTCGTCGAAGAAGTGGGCGCCCTGGCGGGTGTGCCACACCAGGCCGCACTTGGTGGCGATGACCACCTCATGGCGGCGGCCTGCCACCGCCTGCCCCACCAGTGATTCAGCGTGCCCCAACCCGTAGGCCGGCGCGGTATCGATCAGGCTCACACCGGCGTCGAGAGACGCCCGCACCGCCTCGATGGCGGCCGCGTCATCGCTGCCGCCCCACATCCAGCCTCCCATGGCCCAGGTTCCCAGGCCCACGGTCTCGCAGCGAATGCCCGAGGCCCCCAATTGCACAGTGTTCATCGCAGAATCTTCTTCACGTTGAGAAGGTGGTCGACGGTGACGGCCACCAGGAGAATCAAGCCCTTGATGACGTCTTGCCAGTAGGGCGACACGTCAAGCAGGATCAGTGAGCTGCTCACCACCGAGAGCAGCGCGAGGCCCAGCACCGCCCCCAGCACGGTGCCCGACCCGCCCTTGAGGCTGGCACCGCCGATCACCACGGCGGCGATCGCATTGAGCTCCATGCCGATGCCGAAGGTGGGTGTGGCGGCGCCAAAGCGCGCGGTGTAGATCACCCCGGCCAGGCCGGCCATGGACGAGCACAGCACGGTGACCCAGAACTTCACCTGCCCCGTGCGGATGCCGGAATACAGCGCGGCCTTCTCGTTGCTGCCCGTGTAGAAGACCTTGCGCAGCAGCGTGGCCCGACGCAGCGCGAAGTCGCTGGCCGCCACGATGACCGCGAAGATGATGATGACCACCGGCACCGCCCCGATGGCGCCCTGCCCCATGAACTTGAACTCGGGCGGCAGCGTGAACAGCGACTGCGGCGTGCCTTGCGTGAGGGCGAGCGACATGCCGCGCACCACCACCATGAAGGCGAGTGAAGCGATGAAGTGACTCAGCCCGATGACCGTCACGCATCCGCCGATCATCGCCCCGATGAGCGCACTGACCCCGATGGCCGCCGCCCCCGACAGCCATGGGTCCAGGCCAAGCAGGAACAGCTTGCCGGTCACCACCATCGACAGGCACACCACCGAGCCGACCGACAGATCGATGCCGCCGACGATCAGCAGCACCGTCATCCCCACGACGACGATGCCCTCGATCGAGAACGACAACAGCATCGCCCGCACGTTGTCCCAGGTGAGGAAATGCTCCGACGCGAAGCTCATGACCAGGCACAAGGCCGCGATGATGAGCAACAGCCCCGCCTCGCGCAGCTTGATGGGGCCCTGCCCCCATCGTGCGGCCAGCGGCGGGGCGCTGCCGGCCCGCCGGGCCAGCATCGGAGACACCAAGGTTTCAGGCTTCGACATCCATCAGCTCCTCGGCGGCCAGGCCCGAGGCCAGCCGCAGCAATCGTTCTTCGGTCATGTCATCCGATGCCACTTCACCGGCCACACGCCCTTCGTGGATGACCAGTGCGCGATCGCACAGGCCGATGATCTCGGGCAGCTCCGACGAGATCACGATCACACCCACGCCCTGGAGGGCCAGCTCGCGCAGCAGGTGGTGGATCTCTGACTTGGCGCCCACGTCGACACCGCGGGTCGGCTCGTCCATCAGCAGCACGACGGGGCAGGTGGCCAGCAGCTTGGCGATGGCCACTTTCTGCTGATTGCCCCCGGACAGGCTTCCCACCTCGCTGAGCAGGCCGGCGGTCTTGATGTTGAGCTGAGCCACCATGTCTTGTGCCAGCTCGCGCTCGACGCCGCCTCGCAGCAGGCCCCAGGGCGAGCTGACCAGGCGGGTGGCCATGGCAGAGATGTTCTGCGCCACCGACATCTCCAGAAACACGCCGGCCGCCTTGCGGTCTTCGCTGAGGTAGGCGATGCCGTGCCGCAAGGACTCGTCGTAGTGGCGGACGGCGATCGGACGGCCGTTCAGCCGCCGGTAGCCCCGGATGGCGGGTCGAAGGCCACAGATGGTTTCGGCCAGCTCCGTCCGTCCCGCCCCCATCAGCCCGGCCACACCCAGCACCTCACCGCGGTGCAAGGTGAACGACACGCCGTGCACGCGCTCACCATCGGCGAGATCGTCGATCTCCAGCAGCGGCGTGTCGCGGCGATCGACCGTCTGCTTGGCCGGAAAGTAGTGGCCGATGTCGCGGCCCACCATCGCCCTGACGATCAGATCGGGGGTGAGGTCGGCGATGGGGCCGCACAGCACGTCGCGGCCATCGCGAAGCACGGTGACCCGGTCGCAGTGCTGGAAGATCTCGGCCATCCGATGGCTGATGTAGATGATGCCGATGCCTCGCGCGCGCAGGTCATGCAGCACGCGGAACAGGGCGACGGATTCCGTCTCGGTCAGGGCCGCCGTCGGCTCATCGAGGATCAGCACCTTGCAATCGAGCGAGAGCGCCTTCGCGATCTCGACCAGTTGCTGCTGCCCGATCGGCAGATCGCCCAGGCGCTGGTCCGGTGCGATCTGCTGGCCCAGCATCGCCAACGCGGCGGCCGCCCGCTGCTGCAGCGCCGCGTAGTTCATCCAGGCGCCGGCGCCTGCGCCGGTCTCGTGAATGAAGATGTTCTCGGCGACCGTGGCATCGCCACACAGGGCGATCTCCTGGTGCACCAGCCCGATGCCCAGGCGCATCGCATGGGCGGGGCCTTGCATCACCACGCCCCGCCCTTCGAGAAGGATCTCGCCGCCGTCCGGCTGGTGGATGCCATCGATGATCTTCATCAGCGTGGACTTGCCGGCCCCGTTTTCCCCGCACAGGGCATGGATCTCGCCATGCCTCAGATCGAAGCTGACCGAGGCCAGCGCACGTGCCGGCCCGAAGTGCTTGCTGATGCTTCGCAGCTGCAGCAGCGCCGTCATGGTCTCCCCCGGCACGTACGTATCGACAGCGTCATTCGTTGATGCCCTTGGTGCCACGGCGGGCGAGGTACTTGTCCCAGTAGAAGTCGTCGGCATTGGCCTTGCTGACGATCGACAGGCCGTTGTCGAGGAACGGTACCGCCATTGGGTTGGTGCCATTGCGGCGGGCGTCATTCATCGGGTCGATGAGCTGCGCGTTCTTCGCCAGGAACAGCAGCATCATCCCCATGTAGCCCTGCATGCCCTGGTTGGGGTTGATGGCGCCGAACACGTCGCCCGACTTGATCATGTCGAGGATCTTGGCGTTGACGTCGCAGCACATCACGCGGATGTTCTTCTTGGACTCGACCTTCGCCTGCGCAGCGCCGAGCGCCGAATTGGCCTCAGGCATGAAGATGGCGCCCAGATTGGGGTTGGCCTGGGCCAGGCTCAGCGTGGCCTGGTAGGCCTTGTTCGGATCCTGGTTGCTGGCAGCCCGCCCCACCAGCTTCATCGCCGGATGCTTGGTCTTCATGCGATTGACGAAGGCGGCGACGCGACGGTCGTGGTTGTCCTGGCCGGGGTTCTCCAACACCGCGTACTCACCCTTGTCGCCCAGGGCCGCCGCGATGGCGTCCGCCGCATGCGAGCCTTCGCGGTCGTTGTCGGAGGTAACGAACGACACACGCTTCGAATTGGGCGAGTCCGCTGCGAAGGTGACCACCGGGATGCCCATCGCGGCCGCCCGGTTGATGGGCTCGATGAACGGGTCCGGGTTCATCGGGTGCAGCAGGATGCCCGCCGGCTTGCGGGCCAGCTCCTGTTCGAACGAGGCCAGCTGCTTGTTGACGTCGTACTCCGGCGTGCCGCTGTAGCGCGTCTTCACGCCCAGGGTCCGACCGAGCTGTTTCATCATCTCGTAGACGGGGAACCAGTACTCCACCCCCGAGACCATCACGTTCATCACGTAGACATCGTTCGGGTTGCCCCGCAGCCCAGCGGCGGCCGCCTGTTGCGCCCAAGTGCTGCCAGCCCCTACCACGCCGGCACCGGTCACAGCCGCCGCCTTCAAGAAATCGCGCCTCATCGTTGTCTCCTGCTGCCGGTCGTCTCGCCGACGCCGGCCGTTGTTTCATGGTTTCGCCTGTGGAGCGAATCCGCTTCGTTGTCATGACAGCGATAGAATATCTCCCGCCAATTTACACCGCAAACTAGGATAAACACGGGGGCATCGTTTCAAAAACTAGGCAACGATGTCATGACATGAAAGCAGACATCTTCATCGGTATCGACATGGGCTCCAGCAGCCTGAAGGCGGTGGCCTTCGAATCCAGCAGCGCCGCCGCCATCGCCGCCGCGGGCAGCGCCTTGCCGCACGTTCGCCGCGCAGACGGCGCTTGCGAGCTGAGCGAATCCGCCATCCGGGTCGCGCTGGTCAGTGCACTGCGCGGCGTGACCGATCAACTGGGCCCGCGCGTGGCGCAGGTTCGCGCCATCGGCTGCACGGGCCATGGCGCGGGCCTGTACGCACTGGGCGCCAGCGGTCAACTGCTCCGCGGGTTCGGGGTTGCCTCCACCGATCAGCGCGCAGCCCGGCGCGCCGCCGCCCTCGCTCGGGCGCAGGGTGACACGCTGTTCGACGAGGTGGGTTGCCGCCCCTGGGCGGGCCAGCCCTTGCCCTTGCTGGCCGAGCTGCTCGCGCACGGCGAGCTGCAACCCAGCGACATCCGCCACCTGCTGTTCGCCAAGGACTACCTCGCCTACCTGCTCACCGGCCACATCGCCACCGACGCCAGCGATGCCAGCACGGCCGGCCTGCTGGCACTGGCCACGGGAGGCTGGTCGCAGACCGCACTGCAGGCGAGCGGCGTGGCCGAGCTGGTGTCGCGCGCCCTGCCCCCGCTGCTGCCCAGCGGCTCGGTGATCGGCAGCCTGCATCCGCTGCAGGCCACCGATTGCGGGCTGCCCGCCGGCTTGCCGGTCGCGATGGTGGCGATCGATCTGCTGGCATCGCTGACGGCGGTGGGTGCCCAGCAAAGTGGCATGCCAGTGGCCGTGCTCGGCACCTGGTGCGTCAACGTGGTCATGGCGCCGCGCCAACATCCCAAGCCCGCCGTGGCCGCCATCGTCGACCCCCGGCTTGGGAGCGCTTCAGAAGAGTGGCTCTACATGGAGAACAGCCCCTCGTCGATGGCCAACATGGCGTGGCTGGCGCGGCAGTTCGGGTGGCCCAGCGCTGCCGCCGTGGTCGACGCCGCCATGGCGTCGCCACTGGGTGCACAAGGGCTGAGGTTTGCGCCCTTCATCAACGGTGGTGGACCATTCGCCGGGGTCGAGGCCGCGTTCCTCGGCCTGTCGCACCACCACGGCCGCACGGAGATGGCGCGGGCCGTGGTCGACGCCGTGATGGCATTGCACGCCTACCACCTGCGAAGGCTCGCCTCGCTCGGGCTCGGCAGCCCCGGACGCGTGGCCGTGCTGGGGGGCGGCGCGAGAGATCACCGGCTGGTGCAATTGCTGGCCACCATGCTGGGGCACCCTGTCCAGCGCTGTGGTGACGATGAGACCGGGGCGCGAGGGGCGGCCCTGTGGGCCGCCAGATCGCAAGGGCTGCCTGCCGAGATGCTGCAGGCGCCGGCCGACGTGGTGGAGCCAGACACACCGTCGATCGCGGCTCATCAGGCCTACTGCGCCGGCTTCGAGCGGCAGATGCGAGGCCTTGCCGACGCGTTCGCTTCACAAAACGAGGTGCGGGCATGAGCGTCGACCAATTGCGATGGCAGCGCCCCGGCGCCTTGGCAGGGCGGCACTTTTCGGTGGTCGTGATCGGTGCCGGCATCAATGGCGTGGGTGTGTTTCGCGATCTCTGCCTGCAGGGCGTGGATTGCCTGCTGATCGACAAGGGCGATGTGGCCGCTGGTGCGAGCAGCGCACCGTCGCGGATGATCCACGGCGGCTTGCGCTACCTGGAGCATGGCTCGTTCTCGCTGGTGGCCGAGGCCACCCGTGAGCGCAACCTGCTTCTGCGCAATGCGCCGCATCTGGTCAAGCCGCTGAAGACGGTCGTGCCGCTGTCCAACCGGTTCGGCGGGCTGCTCAGCAGCGTGTTGCGCTTCACGCGGTTGGCCGGATCACCCTCGGCCCGCGGCCTGTTCGTGGTCAGCCTGGGCCTTCGGCTCTACGACTTGCTGGGCCGCCGGCATCGGGTGATGCCGGAGCACCGGGTCGATCCGGTGTCGCGGCACGACATGGGGCTGTTCCGACCGGACGTGCGCTGGGCCGCAACCTTCTACGATGCTTTCATCAGCCACCCCGAGTGGCTCATCCTGGAGCTGCTCGGCGACGGCTGCCGCGATGAGCAGCGATCGGTCGTGGCGAACTACTGCAAGCTGGAGCAAGGCACGGGCAAGACGCTGAGCTTGCGCGACGAACTCACCGGAGAGACGGTGCAGCTCACCTGCGACGTGGTCGTCAATGCGACGGGTGCCTGGCTCGATCGATGCGCCGGCGCCCTGGACGCGGACAGCGCGCGGGTCATGGGCACCAAAGGCTCTCACCTGGTGCTCGACCATCCCGCACTTCGCCGCTTGCTGGAAGGCCGCATGGCCTACTTCGAGGCCTCGGACGGCCGCGTCTGCATCGCGTATCCGTTCCTTGATCAGGTGCTGGTTGGCTCCACCGACATCCCGGTAGACGACCCCGATCAAGCGGCGACCGACCCGGCTGAAGTGGGCTACCTGCTGGGCGTGCTGCGCGAGATGTTCCCGCGTTTGCCCTTCGAGCGGAAGCACGTCCTCTACACCTTCGTGGGCGTGCGGCCGCTGGCGCGATCTCGCGCCGATCAACCGGGCGGCATCGCGCGCGACCACAGCGTGGCGGTGGATCCACCCTCCACCCAACGACAGGTGCCGGTCGTCGGCCTGGTCGGCGGCAAGTGGACCACCTTCCGCGCACTGGCCGAGTTGGCGACAGACGAGGTGCTGACATGGCTCCGGCGCGGTCGCCGTCGATCCACCGAGCCCCTGCCCATCGGCGGCGGCGCCCATTGGCCTGCCCACGACAAGGCCAAAGACAACTTGGTGGCCGACATCCAGGCCGCCGGAGGCCTCGGCCGCCAGCGGGCGATCGAGCTGCTGAACCGCTACGGCAGCGTGGCCGTGGACCTGGCCGAGCGATTCGCCGCCGACGGCGACGCGATGCTGGCGAGAGTCCCCGGCTATTCGGCCGCAGAGCTGCGCTATCTGTGTCGCCAGACCGGCGTGGCGCACCTCGATGACCTGGTCCTGCGCCGCACGCTGCTCGCGATCGGCGGGCGCCTGACGGCCGAGGCCCTCAACGAGATGGCCACGATCGCCGCGAAGGCCTTGGGCTGGGATGCACGCCGCCAATCTGCCGAGTTGCAACGCTGCCGTGTGCTGTTGCGAGAACGACATGGCGTGGCCCTCGCCGAGGTGCCGCCAACACCCCGCCATGCCCCAAGTTTCGATGCATCATTGCCCGCCCGGCCACTACCGACCAGCAACCCGACGTGAACCACCCCATCGCCATCCCGACATCCGCGCCTGCCGTTCTGGATCGCCATGCCGGCTCACCGCTTTGGATGCAGTTCCGCGACACCTTACGGGCGCGAATACTGCAAGGCGAACTCGCCGTGGGCAGCAAGCTGCCGACCGAGGCGGAATTCGGTGAGCAGTTCGGCATCTCTCGCATCGTGGTTCGCGAGGCGTTGGCCGATCTGGTGCGCAGCGGGCTGATCTACAAGATCCGCGGCCAGGGCGCCTTTGTGGCGGCCCGCGAGCGCGATGAAGACTTCGTCTCCACCGTGCTCGGCTTCTCGGACGAAATGGCACGAAAGGGCCGCACCGTTCGCACCCAGGTGCTGCAGCAGGAGCTGCGCGCGCCCACCGAGCATGAGGTACAGATGCTCACGCTCGGCGCCGACGCGCAGGTGGTCGCGCTCAGACGGCTGCGCAGCGTCGATGGGGAGCTGCAATTGCTCGTCACCACCGCGGTTCCGGCCGATCTGGCGCCAGGGCTGCACCGCACGCGGCTGGAGAACCGGTCGCTGTACGACGTGCTTCGCCGCCAATACGGCATGCGCATCGTCAAGGCGGAACGGTGGATCGATGCGGTGCTGCCTGATGCCGCGTCGCGTGAGCTGCTCGGCGTGGCGGCGGACGAGCCGCTGCTGCGGATCGAATCCATTGCCTATGGCGCCAACGGCCGACCGTTGGAGTATTACGAGGCGCTGCATCGCTGCCAAGCCAGCCGGCTGCACGTGAAGACAACGACCTGATTCAGAGTCCATGTCGATCCGGCGTGAAAGCGAAAGCGCTCTCATGATCGATGGAACCGGAACCAGATACGTCCTCTTGCAAATACCAGAATCAAACCAATAGAAGACCTATTGCGAACCAGTTTGATGGCTCCCAAGAATTGCGACCCACACCACCGCAAGGAGACATCCATGAAACTGGCTCGCATCGCTTGGCTGGGGCTCGCTGCCGTCGCCCTGCCACTGTCTGCCGTGGCGCACGGCTACATCAGTGCGCCGGAGTCGCGCGGGTACCAATGCAAGTTGGGGAACAACACCGACTGCGGCGCCATCCAGTGGGAGCCGCAGAGCCTGGAAGCCCCCTCAGGCTGGCCCGCAGGCGGCCCGCCCGACCAGCACATCGCCAGCGCCAACCACGACTCGTTCGCCGAGTTGGACGTGCAGACCAAGGCCCGCTGGACGAAGGGCAAGATGAAGGGTGGCCAGAACAGCTTCACCTGGACCTTCACCGCCAACCACGTGACGCGCAATTGGCGCTACTACATCACCAAGCAAGGCTGGAACCCGAGTCAGAAGTTGACCCGAGCGTCGTTCGAGACGGCACCGTTTTGCACCGTCGACGGCGGCATGAGGCAGCCCCCGATGCAGGTGACCCACAACTGCAACGTGCCCTCGCGCACCGGCTACCAGATCATCCTCGGCGTCTGGGAAATCGGCGACACGTCGAACAGCTTTTACAACGTGATCGACGTGAAGTTCCCGAAGGCGAGCGGCAAGTACGAAGAAGACTGATCGAGCGGTGAGGTGGCACCACCAGCCACTTCGCCCTACAGGCTTGCTCGGCACCGAAACCCGGCGGCCAGAGCGGGGCATCCGAGGCGTCGTTGGGAAACGCCGGAGGGCGTCGCCGTCGTGAAGCGGAGGAACCGGCCGTTCGGTTCCTTCGCTTCACGGGCCCTGATACAAGGCGCGAACGAGCCCCAGACACAGCGTCGGGAAAAACAGCATCGCGATCGTGCGGATCACATCGGTCGCGAGAAATGGCATCACGCCGCGGTAGGTCTCGGCCATGGGCACCTCTTTGGCGATGCTGTTGACCACGTAGACATTCAGGCCGACCGGTGGTGCCGTCATGCCGATGCCCACCGTCATCAGCACCAGGATGCCGAACCAGATCGCCTTCATCTCGGGCGACAGGCCCCACAGGTCGAGCCCCATGATGGCCGGGAACAGCACCGGGATGGTCAACAGCATCATCGACAGCTCATCCATCACGCAGCCGAGCACCACGTAGAACACCATCACCAGGCCCACGATCAGCAACGGCGCCACCTGCAGGTGGGTGACCCAATCGGCCAGCAGGCGCGGCATCGCGGTGAGCGCCAGCGACGCGTTCATCATGTCGGCACCGAGGAAGATCATGAAGACCATCGCCGAGGTCTCGGCGGTGCCGAGGAAGCTTCTCGCGATGCCCGCCCGGTCGAGCTCGCCGCGCGCCAGTGCCGCGATGAACGTGCCCAACGCCCCGACCGCGGCGCCCTCGGTCGGCGAGAACATGCCGCCGTAGATGCCACCGAAGACGATCACGAAGATCACGACGATGGGCCACACGCCGATCAAGGTGCGCCAGCGCTGCGGCCACGGCATGGGCTGGCTGGGCGTGGCCAGTGAGGGGCGCCAGCGGCACACGGCGCCGATCACCAGCAGATAGCCCACCGTTGCCAGCAGGCCCGGCACCAGCGCCGCCGCAAACAGCTTCGCGATGTTCTGCTCGGTGAGGATGGCGTAGACCACCAAAGGCACCGAGGGCGGGATCAGGATGCCCAGCGTGCCCCCCGAGGCCAACGCTGCGGTGGACAGGCGGCCGCTGTAGCCGTGCGCCTTCATCTCGGGATAGGCCACCTGCGTGATCGTGGCCGAGGTCGCCACCGATGAGCCGCACACGGCACCGAACGCCGCGGCACTCAGCACCGCGGCCATCGCCAGGCCACCGCGGATGTGGCCCACAAACGCGGCCGCCGCCTGGAACAGCGCACGCGACAACCCGCCCTGCGTGGCGAACTGCCCCATCAGCAGAAACAGCGGAATGACCGACAGGTCGTACACCGTCAGGCGGGCGACGGCGGCGCCCTTGAGCTGGTTGAGCAATGCCTGGTCGTTCGTCATCGCCCAGTAGCCCAGTGCGCCGGGGATGAACATGGCCGCCGCGATGGGCACCCGCAACGCCATCAAGGCGAGCATGCCCGCGAACATGCCCAGGCCGATCCACAAAGGGTCCATCTGTCGCTCGTCCCTAGTGCAGTGTTTGATGCTGGGCGGAACTTAAGAAAACCGATGGGTTTGGTCGTCTGGCGAGGCGCGAACCACAGCGATGCCTGGTGGCATCGCGAGGATTTGCAACGACGCCAGGCGGCCAAAGGCACGGTTTCATGTTCCGCATAGCGTCGAACACTGCACTACACCCCGGCCACGGTCAGCTCGTGGCCACGTCCGAGCTGCCAGGCCTGCCACAGCGCGATCACCGCGCTCAATGCCAAGCCCGGTGACAGCGAGGCGTAGACCCACCACATCGGCAGGCCCAGGATCATCGAGGTCTCGCCCGCCTCGCGGACCGACAACGCTCCCACGCCACTGCGCCACGACAGCAACGCGCACATCGCGGCCAACAACAGCGCACCCACCGCATCGAGCCGGCGTGTCGCCCGGGCGGGCCATCGCTGGGTGAAGAAGTCCACGATGATGTGGGCACCGTGGACCTGCGACCAGGGCAGGCACAACGAGATGGCCAGGGCGATGCCGAACTGCGTCAGCTCGACATCACCGGCAATCGGGCCTGCGCCAGCCGCCCGCATGACGATGGAGCACACCGTCATCCCGGCCACGGCACAGGCCACTGCCCCGCCGAGCATCGCCGAACCCAACGAGAGCGCACGCAGCACGGCGCCCGGCATTCGCACGGCGCCGGGCATCAACGCGTGGAACGCGGCAGCGCCGTCACGGGGCCAGCCCGCTTCACTTGGCCACCTTGTACTTGGCGAGCAGGTCCTTCGCGTCTTGCAGCATCTGCTTGGCCGGCATGCCCTTGCCCTCGACTTCGGCGACCCAGCCGATGTACAGCGGTGCCGAGGCGCGCACCCAGTTGTCCAGCTCGGCGGCAGGGATGGTGTAGAGCACGTTGCCGCGGTCGATCGCCGCCTTGCGGCCCGCCGCCTGGCTGTTGTCCCACAGTTTGCCGACCGACTGCGAGAACTCAGCGCCGGAGTTGTCGTCAATGACCTTCTTCAGCTCCGGCGGCAGGCTGTCGTACTTGGCCTGGTTCATCGCGAACACGAACACCGCGCTGTAGAGCGCCGGGCGCGAAGGGTCGGTCTCACTGTCGTACTTGACCAGTTCGTGCAGCTTCAACGACGGCATCACCTCCCACGGCAGCAAGAAGCCATCGATCGTGCCCTTGCTCACCGCATCGGGGATGGCAGGCAGCGGCATGCCCACCGGCGAGGCCCCCAGCGTGGCCAGCAGCTTGTTGGTCTGCCGGGTGGGCGCCCGCATCTTCAGGCCCTTGAAGTCGGCCATCGTCTTCACCTGCTTGTCGCGGGTGTGGATGTAGCCTTCGTCGTGCACCCAGGTGGCCAGCACCTTGGTGCCCGGGAATTCCTTGAGTGCGTACTTCTGCAGGTAGTCCCACGCGGCGCGGGCACCCGCCTCGGCCGAGTTGCACATGAAGGGCAGCTCGAACACCTCCATGGCCGGAAAGCGCCCGGCGGTGTAGCCCGGCAGCGTGATCACCAGGTCGTCCACGCCGTCCTTGACGCGGTCGACCAGTTGCGGCGGCGTACCGCCACCCGACATCGCCGGCAGGATCTGGCACTTGAGCTTGCCGCCGGATTCCTTCGCGACCTTGTCGCACCAGGGCTGGATCAGGTTCACCGAGGCCATCGCCTGAGGGTTCCAGATGTGGTGGAACTTCAGCGTCACCTCCTGGCCCCACGCGGGCGCCGCCAGCCACGAGGCAGCAGCGAGCGCGGCGAGGCGCAACAGGGGGCAGGTGATCGTCGTCATGGCGGCTCCAGAAGCAAGTGCAAACTGCCTCGTCAGCTTACGCCGCGGCGCAACGCCTCCCCAGCGGGGATCACCCCAATCCGCGCAGCCCGGAAAAGACAAGGGCCACCCCATGGGGCGGCCCTGGAAGCGGGCGATTCGCAGCGCCCGGATCTTGAACGGCGATTACTTCGCTTCGCCGGCGCGCTTTTCGACGTGGATCTCCAGCAGGCGGCTGATGTTGCTCATCGAGGCCATGTGGAAGTGCACGAGCGCCAGCAGGCCGGTGCGCTGCAGCTCGACGATCTCGGCGTCCTTCAGGTTCTTCATGCGCTCTTCGTCCACCGCCATGAAGCCGTCGATCGACAGCGGCGTGCCGTCGGGCAGCGTGGCGTCGAAGCGCTTTTCCTGCAGCAGACCGAACTCCATCATCTTGCGGCCCGCCATCCGGGTGCGCTCGACTTCCACCTCGATCTTCTCGACGAAATCGCGGATCTCGTTGAGGTACTTGGTGGGCTCGCCCTTGTCATCGAACAGCGCTTCGCCTTCCGTCTGCGAGAACACCGGGCTGGTCTCGTCGAAGCAGACGATGTACTGCTTGTCCGGCGTGGGCGCCATCGCGAACGGGTAGGCGCGCAGCAGGGCGGGCACGTAGCGCATCGTCCAGCGGCCATGGCGGTACACGAGGTTCTCGCCCTTGAGCAGGCCAAACACCGTCACCGGCGCGACGAGGTCCTTGCCTTGCTCGTCCTTGCCGGCACGCAGGAAGAGGATGGGGTATTCCTTGCACGCATCGGCGAATTCGGCCGCGGTGATGAAAAACGCGTTCAGGTGCGAGGTAGCGTCCAGCGCGCTTTGTTCGCGGCGAACGCGCAGGTTGCGGTGCGACACACGGTCCAGCGCCACGGGCTTCTTGTGCAGCTCGGGGTTGATCACTTCAATTCTCCAGATTCACTACAGGCCCCTGCTGACGACTTGCCAGCACCTTGTCGACCCGTTTTCCATCGAGGTCCACCACCTCAAACCGCCAGCCTTCCCACTCCACCTGATCGGCGGTGCGGGGCAGCCGGCCCAGCAGCAGCATGATCATGCCGGCCAGGGTGTTGTAGCGCCCGCGATCTTCCTCGGGCAATTCTTTCAATTCGAGTCGGTCTTTCAGCTCGGGCACGGGGATCAGGCCGTCGATCAACCAGCTGCCGTCTTCGCGCTGCACGGCCCAGGCACCGTCGTCGGCCTGTCCACCGAATTCGCCGGTGATGGCTTCCAGCACGTCACGCACGGTGATCACACCCTGCACCGCGCCGTATTCGTCGACCACGAACACCAGCTCGGCACCCGAATTGCGGAAGTGCTCCAGCAACTCCATGCCGGACAGCGTCTCGGGCACAAACACCGGCGGCTGCAGGTGCTCGGCCAGAGAGCCCACGCGGTTCTCGGCCAGCGGCCTGAGCAGGCTGTGTGCGGCGACGACGCCGATGACGTCGTCCAGGCCGCCGCGGCAAACGGGGTAGCGCGAGTGCTCTTCCGAGGCGACGACCTGCAGCACCTCTTCGATCGTCGCATTCGCATCGAGCCACTTGATCTCGGCGCGCGGGATCATCATCGAGCCGATCTGGCGATCATCCAGACGAAACACGTTGCGCACCATCTGGTGCTCTTGCGCCTCGATGACACCGGCGTCCAGGCCTTCTTCCAAGCTGGCGGCAATTTCCTCTTCCGTCACGCTGCGCGCCGGGCCGCCGCGCACGCCCATGAGGCGCAGGATGCCCTCGGTGCACGCGGCGAGCACCGCCACCAGCGGGCGGGTGGCCAGCGACAACCATTCCATCGGCGGCGCCACCAGGCGGGCCACCGTTTCCGGGTACATCTGGCCCATGCGCTTGGGCACGAGCTCACCGAAGATGATCGACAGCACGGTGATGATCAACACCACCAGCGCCGTGGCGGACACATCCGCCGCACGCTGCGAGATGGGCAGCATCGTCAGCAGCCAGGTCGACAGCGGGCCGGAGAACGCAGCATCACCCACGATGCCGTTGAGAACGCTGATCGACGTGATGCCGATCTGCACCGTCGACAGGAATTTCGTCGGGTTGTCGTGCAGGTCGATCGCCGCCTGCGCGCCCGACTCCCCGGCCTCCAGCATCACCTGCAACCGCGCCTTTCGGCTGGCGGAAAGGGCCATTTCGGACATTGCGAACAGGCCGTTGAGGAGGATCAGGAATACGAGTAAGGCGAGGTCCATGTGGGGCGGCGCAAGCATGATCTGCGCCGCAGGGTGGGCAATAAATGGGGCGTGAGCGTAGCAGAATCGGGTGTCCTGTCCCGAAAATGCCCCCCTCCACCGCCTCGCCACGGCATTTGGGCACGGAGCGTGCGGCCGGCCGCCGCCGCGTGCAGCAGCACGCCTTCACGCAGGGACTTTCAGCACAGGACACCCCATGCACTACCTGATCGGCGACCTCCAAGGCTGCTGCGATGCCTTCGAGCGCCTGCTCGCCGCCGTCGACTTTTCTCCGTCGCGCGATCGGCTTCATGTGCTGGGTGACCTGGTCAACCGCGGGCCCGGCTCGCTGGCGGTCTTGCATCGCTTGCAGGGCTTTGGCACCAGCGCCGGGTATCTGCTGGGCAACCACGATCTGCATCTGCTGGCGGTGGCGGCCGGTGTGCGCCGGCCTCACAAGCGCGACACGCTGGTGCAGATCCTCGATCACCCTCAACGCGAAGCCTTGCTCGACTGGCTGTGCCAGGGCCGGCTGGCCGATCGCGCCGAAGGCTGGCTGATGGTTCACGCCGGGGTCGTGCCACAGTGGAATGGCGAGCGCACACTGGCACTGGCCCACGAAGTCGAGACCATGCTGCGCGGCCCCGCCCGGCGCGACTTCCTGCCGCAGATGTACGGCAACCAGCCCGATCGTTGGGACGATTCGTTGCAGGGCGCCGACCGCCTGCGCTTCATCATCAATGCGCTGACCCGCCTGCGCTTCTGCGCCGCAGACGGCACCCTCGAGTTTGACACCAAGGAAGGCGCCGATGGCGCCCCACCCGGCTACAAGCCCTGGTTCGAGCACCCCCACCGCGCCAGCGCAGGCGAGCCCATCGCCTTTGGCCACTGGTCGACCCTGGGGCTCATCAACCGCCCCGACCTGCTCGCGCTCGACACCGGCTGCGTGTGGGGCGGTGCGCTGACGGCGGTGCGTGTCGACGGCGGCCGGCGCGAGGTGATCCAGGTGCCCTGCTCGCAGGCCCAGGCACCCGGTTGAACCGCCTCGCCCCGGTGCGACGCATCACCGGGGAAACACGGTGAAGCCATAAAGATAGTCTTTGCTACATTCTTTCGAACAGCAGGCGCCTTGATCGCCGCAGGCCAACGCCCGGCCGCCGCAGGCGCTTGCCATCGAGCGAGGACTCACCATGCGCAACACCCGTTGGGCTCGCGTTGCCGCGGCCCTGGCCGCCGCAGCCACGGTTGGTTTTGTCGGCTGCGACAAGACCTCGCCCGGTGCGGGTCAGCGCGCGGGCGATCTGGCCGTCGACACCGCGTTCCAGAAGAAGCTGCAAGAGCAACTGCTCGATGCGCAGCCGGGTGCCGTGATCGAGCTCCCGGCAGGCAACTTCCACCTTGACCGCGGTCTGTCGCTGCGCGCCTCTGGCGTCACGCTGCGCGGCGCGGGCATGGAGAAGACCGTCCTGTCATTCCGCGGCCAGGTGGCCGGGCCCGAGGGCCTGCTGGTGCAAGCCAGCGATTTCACCATCGAGGGGCTGACGATCGAAGACAGCCAAGGCGACGGGCTGAAGATCAACGATGGCGAAAACATCACCATCCGCGGCGTGAGAGTGCGCTGGACGGAGGGCCCCAAGACCAGCAACGGTGCCTACGGCATCTACCCGGTCAAGACCAAGAATGTGCTGATCGAAGACTCGCAGTCCTTCGGCGCATCGGATGCGGGCATCTACGTCGGCCAATCCAACAAGGTCATCGTGCGCCGCTGCCGGGCCGAGCAAAACGTGGCGGGCATCGAGATCGAGAACACCATCGATGCGGACGTGTACGAGAACGTCGCCACCGGCAATACCGGCGGCATCCTCGTCTTCAACATGCCCAACCTCTCGCAGGCCGGGCACTCGACGCGGGTCTACAAGAACCGCATCGAGAAGAACAACTTGGCGAACTTCGGCGCCAAGGGCACCGCCGTGGCCAGCGTGCCGGCCGGCTCGGGGGTGGTGATCAACTCGAACTCGAAGGTGGAGATCTTCGACAACGACATCGTCGACAACCGGACCGCCAACGTCATCATCTCCAGCTACTTCTCGACCGGGTACTACAGCGACAAGGGCGTCGAGCCAGGGTACGACCCTTACCCCAAGGCGATCTACGTTCACGGCAACCGCTTTTCCGGTGGCGGCGACTCTCCCGACGGCGTTGACCTGAAGGTGCTGAAGACGGCGATGTTCGGCCTCAACGGGCACTTTCCCGATGTGCTGTGGGACGGCTACACCGACCCCAAGGCGGGCAACGCCCCCGAAGCGCGTTTGTGCGTGAAGAACGACAAGGCCGAGGTGCTCAATGCCGACGGGCCTGGCCAATACAAGAACCCGCGTCTGGTCACCGACGACATGCGCTGCGAGCTGCCACCGCTGTCGCCCGTGGCCCTGCAAAAATCGTGAGCCCGCACGCTCCCTCCCGGTCGATGTCCCCCGAGGGCGATCTTGAAGCAGACCGGCAGTGCCGGAGCCGCGCAAATCCCTTGGCTCGGTTGGCGGCATGCATCGCGCTCACCGCGCTGACCCTGGCGGGCTGCCAGCGCACGCCGCCCCCGGTAAATTTCATTGCCGAGGGCAAGCCGGCCATGTTGTCGGCGTGGCACGTGGTCGAGTCCAACGGCCAGCGGCTGTCGCTCAATACCGGCGTGTTGCCCTATGACCTGAACACGCCGCTGTTCAGCGACTACGCCCACAAGCTGCGCACCGTGTGGATGCCCGCGGGCCAGTCGGCCACCTACCGCGATACGGCAGCGTTCGATTTCCCGGTGGGCACCATCATCACCAAGACCTTCTACTACCCTCGAGCGGAAGGAAGCCCCGGCAACGCCTTGCGGCAAACCAGCATGGCACCAGGCGGCTCGCCCACCGAAGGGCTGGATCTGAGCCAGGTGCGCCTGATCGAGACCCGTTTGCTCGTGAAGCGAACCACCGGCTGGGTGGTGCTGCCCTACGTGTGGAACGACGCGCAGACCGACGCTGCGCTGGAGCGCACGGGCGACCAGAAGGCCCTTGAGCTGGTGGACGATGCAGGGCGGCACCAACACTTCACCTACGTGGTGCCCAACGAGAACCAGTGCGCGGCCTGCCATGTGGTGAACCTGAAGGAGAAGGTCTTCACCCCCATCGGGCCCAAAGCGCGCCACCTGAACCGAACCCTGCGCTACGCCGATGGCGAAGAGAACCAACTGGCTCGCTGGCAGCGCGTGGGCTACCTCACGGGCCTCCCGCCCGCCAGCGAAGCCGCGCCGCTGCCGCGCGCCGCCAATTGGGCGGATACCACCTTGCCGCTGGCCGACCGGGCGCGCGCGTACCTGGACGTGAACTGCGCGCACTGCCACCAGGCCCAGGCAACTGCCAGCAACACCGCCCTGCGGCTCGACGCGCAAGCGACGGTCGATTGGCAGATGGGCCTGTGCAAGCCGCCTGTGGCCGCCGGCAAAGGCACCGGCGACCGCCTGTTCGACATCGTCCCGGGGCAGCCCGACGCTTCGATCATGACCTGGCGCCTGGCCAGCACCGAGGGCGGCGTGATGATGCCCGAGCTGGGCCGAAACACCGTTCACGAAGAGGGCCTGCAGCTGATCCGGCAGTGGATCAGTTCGCTGCCTGGCCGCTGCAACGCCACCGAATCCAAGCTGTAAAACACGAGGAGATCGCCCATGCCCAACCCAGCCTGCCTCCGCCGGCCTCGCCACACGGCCCTGGCCGCCGCAGCGCTCAGCGCGCTCAC
Source organism: Ideonella lacteola (assembly GCF_038066555.1). NCBI lineage: Bacteria > Pseudomonadati > Pseudomonadota > Betaproteobacteria > Burkholderiales > Sphaerotilaceae > Ideonella > Ideonella lacteola. The sequence goes on along the minus strand of NZ_JBBUTG010000001.1, from coordinate 3,687 downwards.
CGCCTGGCCCGTGGCGGGATGGGCCGAAGACGTGCCGGCGAAGAAGGACGCCGACGGTGGCACCTCGGTGATCGAGGTGACCGCGCAAGGCCGCAAACAAGAAGTTCTGCAGGTGCCCATCTCGATTCAACTGATCGGCCCGGAGCAGATCGAGAAGCTGGGCGCCGTGAACATCTCCGAGGTGTCCAGCTTCGTGCCTGGCCTGCAGATCGACGCCACCGAACCCACCCAACCCAACTTCACCCTGCGCGGCCTGGGCACCGCGGACTTCGGCATCGGTACCGATTCACCCGTGGGCGTGTACGTGAACGGCGTGTACGCCGGCAAGACGGGCGGCGCCATGCTGAACTTCAACGACTTGAAGCGGGTGGAGGTGCTGAAGGGCCCTCAAGGCACGCTCTTCGGCCGCAACAGCGCCGGTGGCGCCATCTCGGTGGTGACCAACGACCCGGGCGACACCTTCGCCGCAAGCGGCCTGCTGCGCATGGGCAACCAGGCCACGGTGCATACCGAGGCCATGGTCAATCAACCGCTCAATTCGGAATGGGCGCTGCGCTTTTCATCCGTCACCCAGCGCCGCGAAGGCTGGACAACCAACGTCACCACCGCCAAGCGGGCACCACAAGACAACGCCTGGGGCGCGCGCCTAGCGCTGGGCTGGACGCCCAGTGACGCCACCCACGCGGTCCTGAGTTGGGAACACGAAGACCTGGACCAGCGCGCGCGACCGGCCTGGGCCCTCTCACCGGTGACGCCGGTGTTCCCGGCCACCGACGCCAACGGCCACATCGACACCTCGGGCTTCGTCGACCCGCGCAAGCAATCACTGCGCAACGATGTGGAGAACGGCCGCGAGGAGCGGCTGTACGACGGCCTGTCGCTGCGCGTGGAGCATGACCTCGGATTCGGCACCTTCAGCAGCTTGACGGCCTGGCGCCACTTCAACAGCACGAACGTGCAGGACAACGACGGCACCGACAACATCGCATCACGCCTGTCCACCGGCAACTTCGAGAAGAACACGGGCTGGCAACAGGAGTTCAGGCTGGCCGGCAACACCGGATTGGCCGACTGGCTGGTGGGCTTGAGCCTCTCTGGCGAGGACGCGCGCCAGACGAGCCAGATCAACACCACCACCAACTCGCTCGATACGCTGTTTTCGCACAACCCAGAGGTGGGCATCGCCCCCTTCACCACGCTGAATCGCGTGGCCCTGCTGGCCGGCGTGCCGGGTGTGGCCATGCTGGGCGAGCGCTGGCAGGAAGAGATGCGCAACACCGGCGATTTCAAGGCTTATGCGCTGTTCGGCGACACCATCTGGCACCTGGGCTCGGACACCAACCTCACCACCGGCATCCGCTTTACCCGCGACGAGAAGAAGTTCAGCTGGTACAACCCGCTGCGCTCGGCCCCTGGGCTGGATCCACAGCTGGCCGTCTTCACGCCTGAGTTCTTCCAGGCGCTGGTCGATGCCGGCGCGCTGGACCCGGCCACGGCGGGCGCGCTGACGGGCCTCGTCGGCTTTCTGCAAACCAGCAACGTGGAGTTCAACAACCCCGAGTGGGCCACGGCGCCGGTCTACGCAAAGCAAAGCTGGAACAACGTCAGCCCGCGGTTGGTGATTGATCACCATTTCGGCAAGGACACGATGGTGTTCGGCTCGGTCAGCCGAGGCTACCAAGCCGGTGGCTTCAACTCCGTCAGCACCGAAGCCAACGGCGGCCGCTTCGACCCCGAAACCGTCACCAACTACGAGTTGGGCATCAAGGGCCGCTTCGCCAACAGCGGCCTGAGCTACGGCGCCTCACTGTTCCACTACCTGTTCAAGAACCTGCAGTCGATCACCCTCGACCAGACCCTGCCCATCCCGGCGTATGTGGTCACGGTGAGCGATGTGGAAGCCACCGGCGCCGACATCGAAGCTCAGTGGCAGATCGACCGCTCCATGCGCCTGTTCGGCTCGGCCGAGTTGATCGACCAGAAGTACAAGGCGCAGCGCAACCGCGCCGGCGGCAGCAATGACCTGACCGGCCAACCGTATGGCACACCGCGGGCATCACTCACCGCCGGCGTCGACGTGCAATGGGCATGGGGCAGCGGCCTGGCCAACTGGTCTATGCAGGGCTCGTACCTGAGCGCCACCCGCTGCAACGACGACTCCGAAGTCCAAGGCGCCTGCCTCAAGGCGCCCGGCTTCCGCGTGGGCGAAGCCCGCCAGCGCATCGACACCCGCCTGGGCTGGGAAGCAGGCTCCAAGAACTGGGGCTTGGCCCTGGTCGTGAACAACCTGCTCGACAAGCAGTACGTGCAATACCTGAGCAACCTCTCCTCCCCGGTCGGATCGCCCTACTACGCCGGCCTGACCGAGCCCCGCCGGATCCAGATCGAGGTCAAAGTGAAGCTCTGACGCCACGCCAGGCCGGCGCCATCGGCCACTTTCTAGGCCCGGCGCCGGCAAGGCACCGAATGTGAACGATAATCACGGCCTTCCCAGGAAGCGTGGCCGAGCGGTTTAAGGCACCGGTCTTGAAAACCGGCGAGGGCTTATCCCCTCCGTGAGTTCGAATCTCACCGCTTCCGCCAGTGGAATGGCTCATAGGCGACATCCGGCCTAAGCACAACCAACTGGCCAAAACGCTGGGCGGTGCGATCGCCCGTGCGACCACAACACCGCCACCGTCCGCTGGATCAAGGAACGCTGATGACCTTGATGCGGATCTGATCGCCCTGAATGTCTTCCGTGGGTCGCTCGAATTCCCACTGCTGATCCGCCCACGGCTGGTCTTTGGAGGAAGGCGCCAGGAAATACGGCCGTCCACTCACCGGATGCACCCGCAGCGGCAGCAAGCCCACTTGCTGGCGACGAGCCTGGATCTCGGCCAACGTCATATTCGACACGACGGCCAGGCCATCCACCTCCAACCGCCCCGCGAAGGGAAGTGCGGGCTGCAGGCCAGCGCGCACACACGTCTCACGTCGAACCTGATCAATCAAGTCCGCCCGCGACCAGCCGCGTTCAGCATCGGTGGCGGTGATCTGATCGATGCGAAGTTTCACTGAAGCTTGATGCTCAGCCTCTTCCACCGGCGTGCAGGGCCGCGAGGCGGACAGGTTCTCCTCCTGCCCCAGCCAGATCCGGACGCTGTGAACCAGCTTGGGCCGGCCCGGCAGATCGTCGCGCGGGGCAGCGTAGATGACGATGCCCGTCTTCTGCCAGTAGGCGTCTGCGCTCACCTGGTCGCTGGGATCGTGCCCCAAGAAGGCATTCACCTCGGCCGCTGTCGTGCGATTCAGCCGAATCGGATGGCCGTCGAGATCAACCAGGCCTCGCGTGATGGTCAGCCGGCCCACCTTGCCGCTGAGCCTCTGCCCTGTGCCTTCTTGCGCGCCTGCTAGGTCAGCGCCCATTGCCAAGACCATTCCGGCGCACGCGGCCAACATGCTGAGAATCTTCTGCCGCCGATAGCCAGAAAGTGGTTGCCGGGTGGGCGCCGCAAATCGCACGACCAATTGATCCTCACGGCACCACCGGCCGGGCTGGAAGCCAATTCGCTTCGATCGATTCACCGTAAGCAGCCAGGGAACACATGTTGATCTGACAGCGCCCTGGTAGTGAACATCTGTCCGCTTAGAAGGAGTCGGACACGTGAACACTTATGGGGTCGATCTGATGGGCCGGCGGCGTCG